>CAZNZW010000143.1:0-1524 GCA_964577615.1 uncultured Desulfobacterales bacterium | reverse complement strand
GTCCCCTTAAGTTTCATATTCCCCGGGATGGAGGTGGCCAGTTCAACGAAACGATAATCAAGGTACGGTACCCGGGCCTCCAGAGAAGTGGCCATGCTCATCCGGTCCACTTTCACTAAAATATTGTCGGGGAGATAGGTTTTCAAGTCAACGTAAAGCTGTTTGTTCAAATCTTCATGAATGCCACATGTTTCCGCTTCTGTAAAATACCGCAGAATGTATTCATATTCGGAATGTGTTGCCAGTTTGCGGCTGAGTTCCGATTGATACAATTGTCTTTTCTCGGCAGAAGACAGAAAAACCATCCACCGGGCATGGCGCAGATCAGCCGGCAAGGCCATCCCCTCGACAAATCGCTTAGCCCGATTTATCACCCCCTTCTTTTTGGCAGACGGCCGGAGCATGTTGAACAGTCTGGCAATAGTTGCCTGGTGGATTTTTTCCGGCAAAAAGCGGCAGTAGCGCGCCGCTTTATCGGCAATATATGTATCGTATCCGCCGAATAATTCGTCGCCGCCATCCCCGGAAAGCGCCACCGTAAAGTGCTGCCTGGCCATCTTGGAGACCAGATAGGTGGGGAAAATCGAAAAATCACCGAGTGGTTCATCAAGATATCCCAGCAACTCCTCCGTTAAATTCACTGCATCCGGTTCAATAATAAATTCATGATGATCGGTACCATATTTTTTTGCCACAGCGCGGGAGTAAGCCAGTTCATTGTATGTCGATTCCTTAAATCCGATGGAAAAGGTTTTCACCGGCTGATCCATTTCCCGAGCCATCAGCGCAACAAGAATGCTTGAATCGATGCCCCCGCTGAGAAACGCCCCCAGGGGAACATCGCTCATCAGTTGCCGTTTAACGGAATCCCCGAGCAGGGTACGGATCTGATCCATTAGATCCGCCGGTCCTAATTGCGACGGCGAATTCTCTATGGCCCAATATTTGTTTACGTGCAACTGCCCCTGCCGCAGCGTTAAATAATGACCGGGCGGCAGTTTTTTTATCTTTTCAAATATCGTCAGCGGACTGGGCGTATATTCAAAAGTAAGATAATGATCCAGCGCCCTGAGGTCGATGTTCCGGGGAATATCCCTGTTTTGCAGGATCGCTTTTATTCCAGACGCACAGACCAGACGCTGTTTGTCAAAATAGTAGTAAAACGGTTTAATACCCACATGATCTCTGGCGGCCAAAAAAATATTTTTATTCTGATCCCAGATGGCGTACGCAAACATCCCGTTCAGCTTCCGGGCACATGCTTCACCATATTCCTCATAGGCATGAAGAATCGGCTCCACATCTGAACGGGTTTTGAAAACATGCCCCTTCTTCTCAAGCGTTTCTCTCAATTCACGGTGATTGTAAATCTCACCGTTACAGACAATCCAGATGGTTCCATCCTCATTCGATATCGGCTGGCTGCCCGTCTCAAGGTCAATAATGCTTAACCGCCGCATGGCCAGGCCGATATTTTCCCGGCAATGAATCCCTTCTTCATCCGGCCCGCGATGAATCATTGTT
>CAZNZW010000142.1:0-1529 GCA_964577615.1 uncultured Desulfobacterales bacterium | reverse complement strand
TTCGCCGGTGCCGAAACCGTCAGGGAAGCGGCGGCCGATGAATTTCCCGGTGAGATGGCCATCAAAGCCGCCCAGGCGGCCCTGAACAATGGCAATATGGATCCCGGAGACATTGACCTCATTATTTATTGCGGCGCCGGCGTGCCCGACTATATTTCACCGCCGTCCGCCGGCAATATCCAGCAGGCCATCGGGGCTCACCGGGCCGCGGCCTTTGATCTGGTGCAGGGATGCAGCGGCATGCTCACCGGGTTGCAGGTGGCCAAAGCCCAGATCGCGCTGGGGGAAGGGTGTGACACGGTGATGCTGGTGACCGGTGACAAATGGAGCCAGTTCACCCGCCACCATTCGGCTGATTCGGTCTTTTTCGGCGATGGGGGCGGCGCCGTCGTTCTTCGGAAAGACCACCCGGATCTGAAGCCCCTGGCCAGCGAAATCATCACCAGGGGGGAATATCATGATCTCTGGGGAGTTCCGGCCGGCGGCCTGCGACAACCGGCTTCCAGTGATACACTGAAAAAAGACATGCATATCTACCAGTGCCTGGACCCGGAACGGGCGCGGCATGAATTCAAGGAGATTTATATCCCCGTCATGGTGGAAACGGTCCGGGAAGCGATGAAAAAAGCCGGTATTACTTCCACGGATGTGGCTTTTTTTTCCATGGTCAATGCCAACCTGAAGGTCCAGGAACTACTGCTTGAACAACTCGCCATCCCCATGGTAAAATCATCAGCAACGTATCTGAAGCGCTTCGGGCACTTCGGCGGTCAGGATATCTTTTTTAATCTTGATCAGGCCGTTCGGGACCGGAAAATCAGCAAAGGAGACTCCGTGGTTCTGCTGACCACGGGCATCGGGTTTACCTGGGGGGCGGCCGTGATCGAATACTGAGCTGTCTGGCGGCGGGGCGCATCGCCATTGAAAATACCATCAACCGGCGTGTTGACTGCGACGAACGCTGAAATGAGAAAGGAGCCGAATATGAAAAAGATTTTCCTGCTGTTGTCTCTGGTTGCAATGATGCTGGCCTGCACCGGTACGGTCATGGCCAAAAAAGTGCTGGACGAGCAGTTCGGTCCCGGCGGATCCAGGGTTGAGCTGGTCAAGGCCAAGATCCGGAACAACGTCCTCACCCTGGCGGTACGCTATACTCATCCCGCGGAAGTCCTGAAACTGGATGGCAAACATCCGTCCATGGACTTGAGGGTAAGGAATATACCGATCAAGTTCAAGGTCGGCAGCGTCTTTTATATCGCCGACGGCAAGCGCTATTTCGTCCTCAAGGACAAGGAGGGAAACTGGCTGGCATCCCCGGTGGTCGGTGACTATATCTGCGAGCCGGTCGATCTGCAGGCACTCAAAAAGCAGATGAAAAAAAACAAGGTGCCGGCGCTGAAACTTGAAGAGGATCATCCAGTGAAAATTCTCTGGTTCAAATTCCCGGCCCCGCCCGAGGGCGTGGACGAGATCGAATTTCAGATCCCGGAGGTATCGCCGTTTGACGTGGAGATTAAGAGATGATCCGG
>CAZNZW010000141.1:0-1570 GCA_964577615.1 uncultured Desulfobacterales bacterium | reverse complement strand
CACTCAGACGGGTGCCCCTGCTGATGGCCTTTAATGGCAAAATTTATCCCAGCCTGGCACTGGCGACACTGATCCAGGCCTTTGATTCCAAACAGATGCTGCTGCGCATGGACGCGAACGGGGTTCAGTCCGTGACCCTGAATGGCCGGGTTATTCCACTGGACGAGAGGGGAAACCTCCTCATTCGGTTTCGGGGGCCGGAAAATACCTTTCGACACATTTCAGCGGCCAGACTTTTGGACGGCCGGGTATCCAAAACGGAGATCAACGGGCATATCGTTTTTATCGGCACCTCGGCCGCGGGACTGAAGGATTTTTATACCACGCCGTTTGATCCGTTTTTTCCCGGTGTTGAAGCCCATGCCGCCATCGTGGATAATATCATCCAGGGTGATTTTCTCCAGAGGGCCCAATGGATGCGGGGCGTGGAGTTGATCCTCGGTATCCTCATCGGTATTCTGTCGGCGGTTCTGCTGGCCTATGGCCGGGCGATATGGAATATTCTGGCTTTTGTTGTCAGTGTGGCGGCCCTGTGGACCGCGTCCGGCTGGCTTCTCGGCAGCCGGGGGATTTTTATTTCCCCGATTATTCCCATGGCCATCTTTGCCGTCAATTTCTCTTTTCTGTCGGCCCTTAAGTTCTGGCGGGAAGAACGCAAGGGGAAAAAGCGCACCCGGGAGCTGGCCCGAGTACAGGCCGTGACGCTGGAAACCATTGCCATGGTGATTGAAACGCGGCACACGGAAACCGGTGGCCACGTCAAACGCACCCAATACTATGTTAAACATCTGGCCGAATATTTACAGAAGGACAAAAAAAAATATGGGACGCTGCTGGACGATGAAACCGTCGAGCTGCTTTTTTATTCCTCGCCGCTGCACGATGTGGGCAAGGTCGGCGTGCCCGATTCGGTCTTGAAAAATCCTGGTAAACTGACGGCGGCACAATTCGAAGTGATGAAACAGCACACGGTCTATGGCAAATTGATTTTCGATGCGGCCGAGGCCAAGCTGGGCAGGAATTCGTTCTTCGCCATTGCCCGGATCATCGCCTATACCCATCACGAAAAATGGGATGGGTCCGGATACCCCCAGGGGTTGACGGCAGAAGACATTCCCCTATACGGCCGGATTATGGCCCTTGCCGATATTTACGATGCTCTGATCAGCCGGCGGACTTACAAAGCGGCCATGTCGCATAAAGCGGTGGCGGATTATCTGAAATCCCGGAGCGGAAAGGATCTGGATCCGGATATTGTACGGGCCTTCTTAATGTGCCAGGATGAATTCAGACAGATTGCTGTCCGGTTTGCCGATGGCACCGGCAGTGATCTGAGTTTTATCAGATCGTAACCGCGCGCCCGGCCAATTCGGGGAGCAGGGGAGGAATGTGTCGATGAGGAGATTGAGGGTATTCTGGCCAGCCGTCGGGCTGATGATACTGGCGGCATGTGCCGCTCCCCGGCCCAGGCATACGCCCGCACCAGAGGCAGTCTTTGTTTTAATTCCGGACGCCGGCGGAAAAACCGGACAGATTGTGGTCACCAACAGTGCCGGGAAACAGACGTTGA
>CAZNZW010000140.1:0-1606 GCA_964577615.1 uncultured Desulfobacterales bacterium | reverse complement strand
ATAAGTCTTCGTATTTATAAGCACACGTATCAGCTGACGGCAAGGGCGAAGCCGCAAGGCGGAGTCTGACACGCGACGAAAGCCTCGCGGGTCGGATTCCGTCGGCTGGCGTTGAGCATAGCGAAGCCCGACAGATTATTGATATTTACCGGCGGCCAAAGAACGATTCTCCCTGCCTGACAGCCTTACGGCCTTTCATCAATCATCTTTCTTATTTGTAAGGTTCCCCACCCGTATCCGACTGAATTTTTAACGGCCATACCGATCCTGGCTGGAATCCATCTGATTCCGTTTCGGTATCTGGCATGTCAACGGCTGAAACAGCCTTCATTCATAATAAAATACAGGAGTCAATCAAATGAAATCTCAAAAAAATAAATCAATGGTCAAGATTGTCGCCATTTCCGTTTGTCTGGTGGTTCTGGGGATCGGTTCGTATGTCTGGGCGGGATGTGGCAGCGAATACAGGCTGAAAGCCACCCCGAAATCCCCTGGCGCTGAAGGAACGGCGGTTGTCAGTGAAACCGATATCAGCATAGATGCCAGAGGATTGGAACCGAATGGCGTTTATACGGTATGGTTTGTCAACATGAAACCGAATAAATCCAAAACCGGGGCCGGGCAGGCGCCGTATATGTTTAAAACCGATGCCAAAGGCAATGGATCGTACACGTCATCTCTCAGTGCATCGCCTGTGGGGAAATGGCAGATGGTGATGGTCGTGCTGCATCCCAGCGGCGACCCCATGGATATGAAACATATGGTGGGCGCACTGTCCGCCGGGTTGTAACCGGATCAGAATCCACATAAAAATGGTGCTTCTCCCGTTTTGCAGGAGAAGCACCATTAATTCTTCGGGCCAATCGAATATCGCCTGCCATCATTCAAGATAGTAGCGAAAATCACATATGGAAGCCCCTTCCATGATCGTCTGCGTTCGGACCAGTTTGATTTTGGGATTAAACCCCTCAATAAAACTGAAGTCGCGGCCGCAGGAGAGGGCCACCCCCAGGTCTTTTACGCCGATCGCCTCATACGCTTCGGCAAATCGACAGCGGGTCACATTAAAGAAAAACGTGGTGTCGGTTTGTTCCAGGACTTCCTCTTCCAGGGCTCCGCCGGCGCCCCAGTTTCTGGATTCATGAAAAAAATCGGCCAGGGTGGCGGATCCCAGTTTTCGGGCCAGCTGGCAGCCGTCTTGCCGGGCGGCGTCCCTGTTGACCCGGGCCAGGGTATCCCTGACCTTTTCAAAACCCAGCGCGTCGATGAATGCTTTCAATACCGGCGCCAGGGCCTCGGCCGCGATGATCCGTTTTTCAAACAGTGTTAGTGCCATGGCCTTTCTCCTTTCCCGATGATTTCTTTTTGCCTGATTTGTTTATATCCGCTTTCCTGTTTTTGCAAATTTATCCAGAATGGGCGCTGGTTCGCCGGAACATGTTTGCCATCCGGTTTCAGGTTGATTTTTAATACGGTTTCAAGGATAAATGCGGCATGTCAGCCAAAACCCACGAAAAAATCATCACCACGACGTGCTCATACGATTGCGGGGCCCGCTGTCTGCTGCGGGTGCACGTATCCGATGGCCGCATTACCCGGATCACCA
>CAZNZW010000139.1:0-1734 GCA_964577615.1 uncultured Desulfobacterales bacterium | reverse complement strand
TACAGCGCCGAAAAAACACTCATGGTCTGTTCAACGATCCAGGGCAAAGGGATGAAAGACAGGAACTGGTCATCCGGGTATTTGGGATCTGCTTCATTTAATGCGGCCACCATGCTGATGATATTTTTATGGGTCAGCAGGGTCCCCTTGGGGTTGCCGGTGGTCCCCGACGTATAACAGATAATGGCCAGATCCTCTTCATCCAGGGCGTTGATATTTTTTTCAAACCGGTCCGGTTGTTTCCGGTGCCGTTTCTGCCCCAGTTTCTCCACGTCGCAGAATTCGACCAGGTTATCTTCTTTGTAATCCCACAACCCTTTGGGATCGGTATAGATGATTTTATCAATCCGGGGAAGCTGGTCGGCCAGATCAAGGATTTTATCCACCTGTTCCTGATCTTCGGCCACGATCATTTTGGCCTGGGAGTGATTAATGATGTACGACACTTCATTTAAAATGGCATCCTGAAAAATACCAAAGGGTATCCCGCCGGCGGCCTGGACAGCCAGCTCGGCATAGACCCATTCGGGCCGGTTATTGCCGATGATTCCGACCGTATCGCCGGGCTGTAATCCGAGATCAATCAGACCCAGAGCAAAATCACGCACATGGGTCAGGTATCCGTTCCAGGTGACCGGTTGCCAGATGCCGTATTCTTTTTCCCGCAATGCCACCCGATGATCGCCGAACTGCCGGGCGTTTTTTACCAATAACGCGGGCAGGGTCGTGGCTTCTTTGGAGGGGGATGATTTCATATCATTTATAAACGTGAATACGCCTTTTCATCGTCTCCCAGGTAGGCCTTGATAACCTGGGGGTTTTTCTGAACCTCGCCGGGGGTGCCATCGGCGATTTTTCGACCGAATTCCAATACACAGACATGATCCGATATATCCATCACCACGCCCATGTCGTGCTCCACCAGGATAATGCTGACGTTCCACATGCGGTTGACATTGAGGATAAAGCGGGCCATGTCCTCGGTTTCCTCCAGGTTCATTCCGGCCATCGGTTCATCGAGAAGCAGCACCCTGGGCCGCATGGCCAGGGCCCGGGCCATTTCCACCCGTTTCTGGAGGCCATAGGGGAGCGTACCCACCACCTTTTTACGGATCGATTCAATTTCCAGCAGATCGATAATCGTTTCTTCAATCTCCCGGCGAAGGGCCAGTTCCTCCCGCCGGGTTTTCCCGAAATAGATGATATCGGAAAAAATATTCGATTTTAAAAAGGCATGCCGCCCCAGCTTGATATTATCCAGAACGGTCATCCCTTTGAACAGCTCCACATTCTGGAATGTCCGGGCAATGCCCAGCCGGGCGATCCCATGGGTGGCGATTTGCGTGATTTCAGTATCTTCGAAAAAGATCCGTCCTTTTTGGGGCGTATAAAACCGGCTGATGCAATTGAGCAGACAGGTCTTGCCAGCGCCATTGGGGCCGATGACGGCCGTAATGTCCCCGGTTTTTATCTCAGCGCTGACGTCATTGAGCGCCTCGACACCGCCAAAGGCCAGGGAAATCTGGTCGATTCTGATGATGGCGTTGTTTAGCAAAAAGAGTTCCTGTACGGATTTGAGGGCCCGTTTATCTAAATCCGGCTCTGTTTTCTGTCCGGGAGAGTGAAAAATTTTATAGTGCGCGGTTATCCGGGAAACCGGCCGCGTACGATTCCATCCGAGCAAAAATTTTTATCATTCAAGGGACCGGCTGTCAAACGGGATAAAACATGTCC
>CAZNZW010000138.1:0-1877 GCA_964577615.1 uncultured Desulfobacterales bacterium | reverse complement strand
AAAAAGTGAATCCGCCGGCGGATTTTTCCGGAAAAGATAAAGAGGCCCACGGCCGAAAATCCCAGAGCCAGACAGAGCCATTTCAGCACAAAGGTCAGTTCCATCCCGAAAGTGCGCATAATCAGCGTGATAACGCCGAAACCCAGGAGGTAGGCGGCCAGAAGGGAGGGAACGACAAAGGAATAGATTACCTTGCGGGATACGAAGATTTTTCGATTCAGCAACCGGTGATGGGTTACGGCATAAGTGACCAGCAGCCAGCCGCACAGCAGAAGCGTGGCCAGCAGTTGCAGGTGGTGCGGCGCAATGGTGAGGTAAGTGAGCCGGTAGGAGGCCTGCCAGGCCAGACCACCGCAGACCAGATAGCTGCCGACCATGAAAAATTTGTACTCCCAGCGCCGAGTGGAATTGAGTGCATGCCAGAATTGTTCCAGGCGCCAGGCGGCGTACAAAACAGTGATCAGGGTAAATACCGCTGCAAAGTAAACCGGGCTGTAGATGGGAAAAGTCAGGACATCATCGGATATGCGGGGAACAGAGTGATAAATCAGAAAGTATGCGGCGGCTGCGGCCACCGTGGCCCCGATGCCGATTTCAAGAAAAAAGTGGTGCTGGCGGGTTCCTGCAACGGCAGCAGTGGTCTGATGCAGATGCCGGGCCAGGGCAAGCCAGATAAGGGTAAAGATAATTTCGGAAAACAGGACCATAGACGTGCTGGCAGGTGTTGTCAGGCGCGTGGTCAGATAGAAGTATTCTCCGGCCAGAAGGGGCAGGCTTAGAAGAACCTGAACCAGGGCAAGGGAAAAGCGCCGCTCAACGCTGCCGAGACGGAAACCGATCAGGCCGCCGAGTAAAAGGACGATATTCAGAAAATAGAAGAAGGGTACCCACATGAGTGAAAATACTGTATCAGAACAATGGATTGGCGGTCAATGGATTTAGATGTCTGTCCACGGTGATTTCTAGTGTTACAGAACAGTGACAGGGCGTCCGGTATGCCGGACAGGCAGAGGTGTGGATGATTTGCGACGACTGTCAATATGTCAGATTGTGGCGGAGATGGAATACGAAGAAGGAAGAGAGAGAATGGCAACGGCCTGGACGCCGCGCCAGGGTACCGTGAGACACGAAAAGCGTGAACATCCGGCACGGGCCGGTTGCTCACATGGATAGTATTTATTTAGCGAGCGCTTTTCGTCCTGCCGTGGCCAGACCGATCAGGCCGACGCCGAAAATCATCATTGCAAAGGACTCAGGCACGGGGGTCGATACGGTAAACCCGGTAATAATAATGGCGATCAAAGATATTAAAAGGCCCAGTTGTTTCATCGCATCCCTCCTCGAGTATCTGTTTTACATAATTAAATAATAGATAAAGCAAAAAGGGTGCCAGAATAATTCTGTATTATCGGTGCTTGCGAAATATGCTGTTTATTCGAACAGTAATAGATTTTTTCATGTCTGACCGGGCATGACCGGGGCGGATTGACCCCGTTATAAAATGAAAAATATGAAAAAAATGTTATGGTTTTCAGGTGGCATGTGAAATAAATTCCACAGCCGGTACAATAACAGCAATGGATCCACTTTGTGAAAAATAAAACCGGAAAACAATGACGAATGAAAGTAAATTCCATGGGCCCTGTTTTCCGGTTTTGTTAGCTGTTGCCAAGCTGAAACGGATTTTTCCTATTTTTCGGATTTTTTCCGTTTGCGGCCAAATGCCGCCATACCCATCAGGCCGATGCCAAAGAGCAGCATTGTCGCCGGTTCGGGAACGGGGTCGGCGCTGCTGGTAACCAGGCCGACATCATTACCGCACCCCATGGTCCACTGCAGCGTGACTTCCGGACCCAGGGCGTCGAAATAACTGACGT
>CAZNZW010000137.1:0-1893 GCA_964577615.1 uncultured Desulfobacterales bacterium | reverse complement strand
ATCATGTTCTTGTACGCCGGAAGATTATAAAACGGCTTCACCATCTGAAACGTCCGGGCAATCCCCAGGCGCACAATCCGGTAGGGCGGCAGATGGCTGATCTTGTTCCCCTTGAAAAAAACAGCCCCGGAAGTCGGTTTGACAAACCGGGTAATCAGGTTGACCAGGGTGGTTTTCCCCGAGCCATTGGGTCCGATAACGCCCATCAGTTCACCCGGATTCAGTGAAAAATTCACCTGGTGAAGCGCCCGGACACCGCCAAATGATTTACTGAGATCGACGACTTTCAGGATCGGCCCATCAGTCATTTTCCACCTCCACCCAGCGTTCGAACTGGTGGTACTTTCGCTGGATATAGTGAAAGATACCTTCGGGCAGGGCCACAATAAAAATCACCAGAAACACCCCGTATAATACAATCCTGAGTCCCCCGAATCCGCGCAGGGCTTCGGACAGGGGCACCAGTAAAAAAGCACCGAAGGTCGCCCCGGCAAGTGTTCCCGGCCCGCCGACGACGGCCGCGGCAATGGGCAGAATGGAGTAGTCCAGGGCAAAGACCGGCATGCCGACAAACATGTAGACATGGGTCATAAACGCCCCGGCGAACGCGCCGATGGCCCCGCCGATAAACAGGGCCTGGGTTTTGAACCAGTAGATGTTAATTCCCGCATTGATCACGGATCGATCATTATCGTTGATCCCCTTGAGGACCAGCCCGTAATCCGAATCCATCATCCGGCGAAACCCGAACAACACCAGCAGCAGGCCACCCATGATCAGGTAGAGCTCTATCCACCGCGACGGCAGCGGCGTCATTCCGCTCAGGCCCTCGGTGCCGCCGAATACTTTCGTGGCTTCAATCACCCGGACCAGCATCAGCGGAATGATGAGGGTGACCATCGAAAAATAGATCCCTCGCAGCCGAAGCACGGGGAGCAGTAACAGCGTAGAGACCAGCCCGCCCAGGATCGTTGCCACAGGGATGGTGATAAACGGTGACAGGCCGAAGTAGTGATTCAGGGCGCCGGCAATGTATGCCCCGATGCCGAAAAACAGGGCCTGACCCAGGGAGACCATTCCGGTCTGGGCCAGGATATCCCAACTGATAGCCAGCAAGGCAAATACGGCCACGGAGAGCAGGACCTTTTGCCAGTACACACCCAATACAAGGGGCAATGTCAGGCAAACGACCACGGGAAGCAGGCGCGGCGCCGAAAGATAGAGCATCTCCCGCCAGGAACAAAGGGCGAAGATGTCGCGGGACCGGATCCGTATCCCCCGGTCAATGCGCTCTTTTCTTTTTTTCAATGGGTTCTAAATCCTTTCTTCCAGTTCCTTCTGATTGCCAAACAGGCCGGACGGCTTAACGGTGAGCACGATCAGGATGGCGGCAAGACTGACAATCATGGTCCAGTGGGAACCGATATAGGTATCGGTAAACCGTTCGGCAAAACCGACGATAAAGCTGGCTGCAATGACACCGCCGGTACTCCCCAGTCCACCGATAATACACACCGCCAGGGCCTTGATCAGCACATCATAGCCTTCGCCCGGCGAAATACTGCCCAGCGGAATGATGAAAATCGCGGCCAGTGCGGCCAGGCCGGCGCCCATGGCCATGCTCAACGTGGCCATCTTGTTCGAATCAATCCCGAAGGTCAACGCGGTGCGTTCATCCTGGGCGATCCCTCTGAACGCCAGACCAATGGCGGTATGGTGGGTAAAAAACCAGAGGGCCACGATTAAAACGGCGCTGAAGACCACGATGGCGATCCGCTGAAAGTCCACATATGTACCGGCGATGACAAAACTTTTGTCCACAAATACCGGCAGGTGATATTCGAACCCCACCAGACCCAGGTAGCGAAACAATTCCAGAATGGCGAGCCCGAT
>CAZNZW010000136.1:0-1996 GCA_964577615.1 uncultured Desulfobacterales bacterium | reverse complement strand
GGCAATCGGAAGAATATTGAAAATGGCCAGGGCCAGATTAATCTGCAGACTCATAAGCACTGAATAAAGCAGAAGCTCCATGATACCTGTAAGCGGATTGCCGTTTCCGGTAATGGCAATCAGGAGCCGAAACACCAGTCCGCTGATCAGCGCCAGGCCCATATTTGACAATGGACCGGCAGCACTGATCCAGAGCATGTCTTTTTTGGGATTTTTCAATCGGGCAGGGTTTACCGGTACGGGTTTTGCCCAGCCGAAATGGACAAGGAAAATCATGACCGTACCCAGTGGGTCGAGATGGCGAAGTGGATTCAGGCTTAAGCGGCCCAGTTGTTTGGCTGTATCGTCGCCATATCTATAGGCCGCATAGGCATGGGCAAATTCGTGAACGGTCAATGCGATCAAGATCGGCGGTGCAATCAGGAGCAGGGATTGAAAATTCATATGGTTTTTCCAGTTCCGATCTGCCCCCGGCAACAGTCCCAGGGGCCAAGTTAGTGATGAGGGCGCATTTTTTATATGTGATACCGGCCTGGGTGTCAAATTGATATCGCTTTTGGCCGGGATTTAATCTGGACCTGAATTCACCCCTCTGGTAAAGAGTCCGGCGTATGAACCGGCGAGAAAAACGACAGTTGTGTCTGTCCGTTTAGCACTGAATAGAAATATTTGCGGAAAAGAAAACGAACTCAAATAAATCGCCTCGCGGAACGTGGCCCTGACGGGCGGGCTTTGCGCTATACGAATCTTTCAGTCGCTGTGGAATGTTTCCGACGCTGAGAAGGTTTTTTAAGGCCGCCTGTTATACGGGTGGAGAAGCTTTTAATGAGGCTTCTGGTGGTAGAAGAAGTCGCTCCAAGGATCGGCCCAGTTGTCATGCCAGGCTTTGTATAGAGAAGGCCGGAGATGATAACGTGCCATGTTGCCTTCCTGAAAACCGACCAGATCGGTTTCGATGCCTCCGTTCCGTGACAGCCTGGCGTTCCTAATCAATGAGCTTTGCCAGGCGGCGCTGTAAAGCGCGGCGGGCAAGTTTGCGCAACGTTTCACTGAGGTCCGTGATGGAGGCACCTTCTGGAAATCGGCCAACCGTCTTAAGTATTGCGCCAAATCAAGTGGCGCAATTACCGTTTATATGGCATAATAATCACCACTGGCCGCTGCCTGATTGCTGGATATCCGGAGGTCTACTGCTATAAACAGAGATACCGTCGCCCCTGATTACCCACCCTGACCTTCAGCAATTTATCGATACGCATCAGATCGAAGCCCCTATTTCACTGTTGACAGGGTGATAACGACCCGCCGGTTGCGGGCCCGGCCCCCGGGATTGTCGCTGCCGTCTTCATGGGTATTCGGTGCGACGGGCCGGGTTTCCCCCCATCCTTTGGTGACCAACCGATCGGAATTGAGGCGGTGGTGATCCACCAGCCAGCTTTTGACCGCCGCAGCGCGCCGTTCGGACAGTTTCTGGTTGTACGCCTTGCTCCCTTTGGCGTCGGTATGTCCTTCAATAAGGATTTGTCCGGTGCTTTTGGTCTGGATGATCACGGCCACCTTGTCGAGGGTGGCTGCCGCCGCCGGCTGGATGTCCGACTGGTCAAAACCAAAGAGGACATCGCTGGAAAGATCGATCACAATGGCCTGGTCGATTATTTTCGCGTCCAGATCGGTCATGGCCCGGTCCACGGAAATCACGGCGGCGGCAATATCGCTGCCGCGTTCGCCTACAGCCACGGATATCCCCTCTATGTCAACGATCACCGGGACAATATCCACGGCAACGGGATTATCGATCTCGACTCGGTGCGGGCCGCGGGCCACCGATGCTTCCGCCGCGATCTGGGCCTTTTCAAAATTTTCCGGCGTGGTCCAGTGGGCGGCGTGCAGCGCTCCGCTGTCGAGCAAAAGGACCGCCCCGACAACAAGAGGAACCAGCCGCCGGATCATCTCTTAATCTCCACGTCAAACGGCGATACCTCCGGGATCTGAAATT
>CAZNZW010000135.1:0-2008 GCA_964577615.1 uncultured Desulfobacterales bacterium | reverse complement strand
ATAAGTCATTATGCTATTGAAAAGGAGGATGACGTGACAATACCCTGGCAGGAATATCTGGTGCTTCACCAAGACACCTACATTGATCAGTTGATGGATTTTTTGCGTATTCCCAGTATTTCCAGCTCGCCGGAAAATAAAAAGGACGTTCAGCAGGCGGCTGAATGGGTGGCAAAGCGTCTTCGCGCTGCCGGAATCAACCATGTTGAAATTCTGCCCACCGGCGGGCACCCGGTGGTATACGGTGACTGGCTTGACGCCGGCGATAAACCGACCATCATGATTTACGGCCATTTCGACACCCAGCCGGTGGACCCCCTGGACCTGTGGGACAATCCGCCATTTGAACCCACCATTAAAAATAACCGCATTTATGCACGCGGGGTATCGGATGACAAGGGCAACATGCTGGCGCCGATCATTGCCGCCGAAGCCATTTTGAAAAGCTGCGGTGAATTGCCGGTGAATCTCAAATTTTTCTTTGAAGGCCAGGAGGAGATCGGCAGCCCTCAACTGCCCGAATGGATGGCCACGCAAAAAGAACGACTGGCCTGTGATCTGGTTATCAGTGCTGACGGGGGACAATGGGAAGAAGATCAACCTGCCATATTGACAAGTCTGCGGGGAATCTGCGCGCTTCAAATTGATGTCAAGGGGGCGGCGGGTGATGTCCATTCCGGTGTCTACGGTGGATCTATTTTAAATCCGATCCAGGCGCTGATCCAGGTGCTGGCAACCATGCACGGGAAGGACGGGCGTATTCTGATTGACGGCTTTTACGACAGAGTGCGCGCCATCAGTAAGACCGAGAAAGCCCAGATTGACGCCGTGCCCTTTGATGCCGCCCGCTATCAGCGGGAGTTGGGCGTCGATACCCTGTTCGGGGAGCCGGGGTACAGCACGTATGAACGGGCCTGGGTGCGGCCGACGCTCGAGTTCAATGGCATCTGGGGCGGGTTCCAGGGGGAAGGGGTCAAAACCGTACTCCCCGGCGAGGCCCATGCGAAAATCTCGTGCCGCCTGGTGCCGGATCAGCAGCCGGAACAGATCATTGACCTGGTTGAAAGGCATGTGGAAAAACATACCCCGCCCGGCGTAACCATCGCCGTGCACGAATATCCCAGCCAGGCAAATCCCTACACAATCCCTTACGACCATCCGGGTAATCAGGCCGCATATACCGTTCATCAGGCTCTTTACGGCAAAGCGCCCCTATATCTGCGCAATGGGGGGACGATACCGGTCTGTGCCTTGTTTCAGCAGGTACTCAATGTGTACACGGTCAATTTCGCGTTTGGATTAAATGACGAGAATATTCATGCCCCCAATGAGTTCTGGCGGTTAACGAGTTTTACCCTGGCCCGGAAAGCGTACGGCATGCTGTTCGAAGCGCTCAGTAAAAAATTAACGGCCGGCGATTACTCTTTAAAACCATAGTGAAACATTTCATACGAGGTGTTGCCGCCCAGCAATGCGTCTATCTTTTTCTGAATTACCTGTCGTTCCCTGCTGAGCAGCCATTTTTCCCAGTCATCGGCGGATTCCCAGCTGCTGATGACGAGAAACGTGTCCGGCCGATCGCTGCTTTTCATGGTTTCGCCGGAAATATAGCCGGGCTGCACGGTGGCCAGGGCGCGCATGTTCCTGAACAGCTGGATCATTTCCCGGGATTTGTTCCGGGGGACTGTTCGGGTAATCAATACTTTGATACTCATGGAAAACCTCCTTTTCAGTTACCATTACTGTCTGGTTACTTTTACAACTAACCCGAGAAAAGTTCAATTTAAAAACAGCTGTGACCGGTGATTCGCCTATAACTCGATTCAAGGCGGGACCCCATTCCCCATTCTGCCATTCCGCATAGGTGAGGCTCACCGTCTTTGTCGGCGTGGTATCCCCGGCTGTGGCATAATACCGGATTTCGACCAGTCTGCCCGGATTGTCGTAAACATCCCCGGTCTTCTGGTTTTTCGCATCGATCTTTTCCACCAGGTTCCCGGCCCCGTTA
>CAZNZW010000134.1:0-2053 GCA_964577615.1 uncultured Desulfobacterales bacterium | reverse complement strand
ACGATATGAATCGTGCCCCCGGTTTGATATCCCGCCAGTTGGGACATGTTCAGGGTTTCAAACACCACGCCCTGGCCGGCAAAGGCGGCATCGCCGTGCAACAGGATCGGGAGGATGGTTTTTTTACCCTGCGCGTGCATATCCTGCCGCGCCCGGGCAATTCCTTCCACTACCGGGTCCACCGCCTCCAGGTGACTGGGATTATTGACCAGAAAAATCCGCATCGGGTGGCCGGCCGTGGTGGTTATATCGGCAATATACCCGTTGTGATATTTGACATCCCCGGTTCCTATTAATTGCTCGGGATCGTAACAACTCTCAAATTCCTCAAAAATTTCTTCAAAGGGCCGCTTGAGAATATGGGTTTGAATATTCAACCGTCCCCGATGGGCGGTCCCCAGAATGATTTCCCGGCAGCCGTTGGCCGCCGTATGGTCGACCAGCATGTCCAGCAAGGGGATTATGACATCTCCCCCTTCAAGGGAAAACCGGGTGATGCCGACGTATTTTTTATTTAAAAACTGTTCGAACAGGGCGGATGCCTTCAGCATCTTTACAATCCGGATCTGATCGGACCGTTTGAGATCCGGCCGGTTTCGATTGGGTTCCATGCGTTCTTGCAGCCAGTGACGTTCCTCGGGGTCCTGCAGGTGCATGTATTCAACACCGATGGATCGACAATAGGTCTCCCGAAGATATTTTATAATATCGCCCAGGGTCGCACGGGACATATCGGAAAATTGCGGTGTGAAGAAAATTTTTCCGAGGTCTTTTGATGAGAAATCAAAAGCATCTAAATTAAGGAATGGATGATCGGTCGGGCAGGGGGATAACGGATCCATGCAGGCCAGCAAGTGGCCGAGATCCCGGTAGCGATAGATCAAGGAGGCCACGCGGGCCTGTTCCAGCGCATAATCAGGATCATCAGCGGGCAGCCGGGGCGAAAGCGTCCCCGTCCCTGCCATTTCAAATCCACGGAAAAAAAATTGCCAGTCTTGTGAAACGGATAGAGGATCTGTTTTCCAGCGTTGATACTGATTGTCAATATACTCGGCGTTAAGCGTTTCAGGCAGATCCATTTTTAGAGATGTCTCCTTTATTTCCAGTCGTACCGGGTAGGTTTTTCAAAAATGTCTGCGTATGTCTTCTGCGCACGTCTGCGGTTTAAAAAATGTTTATACTTGGCTCTCAAACCAGGCAACAATTTTTCGGGATGTACGTTCACGATGATTTTTATTACTGAACATGTGGTCGGCCTCGGAAATAATCGCCAGTTCCGATCCTTCCGGGTTAAACCCATGGGCGGTATACGCCTCGTCGACAGAGATGATTTCATCCCGATCGCCATGAACAATCAATAAAGGTAATTTTAATTGGGTGATGACCTTCTGAAGATCAAAACGATCGGCATCAGAAAAAAAATCATGGGTCAGCATTAATTGCCGTCCGCGGCTGGTAAACGCGACTTGGCCGACCTGGTCAAGCTCATTTTGCTGGGCCCTGTTTAAGAACCGCATGGCATTCATCCCGGAAAGCCGGCCGGCAATCGTACAGACCGCTTTGGCCGAATTAATTTCCGCAGATGCCAGCAAGGCAACAACCGCCCCCATGCTGTGCCCGGCCAGGCCGATCTGAGATACTCCCTTGGAAGCTAGTGTTGCACAAGCGATCTTTGTCTCGGAGATCTGTTTGGTATAGGTTGACTGAGAAAATTCGCCTTCGCTTTGGCCGTTTCCGGAAAAGTCGAATCTCAAAGCAGCAAAGCCGGCTTTGGTGAGGTCGTTGCCCAATTGTCGTAAAATACCGGTATGTCGGGAACAGGTAAAGCAATGCGCTAAAACAATTCCCCGGTCGGTACTGGCATCCGGCAGGTGCAGGGTGGCAGCAATTTTTTCACCCTGATCGTTTTTAAAATGTATGGGGCTTTCCATTGGATGCCTTAATGTTTATAGTCTTATCTAATTCGAAGATGGGGGCAAGGTGAATGACCCTCTCCGTATATCAATTTTGAGGTCATTTTAACAAGACAAAAAGAGCCTCCGGGATATTGTCT
>CAZNZW010000133.1:0-2112 GCA_964577615.1 uncultured Desulfobacterales bacterium | reverse complement strand
GCGGGCCCCAGGGCCCTGGCGGTACAGAATCAGGCGCTTAGGGTCTGTTGTATATATACGAGAAGGTTCGGTAAATTATTTTCCATTATATTTTAAAGGGGCCAGGTAAAGGCAAAAGCCGGGTCAAAGGTCCGGTCAAACCGGCGGCCGCAGCGCGGGAAAAAGTTTAACCATTATTTAAAATCCTGACCGTTGCCGGCGGTCAGGAGGTGCCGGGGGGACGCAGCAATAATTCCAGAATAGGTACGATATGTTTACGACGCTGTTCCACCACATCCGGAATACCGTTATTGTTATCATCTGCGTCAAACACCTGAGGGTCGGTCCTGAATTGGAATTCCTGGTAATTGGTAAATCCATCCCCGTCCGGGTCCTCATCTCTGTCAGCCGCATTTTTTGAATTTAATCCATGGCTGTTTTCCCAGAGATCCGGCATTCCGTCATTGTCGTCATCCGAATCGCATACGTCTCCTTTTCCGTCACTGTCGAAATCCGCTTGATCCAAATTGGCAAGATTCGGGCAATTGTCTTCAAAATCTTCCCGGCCGTCACCATCGGCATCGGCAAGGGTTAATTTAATAATGGTGCCGTGATCACCGACGATCCATCCCTTTTCATGATCGATAAAAGATAAGCCGAGGAGGTCGGCCCAGGTGCCGCTGTTCAATTGATAGAAGTGGCTGCCGTGATGGGTCATGTACATGATATTACCGCCCTCGCCAACGATCCAGCCGGTACCGTTTTCAAAGACCTGTACATCTAATAAATCTTCCGAAATATTAATATCTTCCTGAATCCAATGAAGACCGCCATCTATGGTATGCAGGGCCTTTCCGGAAGAGTGAACTATCCATCCCTCCTGGTTATTGAGAAAATCCGTATCAAAAAGAGACTTAGTATTTGTGGATGTTTGATCGGTCCAGGTTACGCCCCCATCTACCGTGTTCACCACGCCTGAATTTCCAACCGCCCAGCCGTGTAGAGCATCGGTAAAATGGACCCCGCCCTGCACATTAATAAAACCGCCACCCATGCCAGCTCTCTCGATGCCGGTATCTACCCATTGCCAATGAAGACCGCCATCCGTTGTATGTACTAGTTGGATATTCGGGTCAGGAAATTTTTTGTCCGCCAGTGCCCAGCCATTATTGCTGTCCAGAAAATGAACATCCAAAAACTCCCGATCCCGGCCTTCATAGAGCCCCTGGCCCTGTTCCTGCCATGTTTGGCCGCCATCGGCAGTGTGCATGATCGCCCCGTGGTGGTCATGGGACCCGGTGAATTGTACGGAATCCCCAACTGCCCAGCCGTTTTGGTTGTCCACAAAAAAAACACTGTCGAGGCGGTGGTAACTGAAAAGGGTGAGCAGATTCGGAGCATGCTCATACTGCTCGGTCCAGGTGGCGCCGCCGTTCTGGGTATTGATAATGATCTGTCCGTTCATCTCAGGGCCAAAACTGCGACGGCCCACGGCCCAGCCGTGGTTTTGATCCGTAAAGAACACATCCTCGAATCGATAATGGATATTGATGAAGGCCTGGCTGAACAGGTTCTCCCCCTGCGGCCATGGAAAAGCCCCCCAGGGATCATCGGAAATGATTATATAATCATAATCTCCCAGAGCGACGACCCGCGTTGCCGTGACGGCAACACCAAATAGCCCATTGCTTTCATGCTTGGCCATATGGACTTTTTCCCAGGTCCCCCCGCCATCCATTGTCCGCCAGACCGGCGGGCCCCAGGCGGATGAATAATTAAAACCGACCATGTATCCCCGGTTGGCGTCAATGAACTGAATATCCCAAAGTGGGTCATAGACACTGCCGCCAGGCGGATCATGAAATCCATTCGCAGTGCTCTGGCGCTCCCAGGTGGCGCCACCGTCGGCGGTGTGAAATACGGGGTTTTCGTGAACGCCGCTGCTTCCCTTGAATCCGGTGACCCATCCGTGTGAGGCATCTGCAAATTCCACGGCCGTGAAGACAAGATTCAGATCGGGGCTCCACTGTTCCGTCCATGTCGTCCCGCCGTTGGTGGTATGATACACGACAGCTACATGTTCCCGATTATCCCCTGTGCAGACCGTACATTTGGTGCCAACCGCCCAGCCCG
>CAZNZW010000132.1:0-2133 GCA_964577615.1 uncultured Desulfobacterales bacterium | reverse complement strand
AATCCGGCCAGCCCGATATTGGCGTAACCGATGAGATTGGCCAGATAGACCGTTGGCATGAAGGCACGATCCAGCGGCAGCACCTTGAAGTTGTACAGGTACACCAGAATCAGGGCGCCGATCATGAACAGCTGGGACCACTCGGCCGAGTCACGCAGAAAAATCCTGGCCTCCTTGCGCAGGAACCAGCGCCACCGGGAGCAGTGATACACAGGGGGCGCAAAGGTCCGCTGGCCGCCGAACGATGTCTGCCCCCGGGAATAGCCCTTAAAAAAAAGGCGCTGCATGAGCATTTCTCCGAAGAAGAACAACACCGGCGGCGTCAGGCAGAGCAACGCAGCCAGCAGCCAGTCAATCCGCCGGTTCTGGAGATAACCCGTTAAAAGATTCGTTGCCCAGCCGGGCGGCAGCAGCGGCGCAGCGGGCGTGGAAAGCGCCGACAGGTATTCAATAAAATCGGGGAAACGGTCCGGATCGACGAGTTCCTCGGGTCGCATGAGCCGGACAAACAGATACAGCAGGATACCGCCCAGCAGCGATAGATACGCCACGATATCCCGGGTGCGCCGGGCCGGAAACAGATTGACCAGTATCACCGTCACCCCCAGTCCAACGGCAGTGGCCGTTGCGGAGATGGAAAAAACGGCCAGGAGCATCAGCGGCCAGTAGGCGGCACCCGCCTGGAATACCCAGCCATAGGCGCCGAACACGGGCAGGGAAAAAACAATTACCATCCATCCGGTATAAATGGACGTGGTCAGATAGCGCATGAAATACAGCTGTCCGGTCGATACCGGCGCGGCCACGATGATTTCGTTGTCCCGGGACAGAAAAAGGGCGGAAACCCCCGACACCATGCTGGAAAACACGAGCATGGCAAAAATGAGCATCCAGGCCATTTCAAAAATTTTCAGGCTGAGGATGATACCCAGCTCATTCTGGGCCTTGAAATAAGCGAGCACCCGAAAGCTGACCGCGTACAGGGCCGCCGCCACCACACATCCGGCAACCCCGATGCCGATGGTTCGCCAGCGGGCCCGGCGGGTCGCCCAGAACCGGTTGACCAGTCCCCTCCCGAACGGCATGAGCAGCAGAGGGGTCTTCACCGTGCCTCCCGCAGACCATGGATGACTTCCTTCAGTTCCCAGGCGCCGGTCAGCTCGAGAAAAATATCCTCCAGATTCGACCCCTCCCGTCCGGCCATCTGCCGGAGGGTTGACATGTCGCCGACAGTCAGAAGATGCCCATCGGCAATGATCCCGATCCGGTCGCACAACTCTTCGGCAATCTCCAGAGAATGGGTTGAAAGAAACACTGCCGTCCCGTCGGCGGCCCGTTTTCTAAACAGCTCCTTGACGATACGCGCGCTTTTAGGGTCCAGCCCCACCATCGGTTCATCAACTACTACCAGGGGGCTGTTGAGCATCAGCATCGACGTCATGATCAGTTTCTGACGCATGCCGTGGGAATAGCTCTCGATCAGGTGATGCCGCCATTTGATCAGATCGAAGAGCGCAAGATAGGATTCGCTTTCATGATTAAATTCCTCGCGCCCCAGACTATACAGGCTCCCGATGAACTGCAGGTATTCCTGGCCCGTCAGCTTTTCGTAGAGCCAGGGCCGGTCCGGTATATACGCTGTTTCCTGCTTGCACGTCAGCGGCTCGGCGGAAAGGTCATGGCCGTTGATGCTGATGCGCCCCCCGTCCGGCTTCAACAGGCCGGCGATCATCTTGATCGTCGTGGTCTTTCCGGCACCGTTGGGGCCGAGAAAACCGAAGATTTCGCCGGCGGCGACCGCCAGATCGATGTTGTCCACCGCTGTAAAATCATCGTAGCGTTTGGTTAAATTTTCAATTTCCAGTTTGTTCATCTGATTTCACCGGTAAGATGGTAATGGATAATTTACCCAGCAGCGCACCGATGCGCACCTGCTCTGCCAGATTGCCAATAACCAGCCGGATGTGGGTTAAATCCGCCGGCAGCTGGTTTCGCGTCGAATCCACGCTGATCCAGCGCCCATCGATACAGGATTCGTTCCAGGCGTGGTAGTAAAAGCGCTGCCGGTACAGGACAACCCCGGACACGATCCGCGTGGGAACCCGGCTGGCACGGGCCAATGCGGCAAACAGG
>CAZNZW010000131.1:0-2145 GCA_964577615.1 uncultured Desulfobacterales bacterium | reverse complement strand
TCAACCGGCGCCGTCATTCTGGCCCCCGGCCGGGTGGGGGCCGACTGGATGGGCAAAATCGCTGAAAAACACGGCATCGGGATCACCCACCGGGGCATCGAGGTCGGTGTCCGGATAGAAGTGCACAACGATATCATGCAGGACCTGTGCGAGACGATTTACGACCCCGCCTTTTTTATCCAGACGCGCAAATACGATGACCAGACGCGGACATTCTGCACCAACTTCGGCGGGTTTGTTACCCTTGAGAATTACAGCCATTTCGTCTGCGTGAACGGGCATGCCTATCGCCACCGCAAATCGGAAAACACCAATTTTGCCTTTCTCTCCAAGGTGGTGCTCACCGAGCCGGTCACCGATAATCAGGCCTATGGCGAAGCCATCGGCAACCTTGCCACCCTGATTGGCGGGGGCAGGCCGATTCTGCAGCGTTTTGGCGATCTGAAACGGGGCCGCCGCAGCACGTGGAATCGCGTCCGGAAAGGGTATATCGAACCGACATTGACCAATGTGGTGTGCGGGGATATTGCCATGGCCCTGCCGGAACGGATCGTCACCAACCTGACCGAAGGGCTGGAAACGCTCAACCGGGTTATTCCGGGGGTGGCCAACGGCGAAACGCTTCTCTATGCGCCGGAAATCAAGTTTTTTGCCACCCAGGTTGAAACGTCCCCGCAACTGGAGACCCGGATCAAGGGCATGTACGTGGCCGGAGACGGCCCCGGCGTGGCCGGCAATATTGTCTCGGCCGCCGCCACGGGCCTGATTCCCGCTAAAAAATTATCAGGCGTGTAGCCGTTTTCCAGAGTTTTCGGAACAGGATTTTTCCGGCGGCGCCGGACGCTGGAAATGTGCGTGGATAAACAAGGGGGAAGCCGTGGCAACCGGGAAGGCCACTATGCGGCCGGCCGCCGTTGAGAAAAGCGGCCGCGGGCCGGTTTCCCGGCCCGTCATGCAGGCGTTATTCCTGAATGGTGATGTTGACCCGGCCCCTGTTGGAATCAGCCGTGCCGTCATTGGCTTTAAAGCTGAAATCATCCGAGCCGGTATAATCCGTATCCGGAGAGTAGGTGATATTCGGCGGGGTGCCTGAAACATCGCCGTGTCTGGGCGAGTTTACTATTTTGTAGGTCAGGGTATCGTTATCGGCGTCGGTGGCTGTCAGGGAAATATTGATATCGGTGTTGACCTTGGTGGCAACGGTCTGGTTCTGCGCCACCGGCGGCGTGTTGCCTTGATTGCCGCCACCGCCACTGCCCGCCTCTGTCACCGTGATATCGATGGTGGCGATGTTCGAGTCTCTCTTGCCGTCGTTGGCTTTAAACTGAAAACGGTCCTGCCCGATAAAATCCGTCTGCGGGCGATAGATCAATGTCGGCGCACTGCCGCTCAGCGTGCCATGAATCGGGTTGGTGATAACAATATAAGAAAGGGGATCGTTCTCCTCGTCAGTGGCCTGCAGCGAAATGTCAACCGGTTCGTTGACCGATGTAAATACACTGTTGCTCATTGCCACCGGCGCCGTGTTGCCGGACGTTGAAAAGGTTTCTTCACAGCATTTTTCGGTATCTTTTCCCCAGACAAAGGTATGGACATATCCATCCGAGAAATACCGGTAGATGAGTGTGTGAATACTGTTTTCAATTTTCTGTTCCTTTTCATCCGGCTGCCCGCGGTGATCAATTAAATCATCAATCTCTTTGTCGCAGTCACACCCGGTCAGATCGACACCGTCGCAGCCGGTTAAAAATCCGATTGTTGAAAAAAGAAGAATAAGCGTCAGGGCAATTGATTTCATATTTTTTTCAGATTTGAGTTAAGGCGAATTATAATGGTCATATTGTCAACCATTTACTCGAGCCGGGCCATATTGTCAAGAATTTTGTCTGGACGGAGCCGCCTGCCGCACCGGGCGGAGGGAGCCCAATGCCGGCGGGACCACCGCCTTCCCTAAATGCGGCCTGTCCAGGGCCAAAACGTCGAAATCGTTTGATTTACAATGTGTTACAAATTTATAGGGGTCGGCGCCCCTTGTCCCTTTTCGGGAAATGTCGGTCTCCACATTTTCCCCAAACAGAGAATGGACGCGGGTTTGATTCCCGCTGGGGTTTCCAGTGATGTGTTTTGGGAATCAAATCTATATTT
>CAZNZW010000130.1:0-2200 GCA_964577615.1 uncultured Desulfobacterales bacterium | reverse complement strand
CGCTCAGACAGCCACAGCTCCTTATCGCCCGACCCTGCGATGCTCGGCACGACACGAAGGGGAAACCAAAACATGTGAAATAGCCGCCTCCTTTCAGGAGGATTACTTAAGGCAGGCACCCTCTATATTTGGTGGAGAATTAATCGGAGTATTTTATGGAATTTCTCAAGAAAATTCGCGTATTGTCACTGGAGCAGGCCACGGTGCTGCCCTATCTCACCTATCGCCTGGCCATGGACGGAATGGAGGTGATCCGCCTCGAACATCCCGTTTACGGCGATCCCAATCGTTTTATCGGTGATAATGTGCTGGATGAAGAGCGGATGAACGCCTACTATCTTACCATTAATGCCGGAAAAAAAGCGTTGACCATCAATCTGGCCGATCCCGAAGGTCAGACGCTCTTTCGGTCTCTCATCAAAGAATTGAAAATCGATATCTTTGCCACCAACCAGCTGCCCCGTAATTATACCAAGCTGGGGATTGATTATGATACCCTGAAATCGATCAAACCGGATATCATCTGGCTGGGAGTCACCGGTTTTGGACCGGACAGCAATGAGGGCGCCTACGACCCCATCCTCCAGGCCCGATCCGGCTTGATGGAAGTCACCGGTGAAGCCGACGGATCGCCCATGGTGATGGGGATTCCGCTGCCGGATATGGGGACCAGTGAACATGCCTACGGACTGCTGATGAAGGCGTTGTACAAACGTGAAGTGACCGGTGACGGATCGCGTCTTGATCTGTCCATGTTTGAATCGTCCCTGTCCTGGCTGACGGTGCCCATTAACATGACGGCCAGTTTCGGCAAAACCGTCACCCGGCGGGGTAATACCCACGAATTTTTCAGCCCGGTATCGGTCTATGAAACCAGAGACGGTTTTGTGTATATCGCTGCGGGCAATGACCGTCAGTGGGCCTCGATCGTTTCCCAGGAGATGTTCAAGTCCCTGGATCAGCCGGCCTATGAAAAAAACAAGGGGCGCATCCAGGATGTCGCCAATCTCAACCGGGCCATTAATGAGATTACCCGGCAGCATACCACGGATGAGCTGATCGCGCTGTTCACGTCCATCACGGTGCCCATCAGCAAAATCAACCGGATTGACGATGTGATCAGCGAACCGCTGGTTGAGAAAAAACTACTTCATTCCAAAGACCCGGTCACCGGGACGGAACTGACCCTGGCACCGGCGCCGTATATGACACCGCTGCTTGAAAAGAATAACCGGCAGCTTGCGTTTCCGCCCCGGTTTGGCGAGCAAAATGCCGAAATCTACGGGCAACTGGGGTACTCAGATGAAGCGCTGGCGGCTTTGAGGGATAAAGGTGTGATATAGGCTTGGAAGCTGGGAGGCTGGGTGGTTTTCATGCTTAGCCGTGGATATGGATACGATGCAGCGTAAAAAATCAGAAAATATGATACCGGGCGCATTACGCGTCATTGGCCGTCCCCTGTCCATGGGGCAGCACGTGTATCAGGATTTGCGCAAAGCCATTGTCCGGGGCGATATCGCATCGGGCGATCGGCTGGTTGAAAGCCGGATTGCCGAGGCCATGGGGATCAGCCGGACGCCGGTGCGGGAAGCGCTCCATAAGCTCGAACGGGAAGGATTGATCGTCCAGGGGGAAAAACGGGGATTTGTGGTCTCCGGGTTTGGTCCCAAAGATATCGAGGAGACGTTCGGTATTCGCAGCGTCCTCGAAAGCTACGCGGCCGGGCTGGCCGCCCTGAGGTACCGCAAAGGGGACCTGAGACCACTGGTTAAAAAAATCGATGAATTCGAACACTGTCTGGGTGAAGGTCGAATGGACCGGCTGGTGGCGATCAATACGGAATTTCATCAATTATTGTACGCCTTAAGTGGCAATGATCGTTTGATTACGATGATCGATACCCTGCGGGACCAGTTTCACCGGTTTCGAAAAATTATTCTGCAGAAAAAATCCCTGGCCAGGGCAAGCAATGCGGACCATCGCCGGATGCTGAGGGTGATTCGCAAGCGGGATGTGGACGGGACCGAAAGGCTGGTCAGAGCACACATCCTCAAAGGCCAGGCGGCAGTTCTTGCAGATTTTGATAATGTGGATACGAAGAAATAAGGAAATATCCTATGTCTGACCAAAAAATCAGAGTACTTATTGCCAAACCGGACCTGGACGGCCATGATCGCGGCGCCAAGGTCGTGGCCCTGGC
>CAZNZW010000129.1:0-2243 GCA_964577615.1 uncultured Desulfobacterales bacterium | reverse complement strand
GGCATTTTTCATAGATACCAGACTTAAATCAGGAGGCTGCCATGAGAAAAATTCTTATCCTGGGATCCGGTGCCGGTGGTACCATCGTCGCCAACATGCTTCGCAGGGAACTGTCTGAATCTGAATGGGAAATGACCATCATTGACCGCAAAGAGCAGCATCACTATCAGGCCGGATACCTGTTTATTCCTTTTGGTATTTACGGCGAGCAGGATGTGATAAAACCGAAAAAGGATTTTATTCCCAAAGGGGTGGATTTTGTCTGCGACGATATCACCCGGATTGATGCCAAAGAGCGCCGGGTGGAAACAAAAAAAGGCGGCAAATACGACTACGACTGGCTGGTCATTGCCACTGGATGCGATATTGCCCCGGAAGAAATCGAAGGGATGACAGATGGATGGCGTAAGGATATTTTTGATTTTTATACCCTGGGCGGCGCACTCGCGCTCAGGAAAAAAATGAAATATTTTGATTCCGGCAAAATCGTCCTGAATATTGCCGAAATTCCTTATAAATGCCCCATTGCTCCCCTGGAATTTGTATTCATGGCCGACTGGTTTTTTACGGCCAGTGGTGTTCGCGATAAAGTCGATATCGAGCTGGTGACACCGCTGGACAATGTATTTACCAAGCCCGTGGCCTCCAAAATCCTGGCTGAGGTTGCCGTTAAAAAAAATATCAGGGTCACGCCCCATTTTGATCTGGCCCAGGTCAATGTCAATGACAAAACCATTGAATCCCACAGGGGCGATAAGGTCGGTTACGATTTACTGGTCGCCATCCCCCCCAACATGGGCGACCAGGTATTGATCGATTCGGAAATCAGCGATCCGGTCGGGTTTGTGGCCACGGACAACGGGACCCTGAAGGCAGAAAATTTTGACCGCATATTCGTGATCGGTGATACCACCAACGTACCCACCTCAAAGGCCGGCTCCGTGGCGCACTACATGGCCTATACCCTGGTGGCCAATCTGATGCGGGAAATCGACGGATACGAGGCGACGCACCAGTTCGACGGGCATGCCACCTGCTTTTTATCCTCGGGATTCGAAAAAGCCATCCTTCTTGATTTTAATTATGATGTTGAACCACTGCCCGGAAAATTTCCCTTTCCAGGCATGGG
Organism: uncultured Desulfobacterales bacterium; assembly: GCA_964577615.1. Lineage (GTDB taxonomy): Bacteria > Desulfobacterota > Desulfobacteria > Desulfobacterales > QNYZ01 > QNYZ01. The sequence continues at coordinate 1,114 of CAZNZW010000129.1, read as the reverse complement.
ACCGTTCAGTCTGCTTGAGGACAGCCTGAGCAATTACTGGGGCAAGATGATGTTCAGATGGGTCTATTGGAACCTGATGATGAAAGGGCTTGATCTGCCCCTGGAACCCCAGATGAGCCTGGCCGGTAAAATCCGGAAGGTGGCGTAGAAAGGAGGTAATTCAGATGACTCAGGAAGCATTGATACTCGAGCGGCTGGATCGCCTGGAAGCGCGGATAGCGCCGGTGGCCGAATCGGCCAGGTCCATAAGTGAATTAAGAGAAGAATTGGCCCCGCGGGTGAACGAGGCCGTGCAGGCCTTGATTTCCGGCCTGTCGGACGTTGAGTCGGATTTTCAACTGGAAGACCTCACGTTTCTTTTAAAAAAAATGATGCGCAATGTGAATACATTTAATTTCAGCCTGGACCAGCTCAAGAATGTGATCGATTTTATCCAGATGGCCGAACCCCTGTTAAAAAATTCGGTCCCCCAGCTGATCTCTTTTCTGGACGAGCTTGAACAAAAAGGTGTCTTTCGACTATTGAACACATCGCTTGAGATTGTAAAAAATCTCAGCCAGTCCTTTTCTCCGGACGACTTAGAGCAGACCCGCAATGGTATGGTCAGGCTGCTCACCGCCGTCAAAAAACTGACCGAACCACGGGCGGTGGCACTGATTGAGCGGGCCGCTGAAATCCCCGGGCGGGTTGATCCATCCCGTGCCAGGGAAGTTGGCCTGATGGGCATGATGGGCGCCATGAGCGACCCCGAAATCAAGCAGGGAATGGGCGTTCTTCTGGAACTGGCCCGTGGGGTAGCTGTTCTGAAGGAGGTGCCGCCTTCCCCGGCGACGGTTTAATTCGGCTAAAGGTTTTCAATGGTTACCCCCGGTTCGTCAACCGTTCCGGGGGTTTTTTTACCCGGTCAGTATACTGCTCAGATCAAATATACCGACATCAGACCGAAAGGCCGCATCCCGGCCGCCGGAAGGTCCAGCCATGTTAATATCGGTGCGTGATAAACCAAATTTAACAGAGAATGCATGAGAGAAAAACAACCAGATATTCTCCCGGTGGGGAAAATACGGCGGTCCACGATTTCTGACACAGGCTGAAAATTGGTATAAATTCAGGC
>CAZNZW010000128.1:0-2250 GCA_964577615.1 uncultured Desulfobacterales bacterium | reverse complement strand
TGGATATGCGTTGATCCGGCGAACCAGAAAAACAAGGGGCAGGGACAAAACGCCCAGGTAGGCAAAAATCGAAATGAATTGCCCGATGCCGCAGGCCCAGACCTTAAGGGACGCCGGCCGGTATCGGTCTTTCCCGGCCGATGGGTCCTGTGCGGGGCCGGGTTGTTGCGGGACGGCTTCCGCTTTCCGGTCCAGGTATTCGGCCAGTGTCCGGATCGTGGGGTATTGATAAAAATCGGCCAGGCCGATGCCGTCAAGTTCTGATCGGGTGCGAAGCCGGGAAGCAGCCATGGCCATGGCCAGGGAATGGCCGCCCAGGTCGTCAAAGAAATGATCCGTCACCGACACGCTGGTAAGATCGAGGGCGCCGGCCACGGCGTCGGCAATTGTTTGCTCCAGATCGGTTGCCGGCGGCGTAAAGGAAGATCCCGCTGCCGTAAACCGGGGTCCGGATGGTTTCGGCAGGGCCTTGCGGTTGACTTTGTTGCTCGGCAGAATGGGAATTTGCCGGATCGTCTCGATATAGGCGGGGATCATATATCCGGGCAGACGCCGGGCAAGGTGCGGTGAAAGCGTATCGGGCAGCCCGGCGACCCCCTTTTTCAGGGTGCAGTACGCCACCAGTTCGGTCACGCCGGCGGCCGGTGTGTGGGGATGGACAACTGCCTGGTCAATTTCGGGGATTTCCAGGAATACTGATTCGATCTCGGTCAGTTCGATCCGGTATCCCCGGATTTTGACCTGGGTGTCGATGCGCCCCAGGTATTCAATCTCGTTATCTTCATTGAGCCGGCCCAGATCTCCGGTGCGATAAATCCGTCCCGAAGGATTTCCGGGCATGTCGAGAAAATCAGGAATGAACGCCTTTCGGGTCAACGCTTCCTGATTGACATATCCCCGGGCCAGACCGATGCCGGCAATGCAGATCTCACCCGCAGTTCCGGTTGATACCGGGCGTTGATTTTCATCCAGGATGACAATCGAATACGTGGGCATGGGGCGGCCGATCGTGACCGGTTTGTCCGGCCGCAGCTCGGACCAGGTGGCCGTTACCGTGGCTTCGGTGGGGCCGTACGTGTTGAGGAGGGTCCGGCCCGGCCGATGCCATCTGACCACCAGGTCGTGGGGGCAGGCTTCCCCGCCAACCATCAGCAGCCTCAGGGATGGAATATCCGTTTCAATGGTGGCCAGCAGCGTGGGCACGCAGCACATGGCCGTGACCCGGTTCTCGTTGAGAAAATCGGCCAGATCCGCGCCGATGCGGCACGTGCCGGCCCGCGCGGGAATCAGCGTGGCCCCGGCAATCAACGGGACCCAGATCTCCTCCACGGAAAAATCAAAGGCAATGGTGATTCCCTGGTAAACCCGGTCGTCTTCTTTAATCCCGTACACATCCCCTGCCACCCGGACAAAATTACAGATACTCGGATGATCAATGGCGACCCCCTTGGGGTTGCCGGTGGTGCCCGACGTATAGATGATATAGCAGAGTGGGTCGTCGGTATTTTTTTTTGGACCGGTCAGCCGATGCGGGTTTTCCGCATCAATGGCCTCGGCAGCCGTATCCAGACGGATAAGCGGAATTTCCACATTCTCTAAATGGTAACTCAAACCGGAGACGGTGATGATGGCCGCCAGATCCGCGTCCTTGGCGATAAAGGCGATCCGTTCCTCGGGAAACCCCATATCCAGCGGCACATAGGCGGCATTGACCTTGAGAATGGCCAGCAGCGCCGCATAGGTGTCGAGCGGCCGTTCGAGCAGTACGCCCACGCGGTCGCCGGAAGCAATGCCCTGATTTTTCAGGTGGCGGGCCATCTGGTTGGCCCGCCGGTCCAGGGCCGGATAGGTAATCGCTGTATCCCCGGCAATCACGGCCGGATGGTCGGATTTTCCCTCGGCGATCAAGGCGTCGCAGCGTCTTTCAAAGAGATGGTTAAGGCGCTCGCCGATCCGCCAGCGAATCGCCGGATCCAGTTCGGCACCATCCTTTTTTCCCCGGGTTGATTCCGCAGCGGAATCGTGGGTGTGAGGCATCAACATGTCTGCGTCTCCTTTCAATCGGACCATCCGGTCAGGATTGGGTCATTTAATGGTTGCATGTATTGCCCGTATCGATACCCGCCGACCCGATACCGACATTGCCGCCCTGACCGCTCATGCCGCCATTGCCCGGGCTGCCGACACCGGGACCGTCCGCGCCGCCGGTACCGGCTCCATTGCCACTGCCACTGTTTCCGACACTGCCAC
>CAZNZW010000127.1:0-2258 GCA_964577615.1 uncultured Desulfobacterales bacterium | reverse complement strand
TGACGGGGTGACACCTGAGAAGTGACAGGTACGTGTGTATCGCATAATCGGACAGGCCGATATTCGCCAGATTATAGGAATGCTGCATGCCGGATCCTATTGTTGTCACAAATCGTACAACATAATGCGTAGCAGCCCGGATGAATTTTGTCAAGGTTTCAAAAGAGTTAACAAGGCTGGGAGGTTGGGAGGCTTGGACGCTGGGAGGCTGGGAAGCGATGAGGCCAATAAATTCCCTGATGGGCAACAGTTGATTCGGCTGCTCCCTGCGGTATCCCGGATCATTGATCAGGAAAAAATGAAAAACAGATGAAAGCGGCATGCCACCGCGATCATCCGCTTGCCCGTATGCAATAACTTTTACTGCCGAATGGCTTTCCCCTCGGGATCGTAGAGCACATCCTGCGCCACGGCGGCCGGAACCAGCTCTCCGAAAATTTCAACCTGAAGCTTGGTTCCCTTCACAGTCAGATCCACCGGCAGATAGGCAAACCCGATGTTTTGCTGAACCGTATGGCCATATCCGGCGCTTCGCAGCCGGGAAACAATCTCGCCGCCGCCATAAACCGCTTCACCGCCATACAGGGTCTGGTAGGTCCCATCGCCGATGACTATCGTGCACAGCCGTTGCCGTTTACCGGTTTCTTTTGCCTGCTTGAGGGCATCCCGGCCGATAAAGTCCCCCTTGCCCATTCGGACGCAAAACCCCAAACCTGCTTCAAAGGGATTTTCCAGCGGAGTCATATCGCTGGCAAAGGCCAGGTAGCCTTTTTCAAGCCGAAGGGCATCGATGGTCTTATAGCCGCAGGCCGCCATTTCATATTCTTTGCCGGCTTCCCATAACCGGTCCCAGACAAAAATCGCTTTTTCCGTCGGGACATAGAATTCCCAGCCCAGCTCGCCCACATAGGTCACCCGTTGCGCCAGAACAGGAATGCCGCCAATATCAATGGTGGCCGCCGTCATATAGGGGAAACGGCTGTTGGATACATCCGAACTGGTAACGGCTTTCAGCACGTTTCGCGCCTGGGGGCCCCAGATACCGATCACGGCCAGCTGTTCGGTGACGTCGGAAATCGTCACCGCCGCGTCATCACCCTGCTGATTTAACCGGATCCAGCCCAGATCGGAATTAATCGTCCCTGATCCACTGATGATTCGGAAATGTTCCCCGCCCAGCCGGGTCACCATGACATCCCCCACAATCCCGCCGGTTTTATTGAGAAACTGGGTATAGATAACCGCGCCTTCCGGCCGGTCCATGTTGTTGTCGGTGATACGTTGAATCAGCGCCAGGGATCCCGGTCCTGAAAGGTCGATCTTGCCGAATGAGCTTAAATCAAACAGTCCCACCCGGTGACGCACGGCGCCGGCCTCTTTGGCCACGGTATCGAAATACGGCGGTTTGACCCACCCGCCCCATTTCCGCTGATCTTCGCCGGCCCGGCGCCAGGGTTTATCCGGTTCAAAGTAGTTGGCCCGCTCCCATCCGTTTTTCTTTCCGAATACCGCCCCCAGGTCCTGGAGACGATGGTGGAAGGCGCTGATGCGCCGCGGACGCATGACCGTGTCTTCATCGTCGGGATAGTAGGTCCGATAGTAGTATTTATAGCACTCACAGGCACATTTGGCGGCATAGAACGGGTCCAGATAATGACGACTGAACCGCCAGGCCCGAAAGGCGTGCACATCCCATTCGGTCTGTCCGGTGGTGATCCACTCGGCCATGATTTTGCCGAAACCGCCGCCCCCGCCAAACCCGTGCATGCAGGACGCTCCGGCAAACCAGAATCCCCTGATACCCGGCCACGGTCCCAGCAGCGGTCCGTTATCCGGGGTAAAGGCATCGGGATGGGCCACCAGATTCACCATTCCGGACTCGGCCAGGAATGGAAAGCGCGCGATGGTATCTTCCAGCATGGGGGCAAACCGGTCAAAATCGTTGGGCAGGTCTGCTGATTCGTGCTCCCACGGCACCCCGTCCACCCACTGAGACGGCGGATTCGGCTCCCAGCCGCCCACCAGATAGCTGCCGCCTTCGGGACGGCCGTATACCAGCGCCTCGTAATCCCGAAAGGTCGGGCTGTCGCCGGGAATTTCGTGCCCCTCAACCGGTTCCAGGGCGATGTGCTGGTGGACGACCGGCGTGCAGGGAACGACGGCGCCCACCATGGCCGCCACCTGAGCCGTCCAGATTCCGGCAGCATTGACGACGATGTCGCAGCGGATATCTCCTTTATCCGTCTTGACCCGGGTCA
>CAZNZW010000126.1:0-2282 GCA_964577615.1 uncultured Desulfobacterales bacterium | reverse complement strand
CGTGGAGGCCGGTACCGTCAGGATGGTGGCCGATATCAGTAAAAAATTCGGCACGTCACAGATCTATATTTCCCACAATTTGGGTCTGATCTTAGAGACCTGTGACCGCGTGTTTGTGATGTATTCCGGAGAAGTGGTGGAAGAGGGAACGATCAACTCGCTCTTTAGATGGATGCGGCATCCCTACACCCATGGCCTTTTTGCCTGTATCCCCTTGCCGACGGCCGGCAAAAACGCGGCACCGCTCAAGCCGATTCGGGGCCAGCTTCCACTACCGTTTGCCCACAGGGATGTTTCACCCCCGCTGCGATCATTTCAACCCCGGCCTGTGTGATGTGGACCATTTCAGGATGGAAACCGTTGAAGGCAGCGTGGCCGATCATCGTGTGCGATGCCTGCGCTACCAAGAAATAGACCATCGTAAGAAAGCCGAAGCCGGTGAAGCCAAAGAAGTAATTGAAATCGGCAAACGGGTCCTTGAAGTGGACGGAATGAAGAAGTACTACGAAGTTCGGGACAGCTTGCTGATGGCGTTGATTACCGGCAAGCGTGTGCGGTATGTCAAAGCCAATGAAGAGCCGAACGTCTTTATGGCCAGAGAAGGGGAGACTGTCGCCATTGTCGGGGAATCCGGCTGCGGGAAATCAACCTTTGCCAAGGTATTGATGGGGCTGGAGACCGGTATGGACGGTGAAGTCCGTCACAAGGGAAAGATATTTCGGAAATCGACGTATCGGTGGCTGCAGTTGTGACCGAGTTGTTGATGGATATTCAGCGCGAACATAAAACCGCGCAAAGGCTGCCCGTTTTTCACCCGCTGTCATCGGAGAATCGGCGATATTTGTGATAACGAGCGGCCACCCGAGCAGGTCGTGGATGATCGGCACATCATTAAATGCCATATCCCGATTGAAGAATTAAGCAAAATAGCCCTGTCATCAACGTGCCGGATGAATCAGACCGGATCCATATTGTATAATCGATTTCTCGTATCTTTAACTGGAAAAAGCCGATGAAATTGCCGAAACAATTTTACCGGTGATGCGCCCGACATGAAGATGCCGGTCTCTGTTGAGCGGGACATGGAATCGATTTAACGTATCGGCCCTGGCATGTATATGGATGAACCATTGACGACGGCGAATATCGGGAAGATCTTTGTCGATTAATCCCATATAAATCTGAAACCGTGTATTTGTGTTCACTGGGTGTGGCATGAAGGTTGACGTGTGGAAATATCGGTGTTACATACATGTATATACAACCAAGACATGAAGAAAAAGATGTAAAGGAGCCAGCCATATGCAGCCCCTGTTTCTGGATAAGCAACCTATCACCATCGACGATCTGGTAGCGGTATCGCGATACGACGCCCCCGCCGCCTGCTCTGATGAAGGCGAACGACGGGTGGATAAAACCAGCGAGCTGATTGCCCGCTGGGTGGACGAAAGAAAAGTGATCTACGGCATTACCACCGGTTTCGGCAGTATGTGTAATGTAACCATCTCGCCAGAGGATACCCGCACGCTTCAGGAGAATATCCTCATGAGTCATGCGGCGGGCATCGGCGGGCCCCTGCCGGACGAGGTGTCCCGGGCCGTTATGGCCCTGCGGGTGCATGATCTTTCCATGGGGTATTCCGGCTGCCGCATGGAAACCCTGAGATATCTATTAACGTTTCTCAACAAAGGAGTCAGCCCGATTATTCCGGAAAAAGGGTCGGTGGGCGCCAGCGGCGACCTGGCCCCCACGGCGCATATGGGCCTGGTGCTCATTGGCAAGGGCGAGGCCAATTATAATGGAAAGCGTCTGCCCGGCGGAAAAGTGCTGCAGCAGATCGGCCTTGAACCGTTGAAACTTGGAGCAGGAGAGGGACTGGCCCTGATCAACGGCACCCAGGTGATGACCGCCATCGGTGTGCTGGTGGTCAACGATGCGGTCCGGCTGTCTAAAACCGCCGATATCGCCTGTGCCATGACCCTGGAAGTGTTGATGGGCAGTAATTCCGAGTTTGATCCGAGAATCCACCAGGTGCGGCCCCATCCGGGACAATTGGCCACGGCCGACAATATCCTGCGCCTGACCGCCGACAGCGGCATCATCGCCTCCCACGAGGGGTGCGCCCGGATCCAGGATGCCTATACCCTGCGCTGCTCGCCGCAGATTCATGGCGCCAGCAAAGATGCCGTGGCCCATGCGGCCCGGGTCATCGATATCGAGATCAACTCAACCACGACGAATCCCCTGATCTTTGCCGATATCGAAGAAGTGCGGCTGGGCGG
>CAZNZW010000125.1:0-2312 GCA_964577615.1 uncultured Desulfobacterales bacterium | reverse complement strand
ATAACAGAGTGTTAAGGTGATATTCGCATTGGCCTGCTTGACAAATCAATCAAATTTGTTACCCTTCCTTAATTTTAAAGTCAAGTCTGGATTCCGAGATGCTGAAAAACGAATGTAATCTATATGCTGAAGCGCACCTGTTCGTGGCTGCCATTCGGGTGCTCAGTCACACACAGAAAACGCCGCCGGCACTGGATCAGGTGTGTCGCCATCTGGCCATGTCTCTGGAACAGGGCGGCGTGGTTTTACGAAAACTACAGAAAGAAGATATCGTCGAGGTGGTCGAACAGGCCCATGGGAACCGCCTTTTCATCAAAGCGCATTTAAACATCGAAAAATTCAGGCATGCGAAAACGCAGAGCGCCCTGGACAAAGCCATGGCCGAATTCAAGTCTGACAAAGAAACAATGTCCGAAAAGATCGCGGCGATTCGGGCCGATCAGGCCCGGAAGAAGAAAGATCTGTTTGCCCAGCTGGAAAACCAGCTGAAAAAAGAGGCGGACGCAAGACACCCATGACCCCTTTACGCAAAACCGCTCCGCGCGCCTATTTCATTTCAGACGCCCATCTGGGCGCCAACCTGCCCGATGTTATCCAGCGCGAACGGATGCTGATCGATTTTTTAACCCGCATCCGCGACGACGCCGGTCAACTCTTCATCCTCGGCGATCTGTTCGACTTCTGGGTGGAATACCGTCATGCCATCCGGCCCGATTATTTCAATATTCTCCATGCACTTAAAGGTCTCGTCGAACGGGGCGTTGATATTCATTACATCGCCGGTAATCACGATTTTGCCCTGGGGACCTTCCTGACGGATCATATCGGCATCCGCATCCACCCGGACGCATGGAAAATCACCACCGGTAAACGCCGCATTTACATGACCCACGGAGACGGTCTCATTGCCGCCGACAGCGGGTACCGGCTGTTGAAACGATTGTTGCGAAACCCTGTTCTGCAAACAGGATACCGCCTGATCCACCCGGACATCGGCATCGGCCTGGCCCTGTTTTTTTCGGGCCTCAGCCGGGGACGAAATCACCACCGGGGGCCCAGGTTCGGCCCCGTCTATTACCGCCGGGCCGCCTGGTCTCTGGCTGAAAAAGGCTTCGATATCATCCTGATGGGTCACACCCATCATCCGGAAATCGTTTCGCATCGGGAAAAAACATACTGCAATACAGGGGACTGGATAAAGGCGTTTTCCTATGCCACCCTCGACGCCGATATCCTTCGCCTCTGGCGCCACCGGCCCGGCCGGTCGCCGGTCGAGATTCCCCCTGTCCGGGAAACGTAGAAAAACAAAAAAGACAGCCCCTTGTTCAACCTACACTGACGCTCAGCAGGGACGGCCGCTTCACGCCATGAGCTGCCGGACCCTATCGGTATATGTGCCGTCCGGCCGATAGATCACCAGAGCGGGATCAATGACCGTGCCGGGGCGGGCGCCGGCAACCCCTTCAACCATAATGCGCCGGGGCGACCGGGCGGCATACGAGTGAACCATCTGCAGCCGCTTGGGCTCAATATTGTCGGCGCGCATCTGGCAGAGAAGATCGGTGATCCGGTCGACAGGGAAAATGAGGAAAAAGCGGCCACCGGTGCGCAGAATCCGGCGGGCGACGCCGGTCAGCGCCGGCAGCGAAATCTGAATTTCATGACGCGCCAGCGCCTGCTCCGTGTCCGGGTTGATCCGGCCGGAACGGGCACGGCCAAAAGGCGGATTGCAGCAGACGCCGTCCACCACGCCGCCGGTCATGGACTGTGACAGGGCACGCATGTCCGTCTCCAGTATCCGGATCCGATCGGCCATCCCGTTGGCGGTGACGTTACGCCGGGCCAGCGCGGCCAGCGCCGGTTGAATTTCAACGCCCCACATTCGCAGCTCCGCATATCGGCCGGCCAGCAGCAGTGCGATGATGCCGCACCCGCATCCCAGGTCCACCAGACGCCGCCCTTTTCCGGGGCGGACAAAACCGGCCAGCAGCACCGAATCAATGGAAAAACGGTATCCGGTTTTGTGCTGGTAGACGGTCAGCCGCTGATGGCAGAACGAATCCCGGGTCAGGCGGCCGACATCGGCGGCACCCGCCAAAAAAGGCGTTGAACCGGTCATGGGGTATCCCCATCTTCAAAGGAACCGCCGGGTACCGCATCTTCGGCGCCGCCAACAGGACCGATCCGGAAACGGATATCATCGACCAGATCCTTTTCCAGTGCGGCATTTAACCGGCTTATGATTTCATCCGTCTGGAACCGGAGTTCATGCACCCAGGCGGAACTGTCCGTATACACGATCAGCAATCGAT
>CAZNZW010000124.1:0-2390 GCA_964577615.1 uncultured Desulfobacterales bacterium | reverse complement strand
TCGTCCCGCCATGAGATGCCTGACCGGTGAGCAATGTGCCCGGGTACACGACGACTCGTTGAAGATTCTGTCGGAGACGGGTGTGCGGGTGGATTCGGATGCCGCCCGTTCCCTTTTTGAAAAAGGGGGCTGCCGGGTATTGCCCGAACACCGGGTCGTCATCCCGGCCGAATCAGTCCAATGGGCCATTGATCAGGCACCTGATCACGTGGATATTTATGATCGTGCCGGGAATCCGGCCTTCACGATCGGACCGGGGGAAAAAAACCGGACACGATTCGGTATCGGTGTCACCAATCTCTATTTCCAGGATCCGGAAACGGACGGGATCATACCGTTTTCCATCGACCATGTGGCTGCGGCTGCCCGATTGGCGCAGACCCTGGCGCAATTCGATTTACTGTCCACGCCGGGGATTGCCCAGGATCTTCCCCCGCAGACGGCGGATCTGCATACGACCCTGCAAATGATGGCCAGCACTGTCAAGCCACTGGTGATACTGGTTTCCGAGCATTGCTGTTTTGGCCCGGTTCTCGATCTGATCGAACAGGTCCATGGCAATCCGGCCGGGCAACCCTTTGTGATGCCGTACGTCAACCCCATCTCCCCCCTGGTGCTCAACGAAGAGACCACCGGGAAGATGACAATGACCATCGACCGGGGACTGCCGCTTATTTTCAACAATTACGGGATGTCCGGCGCCACCACGCCCATCACGCCCGGGGGGACGCTGGCCCTGCTCAATGCCGAACTGCTTGCGGGTCTTTTGCTCTCGCAACTGATCCGGCCAGGAACGCCTATCATCCTGGGGAGCCTGCCGGCGGGGTTTGACATGCGGTCGATGATGAGCCTGTATACCCCGCATACCATGTTGCTCAACCTGGCCTGTGCGGAAATGATGGCTCACTATGGCCTGCCCCACTCGGGCACATCGGGCAGCGGGCCCGGATGGGGGGCCGATCTGCTGGCCGCGGGCGGGTTCTGGATGAATCATTTTTCGAGCCTGCTGGGCAAAGTGGGGCTGGCTCCGTTTGTCGGCGGTAATTTTGATTCCATGGTATTCTCTCCGGCGGCCGTGGTCTATGCCGATGAAGTGATCCGGCTGTCCCGGATATTTGCCGACGGATTTGCCCTGGACGAGGCATCCGTGGCTCTGGATGAAACAGACGCGATCGGTCCCGGCGGCAACTTTCTTATGGCCGATTTGACCAGCACGCTTTTCCGGGACCTGCCCTACGACAGTCTCATCTGGCCGTCGAAGACCCTGGATCAGTGGCAGGCCAACGGATCGATATCGGCGGATGCAGTGTTGCGGAACTATGTACGGGACGTGCTTAACAACCTGACCCGGCCCACGGACCACGATGATCTGCTGGACCGGGGCCATATATTTATCGACAAACTATCGCAGGGTATTTAACCGATGAAACGGAATTTACATGCAGGCAAAAGACTGAACGGGGGATTGAGCCTAAACATCCTCACCGAAGACGAACTCAACGAAATCCATCTCGGCACCCTGGAACTGCTTGATACCACCGGGATCTATATCGAAGATGAAATCGCGCTGGATACTTTTGAAGGCGGCGGCGCCCGGGTGGACCGGGAGCGCCGGATCGTCAAAATTCCGCCCTATCTGGTGGAGGAAGCGATCCGGTCGGCACCGTCCAAGGTGATCCTGGCCGGCCGGGACCCCAGGCACGATCTGGTCCTGGAAAGCAACCGGGTCCATTTTACTAATTTCAGCGAAGGCGTGAAAGTCAACGATCTTCACACCGGAGAGAACCGGACGCCCAACAAGCAGGACCTGGTCGATACGGCCCGCATCATCGACTACCTCGACGAAGTCGATTTTTGTGAAAAGGCCCTGGGCGCCCACGAGATCGACCAGACGGTGGTGCCCCTTCACAATGCGGAAGCCTACCTGACGAATACGACCAAACATTGCGCCTTTGGTCCGGGAAACGGCAAACTGCTGGAAAAGATTCTGGAAATGGCCGCGGCCATTGTGGGGGGTGTCAAGAAGTTCAGGGAACGGCCCATTGTTTCATTCACCACCTGCCCGGTCAGCCCGCTGAAGCTGATCACCGACTGCTGCGATATCATCATGACGGCGGCCAGAAACAACGTTGTGTGCAATATCCTTTCCATGGCCATGTCCGGTGCCACCGCGCCGGTGACCCTGGCCGGGACCCTGGTGACCCACAATGCGGAAATTTTAGGCGGTATTACCCTGAGCCAGCTGACCCGCAGGGGGGCGCCGGTGATCTATGGCAGCTCAACCACGGCCATGGATCTGAAAATGGCCCTGGCGTCGGTGGGTACGCCCGAATGCGCCCTGATCAGCGGGGCGGTGGCCCGGCTGGCGCGCTATTACGCCCTGCCAAGTT
>CAZNZW010000123.1:0-2573 GCA_964577615.1 uncultured Desulfobacterales bacterium | reverse complement strand
CCATAGGAATGAAACAAAGGGATGGGAATCAGAATCGATGCCTTGCCGGAAATGGCCCCGATCATGGGTTTGAAAATCCAGGCAAACCCCTGCCGGATGCAGCTATACCGGTTAAAATGGGTGATCATGACCCCTTTGGGCACTCCGGTCGCTCCCCCGGTAAAGGCCAGCTCGCACAGATCTTCCCTGGGATCGATCTCCACCGCCGGGTCCAGAGGCGCACTTTCTTCCACCAGCTTTTGAAAGGAGACCGCCCCGTCCGGCAGGGAAACAGAGACCTCCGAAATATCGTATCCCGCCGTGGAGGTCACCACCAGGTGCTTAAACCCGCAGCGTTCCTTGAGGGTCCCCAGCCGCTCCAAGTGTTCCTCCCGGCAGACGATGACCCTGGCCCCGGCGCTGCCGGCCTCGTGGATAATGCCATCGTCGGTGCGCAGGATACTGATGGGAACGACCGCCGCACCGGTCTTTAATATGGCCCAGTCGGCGATAATTGCCTCCGGGCAGTTGGGCAGAAAAAGGGCGATTTTGTCGCCTTTTTTGACCCCCAGCCGGACCAGGCCGCCGGCCAGTCGATCGACCTGGGCTTTCAGATCCCTGTATTTTATTTTTCGTTCCTGAAACAGGATGGCGGTTTTGCCCGGGTATTTCCGGGCGGCATCATCCAGGGCCTGGTAAACCGGCACCACGGGATAAGGCGCCAGGCTGTGTTCCAGCTTGTAAGGCCCCAGTTTGTAACTTTTTGACCAGGGTATATCGTCATATCCCATTATTGTTCTCCCCATAGGTCTGCGATCAATACATCCAGTTTCAGATCCCGGAGCTTGTCCGGTTCTGGTTTGCCGGTCTTTTTATCCCACTGGCGAAATTCATAGTAGGCATCTTTCATGGTTTCCAATGTGTCCCTTTCGATGACCATGCCGGCGGCCGGGCCGTCGGGCAGCGGATCTTCCATCAGCCGCCCCGGCAGCATATCGGATTCCCGGTCGATGCCTTCGCGCACGCAAAATGCCCGGATCAGGTTGTAGATCCGTTCTCCTGCCTGTCGAAACTGGGCCACATCCATGTCCCAGCCGGTGGCATGCTTGATCAGTTCCACGTAATCCTCGGCAGGAAGCAGAATCCCCATGAATTTACAGGCGCCGATACAGTCAAAGACGGTCAGCGCATTTTCCAGATCCACCAGAACCCCGGCCTCTTTGGGAGTGGCCACCAGGGGATCGTCGATCTGGCTGTCTTCGATGAGCAGAAAGGGCATGTCCACGAAGGTCGGCCCCTCGATGTACCCGGTAATGTGGTCGCCGCCGCGGTTGGCGGTCACGTACCCCAGTCCGCATATTTTGGCCGCCCGGGGGTCGTAGGCCGGCAGTTCCAGGCCCTTGACATGCATGGCGAAGTGCGCTGATCCCTGCCCCAGTTTTTGCGACATCGCCCGGCTGCCTTCGGCCAGCATATCCCCGATCCCTTCACGCATGGCGATCTTTTTGATCAGGCTCACGATCAGCTCGGGGTTTCCAAAGGAAAGTTCCAGGCCATCGGTATGCTCGGTCGTCAATATTCCCTTTTCGTAACACTCCAGGGCAAAGGCGATGGTCGCACCGGCGCTGATGGTATCGAGCCCGTATTCATTGCACAGGTAGTTGGCCATGGTGATGGCATTCAAATCCGACACACCGCACATGGCCCCCAGGGTGTTGGCCGTTTCGTATTCCGGCCCTTCGCCCTTGTGGCCCTTGTAGGGGCCCTCTTTGATTTCGGTTTTGCGCCCGCAGGCAATCGGGCAGGCAAAACAGGCCACCTTGTCCACCAGCACCTTGTCGGTCAACGCCTGGCCGCCCACCTCGTCGATATCTTCGAAAACGCCCTGCTGCCAGTTGTGGGTAGGATAGCCGCCGCGGGCGTTGACCATGTCCGAGATCATGTTGGTGCCGAAGGTCTCAAAGCCCACCTTCAGGATGGACTCGTCGAGCAGTTCGATCTGCTTTCTGGCAATCTGTCGAAAATTTTCTTTGTCTGCCAAGTCTATTTTTTGGCTGCCGCTGCAGGCAATGGCCTTGAGTTTCTTGGATCCCATCACCGCACCCAGTCCGCAGCGGCCCGCGGCCCGGTGCTTGTTGTTCATGATGGCCGCATAGCGCACCCGGTTTTCGCCGGCCGGCCCGATGGCGGCAATGGTAAATCTGGACGGCGGCGTGGCGTTGATCAGATCCTCGGTATCAGGTACGGTTTTGCCCCATAGATGGGCGGCATCGCGCAGCTTCGCCTGGCCGTCAATGATAGAAATATACACGGGTTTTTGGGAAACTCCCATGACGATCAGGCCGTCATAGCCGCTTTTTTTCAATGCCGGGCCGAAACTGCCCCCGGAATTGGCGTGCCCCCAGATGCCGGTGAGTGGTGACTTGGCAACCACCGAGTAGCGACTGGCACTGGCCGATGCGGTTCCCGTCAACGGCCCGGCCATGAAGATCAACTCGTTTTCCGGCCCCAGGGCATCGATGCCACGGGGCACCTCATCGTAAAGGTAGCGTGTGGCCAGCCCCGCGCCGCCCATGTATTTTTGGGCCCAATCC
>CAZNZW010000122.1:0-2635 GCA_964577615.1 uncultured Desulfobacterales bacterium | reverse complement strand
AATTTAAGGCCGAATTTGCCCAGCCCGATGACACCGGCTTGTATTTTTGCCATGGATAACTCCCGTCAGGGTCACTTCAAACGCATAATGCTTTATTATAGAATATCCGGAAAACAGGGTCAATTGCTTTCTGTAGCTTTCTCCCGCCATTTTTTTTCAGCGATCGCTTTTTCAGCCGCTGACATCTATTGCCTGCGCGAATGCACTGGTTCTCCTGCTCTTGGCTGCGGTTGCCCTGCTGCGGTTGTCTTAACTCCTTTACCTGGCTGTCTTTCTTTGTTATTCTTTTTTACCTGTTTTTACCACCTGTGCACTTTCTGTTTTAATTGTGTGTTCCCGTCCGGTCCCGTTACTATCAGGACCTCAAGATGGTTTAAGGGTAATATTCAGAAATGAGTAAATTATTGAAAAAAACGATCATTATCAGGGGGGGCGGGGATCTGGCGACAGGCGTGGCGTGGCGGCTTCACCATTGCGGATTCACGGTCTTGGTGACCGAAGTGGCGCAACCCATGGCGGTTCGCCGAAAGGTCTCCTTTTGTGAGGCGGTCTACGAAGGGGAAATCACCGTAGAAGGCGTTACAGCCGTGCGGATCAAATCGGCCCCGGCGGCCGATCGTGTCTGGAAGCAGGGCGGTATCCCGGTGCTGGTGGATCCGGCCGGTGATTGCCGGAAGACGATTCAACCGGCGGTCCTGATCGACGCCATTATTGCGAAAAAGAACCTCGGGACCCGGGTAACTGATGCCCCGCTGGTCATCGCCCTGGGACCGGGATTTGAAGCCGGTGTGGATGCGCATTTCGTGGTGGAAACCAACCGCGGGCATCAACTGGGGCGGTTGGTTGTATCGGGCAAGGCCCAGGCGGATACCGGGATTCCGGGAACGGTATTGGGGCATGCCGCCGACCGGGTGCTTCGCGCCCACACGGATGGCCGCTGGCAGAATATTCTCGATATCGGAGATACCGTTCAAAAAGGCGACCGGGTCGGTGCGATTGACGGCGATCCGGTGGCTGCGTCCATTGACGGCATCATCCGGGGGCTGATTCACACCGGTATCCCGGTGCGCAAGGGCTTGAAAATCGGTGATATCGATCCCCGGCCGGAACGGGAAAACTGCTTTACCATTTCCGAAAAAGCCCTGGCCATTGCCGGCGGGGTCCTTGAAGGGATACTGCGGCGATACAACCGGTCTTGGCATCGTCCTGAACTCGTTAGCGCCTATCCGGCTGATTCCCGAATCGACATGTGAGTAAAGTACCCGTATTACAACCTCATTGCTTCCTGCCCTCCAGGCCTCCCTGCCGATTATAATTAGGGGCAGTTCCAGGTGATATTCTGGTACGGGCCTTTGATTTCACAGGTTTTGCAATACAGAAAAATTGGAAGGATTGAGTTTCAGCTGGCGATTGCCCGATGGGATGCCAATGATTTAATAGATCGAATTCAGGGATGCGGGAAAAAGGAGTGATCGAACCATGCGGGGAAAAAAGATCGACGAACTGAAGATCGGAGATTGTGCCGAATTTGCCAAAACGGTGTCGGAGTCCGATGTATATCTTTTCGCCGGCATAACCGGTGATCTGAACCCGGCCCATATCGACCAGAACTATGCGGAAAAGACCCATTTCAAAACCCGTATTGCCCACGGCATGCTCGGCGCCGGATTTATTTCGGCTGTTATCGGCACCCGTCTGCCCGGGCCGGGCACGATCTATCTGAATCAGACACTGGCGTTTCTGGCACCGGTCAACATCGGCGATACGATTACGGCCAGGGTCATGGTGACGGAGATTTTGCCTGAAAAAAAACATGTTCAACTTGAAACCACCTGTGTGAACCAGCATGGCGAAAAAGTGCTCAACGGCCGGGCCATGGTCAGTCCACCCAGGTGACGGGGAAACGGTATTATCATGCAAAAGGTGAAAGTGGAAGATGCCGTCGGAATGATCTTGGGGCATGATCTGACCCGGATCGTTTAGATGATTCTGGTTCCCGATGGCCCGCTCAGATCGGTGCGGCCATCACCCGGCTCAATTCGGTCGGCTGCGACCTGATCCTGATCCCCCCCGCCAATCCAATCTATAGCAAGATATCCCGGACAACATCCGGGTTTTCCGGGTCGTAGGCCACTGTATTAAAGGCAAGAAGAAAACCGGCATCCGGACCGGTATGCTTGACGGCATGGGAGATGCCGGGCGCGATGGTCAGACGGTAAATGGACTGGCCGGGAATGACAATATCCCGGAGACGGCCATTTTCGCGGATCCTGACCGTGGCCGGGCCCGCGACAATAAGAATTTCGGTGCCCCGCCGGTGGTAATGGTTACCGCGAACGGCCCGTGGCTGGCTGATGACCATATGAAAGTTCTTCTGACCGGTCAGCGCCGAAACCGGCAGCGGATTAAAAACGGTGCCCCGGTGATCGGAAGATACGGTCATTTCTTCAATGGTAACGGGTTCGGTGATTTGATTCAAGGGAGAATCCTTTAATTATATCGCCGGACAGGGTAACCGCCGCCGGTGCCGGCATCACCCCCTCCAAGTATAAAATTGACGATTCGCTTATTGACAAAAAATTCCATCTAAAATATCCTCAAATGTTTAAAAAGTAAATACGATTATTTATCCAAA
>CAZNZW010000121.1:0-2734 GCA_964577615.1 uncultured Desulfobacterales bacterium | reverse complement strand
AGTGCCTGGATGTCCACATGACCCTGGGCCTTCAAATTACCGACAAGGACGAAGCGTTCGGCCTGGAAATCCGCCGGGGCGTTGTCCAGTATCATCCGCGCCTGCCGGAAGACTGTGATGTCATCGTCAAATTTGAGCGTCAGATCCTGGAGGAGCTCATCATGGAGGAATCCTCCATCGAGCAGAAGGTCGAAGAGGGTAAAATCGAGGTTGACGGCCAGGCCGCGGATGTGGCCGGATTTTTCAGCTATTTCGATCTCGAGGAAGTGCCCATTCTCATGGCCGTGCGATAAATGTTGAAAGGGTAAAATTGTGGAAAATATCAAACAGGTGACCGTCATCGGGGCCGGTATCATGGGGCACGGTATTGCCCAGAGTTTTCTCATGGGCGGATTTCCCGTGGTTCTTTATGATATCGAATCATCGATGCTTGACAGAGCGGCGGCCAAAATCCAAAAAAACATGGCGCCGTTTGTCGAAGCCGGGCTCATGACCGGCGGCCAGGCTCAAGATGCCCGGCAGCGCCTGTGCACCACGACGGATTTCGATGTCGCGGTCAGTCAATCTGATTTTGTGATGGAAGCCGCTCCGGAAAATCTGGCCCTTAAGCAGGATCTTTTCCGGAAACTGGATCAGGCGTGCCGCCCATCAGCGATTCTGGCCACCAACACCTCCTCGCTGACACTCAAGGCCATCGGAGAAAAGATGCAGAACAAACGCCGCCTGGTGGCCGCCCACTGGTTCAACCCCCCGCACATCGTTCCGGTGGTGGAAGTCGTAAAATCAGAAGAAACCAGCGAAGATGTTTTTAATGGGACCTTTGAACTCCTGAAAAAAATAAACAAGGTGCCGGTCCGCATTAATGCGGATATCCCCGGTTTCCTGATCAACCGGATTTCAGCGGCCATGACCCGGGAAATTCTTCATCTTTATGAGAGCGGCGTTGCCAGTGCCGAAGACATTGATCGCGCCGTAACGGGCACCATCGGATTTCAGTTCGCCAGCATGGGGCCCTTGCGCCGGTTGGACTTCGGGGGATTGGATCTCTGGCTGCACGGGTTAACCCATGCCCTGGCGCTGCTGGATAATTCCGTTGGGGCTCCCGAAGCCCTCAAAAAACTGGTTTCTAAGGGCCATACCGGGGTCAAAAGCGGCAAGGGCTTTTATGAATATTCATCCAGTTTTTTTGAAGAAGAAATCGATACGGCCGTCCAGCAGCGCGACCGGGAGTTGATCGGCCGTCTGGCGCGGCACTACCAGAAAAAGCAATCATCACAAGAGGGGTAACAAATCCGGTGAATCCTCAACAAAAAAACCCTTATATGGGCGGCAAGGTGGAAATGACCACCGGCCCCAACGGCGAGGTCGCCAATCGTCAGCTCATTGAGCATTCGCAGAAACTGGCCCGCAAGCTGTACAAGGTCACCGACGGTGTCTACAACATGGTGGGCGTCGGGCTGGCCAATGCCACCATGATCGAAGGTGAAGACGGCCTGATCATCATCGACACCGGCGACTGCACCGAGCAGTCCGAAGCGCACTATGAAGCATTCAAAACGGTCAGTGACAAGCCGGTTAAAGCGATTATCTACTCCCATTCCCACTATGTATTCGGAACAACGGCCTATGTACCCGAAGACCGGCGGGAGGATATTGAAATCTGGGCCCACAGAGATGTTCACCGCACGGCGACATCGTTTATTACCGAAATCTCACCGACATTTCTCCGCCGGGCGTCCATTCAGTTCGGCATATTTTTACCCCCGGATGGCCCCGACAGTGCGCCCAATCAGGGCCTGTCCCTGTATCTGTTTGACCGGACCAAGGGGGTGACCTCCGGCTACCTGGCGCCGAACCGCACCATCAGCGGCCGGCAGGAAGAGACCATTGCCGGGGTGAAATTTCAATTCGCCAGTTTTGCTTCCGACACCGATGACACCATCGTCATCTGGCTGCCGGACAAAAAGGTAGCGATTAACAACCACTTCTGGCCCACCTTTGCCAATATCTACCCACTGCGCGGCGCGGCCTACCGGGCACCGGATGAATGGATCGGGGGCATCGATTTCATGCGCAGCCTCACGCCCGATCACCTGGTGGGCGTGCACGGCCCGCCCCTTTCGGGCGCAAAAGAGATTCAGAACGCCTTGACTGAATACCGGGACGGCATCCAGTTCATCTATGATCAGACCATCCGGGGAATCAATCTTGGGCGGTCTCCCGATGAACTGGTGGAAGAAATTGTCCTGCCGGATAATCTGGCCGACAGCCCCTGGCTGCAGCAGATGTATGGAGAAATCCCTTTTTATATCCGCCAGATATACAACGGCGTGATGGGATGGTTCGGCAATGATGCTGCCACGCTGCACCGGGTGCCCCTCAAGCTGGAAGCCGAAAAGATCGTTACCGGTTTCGGCGGCGCTCAAAAGGTGCGTGACGAAATCGAAACCGCGCTCACCAACGGTGAATATGCCTGGGCGGCCCAACTGGCCGCCTACCTGACCCGCAGGGATCCCGATGATGCGGATGCCCGGCGGTTGAAAGCCCGGGTGCTGCGGCATATCGGCCAGACAACGACGGCCGCCAACACGCGCAACTTCTGCATCACCCAGGCCCTTGAGCTGGAAGGTAAGGTCAACGCCCAAAAGGCTCCGTTTAAATTCGCGACCCAGGACAAAATTGTCCAGACACCGCCGGGTTCCTTTGTCAAGGCCCTGCGGGTCCGGCTGAATCC
>CAZNZW010000120.1:0-2753 GCA_964577615.1 uncultured Desulfobacterales bacterium | reverse complement strand
TGCTGAAAAAGAGCGGGGGATATGGATAATCACATTGAAAGGAGAGGCAGGATGAAGAAAAGCGGGTTGATTGCGGTATTGCTGGCAGGAATGATGGTATTGATGGCCGGAACGAGTATGGCCGGCCAGACCGTGCTGGAAGAGATTATGGCCGCCGGAAAAATCAAGGTGTCCACGGATGCCAATTATGCGCCCCAGAGTTACCTGAACGACAAGGGAGAGCTGGAGGGGTTTGACATCAGCGTGGCCAAGGAAGTCGCCAAACGGCTGGGCGTCAAGGTTGAATTTATCACCCCGGACTGGGACCTGATCACGGCCGGCAAATGGGGAAAACGCTGGGATATTTCCATTGGTTCCATGACGCCGACGGCCGAACGTAAAAAAGCCCTGCTGTTTACCATGCCGTATTACAGCTCGCCGGCCCAGTTTGCCGTTCACAAAGATAATACCACCATCAAAACCTTAAGTGACCTGGCCGGGAAAAAAATCGGCGTGGCCACGGAAACGACCAACGAGCGGTACCTGCAGCGCAATCTGAAAATAGAAGATGTCAAGATCGTCTATCAGGACTGGAAGCCGGGTGAACTGAAGACCTATCCCACCGATGCCAACCATATCGAAGATCTGGCCCTGGGGGATGGCGTACGTCTGGACGCTGTTTTTACCTCCCGGCAGACACTGGCGGCGGCCATTGAATCCGGGTGCGGCAAGGGATGCCCCATTAAAATGCTGGGCGAACCGCCGTATTACGAACCGCTGAGCTTTGCCCTGGATAAAAGCCGTGCCCAGAGCGAGACACTGCTGGCCAGGCTCAATGAAATTTTAAAGGGGATGTATGATGACGGAACGCTGGTCAAATTGTCCATGAAGTTTTACAAGACCAACCTGATCCCCAAATTGTAAATGTCTGTACCCACCCGGTTTCCCGTTGATACATTTTATATGGGGAACCGGGTTTTTTTATTGCAGTTTCCGGCGACCTTTACTTCAGACCTAAAGAGAGATGCCCATGAATGATTCAGCGGATACGGTTCCTAATCCGATCAGCAAAATTCCTCCCGAAGCCAAGCAGGTACTAGACAAGATTGACCAGGATCGCAGACGGTTCCGGGTGAATCTGACCATTTCCTTTGCCGTGCTGCTGGCTGGCCTGTTCGCCCTCATGAGGGTCATTAACCTTGATTTCAAATTCATGTTTCACTGGCTGGGATTCATCATGACCGGGATCGGCTATACATTGATGGTCTCCTTCCTGGCGATTACCCTGGCCTGTATCCTGGCCGTTCTCGGTGCATTGGGGCGTCTGTCCAAAAACCCCATTGCCAACAGCATTGCCACCGCCTATGTGTCGCTGATCCGGGGGACGCCGTTGCTGGTTCAGGTTTATATGTGGTATCTGGCCCTGCCCCAGGTGGGCGCGGCCCTGGAGGAGCTGGGGCTCCACGGAATTCAGCGGCTGTTTACCCTGCCGGCCATTCCCGCCGGTGTGATGGCGCTGGGCGTCTGCTACGGGGCCTATATGACCGAGACGGTGCGTGCGGGAATCCAGTCGATCAAGATCGGCCAGACCGAAGCGGCCAAGGCCCTGGGCATGACGCCGCGCCAGACCCTGCGGCGGGTGATTTTTCCCCAGGCCCTGCGGGTGATTATTCCGCCCGTATCCAACGAATTCATTGCCATGATCAAAGATTCGTCCCTGGTATCGCTGATGGGGGTCTGGGAGCTGAGCTACCGGGCCATCAAGATCGGGCGCCGCTATTTTCAATCCCTTGAAATGCTGATCATGGTGGCGCTGATCTACTGGGTGATGTGCATTATCCTGCAGTCCATTCAGGAAAAAATTGAAACCCACATGGCCCGGGGTGACCGGAGGGTCAGCTGATGCCCGAGGAGAAAACGATGAAAGACGACCAATCGATGATCCGGATCCATAATCTGCATAAGGTATTTGGCCGGGATCTCCATGTGTTGCGCGGTATCGACCTGGAAGTAAAAACCGGAGAAGTGGTGGTGATTCTGGGGCCGTCCGGATCCGGAAAAAGCACGCTGCTGCGCTGCATCAATTTTCTCGAAGAACCCACGGCCGGCAGTATCGAGCTGGACGGGGTCGTCATTTCGGCCGGAGAGCGGGGCAAAGAACGGGAGGCCCATATTCTGGAAATACGGAAAAAAGCGGGGATGTGCTTTCAGTCGTTCAACCTGTTTCCCCACATGACGGCCCTTGAAAATATCATCGAGGGGCCGATCACGGTGCTGGGGCAGGGCAAGAAAGAAGCCATCCCCTATGCTGAAGAACTCCTTGACTGGGTGGGGCTTACCGATAAACGGGACGAACATCCCTCCCGGCTGTCCGGCGGCCAGCAGCAGCGGGTGGCCATTGCCCGCAGTCTGGCCATGAAACCCAAGGTGATGCTTTTCGATGAACCCACGTCGGCCCTGGACCCGGAACTGGTGGGAGAAGTGGTCGACGTCATGGAACGCCTGGCCAGAGAGGGCATGACCATTATCGCCGTGACCCACGAGATGCATTTTGCCCGGGATGTGGCCGACCGGGTGTTTATCATGGACGGCGGCAACTGGATCGAGGAAGGACCGCCGGAGGAAATTTTTACCCGTCCCAGGCATGTTCGCAGCCGGCAGTTTCTTGCCCATATTCTCAAATAGCCGGTTGACATGATTTTCATGGATTGATAAATGTTGTCCTGTTTGTGACGACAGTAATATGTCGCTGGGCTGGAAATAATCCGGATAGA
>CAZNZW010000119.1:0-2939 GCA_964577615.1 uncultured Desulfobacterales bacterium | reverse complement strand
TTGAGACCGTATCGGCCATCTCCAGGAAATACTCGTCCCATGACGGGCGGTTGTTTCGGAATTCTTTTTCATGTTCGATTGCCATTGCTTACTCCTCGGTAACGGGTGGTGATTCCGCCGCAAGTACGATACCAGTTCGACTCGGCAGATACAGGCACAGGGAATGATCCCTTTTTGATTTCTGTTCATCGCGACGGGTGACGTGTATCTGATCGGCCGCCAGGCGGCCATGGCCGCCGTAGACCGGGTTATCCGTGGTCATAATCATCCGGTAGCGTCCGGGAAAAGCGCTGACCCCATAGTCGGGGAAAGAGTGTGTCGGATGAAAATTAAACACGAAAATATAATGGCCCCGCGTAAAGGCGAGAACCTTGTCATCTGTATGTTCACACAACAGGCGGGGCAGGGCGGCATCGAGCCATTGCCGGTGGCGGGACAGGGTGATCATATCCCGGTCAAATCGGGCCAGCTGGTGATATTTTAAATCCGGATCATCAGCCAGGTGCCATTGTCGGCGGGCATGGTCAAATGACCAGTCGTTGCCTTCGCGGGGAAAATCGATCCACTCCGGATGCCCGAATTCGTTGCCCATGAAATTCAGATAGCCGTGACCGGCGGTGGCCAGCGTGATCAGGCGGATGAGCTTGTGCAGAGCCATGGCCCGGTCGATCTCCAGGTGATGATCGTCGATACGCATATGATTGTACAGGTCGGCTCCGGCCAGGCGAAACATCATCGTCTGGTCACCCACCAGCGCCTGATCGTGGGATTCGGCGTAGCTGATGGTTTTTTCTTCGGGCCTGCGCTGGGTCAGCTCGTGATAGAGATGGCCCATCGGCCAGTCCTCATCCCGGTTGTCCTTGACCAGCCGGATCCAGTAGTCCGGTATACCCATGGCGAACCGAAAATCAAACCCCATCCCGCCGTCGCGATCGGGCACAGCCAGCCCCGGCATCCCGCTGACATCTTCCGCAATGGTCACCGCATCCGGCCGGACACGATGGATCACCCGGTTGGCCAGGGTCAGGTACGTCAGCGCCGCTTCATCCACTTCATTATTGAAGTAATCATCGTAAGAGGTAAACGCACGTCCCAGGCCATGGTCGAGATAGAGCATGCTGGTGATACCGTCAAAACGGAATCCGTCCACGTGAAATTCATCCAGCCAGTACCGGCAGTTGGAAAGGAGAAAGTGCATCACTTCCGGTTTGGCGTAGTTAAAGCAGCGGGATCCCCACGCGGGGTGGCGGCCCCGTTCGGCGGTGTGGAAATATTGAAAGTCGGTGCCGTCAAACCGGCTGATGCCTTCCACTTCATTGGCCACGGCATGGGAATGGATCAGGTCCATGATGACGGTTAAGCCGGCCCCGTGGGCGCTGTCAATCAGCGCCTTGAGCGCTTCAGGTGGCCCGAAGCGCCAGGATGGGGCAAAAAAACTCGAAATCTGATAGCCAAAGGACGCATAGTAGGGATGTTCGACAATCGCCATCAACTGGAGAGTGTTGTATCCGGATCGAATCACCCGGGGCAGCACCTTTTCTGTAAATTCGGAAAAGGTCCCGATTTTTCCTTCTTCCTGGGCCATGCCGACATGGACTTCGTAGATATAAGGCACCTGGACCGGCGCCACAAATTCAGGATACCGCCAGTGATACGGCTCGGGCGGGGCCCAGACCTGGGCATTGAATATCAGCGTGGCCGGATCCTGAATAACCCGCTGCGCCCAGGCGGGAATCCGGTCCCCATCGCCACCGGGCCAGTGCACACGCAGTCGATAGCAGTCGCCATGGGACAGCACCCGGCGGGGAAAGCGGATCTCCCACTGCCCGCTGTCGGTGATCGGTTTCAGGGCAAAGGCGGGGTCTTCCCGCCAACCGGTCATATCACCGATCAGATAAACCGTCGTAGCGGCGGGCGCCCATTCCCGGAAAACCCACTGATCGCCATCGGCATGCAGGCCAAAAGAATGGTGCCCGGTGGCAAAATCAACCAGGCGGGTCTTATTGCCCGTCAGCCGGGCTTCAGTGGCAAGAACATTTTCCGCGCGGCGGATAAGCACCGGTAGATAGGGCTTGAGAAGGGGGTCCTTTTTCATCATATGAAGCAGTGGGGTGCGGGCGGAAGTGGTCATGGAACTTGCCCTTACGAAACCGAAGCAGGGGGCAGCAGGGGTCTCTGGAGCATTTTTTCGTAAAGATCAATATATTGACGCGCCGTGGCGGTGTGGGTGAAGTCAGACTGGCTCTGGCGCATGATTCGGCCAACCTGGTCGGCTTTTGTTTTTGCGGGCTGGTCAAAAAACCGCATGGCTTCTTCAATCGCCCAGAAAAGCCCGTTGGCATCATAATAGTCGAACAGGAACCCGTTGCCGCGGTTGGCCGCCACGTTGAGATGCTCGATGGTGTCGTGAATCCCCCCGGTATTGTGCGCCACCGGCAGGGAGCCGTAAATAGGCGCAATCATCTGGGGCAGTCCGCAGGGCTCAAACCGCGACGGCATGAGCATGAAATCCGAGGCCGCATAACCCAGATGTTCCAGTGTCTCATCGAAATCACACACGGCGACCCGATTCTGGAAACCATGCCGAAAAACAATATCTCTGAACACCTGCTGATAGTCTCCGTCGGCCACGAAGACAATCTGCAGGTTTTTTTTCCACCAGGTGGAAATCACCCGGTAGAAGATGTCGGCCAGCAGCTGGCACCCCTTCTGGATCGGGTCGAGGCGGGAGGGCCAGAAAAACAGCGGCGCTCCTGGATCTTTAATTAGGCCCAGATGATCCTGGAGGCCCACTTTATTTTTCTGTTTACCATCCTCGTGGGTATCTGCCGTATATTTTATAGTCAGATGGGAATCGGCCGCAGGAGAAAAACCCGGATCCGGCGCATTGAGTATCCCCACCGCGCAACCGGCATGGACCTTGTTGGCCAGCTCCTGCT
>CAZNZW010000118.1:0-3107 GCA_964577615.1 uncultured Desulfobacterales bacterium | reverse complement strand
TGATTGAAAAGGCCGGCTCAACTATTCTGGTGATCGACGATGAAAGATCAATCCGCAACAGCTTCCGGGACTATCTGGAGGATCGGGGTTATCGTGTGCTGACGGCCGAAAACGGCCGTGTGGGCATAGAAGCCTTCGAGCGCCAAAGGCCGGATCTGGTGCTGGTGGACCTGCGAATGCCCGAGGTGGACGGGCTGGAAGTGCTGGTTCGGATAAAAGAGACCTCTCCGGATACGCCCCTGATCGTCGTTTCGGGAACCGGAGTAATTACGGATGTCGTCGAGGCCCTGCACCTGGGTGCCTGGGATTATATTATTAAACCCGTCATTGATCTGCAGGTGTTGCTTCATGCGATTGAAAAAGGGCTGGAGCGCGCGCGACTGAAAGATAGGGATCGCGATTATCAGGAACGCCTTCAAGAGGAAGTGGATCGCAAAACCGGAGAATTGCGTAAAAGTGAAAAACAATACCGCACGCTGGCCGAAAATATCAGCGATGTAATCTGGACCACGGATCTGGACTTCCGGTTCACCTACATCAGTCCGTCGATAAAGCGGCTTATGGGATATGCGCCTGAAGAGCTGATCGGAAGTAGTGCCCTGGACCTGTTGTCGACCGGCTCTCAAGCTATGGCTGCCAAAGTGTTTGCTGAGGAGATGAATCGCATTGGTGGACAGAATCTCGAAAATGCTTCCAGGGTTTTCGAATTGGAGCAGTTCAAGAAGAACGGCGACAGGGTCTGGATTGAGATTCAGGTGGTTTTTATATTGGATGGGAACAACAATCCTACCGGAATTCTGGGAGTTTCCCGGGAGACCACCTATCGCAGGCAGCTCGAGACGCAACTGCGCCAGGCCCAGAAGATGGAATCCATCGGTACGCTGGCGGGAGGCATTGCCCATGATTTCAATAATATTTTAAGTGCGATTCTCGGATATGCCGAGCTGGCGCGGATGACTCCCGGTGTCGGCGATAAGGTCCGCCGTTATCAGGACAATATTCTCAAGGCCGGGAACCGGGCCAGAGAGCTCATCGCTCAGATTCTCTCCTTCAGCCGCAACACTTTAAAAGAGCGTCGCCCTATCCAGATCGTTCCGATTGTCAAAGAAGCGCTTCAACTGCTGAGGGCGTCGGTTCCCGCGTCCATCAGAATTGATTCTCAGGTTGAGATCGATACTGACGTGGTTTTTGCAGATTCGACGGATATTCACCAGATCGTCATGAACCTGGGTACCAACGCCTATCAGGCCATTGGCGACTACGTTGGAGAAATTTCTTTGAGGCTGACCCATAAAAAAGTACTGTCGGATTCCGAGAATGTGCCTCTGGCTTTACAGCCGGGAGACTACCTGGTGATTGCGGTCAAGGATACGGGATCGGGCATGGACGATGAAACCCGTGAAAAGATTTTCGATCCATATTTTACTACCAAAAGAAAATCCGAAGGAACCGGCCTGGGGCTGGCCGTTGTCCATGGAATTGTCAAGGATCTCGGTGGTGCCATCCGGGTGGACAGCGCCATCGGAAAGGGCGCGACGTTTCAGGTCTACCTGCCCATCAGCATAATGCGGCAGGAGGCCGAGGATTTTGAACGCCCCCTTTCATTGCCCCGGGGAAATGAGCATATTCTGTTTGTCGATGATGAACCAATGCTGGTGGAAATCGGTCAAACCATGCTTTCCCGGCTGGGCTATCGGGTATCCACCACCACCAATGGCGCAGAGGCGATGGAAATTTTCCGGACCGGACCGGACCGGTTTGATATGGTGATTACCGATTTGAACATGCCGGAGATAAACGGAGATCACCTGGCGGAGAAGCTGTACCGGATCGATCCGGGCATACCGGTAATTTTGTGTACCGGCAACCCGCATCAGATTCCCGGCGATATAAAATCAGGAAAAAGCGGTATCCGCGGTATTATCCGTAAACCGTTGTCGCTGGGCGACCTGG
Organism: uncultured Desulfobacterales bacterium; assembly: GCA_964577615.1. Taxonomy (GTDB): domain Bacteria; phylum Desulfobacterota; class Desulfobacteria; order Desulfobacterales; family QNYZ01; genus QNYZ01. Next base: position 1,154 of record CAZNZW010000118.1, on the reverse strand, counting down.
CGACAGTGGTCCGCCGGGCGCTTGATGAAGGAAAGCCGGTGATTTCTTCAGACTGACAGAGGCATTTGTCAGCCCCTGAAAACCCCGTCCTTTGGATCGGGATTTTTACCCCCGGCAATATCAGCCTGGAAAATATTCGACAGAATTAATGAAAGGGCTTTGATGGAAAACAAGCCGAAGATAACCCGGGTTTTTTTAATTGCCATAACTGCTGTAGCGTTTATTTGCCTGACCGCCATCGGGTTTTTCTGGATCAGGGGCGATATCAGGCGACACCGGAAAGAGAGCCGCGTGGTTGCTGAGAATCTCCTGACTTTCAATAAACAGATGTTGGAGGATCAGGTGGACAGTGTTGTCGAATATATTGAGTATCAGCGCTCCCGGACCGAAATTCGTTTAAAAACGGATATCCGGGAGCGTGTTATCAGCGCCCACGCGGTTGCCATGAACATTTACCGTGAAAACAAAGGACATCTTGGTAGGGCACTCATTCGGAAGATGATTATTGATGCGTTGCGTCCCATTCGGTTCAGCAGCGGCCGTGGTTACTATTTCATCACCGCGTTCAATGGCGTGGAAATTCTTTTTGCGGATCACCCGGAACTTGAGGGGAAAAACCTGATCGCCATGCAGGATACCCGCGGCCGCTTTGTTGTCCGGGATATGATCGAAATCGCCAGGCAAAAAAAGGAGGGTTTTTATCGTTACACCTGGACAAAGCCGGGCAGCGGGAAAAGGGACAATCCGAAGATCGCCTATGTCAAGCGTTTCAAACCTTACAACTGGATTATTGGTACCGGGGAATATCCAGCGGATGTCGACCGGGAAATCCGCAGTGAAGTACTGGCGCGCATCGAGAAAATTCGTTTCGGCAAAGACGGATACGTGTTTGCAGGTACCCTGGACGGCATCAGCCTGTCCGGGCCGGCCAGGGGAAAGAGCATGATTGATGTCACGGATGCCAACGGAGTGAAGATCGTTCAGGCGTTGATTTCCGCAGCAGCCGGCGGTGGCTTTGTTCAATATGTTTTGCCGCCGTTTAAAGATTACCGGTCTCACAAAAAATTGAGTTTTGTGAGAGAAATCGCGGATTGGCAGTGGTATGTGGGTGCCGGTGTCGACATCACGGCCATTGAAAAGGCCATCGTTGCGAA
>CAZNZW010000117.1:1430-3156 GCA_964577615.1 uncultured Desulfobacterales bacterium | reverse complement strand
CCGGCAGCCGCTTCAATCACATTGGGGGCCGGATAGGAACCAGCGGTGGCAAATCCGTCGATCTGACCATTTTTAAGGGCCGGAACAGCCGCGTTCAATTCCACATCAACCAGGTCCACCTTGCCTTCCAGCCCGAACATCTTAATGTACTTTGCCGCTTCCCGCGCGCCAAAACTCCCCTTGCCGATGAGAAATTTTTTCCCGGCCAGGTCGCCAAAAACCTTGACCCCTGCGTCCGCGCGCACAACAAAATGCATCGTCAGCGATGGAATGACAAATAATGAGCGGATATCCTGATATTTGGGATTGGCATCCTTGAACATTTTTTTACCGCCCATGGCCAGTTTAACCAGCACGGGCGGCGTGGTAAACACATAATTACCGCTCCGGTTGGCCACTTCCTTGACGTTTTGCACCGATCCCTGGCTCTCTTCAACGGTCACGATGATGTTTCCGCTGGTTCCGGATTTCATGGCTTCGGCGATTTGAACCGCCATCTGGTAATAGGAAGAGGTCGATTTGGCGGATTTATAGGTAACACGCGTTTCGGCGGACACCGATCCCACAATCAGCCAAAATGCCATGACCGTCATTGTCGTCAGCTTCACTCCGTTCTTCAACCCGCTCAGTGTTTTCATATCAACTCCTTTGATTATATTGACTAAAATGAACCATGGTGCGATGAGAATATATCCGGTTTTGAAATGATATACAAGGAGATTGCCATACTTTCTGAATCGGTATTGAATCGATCCGGCTGCCAATATCACGGGAGTAAAACAATGATTTATCGTTCGCTGCTGTTCTTATTTGTTTTATTGGTACCCGCTTCCTCTGACGCAGCCCCTGAGCTTCTGTTGCCTGATACGGCTTTTCAGGGCGACATGATTGTCGGCCGCGTTGTGCCGTCTGCCCGGGTCTGGGCCCGGAGCCAGGCGCTGACGGTCAGCAAAGAGGGTTATTTTGTCATCGGCGTTCCCCGGGATCAGCCAGGCGATATCGTTGTTCTGGCCAAGACCGGCCCGGCCCGGATCAAACGGACGGTTCGCATCCTCGCCCGTCATTGGAAAATCGAACGGATCAACGGATTGCCCAGACAAAAAGTCAGCCCCGGCAAAAATACCCTGAAGCAGATCCGGGCAGATGCCGCCAGGGTGACCGCCGTCCGGACATCGGCCCCGTCTCCGGCGGGATGGTTCATAGGCAGTGGGTTCCGGCTGCCCCTGACCGGACGGATCAGCGGTTTTTTTGGCAGTCAGCGTATTTTAAATCAAAAACCCCGGAGCCCGCATCGCGGCGTTGATATTGCCGCCCCCCCGGGAACGCCGGTGGTCAGCCCGGCCGGCGGGGTTGTCTGCTTAACGGCAAAAAACATGGTCCTGATGGGAAATACCTTGATGGTGGATCACGGTCTGGGCGTCCGGTCCATCTTTATTCATTTAAACCAGATACTCGTTAAAGAAGGCGATCACATTGCCCAGGGTGATTTACTGGCGCGGGTGGGGCAAAGCGGCCGCGCCACCGGTCCCCATCTGCATTGGGGCGTATTTGTGGGGGCCATTGCCGTCGATCCGCTGCAGGTCGTGAAAAATCACCCCCGAAAGCCGCTTATTCCCTGACACTGCACGGCAAATCCACCACGCACTTACCGCATACATGGGTTGAGTCCTGCATCCCGGCCAGGGCATCGAGATGGATGCGGTTGTCATTCAATCGATCCCAGCAC
>CAZNZW010000117.1:0-1330 GCA_964577615.1 uncultured Desulfobacterales bacterium | reverse complement strand
CAGCACTGGTAACCAGGCTTCCCAGGCGACCGGCGCAACCGGCGGGCGTAATCATCTGGGCATTGATACCGAATCGTCCCAGGCCGGATATAAAAGCCAGGTGTTTGTGAGACCACCGGGCCGTCAATGCTTCCGGGTCAAAATTATGGGTCGCGGGCGTCTGGGCCACCTTAAAGCCGTGGTCAATCAGGTATCCGGCAATTTTATCAGCGATTAATCCGATCAGCGTATTGGTCGCTTCGTAGGCCAGCCCCCAGTTGCGACACGGATAGGGACCATCGGCATTTTCCTTTCCCAGCGACGTCTGAAAGGGAATAAAAAAAACAACAACCGTTTCTGCATCCGCCAGTAAATCGGATGGCATCAGGTGATTTTCCGCCGCTATTTCCGCTAAAATACCAAATCGATCGTCGGCCCGGGCAGTAACAAGCAGTGGTGGCCGCCACCAGTTCCGGATATCCGGCCGGGCCTGATAATCGGCTACAAATGCCGAAACCAGTGTCCTGAGCGATTGAGGGGTGATGTCGGGAGTCATGCAGATCCTCCTGTTTGCGTCCATTTCAGATTGCCGTTTGCGCGCATTTTAATGATCAAGCTGAACGCGCGGGCGGTTCAAAGTAAGCGGGCGACAAATGGCTATCCATTCTGGGCCGCGCCCGGGTTGCCGGTGGGATAAAGTCAAAAACCTGCGCTAAAAACGTCATGACCATCCGGTACGTGGCCCCCCAGAGAATATCACAGCGCCCGTCCTGTTGATGAACAAAGCAGGGAAGATCACGCCCTTGTTGATCTATATTGATATCGATATCAGGTGGATACGTGATACGAAAGCAGGCGTAGTTATCTGGATCCAACAATTGTTCAATCGGAATATGGATGAGCTTTTCCACTTCACCGTTCAGCCGGAAGCGCTTTTGTTTCTTTACCCAGCCCACCATGGGATAGATCACCCGCTTATACAACACCAGCCGCTGGGGCGGCAGTGGGCCCAGGAATCGGACCCCGAAGGGCATCAGACGCATTTCTTCAAAACTTTCCCTCAGGCTGGTCGCCAGCAATTGCGCAATCAACTGCCGGTTCCCACGCTGCCGATCCTTCCGCCCGGCCTGCCAGCGGGAAACAGGCAACCCCGGCAGAGACAGCAGCCGTGCCCACACACGATCCGCCCGGGGCGCCGGCCCTCCGCCGGGAAAACAAAGGTCCCCCGGCTGGCGAACCTGCCGGGAACGCTTGTTCAGAATCAACCGGGGCGCACCGGAAACCGGTGACGGCCCGATGAGAAACAGCACCGCGGAAGAGGCGGGCGAATCAATATGATTCCCGTCAGGTA
>CAZNZW010000116.1:0-3240 GCA_964577615.1 uncultured Desulfobacterales bacterium | reverse complement strand
AACGGAATTGTACGCGGAAAAATATGTAATCTGAAAAAAGCACTGGGCCCCACCGGCAGCGCAATGTCAACCCTGACCGTATCTGTTCGAAGCGGTGATCTGCTGAGTATGACGCCGTTCAGCAACATGGAAACCGGATTTACCAAGATGGTGGCCCTGCCGGATTATGATACCCTTGTCGAGTGGCCCTGGCGGGATGATATGGCCGCGGTGCTGTGTGACTTTTATATGGAAGACGGCACCCCCTGCCCGATGGATGGCCGTCATATTTTAAAAACCATTCTGGCTGAATATGCGCAATTGGGGCTGGAGCCGAAATTTGCCCTGGAGTTTGAAACTTACATCTACGAAGCCTGCGAGGACGCCTTCCGGGAAAAACGGTACCTGGATCTCGTGCCCTGGGGAAACAGCTGGGACTTCTACAGTTTAACGCGCTACCCGTCCCATCGGTTTGAATCGTTTGCCAAGGAATTTCTGTCGCGCATGCAGGCGGTGGGCATCACCATCGAAGCGTTTCACACGGAATATGGTGAGGGGATGTACGAATTCACGGCAGAGCCCGCGCCGGCATTAAAAGCAGCCGACGATGCCGTCCGCATCAAGCTTTACCTGAAACAACTCTGCCACGAGTTTGGCCTGGTACCGAGTTTTATGGCGGCGATTCGCCCCGATTCCGACGATTCCATGACCGGCTGTCACCACAACCTGAGCCTGTGGAAAAACGGTAAAAACGCCTTCTGGGATGAAAAAGCCCGGTCGCTGTCCGATCTGGGCCGGCATTTTTCCGGAGGCGTGCTCAAGACCATGCCGGACTTTCATCTTTTGTTCCGCCCCTGGGTCAACTCGTATCACCGCATGGATCCGGAAAAATGGTGCCCGGTCAATGCCTCATGGGGGCTGGATAACCATACGGTGGCGCTGAGAGTGGTGCATGGGTCAAAACCCGATAAATACACCCGGCTGGAGCATCGCGTGCCGGCTACGGATATCAATCCGTATCTGACCATTGCGGCGATACTGGCCGGCGGGCTGTACGGGATAAAAAACAGGATCGAGCCGGGCGATTACACCCAAGGCAATGCGGTCGACGATAAATCGGCCGCGCTGTTGTCCAGATCCCTGCTTGAATCCATCCAGCTGTTTCGGGAATCATCGGTTGCCGGCAAATTGCTGGGCAATGATGTGGTGGCCCATATTTCCACGATTAAACAGGATGAATGGGATGAATTCGCCAAATGGTCTGAAACCAATGGCCATGACCCGAATTCTTCCAAAGCTTCTCAGTGGGAGCTGGAACATTATTTTTTATGGGTTTGAGTTCGCAAGTTCTTATTTGATCTGGCCGGTGTTTATTATTTGACCGCCGAAAAAATAATCAGTATCACCGGGTTGTTTACCACCAGACAGGGACCGGTGCGGGACACCACGGATACCTGATATATACCAAAGGAAAGGGCAGCGCATGGCGGGCGAACGCGAAATATACGGATATAACGGGAAAATTCTAAAAGTTGATTTAACCACCCGCAGGATGGCCGTGGATGAAAATGGACCGGAATTTTACCGGGCGTATCTGGGGGGAAGTCTTCTGGGCACATATTATGTCTTCAAAGAGACGGATCCCGGCGTTCAGCCGTTGGACCCCGGCAATGTCCTGGTGTTTGCCCCCAGCATCCTTACCGGCGCCCCTGTCTCGGGGGGAAGCCGGTTTACGGTAACGGCAAAATCTCCCCTGACCGGCGCCATTGGCGACAGCCAGTGCGGTGGCGGGTGGGGGCCGATGCTCAAAAATGCCGGATACGATGCCGTGGTCATCACCGGCCAGGCGGATGCCCCCGTCTATTTATGGATTGACCAGGGAAAAGCAGAGCTCCGGGATGCCGGCCACTTATGGGGCCAGGTCACGGGTCAATCGGCTGCGCGGATCTGTGAAGAACTGGGAGACCAGAAAATCGAAATCGCCCAGATCGGTCCCGGTGGTGAAAACAGGGTTCGGTTTGCCTGTATTACGGCCGGGTTGAGCCATTTTGCCGGCCGGACGGGCATGGGTGCCGTCATGGGGGCCAAGAACCTGAAAGCCATTGCCGTCAGGGGCAAACGGGAATTTGCCTTTGCGGATGAGGAAGGGGTCAAGGCCATCGCCGCTAAAGGGGCGAATGCCTTTAAAAAATCCGAGCTTCACCAGAATTTCCGCAAATACGGTACGGCCATGGGCATGTCCTGGTTCAAGGATCTGGGGATGATCGTTACCCGGAATTTTCAGACCGGGACGTTTGAGATGACGGATGCGCTGACCGGTCAAAAGCTCACCGATACGCTGCTTAAAAAAACCGACACCTGCTGGTCCTGCGTCGTCCGGTGCAAACGGGTCGTTGAAATGACCGCGCCTTATGATATCCAGGCCGAGTACGGCGGGCCCGAGTATGAAACGATTTCCATGCTGGGGTCCAATCTGGCCATCGGGGACCTGTCCCTGGTCTGCAAGGCAAACGAGATCTGTAATAAATACACGCTGGACACCATCTCCGCCGGCGGGTTGATTGCCTTTGCCATGGAGTGCTTTGAAAACAAGCTGATCACCGTCAAAGACACCGATGGCCTTGAGCTGACGTTCGGAAACGGCGAGGCTGTCCTGACACTCCTGAAAATGATCGCCTTGCGGCAGGGCATCGGAGACATTCTGGCCGACGGATATGAGAAGGCCATTTCCATCTGGGGCGAAGCGTGTCGCCCGTTTGCCATTCATGTCAAAGGGCAGTCGTTTCCGGCGCACATGCCCCGGGTCAAGCCCAGCCAGGCCCTGATGTATGCGGTCAATCCCTTTGGCGCCGATCATATGTCGTCGGAACATGACTGGCTGGCGGCGGCCGATACCGACCTGGCCCGGGGACTGGGGCTGATGGATTTCAGCGGGATTGAAAAGCTCGATACCGCCAAGGTAAAGGCGACCCGGTTATCCCAGTTTTACTTCAGCCTGATGGACACCTTGACGTTGTGCGATTTTTGCTGGGGGCTTGGCGCGCTTTACCATTTCAAAGATATTGAACAATTGATCGAATCGGTCACCGGATGGCAGGTGACCTTCTGGGAATTGATGCGCGCCGGCGAGCGGCGGATCAACCTGATGAAGGCGTTCAACGGCAGGGAAGGTTTTGACAGAAGCCGGGACCGGCTGCCGGGCAGAGTCTTTGAGCCGATTCCGGACGGGCCGTCAAAAGGAAGCGTCATTGATCCAGATGA
>CAZNZW010000115.1:0-3365 GCA_964577615.1 uncultured Desulfobacterales bacterium | reverse complement strand
AAACATGTCCGGTTAATGTGGAATGATTTAGAGTGATCGTTTCAAGCCGGTTGCTATTCACCGGTAGAACGAATATACATGGCCGGAGAATATCTTTAATGGTTTAATATATGATATCCATCAGATAGGAATAAGCTGGCGTATGCGGAAAGGGTACATCCATATCTACACCGGGAACGGCAAGGGAAAAACCACCGCCGCCCTGGGGCTGGCCATCCGGGCGGCCGGCGCGGGGCTGAAGGTCTTTTTTGCGCAGTTTGTCAAACAGGGCGAATATAGCGAAATCAAGGCGCTTGCCCGGTTTTCCGACCGGGTCACAGTCCGGCAGTTTGGGCGGGGGCGGTTTATCAAAGGCGATCCAGCCCCGGAAGACATTCAGGCAGCACGCACTGGACTTGAAACGGTGAGACAGGTGATGAAATCCAATGATCATGATCTCCTCATTCTGGATGAAGCCAATGTGGCGGTAAAACTGGGGCTGCTGACCGTGTCGGACCTGATTGATTTAATGGTGGATAAACCCGATGCGATGGAACTGGTAATGACGGGCCGGTATGCGTCGCCCCGCGTCATCGGTATGGCCGATGTGGTCACCGAAATGAAGCTGATCAAACACTACTACTCAAATGGAGTGGCGGCACGGGTCGGGATCGAAAAATAGCCATCCCCCATAACGATTGAGCCATCCGTCTGATTTCCGACTTTGTACCGACTTTGCCGTATCAGGTGCGACTCATTTATCCGGCCTTTCCATCCGGACACTTTTTTGCACGGATCGCCGCCTCAATCGCCGCTTCCAGGTCAAAGCGCGGCGGAATGGTATCAAAAACCAGCTCGCCATCGATAAAAAGGGAGGGGACGGGCGCAATCTTGAAATGTTGATACACCCCCGCATCTCCGAACAAGGAACAGGAAAGCTCCAGAAACCGCTTTTTCCCATCCCCTTTCATAAAATCGATTCGTCGATACGTGGCGTACCGGGCATATTTTGGTAAGACGTCGAGGACAGCCTCATCCATATACAGACAGGGCAGACAATAACTCGCCTTATAGATGACTTCTATAAGGATTTTTTTGCCGGGATTAATGTAATTCAAATTCAATCGTCTTTTCGTGTCAATTGCCACGGGTCAGGATGCCTTGTCGGTCACCCGTACCGGCTCGGCACTTAACCTTTCCGGTTTTATGACTGGCTGACCGGCGGGAAGGATCGAAATACGCCCATGTTGACCCATTTTCCTGTTTGCGTGGCTTTCTCAATACGACCCATGGCATCCGGAGAACCGATAAATACAACGATGTTTATATTTTTTGCGTCCTTCGCCGGGATATGGGCCTTTTCGATCGTCCAGTCTCCCATTACGAAATTGAAGACGTACATCATATTATTCTCCATGACGATGCCCTTGGCCCTGACCACGGAGGCAGGAAGTACGGCCGCGATGTCGTTGATCTGGTCAAGTCCGTCTCCGGCCCACTGATAGGCCACAGATACGAAATTGTCCAGCGGTATGCTTTCCAGAGCGGGATCATCGAGCAGGCTGTCGAGGAACGTTTCAAATTCTTCCGGGGATAATATGGGCCTGTTTTTTTCAGGAATATCGGAAGCAGTTTCGTCGAATCGGCTTTGATCATCAAACCTCAAAAACGGGCTGAGGGGAATATCCGCATACGTGGTTTCGAAAAAGACAGGGGCGGCATGAAACTGCCTCACCACCTTCTTGATCTCAGTAATTTTTTCAGCGGAAGCCATATCGGTTTTATTGATAATAAACAGACTGGATGATTCAATCTGTTTTTCAATGGCTGCGTAGACCTGATACGCGTCCAGGAAATGGACGGCATCAATAATACAGAATTGTTCCCGAAACCGGAAACGGTTGTTGAAAACAGGCAGCGCCAGATCTTTTTTTAAGTCCGATGGATTGGCCACACCCGTGGATTCAATCAGCATAACATCCGGTTTGACCGTAGTGCTGAGCGCAAACAGCCCTTTAATAAAATCGGTTTTGACGCAGACACAGAAGATGGACCCCCTGTTGATTTCCATGATATCAATATCGTCACCTTCAACCAGAGTACCGTCCACCCCGATCTCTCCGAATTCGTTGACGAGCAGTGTCAGCTTCTTATCGCCGGGAAACTGATGGATCATCCGGTTCAAAAACGTGGTTTTGCCGCTACCTAAAAACCCGGTAATCAGATAAACATCGGTTATATCCGCCATCGGTTTTCTCTTTTCCCCGGGTATTTGCCTTCTCCGGTTCGGCCGCAAGGTATTACGTCTTTACTTTGGAGTCCGTCCGCGTGGCCTGTCCGGAACCGGCCCTGGCCAGGTTTTCCTGAATTTTGTTAAATTGGAACCCAACGTCCCTGAGTGATAAGATCCGCTCGCGCATGGCCGCGCCGGGCGCCCGCCTGGCCATTTCGTCGATGAGTTCCTCGTATTGCGGAATCATACTGGGGAAGACCACCTCATTTTCGATACAGATCGACGGCAGAACCTGAACGCCAAGCTCCTTGAATTTCGCAATGCCGTCCTGGCTTTTGATCGACCATTCGGTGTATTCGATCATCTCCTGAACGTCATCGGGCAGAGCGGCAATGGATTCCATCATGTAACCACAGGCGGCGCACTGGACGCTGTCCAGAGTGACGACATCAATGGTTATTTTATCTGACACGATTCGTGTTCTCCTTTATTGTTTCACCTGATTTTTGCATCTGATTCTTGCATATGGGACACCCGAACTCCCGGATTTCAGATGCAGCCATAAACGGCTGCCTGTCATCGATTACCAGGATTCAGGATATTTGGGATAGTACTGCTCAAACCAGTCCCGTGCTTCGATGACCTGATCGATATGTTCCACCGGAACATCGTAGGGCATATCTCAGCCGGGGGCGAACGTATACCCCTGCTGGCCACCGGCCGCCAGACTCACAATGGCATCCTCCCGGGGCGACAGCAGTCCCAGGCTTAAGGCCAGCGTTAATTTCAGATTACCGCCGAAGCCGACCTTGTGTTTAAGGGCCAGGTCGCGGATAAAATTCAGGTTCATCTGCTCGTCAATGGCAAAACTGTGCGTGCCGATGGCGCAGACATCTTCCATCACCTTGACGGCATTGCCACAGATGAAAAAGGAAGATGTCCGGTCGGCATCATGAATGGTTTTGATCGTTTCCTGGCAGTGCGGGGTGACGTATTTTCTGAACGTCTCCGGTTTGATTTGCGAGGCCACGGGATCGACGATGGCGATGATCTCACATCCCATCTCAGCGTAAAAACCGGCGGCGACGTTCCCCAGTTCGCCGGCAAATTCGCATACTTCATCGGCGAACTCCGGATGTTTATAGACATCGGT
>CAZNZW010000114.1:0-3615 GCA_964577615.1 uncultured Desulfobacterales bacterium | reverse complement strand
GGGGTAGCCGGGCTGATTGCCAAAGATTCAACCACCCTCGGAAGCGACCTGATCGATATGCTCAAAGAGCTGATTCACCGGGGAACGGATGCCACCGGGGTGGCCGTTTATGAAAACAGGGAGACCATCGATGTCCGGGTGGCGCTATCCGTGGCCGAATCCCAGACGGAGCTGGTCAATATCATCGAAAAATACGGGCCTGTTTCCAAAGACCGCATCTACCAGGGGGCGGGGATTTTTACTTTTTACGAGGCTGCCATTGATATGGCGGCCGACCGGATTGCTGATCTGAACTGGGAGATTGATACCCATCCGGATTTATGCGTCCATTCGCTGGGCCGGCGGCTGAAAGTCTACAAAGATGAAGGCTCGGCGGAAACGCTGCAAAAACGCCATCAGATCCCGTCGATTGTCGGCACCCACGGGATCGGGCATGTCCGCCTGGCCACGGAAAGTACGGAGAATATCAACTTCGCCCATCCCTTTACTTCTTATCTCTACCCCGAGCTGGCCCTGGTCCATAACGGCCAGTTCACCAACTACTTTAACATGCGCCGCAGGCTGGAAAGCCTGGGGGTGCGGTTCAAAACCAATAACGATTCCGAGATGGCCGCCCATTTTATCGCCTACCACATGAAAGAAAAGGGGCTGGACCTTGAAGCCGCACTTCATCTGGGCCTGGATACCTTTGACGGCGTCTTCACCCTGCTGGTCAGCACGCCCGATCAGATGGGCGCGCTCAGGGACCGGCTGGGCATTAAACCCATGCTGGTGTTTGAAAAAGGAGATGCGACGGTGCTTTTCGGATCGGAACAGATCTGCCTAACTCCCATCGTCGCCGATGTATATGCAACTGAAATGGATCCAGGAGGTGTTCAGGTATGGTCCGTTTAGATCTTGCAGAAATGACTTCCCAGGAAGTCAATCAGGAACTGAAAAAACTGATCGGGACCGAATCCGAGATCGAGATCGATCACCCCCACTCGATCCACAACTTTGCCACGGCCCTGATCGGTGACGGAAAAATAACGGTCCACGGCAGTACCGGATTTTATACGGGCGGATTCCTGGAAGGGCCGTCGCTGATCATTGAAGGCAACACCGGCTGGTATACCGGCGACAATATGATGGCCGGTGAAATTATCGTACAGATGAATACGGGCAGCAATGCCGCCCCCTCCATGGTGGGCGGCACCCTGGTGATCCGGGGAAACAGCGGCAGCCGGGCCGGGTGGGGCATGAAAGGGGGAAACCTGATTGTCTGCGGAGATGTCGGCCGCTGGACGGGAAAGATGACCCTGGGGGGCCGGATTGTCGTTCTGGGCCGTGTGGGAGAAGGGGCCGGAGAGTCGATGTATAACGGGGTGATTCATACCCTGGACCCGGCGGTTGAAGAAAAGCTGGGCGGCAATGTTCGCTTGATACCCATTGAAGACCCGGAGAAAAAAGAGCTGGAAGTCCTGTTTAAAAAGTACGATATCGCGCAAGGGGTGGATGATTTTAAGAGCATCGTTCCCGCGATCTATGGGCGGCATGAGTATACGCTTTTTGAGCCGACCCATACACCCAAATCATCACAAAAGGGATAAGGATCATGTCGGAAAAAGGAAAAAAACCACCGCGGGTCAAAGACGTCCAGCAGGGCGTGTGGACGCCGGACACCATTGCAGAAATCAGATACAAGGCCCAATTGGGCAAACACCGTATCCGCGGGTGCGGCACGCCTCGGAAGCTTCCCCATTTTGATGATCTGGTGGTTCTGCCGTCCCAGCTGACCCGGATGTCCATCGATACCTATCGGGAGCATTGCGAGACAAAGACAGTATTGGGCGCGCGGTTTGCCAAAAAACCTCTGGTGATTGAAACACCGATTATGATCTCGGGGATGTCGTATGGCGCCCTGAGCAAAGAGGCCAAGATCGCCCTGGCCAAAGCCACCGATATTATCGGTACCTCCATTAACAACGGCGAGGGGGGGCTTTTGCCCGAAGAGCGGGAGAACGCCTACAAGCAGGTCGTTCAGATTCTGCCCAGCCGGATGGGGTTTACCCTGCGGAATATCGAGGCGGCCGATGCCCTTGAGCTCATCGTGGGGATCGGTGCCAAACCGGGATTGTCGGGCCACTTGATGGCCAGCAAAATCACCAAGGAGATCGCGGCCTTCCGGCAACTCCCCGAGGGAATCGATCTTCACAGTCATCCCCGGCATGGTGATATTTTCGGAGCCGATGACCTCTGTCTGAAAATGGAAGAATTACGCGATATCACCAATAGTGAAATCCCCATCTTTTTGAAACTGGCCGCCGGACGGGTCTGGGAAGATGTCAAGATCGCTGTCAAGGCCGGCGTGGACGGCATCGTCATCGACGGGGCCGAAGGCGGCACCGGTGCCGCCCCGGTGGTGGCATCCAACCATCTGGGAATTCCGACCCTGCCGGCCCTGGTTCAGGCCACCCGGGCGCTGGAGGACATGGGCGTCAAAGAAGAAGTCAGTTTGATTGTCTCGGGCGGAATCAAAGACGGGGCCGACGTGGCCAAGGCCCTTGCCCTGGGCGCGGATGCAGTGGCTCTGGGGACCGGGACCATGATTGCCATGGGATGTACGGTCTGCCTTCGGTGTCACGAAGGAAAATGTGCCTTTGGTATCGGCACCCAGGATCCCGAACAGCGGAAAAAATTGAATATCGAAAAAGCCGCCGAGCAGGTAGCCAACTATATCCGGGGGATGACCTACGAGGCCGTTATCCTCGCCAAGGCCGCCGGAAAAACCAAATTGAAAAGCATGGAAAGAGAAGACCTGCGTTCCCTCACGCTGGAAGCGTGCGCCATGACCGGCATTCCGCTGATGGGGTCCAACTATACCTTTGGAGAGATGTTCGGGTTTTGCTAACCGCCCGATGCATCCGTTTAATTTGAAACCGGCCGCAGGCCGGCTAGTGGAAAACAGACATGCGAATTGAAGATCATCCCGTTCTCGGTAAATTCGAAAAGGGTCAGAAAGTACGGTTTTCCTTTGATGGTAAATCCCTGGAGGGGTTTGAAGGCGAACCCATTGCCATTGCCCTGCGGAGCAACGGCGTCCTGATTCATCGATACACCGCCCGCCGAAACGAACCCAGAGGGGTATTTTGCGCCATCGGGCGATGCACGGACTGCATCATGGTCGTCAATGGCCAGCCGAATATCCGCACCTGTGTAGAGCCCCTGAAAGCCGACATGGTCGTGGAAACCCAGCAGGGCAGGGGGCCGGCCAGAGAAAGCGAAGGCCGTCATGCTTAGATACGAAATGATATGCGTGGGCGCCGGCCCGGCCGGACTGGCCGCCGCCATTGAAGCGGCCAAAAATGGCGTGCAGGTCGTTGTGTTTGATGAAAACGACCGCCCGGGCGGACAGCTTTTCAAACAGATCCATAAGTTCTTCGGCTCCCGGGAACATCGGGCCAAGGAACGCGGATTTAATATCGGACATGCCTTTCTCGATCAGGCGCGCGAAGCCGGCGTGGAAGTCGTGTTAAACGCGGTGGTGCTGGGAATCTACGAAAACGGGGCCATGAATGTGATGATCGGCGACCAGATCAAACAGGTCCGGGCGCAGAAAATTGTCGTGGCCACCGG
>CAZNZW010000113.1:0-3673 GCA_964577615.1 uncultured Desulfobacterales bacterium | reverse complement strand
CGTCAACACTATCCACGATGTAGAAGGAAAATGGATCACCCCCGGCCTGATCGACTGCCACACCCACCTGGTGTACGGCGGCAACCGGGCCGCAGAATTCGAACAACGGCTGCAGGGCGTCAGCTACGAAGAGATCGCCCGCAGGGGCGGCGGCATCCAATCCACCGTGGCGGCCACCCGGGCCGCCGACGAAGATGAGCTGTACGCCCGGAGTCGGCCCCGGCTGTTGTCGTTATTGCGGGAAGGCGTCACCACGGTGGAAATCAAATCCGGATACGGCCTGGACCTTGATACCGAAATGCGGATGCTGCGGGTGGCCCGGCGGCTGGGCGACACCTTGCCCGTCACCGTGATGCCGACCTATCTCGGCGCCCACGCCCTGCCGCCGGAATTTGACGGCCGAGGGGATGATTACATCGAATTTATTTGCCGGGACGTACTGCCCCGGGTGGCTGACCAAAAATTAGCCGCGGCGGTGGACGCCTTTTGTGAAACCATCGGGTTTTCCGTGCCGCAGGTCCGGCGGGTTTTTGAGACAGCAGAGGAGCTTCACCTGCCGGTTAAACTCCACGCCGAACAACTTTCCGATATGGGGGGCGCTGAACTGGCGGCCGCTTTTGGCGCGCTGTCCGCCGATCACCTTGAATATCTGTCTAAAATCGGCGGACGGGCACTGGCTGATGCCGGCACCATCGCCGTCCTGCTGCCCGGCGCCTTTTATTTCCTCGGCGAAACCCGGAAACCGCCCATCGACCGGCTGCGCCGATATCACGTTCCCATGGCCGTGGCCACGGACGCCAATCCGGGGTCCAGCCCGGTGGGCTCGCTGCTGGCCATGTTGAACATGGCCTGTGTCCTGTTTCGGCTCACCCCGGAAGAGGCGCTGGCCGGTGTGACCTGCCATGCGGCCCGGGCCCTGGGGATTCATGACCGCACCGGCAGCCTGGTACCGGGAAAAGATGCGGATTTCGTGATCTGGGCCATTGAAGATCCGGCCGAATTGGCCTATAGTCTCGGTTTTAATCCCTGCCGGCAGGTGATTCGAAAAGGCCGTCAAACCCATAACGACCCCACGGTTTTTAATACAAAAGGAGGAACACCATGAAAAGAAGCTGGATCATTATCGGGATCAGTGTCAGTCTGATTCTTGGCGGGATGCTGAGTGCATCCATGGCCGCCGAAACCATCAAGATCGGTTTTCACGCCCCCCAGACCGGATTTGCCGCCTCGGACGGAAAATCGGCCACCATTGGCGCCGAACTGGCTGTCGAACAGATCAATGCCGCCGGCGGCGTCCTGGGCAAAAAGCTCGAACTGGTGGTTTATGACGATCAGGCCAAACCGGCTCAGGCGATTCCCATTGCCAACAAGCTGATCGGCCAGGATAAAGTCGTGGTGGGCATATCGGGAAGCTATTCGGGGGCCACCCGTTCGGCGGCCGGGATCTTCCAGGAAGCTAAAATTCCGTATATCGCTGCCTACGCCATCCACCCGGACATTACCCGTGCCGGTAATTATGTATTCAGGACTTCCTTTCTCGGGGAAGTCGAGGGCCGGGCCGGTGCCAGGCTGGTCGGCGACCTGCTGAAGAAGAAAAAAGTGGTGATCATCACCCTGCAGAACGATTTCGGTAAATCCCTGGCCGCCGGGTTTAAAGCGGCGGCAAAAAAATTCGGTGTCACCGTCATCAACGAATATCAATACTCCATCAAGGATCGCCAGTTCGGTGCCATCGTGGCGAAAGTCAAGGCAGATAAACCCGAAGCCATTTACGCGTCCGGATATTTTTTCACGGCCGGACCGCTGGTGAGCCAGTTGCGCGCGGCCGGCGTCAGCGTGCCGGTCATCGGACAGGAAGGGTACGATTCGCAGAATTTCATCGAAATCGCCGGCAAAGCCGCCGAAGGCGTGATCATCACCACCTCGCTGGATCGTGATTCCAATGTGCCGGAAACACACGATTTTATCACGGCATTCGAAAAAAAGGCGGGCTTTAAGGTCGACATGGTGGCAGCATCGGGCCATACGGCCGTCAAAGTGGCCGCCGCGGCCATCGCCAAAGCCGGGAGTACCGATCCGGCCGGTATTCGCGACGCGCTGGCCGCCATCGAGCTGCAGGTGTCAACCGGTACGATTAAATTCAATGCCCTGGGCGAAGTGATGAAGGCGGTGCAGGTACAGGTGGTCAAGGACGGCAACTGGCATCATTTTGCCGTCATCGACGATCCCGATCTTTTGAAGCCGCCGGCCAGGTAAACCCGGCATTGACAGACCGGCTCGCCGACCAGGGGCGTATCTAATGCAACGCAACCGTGGCGAGCCGCGCATGTGTATCCGGAAACTATTATTCTATGCTCTGGTTTGAACTGCTCGTTCAGGGAATCATCCACGGCAGCATGTATGCCATTATTGCCGTGGGGCTATCTCTGGTGTACGGCCTGCTGCGTATTCTGCATGTGGCCCATGCCGGCCTGTTTACCCTGGGCGGGTATCTGGGGCTGCTGCTGACCAATGCCACCGGCAGCCTGATTCTGGCCACGCCGCTGGCCGCGGCGGCCGTAGGCGTGATCGGCATGCTTATCTACCGCCTCTGCTACCAGCCGATCCTCGATCAGCCCCCGCATGTGGCCCTGATCGCCTCTATCGGGCTGTTCATTGCCATGGAAGAGATCTACCGGCTGATTTTTGGTCCCTACGGGCTTTCCTACGCCCAGCCGCCGCTTCAGTTTCAGGTGCATTTCCTCGGTCTTCAGCTCCGCGCCGCCGAAGTCGGGATGGTGGTTGCCAGTACGGTGCTGCTGTCCGCGCTCTCCTATCTGTCCCAGCATACGCGCCTGGGCATCGCCTGGCGGGCCACGGTGGACGACCCCCAGATGGCCGCGTCGTTCGGGATCGATGCCATCCGCGTCCGCTATCTTAATTTTTTCATCGGATCGGCCCTGGCCGCGGTGGGCGGGATTTATGTCTCTCTGCTCAGCAACCTGGTGGAACCGACCATGGGGGGCGTGCCCAGCTATAAGGGCCTGGCCATCATTGTGCTGGGCGGACTGGGAAACGTCAAGGGCACCCTGATTGCGGCCCTGCTTCTCGGCATTGTCGAAGCCTTCGGAACGATTTATATCGGCCAGTGGCTCGACCGGGATGCCATCGCCTTTGCGCTTTTAATCGTCATTCTCATGATCCGGCCCCAGGGCCTGTTTGCCGGGAGGTAAGTCATCGGGGTTTATGAAATCAGCCTGGCCACCGTGGTGGGCATTAACATTATCCTGGCCCTGAGCCTGAATCTGATTACCGGGTTCTGTGGTCAGATCAGCCTGGGACATGCCGCCTTTTACGGAATCGGCGCGTATTGCGTGGCGCTGATGGCCAAAGCCGGATGGCCGCTGCCCCTGACACTGCTGGCCGGAACGGTCCTGGCCGGCGGTGCCGGCGTCATCGTCGGTCTGACCAGCCTGCGGGTCCGGGAGGATTTTCTGGCCATTACGACCATGGGCGTCGGGTTTCTTTTTGTCGGGATCGTGCGGCAGCAGGATCTGCTTGGCGGGGAGATGGGCATCTCCGCCATCCCGTCCCCCGGCCTGGGAAAAACCGGCTTTCTCCTGCTGGTACTGGTGTTTGTGGTGCTGGTGACGATCTGGAACCTGTTTATCAAAAAATCCTGGATGGGATTTGC
>CAZNZW010000112.1:0-3831 GCA_964577615.1 uncultured Desulfobacterales bacterium | reverse complement strand
TTAAACAATGTTTCTATCTGAAAAGTCCGCACAATCCCGATTTTACTCACCTGGTGGGGTTTCAAACCGGAAATGTCTTTTCCTTCATAAACAACCTTTCCTGCGCTGGGTTTCAGCTCCCCGGCAATGACGTTAAATATTGTCGTCTTTCCAGCACCATTGGGTCCGATCAGGCCGATGACTTCTCCCTGGTTGACGGACATGTCCAGCTCATTGATGGCCGCAAGGCCTCCAAAAAACTTGGAAACCTGATGAAGCGCAAGCTGTGCCATTTTAAAGAGTCTCTCTTTTTATTGAACGTAATCGTGAAAGATTTTTCCAGACAATTTCGGGGAAAGATATCAGGCCGCCCGGCAGGACCAGCAGGACAATGATCAGAAAGCCCGAATATATCAGGAGCTGATACTCGGCATATCCGGCAAAGAATTCTCCGGCAAGCATTAACACCACCGTGCCGACAATCACGCCTGAAAATCGATCCTGCCCGCCAACGACCGTATAGATGGCCAGATAGATCGTCAGCAGCACGCTGAAATCCAGCGGCGAGATATAGTTGGTGTAATGGGCGTAGAAACTGCCGCCCATGGCGGTTAATCCGGAGCAGACCGCAAAGGCCAGCACCTTGTAGTTCATGATATTGATCCCCACGGCCCGGGCCAGCTGATCTCCCTCCCGGATGGCGCCGAAAATCAGGCCGAAACGGGATTTTTCCATGCGGCCGAGAATATAAAGGGTGAATATCAGCAGCAGCAGGGCCAGATAATAAAAATGTGCTTTTTGGGAAAAATCAATACTCCCGATACCCGGAATAGCAATTGTACCCGGACCCGGAATCGAAAAAATCCCCACGGCGCCGCCAAAAGGTTCCTTGAAGTGCGTATAAAAAAACCGCAGGGTATCGCCAAAGCCCCAGGTGATGATCGCAAAGTAGATGCCTTTCAGGCGCAGAGACGGATAGCCGATTAAAACCGCAAAGAACGCGCCGATGATACCGGCGGCCGGCATGGCAACCCAGAAAGAAAATCCGGCCTTCATCATCAACAGGGTAGACGCGTATGCGCCAATCCCGATGAAGCCGTGTTGCCCGAAATGAAACTGGCCGGTACGCAAAATAAATCGATACGTGGTGGCGTAGACCAGGTTGTAAAAAATGACGATAAATATATGAATATAATATTCGTTGCGAACCACCAGCGGAACCAGAAAAAGCAAGGCGAAGATGCCAACAAATCTGGCCCGTGCCGTTTTTCCGGTGCTCGTGCCTTTAAAGGTTTTGCCTTCAGGGTTGGATGTAACGGGTGACGTGTTCATTCTCTTTCAATTCCCATAAGTCCCGTGGGTCTGATGACCAGGAAGATACTGACCGAAATGAAAATAAGGCCCCAGGTGATGTCGGCACCCAGATAAGACGTGCCAAAGGATTCGATTGTGCCGATGATTGCTGCGGAGATCAATGCCCCCGGAATGCTGCCCAGGCCGCCCAAACCGATGACGAGCAGGGAAATCAGGACGGCATGCGATCCCATGGTCGGCGTGAGGATAAAAATGGGCGCAACCAGTAAGCCGGCCAGCGAAGCCAGTCCGCAGCCGACAAAAAATCCGAGCCGGCATACGCTGTCGTTGCTGATTCCCTGAAGCTCGGCGGTTTCCGGGTCCTCTGCAAAGGCGCGCATGCCCAGGCCCCAGCGGGTTTTCATGAGGAACCAGTAAAGCCCCACCACTGCCAGCAGACTGATCAAAACCACGACGATCCGCTCCAGGCTGATGGTCGCGCCCAGAAAATGAAATTTACCGGCAAAGGCACTGGCCATGGGCTTGGGCCGCAATCCAAAAACGATAAATCCCGTACTTTCCAGGAACCAGTTGAGACCGATGGCCAGGAAAATGATGGCATTATGATCATTGCGGATCGGCCGGACCAGGACTTTTTCAATCACGACCCCGAACAGACCAATAATAAAAATAGTGATCGGGATGGCGACAAAATAGTTCAATCCCAACCGGGCGCAGAGATAAAAAGCGCTGTAGCCGCCGAGCATATACATGGCGCCATGGGCAAAAAACAGGATGTCCATGATGCCGAAAAGCAGGGTCAGCCCCAGCGACAGCAACGCATAGATGGAGCCGATTGAAATGGCATTAACGATGTTTTGAATTAAGTCACTGACGTCCATTTGATTGTATCCAGATCGAACGGTGTAATAATTCCATGTGTGCGGCGGATGAAAATCATCGATCATCCGGCCGCACACGTTTCCGGCCGCACACGTTTTTTATTTGAGATAGGTTGCGTATGCGCCGCTGATTACCTGCACCAGCTTGCCATTTTGTACCTGGGAAATATTATACGGGTACAGCGGAATCCGGTTAATGCCGTAGAACCCCTTGCCGGCAAAATAGGCGGGTTCTCCGTAGATGCTTTTTAATTTCATCGTTTCCATGTGTTTGATCAGGACGGCCGTATCAAAAGAACCGGTCTCTTCGATTGCCTGGGTCAGCCAGAAGGCGTAGTCCCAGAAAATATAGGAGATGGCACCGATCCAGTTTTCTTCGCCGAAACGCTTGATATAGATTTCCTTGAGGTGTTTCTGACCGGGGGTCAGTTCAACATCGTAGGGCACAAAATAGAGTCCCTCGCATTTATCCCAGCCGGCCACGTCCCGCAGGTTGGCAATATCAGGCGTAATCACATACATGGGCCCCGTGAAGCCCAGCTCACGGGCCTGCTTGAGGATCAATCCCCGGGCCGCCGGGTCCACGTTACCGACATCGATCAGATCCGGTTTGGTTTTCAGCAACCGGGTCAGTACCGGGTAGAAATCCGTCATGTCCGGCGGGAAAAATTCATCAAAAACAACTTCCATTTTCGTTTTGGAAATGCCAAACCGGGATGCTTCGGCAGTGGTATGCCCGGTCCAGTGATCCGGCTCCAGGATGGCAATCCGCTGGATATCCGTATTTTTCTCGAGCCAGGGGTAGAAGATCACTGCCGCCATACAGTCGATTCCATACATCCAGGTATAGGGGGTCTTTGAATTGATATAATCTTTTCCGGGAGACGCATAAGCGACGGTGATGACCTTCTTCTTTTCACTGATCGGCTGGAAAGCCTTGATCATTCCGCCGTCGAAGGCGAAGATAAACTTGGCCTGGTCCCGGTTGATCAACCGGTTGGCCGCCGACACCGCTTTGGCGGCATTAAAGGCATGGTCATAGGTCTTCAGTTTCCAGACGTATTTTTGACCTTTAACGCTGAACCCTTTTTTGCCCCACCACGAGCCGCCGTTGTTGATTTCGTCAACCGCCAGCTGCCAGATGTTGTTCATCCCAATGCCCCAGGGGGCGGCAACGCCGGATAGGGACGTAATGCCGCCGATTAACACTTCCTGGGGTTTATCACCGGCCAGCGCCTGGGAATTGCCGCCAATGAGGCACACGGTCAGAGCGAAGGCAATAAATAACGTGCCCAAACAGATTCTTCTTTTTTTCATCGTATAATCCCTCCCTTGTATGACTCCAAGGCGAAATTGCCCTGAGATGATAAGTCGCTTATTTTTTATCTTTTTTGACAGTCGCCATGATACCTTTTGGAAATTTTTTTGAATTTTGAATATCAAACTGGGAATAATGGTGCGGATTTGTCTGAACAACGCGCTGAAATTCACTTAAGGCCGCATTGGCCTTCTCCGGATTATCAACGACCGCTTTCTCCACAATGGCATTAATCAGACAGATGGGCGCCGTCAGTGATATTAATTTAAATTCGTGGCCCAGCATGTCACAAAAAAAACTCATATGCGCGTATTGTACGATGGGGGCCAGGGAATTATT
>CAZNZW010000111.1:0-3904 GCA_964577615.1 uncultured Desulfobacterales bacterium | reverse complement strand
TATCTGCCGCCGTCGGGCAAAGACGAATAGGATCTTGACGAAGCTACCTTTTTTTGGAATAATTAAAAGAATGATACCCGGTGGCTGGCTGACAGTACCGGTTTTAATATTCAGGGAGCCGGTGAACGGGTGCCGACCTGCCACGGATAAGCCGATTATCCGAATTTTTCATCAAAAATCGTACCCTAAATAATCATGTCAGGAGCCGTGATGCCAGTGAATTCCAGCGCCGGTTATTTTTTTGATGCCCTTCACGATGCGTACCGCCGGAAGAAAACGGGCGTATTGACCGCCACCAACAAGAGCGATTTGGTAACCATTTTCGTGAAGGACGGCATCATCGTTCATGCCACGGGGTTTCAGGATAAAATTCTCCTGGGATATCTCCTGCGGAACAAGGGGCTGATTACCGATTCGGAGCTGGACGCATGCCTGGATCAGGCCAGACAGAACGGCCAGTCGCTGGGAAAAACGCTGGTGGAAAACGGGTACATCACCTTTGAAACATTATCCATGATGATCCGCAAGCAGGCCGTGCTGACGATTGCCGCCCTGCTGATCTGGCCGGCGGTTAATTTTGAATTCAAGCCCATCCAGCCCAACGAAGATGCCATTCTGCCGGTCCAGATCGATATGATCGACGCCATTTACGAAGCCGTCCGGCGGATCGAAAAAATGTCCATAGTGAAACGATATCTGCCGGACCCTACAATGGTATATCTGCCGGGGTCGCTGTTTGATACCGATGCCGTCAGTCTGACGCCCGGGGAAACCACGGTGCTGCGTCTGGCTGACGGCCGCCGCACCATCACCCGGATCATTACCGACAGCGCCATGGATGGCGATACTGTTTACCGCTGTCTCCTCACCCTGCTGGCGACCGGGAAGATTGCACCCGTCTCGATGGATTGACCGGTGCCGGTCGTCTAAAATGATATCCCGTCGCCGTTGCGCTGCCAGGGGGTAATCTGGTCATAGTCGTCGAAGCCGGTGGACGGCGGCTCAATGAAATCCGTGTCAATCAGTTCTTCGGGAAGCGATTCCAGAAAATAGGAGGGCTCACTGCCCGGGACACGGTTTGCCGCATACGGCAGCTGCACAGGACCGTAGGGCCGGTAGGTACGGGTGATGATCAGCTCGTCCCGGGCCCGGGTCATGGCAACGTACAGGGTGCGGCGCTCTTCTTCCTCCTGCTCCCGGACGCCCATGCTCCGCATATGCGGGTACATGCCCGGTTCAACGCGAATCAGATAGCAGACGGGCGATTCAGTGCCCTTGGCGCTGTGGGCGGTGGTCAGGGTAACCAGGTCGGTCTCTCCGAGACGCTCGGATTCGGTAGTTGAAATCGGATCGAGGGTATAGGTTTCGATGAACGCCAGCAGGCTGCGATGACGGGCGGCCAGCCGGGCGAGCAGATCAAAATCTTTCTGGCGGACCTTCCAGTTATCGTATCGGCTTTCCAGGATCGGCGTCAGAAATTGTCCCGTCTGGCGGATGGTTTCCGCCGGGTCGTCCCAGTACTCCTGAACCAGGTTGACTCCCCGGATAATTTCCGATCTTCCCTTCAAACGTTTTTTCAAGGCATCAATGGCGTCGTCCATTTCGGCGTGAGCGCGCATGTCGCCGATGATCCGGGCGGCGGTTACATCTCCAATCCGGGGCCACATCGTCAGGTAGCGCATCCAGGCCAGCTCGTCATGGTGGCTGGCCGAGGCCCGGATCAGGCAGAGAAGATCCTTGACATGCGCGGCCTGGAGCAGGCTGACGCCGCCAACGAACCGGTAGGGGACTTTTTTTTCCACCATGAACGATTCCACGGCCCGGGCCCCGTACCCGGTGCGGGTAATGATCATGTGATCGTTCCAGGCGGCGCCGTTTTCATGCCGCTCGATAAGATCGTCGGCGATCCAGCGGGCTTCGTCGAAGTCGCTGTCGAAGTTCAGCAGCCGGGGCTTGCTGACCGTCCGGCGGTGGGCGCGCAGGTGCTTGTCATACGCGATGGGCGAATCGTCCAGCAGCCAGTTGGACAGATCGAGGATCCCCTGGGTGGAGCGGAAATTTTCTTCCAGGCGCAAAGTGACCGCATGGGTCACCCGCTGGGAGAATGAATGGACGTTTTTAAAATCCGCCCCGCGGAACGCGTAGATGCTCTGGGCGTCATCGCCCACGCAGAACAGGCGGGCCGGATCGCGCAGGCCGTCTAAAATCAGCCACTGGAGGGGATTGGTGTCCTGCATCTCGTCCACCAGGATGTGATCGTACATGCGCCGAACCCGCTCCCGTACCGCTTCGTCTTCATGGAGGCGTTTGGCAAAGATAAAGAGTATGTCATCGTAATCCAGATATCCGTTTTCCCGTTTGCGCAGGTCAAACTTTTCCGCGGCCAAACAGATGCGGTCGATGATGTCGGTGCTGTAGTCGGTATAGCGGGTCAGATAATCCGATATGGGCTGGGTTGTATTGCGGGCGTAAGAGCACAGCCGCACCAGCTCCGAGGCCCGGGGGAATTTTTCTCCCTTCTGGCGAAATTCCACCCGGATCAGTTTCATCAGCTGGTTCTGGTCGTCACGATCGATAATCGTGGTCCCCTCCAGGCCAAACAGCGCGGGCATCCGCCGCATGGTAACAAGGCAGAAATGGTGAAATGTTCCCGCCATCAGCGGCGCGCGATCCTCGCCAATGATGCTTTTCAGCCGTTCGGTCATCTCCCGGGCCGCGCGGCGCGTAAAGGTCAGCAGCAGGATCCGGCCGGGATCGACATCTTTTTTAATCAGATAGGCCGCCCGGGCAATAATCGTGCGGGTCTTGCCGGTGCCGGCGCCGGCCAGTACCAGCACATGGCCCTGGTCGTAGGTGGCGGCCCGTTCCTGCTCCGCGTTGAGGTCAAAGGATTCGGTCATTTTTACTTTATCTCCGGGCCGGTTTGTTACGCCGGTTTCAGGCGCGGGGCCGGCCAGTGCATTTCGTTGAAAGACAGGTGTTTTCCTGCGCTGTTTTTAATCGTTCCCCGTCACCCTGTCAATGACAGCGTTGTCAATGGACCGGCAATTACGGTATTGACCCAGGGCCATTGCGGTTAAAAAGCATGTTTTCCTGACCCAGAGACTGCCGGTAATGGTTTTATCTGCAGTCTTTTGAAGACCGATTTAATCGGGGAAGAGAGGGCGATCGTTGTTCCCAATTTTGGTAAAAGTTTAGTAAGCGTCAAATAAACCCCATTTTCACAGGATAGGCGATAGGTGCCATGATGTCGGCAAAAAAGAAAAGGAGGCGGCATCATGAGCGAAGAAACCCTGTCGAGATCCGATCAGGTTAAGCAAAAGCGTGTTTACTGGAAGAAGCAAATCGAGAGCTGGCAGCAGAATGGTTTAAGCCAGACCGAATACTGTCGGCGGCATGATCTGAAGCGTCACCAGCTGGCCTATTGGAAAAAGCGGTTTTTAAAGGCTGCATTCGACGTATCCTTTGTGCCGGTCAAATTGGATGATGTGCTGGATATTCCTGCACAGCCGGTAAACTCCTCATTATCTCTGATCATCAACCATCATTTCAAGGTTGAGATCCGGGCCGGTTTTGATACGCGGCTGTTGCGGCAGGTGATAGTCGCGATACAGGGGATCGCATGATTCCGGCACATCCCATTCGAGCGTATCTGGCTCTGGGAAGCACGGATATGCGTAAAGCGATCAACGGGTTATCGGTATTGGTGGAGCAAGCCCTGGCCCTGGATCCGTTTTCCGGTGATTTATTTGTATTTTGTAACCGCCGCCGGAATATCATCAAAATCCTGTACTGGGATGAGAACGGATTCTGTTTGTGGCATAAGCGGCTTGAAAAACATCGTTTCAGATGGCCGGAGCG
The DNA here is from genome assembly GCA_964577615.1 of uncultured Desulfobacterales bacterium. GTDB lineage: Bacteria > Desulfobacterota > Desulfobacteria > Desulfobacterales > QNYZ01 > QNYZ01. Next base: position 43 of record CAZNZW010000111.1, on the reverse strand, counting down.
ATCGGAAGAGGTGCTGACGATCAACCGGAAGCAATTAAACTGG
>CAZNZW010000110.1:0-3905 GCA_964577615.1 uncultured Desulfobacterales bacterium | reverse complement strand
TGGTGCCCGTATCTTCGGCTGTTTCAGGCAAGAATCCGTTCTGTGGGAATTTTTGACAGTATCAGTATACCCGATTATGCACGGGCGGACAAGGCCGGTACTTGATGGGAAAAGTTACCGGCTGTCATTCGCGGAAAGACCCACATGTCGCCCGTCGGCACCTGTTCGGTACCCGTCCGCAGCACATGGAAAATATAATGGGGCATCCGGTTTCAGGATCATTTTTCCCAGTGGCACACCGCAATCGCTTTCTCGGACGGTTGTCCGGTTTTCGTGTCCCAGCCAAATGCGGCCCAGTAATTCCGCACCAGGGGGGCGAGATCAATCGTTCGGCCCCGGTTGGCGCCCGCGGTCTGGGGCGGCCGGCCGATCATGCGATCGGAACAGGCTGTTTTCCCTGGCTGGATATGATGTTTAATATTAAAGGCCTGTTTAAGCGTTTGAATGTCCGCTCCGATTTTCAGATATGCTTCGGGCGATTTCTGCCAGCTGGTGGCGGCATTGAGCCGGTCAAAGAGCCGGATCCTTCCGGCGCCGATGAACATCCCGAATTTGCAGGCGCCGGCGGCGTTGATGACATTCATGTATTTGCTGTTGGTCGCGCCGATTATCGCCTTTTTCCTGTTGATCCTGTATTTCGATCCTTTGAAAAACAGCAGCGGAGGCCGGGGAAGTCCCTTAACTATTTTCCACAGCTGATACATCTCATAGTAAAGCCCGGAACCGATGGTGTGACGCCCGGGCGTGGGTTCGGCGCAATAGTGGAGGGCAAAACCCGGATCGTTTCTCGGATCATGCATGGGCAGTTCCTGGCCGCCGGCATGGATGGCGTATTTATCGGCGCCGTTTCCGATTTTCTTTGCGGCCACCTGAACGCCGTCGGCCAGAATATCTCCGATCCCTTCACGCTGAATCATTTTTTCAACGAGTTTGACCATGGCGGCGGTATTGCCCCAGGTCAGTGCCAGCCCCCCGGTATCGTGAAGTGTCAGAATATTGTTTTCGTAACATTCAATGGCAAACGCCACTGTGGCGCCGGTGGAAATGGAGTCCATGCCGGCGCGGTTTAATACTTCATTGAGATAAAAAATACTGTCAATATCCGTATTCATACAGAGGCCGCCCAGGGCGAGCACGGTTTCATATTCCGGCTTATGGGTCTGCCCGAACCGGTCTGTGGTTGAGCAGATACCGCCGCATCCCAGGGGGCAGGAGTAACAATGGTATTTTACTTTTTCTCTTTGGATAAACCGGCCGGGGTGTGTGGTGAAGGAACGGCGGAACCCCCAGTCTTTGCTGCTTCCGGCCCAGTTTTTAATGGGGGCGTCGCCGATTTCCGGTGAAAACTGGGTTAAAGAGACGGTTCCCCACTTGCGCAGCATCATCTTGTAAAGCATGCCGCTCTGGGCAAAAGCGATGGGGCTTTTCCGCATGAACTTGCCCAGTATGCCCGGCAGCAGATCGGGAAGGGACAGGTGAAACCGGATATATTTACGGGTATGCCGGTTGAGACGTTTTATTGCTTTCCGGTCATATACCGGGATCCGTTTTTTACCGGCCAGCACGACGGCTTTTAGTTTTTTGGATCCCATGACCGCGCCCAGTCCGGCCCGGGCTGCCATACGGCCCTTGTCCGTAACAATGCCCGATATCAATGACAGGTTTTCGCCCGCCTGGCCGATACAGGCCACATGCGCGTTCCTGGCGCCGCAGTGGTCCGCCAGAAAGCTTTCCGTCTCAACCGCGTCTTTTCCCCAGACTGCGCCGGCATCCCGGAGCTCTTTTGTGTTGTCATCCATGAAGAGATACACGGGTTTCTCGCTTTTTCCGCTGAAAAAGATACCGTCGTAGCCGCACCGTTTGATGGCCGGTGAGAATGTCCCCCCGCAATTGGCATCGCCCCAACCACCGGTCAGGGGAGATTTGCCGGCCGCCATCCATCGGCCGGTAAAATAGTTTCCCGTACCGGTCAGCAGGCCGGGCATGAATCCGATGATGTTGTCCGGCCCCAGGGGATCGGCACCGGCCGGGATCCGGTTGTAGAGGATATATGCCGCCAGCCCGATACCGCCGATGGTTTTCCGGTAAACGTCATCGGGGAGTAGCTCACTGCGGATATCACCCGTGGAAAGGTTCACGAACAGCACGCGCCCCATATATCCGTTTCCCATTTCGTCCTCCTTTATCCATGGGCATTCAATATCTATAAATGTGTATTAAGTATCCGAAAAAAAAGGTATATGTCAAGCGAGTATAAAGGCGAACCATTATTGTCGGCCATATACCGGGCCAGATCAGGCCGGAGAAGGCTGGTGGATCTTACATGGACATTTTTCATTTTGGGGAAGCCCGGCGCCTGTAAAAAAAAAGCCCTGGGCGCCAGCGTCATGCGGATGGATGATTTTACCCCGATTGATCGGTTGCCGAATGGCTCGCCGGATGATATTCGTAGAAGCGCGGTGCGCGGCGCTGAACCTGGATTCTCCGGCGGACGGCTGCTGCTGTCGGGCGTCGGCCGGTTGGCACTGGAGGCGCCCTGGCGGGCAGGTCCGTTGAATATGTCGCGCATTGTTGAAATTGTTGGTATTCATCCTGTCGACCAATAAACCGGCGCAGAGCGCCAGTTGGAAATCGCTCAATTCAGATAGTCATATCAATCGCGGATCGAAGCGATACTAAAAAGGAGGGAATTGAAATGAAGAAAAAAGCCAGTAAGCAATTGAACCGTCGGGCATTCATCAAAACCTCGGGAGCGATCGGTCTGGGACTGGCTGCATCCTCTTTTGGCGTTCCCACGCTGCTCAAGGCCACGCCTGCACCGATCAAAATCGGTTCCGTTCAACCGGCCACCGGCCCTTTATCGGTGATCGGCGTGGGGCAGCGCCGTGGAAACCAGCTGGCCGTGGACTATATCAACGCCAGGGGGGGCATTCATTCCCTGGGCGGCGCCAGGCTGGAACTGGCCCTGGGAGACAGTGAAAGCAAGCCGGAAACCGGCCGTTCGGAAGCCGATCGTCTGATCAAGGAAGGGGCCGTCGTGATAACCGGCCCGTTTCAAAGCGGCGTGGCGCTGGCCATATCGACATTGTGCGAGCAGCGACAGGTCCCCTTTGTGATGGATGTTGCCGCGCTGGATAAGATCACCGACAAAGGATATAAACACACATTTCGCGTTTTCATTACCGTCAAGGGGCTCCTCAACGGCGCGGTTAAATATCTCAAAATGGTTACCGACATGAAGAAAGTGATGCCCCGGCGGGCCGTGGTCACCAATACGGCCGATGCCTTCGGCAAAGGGATGTCCGGCGGATTTATCAAATTCATGGAAAAATCGGGTCTGCCCATTGAAATTGTCGACCAGGTTCAATACCCGCTGGGCATTCACGATCTGTCCGCCGAAGTCTCCCGGATCAAAGCGGCCAAACCGGATATTCTCTTCCCGGTCTCCCGACCCGGCGACGGGATTATTCTGGCCCGTGAACTGTATAAACAGCGGGTCGATCTGATGGGAATTTATGGTCCGGGTTCTCCCGGGTGGTATGAACCGGACGTGATCAAAGACCTGGATAAACTGATCTACTATGTGATGATCAACGTGCCCTGGGTCAATCCGACCAGCGGGGTGTACCAGCAGGCCAATGCCGCTTTTTCAAAGGCGTACAACAAATATCTCGATACCAACAGCGCCTATGCCTATACTGGTGTGCTGGTGATTGCCGATGCCCTGGAGCGGGCCGGATCTACCGATCCGGACAAGGTAATCGCCGCTTTGAAAAAGACGCACTTTACCGATCATCCGCTGGTCGGCGGACCGGTCGAATTTAATGAAAGGGGCGATAACACCGGTGCCTTGACGGCATTGATTCAGGTCCAGCCGGATCCGGACCTGTTAAAGCGGGTCAAGA
>CAZNZW010000109.1:0-4085 GCA_964577615.1 uncultured Desulfobacterales bacterium | reverse complement strand
ACGGAAATCGAGCCGCCATCGCGCCAAGACCTGCCGACTATGCCAGAAAAAAACCAGTTTCAGTTGTGATAATATATCATGCCGGAAGCGCGGCGTCAAAGTTTTTTAAAAGATGGGTCGCCAGACGCTGATGAATATCATTGATCTTATCATCCACCAGGGTTTCAGTATCCGAGCGATACATGATTCGAAACGACAGGCTTTTCTTCCCCGCGGGAATCGTTTTACCCTCAAACACATCCACCAGCTGAACCGACTCAACCAGCGGTTCATCCAGACCGGACAGATGGTCCTGAAGCGCCATGCCCTCGACTGCCCGGTCCACAATAACGGTGATGTCGCGGCTGATCGCCGGATAACGCGGTAACAGACGGGCCTGGCGGGCCACCGGTGCCAACGCCTCCAGGGCCGCCGCATCCAGCTCAAACAGAAAAACCGGCTGACCGATGTCAAAGAGTTTACACACGCCGGGGGAAACCTCGCCAATGACACCGATGGATGTCTGGCCGGAAAAAATCTCGGCCGTGGCGTCGGTATTGTAATACGGAAGACCGTCCGACTGCAGCCGGGTAAACCGGACCGCTGGCAACCGCAGGGCGGCCAGCAGGCTTTCGGCCACGCCTTTAAGATCATAAAAGTCACAGGTAATATCCCGGCCGTGCCACGTATTTTCAACCCGTTTCCCGGTCCACGCGCCGACAAGGATTTCCTTTTCGTCCGGCTGGACGTCCGGTTTTCCGGCGATGAAGGTTTTGCCGATTTCAAACAGTTTAAGATCACGGGTCTGCTGGCTGATATTGTGACGAACCGTGCCTAAAAGTCCCGGAACCAGAGATGTCCGCATCACCGCCTGGGTTTCGGTTAAAGGGTTGAGCAGGGCCACAAACCGCCGCCGGGGATCGCTTTCGGCAAGGCCGAGACGGTCATAATCTTTCTTCGCCCCGAAACTGTAGGTAATGGACTCCACAAAGCCGAAGCCGGTCATCAACACTTTAATTCGTTCCCGGAAAGCAAGCGCCGGAGAGGTGGACACCTTGCTGTCGGTGATCGCCGGAAATGTGGCCGGAATCCGGTCGTACCCATGCAGCCGGGCCACTTCCTCCATCAAATCTTCGGGGCGCGAGATGTCCATTCGAAAGGACGGCGCCACCACCGTGAAATGATCTTCGGTATCGGCCGGCCGAACGTCAAAGTCCACCGACTGTAAAAGCCGCGCAATCTGGTCGCCCGCCAGATCCGTTCCCAGAACCCGATTGGTCCGGTCAACGGAAAGGTCTATCGTCACCGGTTCCGCCGGTCTCGGATAGGCATCGATAATTCCCTCGACAAACTTGCCGCCACAGATATCCGCCATCAGATGCGCCGCCCGTTCCATGGCACGCACGCAGCCTTCGGGGTCGACACCCCGTTCAAATCGATAAGAGGCATCGCTGCCGAGATTGAAGCGCTTGGCCGTGCGACGGATACTGACCGGATTAAAACGCGCACTTTCGATCAGCACCCGGGTGCTGGTTGTTTCGATCTCAGAATTGAGCCCGCCCATGACGCCGGCCACGGCCACCGGTTTTTCGCCATCGCAGATCATCAGCGTATCATCGTACAGGCGTCGCTCCTGCCCGTCCAGTGTTGTAAACCGGTCCCCGTCCCGGGCCGTGCGCACCACGATACGGTGGCCGGCCAGACGATCGAAATCAAAAGCATGCAGCGGCTGGCCGGTCTCCATCATGACAAAGTTGGTAATATCAACCACATTATTGATCGGTCGCAGACCCACCGACCGCAGGCGATCCTGCAGCCAGAAAGGCGACGGCCCCACCGTGATGCCGGTCAATATCCGGGCCGCGTACCGGTGACAGAGTTCCGGTGCCTCAACCGTTACAGAGGTCAACGCAGAGATCGCATCGCCGGGGGACGGCGCCGGTACGTCGGGCAGCTGTACCCGGGTTTTTTTAATGGCCGCGATTTCCCGGCAGATACCGAGAACGCTCGAACAGTCCGCCCGGTTGGGCGTCAAATCGATTTCCAGCACGGGATCGCTCACTCCCAGTGCCTGTCCAAGTGGTTGACCGATCGGCGCGGATGCCTCCAGGATCATCAGGCCGGCGGCATCCGGACCGAGTGCCAGCTCCGCCTGGCTGCACAACATGCCCTCGGACACCTCGCCGCGAATGGTTGTTTTTTCAAGAACAAGCCCGGAAGGAAAAACCGTCCCCGGCCGGGCCAGCGGCACCAGGGCCCCTTCGGCGACATTGGGCGCACCGCAGACCACGGGCACATGCCCCCCGCCCGTATCCATCCGGCAGCAGACCAGCCGGTCGGCATTGGGGTGCGGGGCCACCGCGTCAATACGGGCCACAATAACCGAATCGAGATACGCGAACCGATCGGTGACCCCATCGACTTCCAGGCCGGCCATGGTCAGATCATCGGCCAGCCGGTCGACATCGTATTCACCGGGCAGATACGTTTTTAGCCAGCTGAGACTTACTTTCATAATTACTCGAATTGGGTCAGAAAACGGATATCGTTTTCAAAAAATTTGCGAATATCATCGATGCCGTACTTGAGCATGGCCATACGCTCAACCCCCATGCCAAAGGCGAAGCCGGTGTACCGGCGGGTGTCGTACCCGACATTTTCAAGGACGGCCGGATGCACCATGCCCGAGCCGAGGACTTCCAGCCAGCCGGTATGTGAACAGACCCGGCATCCCTTTCCGCGACACATGACACAGAGGATATCCACTTCGGCGCTCGGTTCGGTAAAAGGAAAAAAACTCGGACGGAAACGCACAGACGTCTGATCGTCAAACATCTGATGGACAAAAACGGTGAGAATCCCCTTGAGATCGCCAAATGAGACGTTTTCGTCGACCATCAACCCTTCCACCTGATGAAACATGGGAGTATGGGTAAGGTCGGAATCGCACCGAAACACCTTGCCCGGCGCCACGGTGCGTACCGGCGGGGACTGTTTTTCCATGACCCGGACCTGGAGGGGCGACGTATGGGTACGCAGGACAATATCATCGGAAACAAAAAAAGTGTCCTGCATATCCCGGGCCGGATGATCCTTGGGAAAATTGAGGGCCTCAAAATTATAATAATCGGTTTCAATCTCGGGGCCTTCCGCCACCGAGAAACCCATCCGGGAAAAGATGTCGCAGATCTGACGCATGATCAGCGTGACCGGGTGCATTGTGCCCCGGACCGCCGTTCGCCCCGGCAGGGAGACATCAATACCCGTACCGGATACGGATTCGTCCAGTGCCAGGCGGGCGGCGGCTTCGGCAAATGCCGCCTCCAGCGCCTTTTTGATTTTATTGGCCCTTTTTCCCGCCGTGGGGCGTTCATCCGCCGGCAGGCTGGAGATATGGCGCAGAAACCGGGTGACCGCACCCTTGCGCCCCAGATAACGGACAGACAAGGTGTTGATATCTTCAGGTGTATCCGCGGCCGCCAGAGCAGCCAGGGCCTCGGATTGAATATGATCAATCGTGGGGGACGTCGTGCTGCTCATGTGTGATCACCGCGATCCGGACGATAACAACCCACCGGAATCATCTACAGGCTCTGGGCGGCCAGCTGGGCAATTTGCGCAAATCCGGCCGGATCGGAGACAGCCAGTTCCGCCAGAACCTTACGGTCCAGCTGAATATTGGCGTTTTTCAACCCATGAATAAACTTGCTGTACGACAGGTTGCTCAGACGCACCCCGGCATTAATACGGGCAATCCACAGCCGTCTGAAATCCCGTTTGCGCGCTTTCCGATCCCGGTACGCGTACATGTTGGCTTTGTCGACGCTGTTTTTCGCGGTTCGAAATAATTTACTGCGTCCGCCCCGATATCCTTTGGCTGCCTTTAACACCTGTTTCCGTCGGTGCCGGGCTTTATATCCCCGTTTGACTCGCATGCTCTTTCACTCCCTGGTAATATAACGCTCTGAATCGATATTGCCCCTAAAGGGTTGGCAACATCGCTTTCAGTGCTTTGGTATTGGTTTTATCGATCAAGTTTTTCTGCCGCAAAGATCGTTTCCGTTTTCGACTCTTTTTCGTCAGGATATGGCTGGCATGGGATTTTG
>CAZNZW010000108.1:0-4253 GCA_964577615.1 uncultured Desulfobacterales bacterium | reverse complement strand
CGGATCAATCACGGATGCAGTGCGATGTTTGACAGAATTTTTTCCATCTCGGCCACTAGATCTTCTTCCCGGCCGATATCGACGGTGGTGGCGGCGGCCAGGCTGTGGCAGGCGTCGGAAAAGCCGCCGACGGCTTCGGTCGCCGCCGGTAAAAACGTGTCCATCCCGGGTGCTGCACCCGCCTGGATTTTATGCGCCAGCGTCGGAGCAACCCGCATGGAAATTTTAACCTGATCGATCTGAACATGGCCAAATCCCGGAATCCGATTGGGAACAGTCTGGAACCCGGCCAGGTATCTGTCCGGATCCAGTTCAGGGTGATCCGTTATCCGGTCCCGCAGCCAGGCCAGAAAAACCCCGATCATTTTAACGCCCATGGGCGCCATTCGATCCTGCACATGGATCCATTGAATATGCGGCGTACGGATGATCTTCCCGGCCGCGATCCGCCCCGTTTCCCTGTTAAAAATCTTCTTCTGAATCGCGCGCAGATGGGCCAGCATCCGGTCAGACGCATCCGAAGGGCCTTCAAGACAGACCCGGATCCCCATCTCCGGTCCCCCCTGATAATAGCCGGCCGCTCCGAGCGTATCAAGATCGGCGGCAATCTCTTCACAGGGCACCGGTTTCCGCCGGGTCTGTAACAAGTATGTTTCGCCGGATGGGTTCTGGACGATTTTCAGATTGCCCCGGGCCCGTGCCTGCCGGGCCACCTCCCGGTTGGGACCGGCCAGGCATCCGTCTACAAAAAAACCGTCTCCCACTGCACCGATCACGGCCACGGATGCCAGATCCCGATTTTTGGGATCCATGCAGCAGGCAAACAGATAAGCCGTCACCGAGGCGGTGATGTCCCGATCCCCCCGCAGACCGAACAGCTCGGTATCGAGATTGTACACCCGTTTATCCGTCACCGGCGACGCTTTATGATGGTCGAGAATCAACACCAGGTTGTTGCCCTGGTTCAGACCGGCAATCACAGGTGCGATACGGCCGGCAAAATCAGTCAACACGATCAGCTGGTCTTTTTGCAAAAAAATTTTTGCCAGCGCCGCCGGATACGTTTTTTCCAGACATCCCCGTTTCACGGAAAACCCGCGCCGCGTAAAAGCCCGGCTTAAAACCGCACCGGCGCTGAGACCATCGGAATCATTGTGGTGAAACAGCAGAACACTTTTATCCGGCCGGCCGCGCATCCATCGATTCATGTGGTCGATGGCCGCCTGCATGGCCATAATAAGGTCGTTTGGCATCAACAGTTAATCCCATGATACAACGGCAACAATGGCTGTCGGGCCGTTTACATTAATGCATCCGGTAATAAATACCGATAATCAGGGCCCAGAGCAAAACCGCAAGGGTCAGAACCAGGCATACGGCCGCTGCCAGGCGGTGCCCCTGGCTTTCCGGCCGTCTTTCATTGTATCCAAGCACCAGCGCCAGCAATACACCGGTGACAAAACCCCCGCCATGTCCCCAGTTGTTGATTCCGGGGACGATCAGGCCAAAAGCCAGGATGGCCACCGCCCAGCCGCCGATCTGCCGGTAAACCGCCTGGCCATAAGCGCCGCCACGGCTTTTACCATAATAGACCGCAGCTCCCAGCAGCGCACATAACGCTGCCGACGCGCCGATAGTAAAAGATACGCCGGCCAGGTAGGAAACGTAAAAACCACCGACTCCGCCAAGCGTGTAGATAATAAAAAACCGGTACCGGCCAAACTCCCGCTGCACCAGAGGCGCAATCTGATACAATGCCATCATGTTGAAAAAAATATGGAGGATGCCCCCGTGAAGGTAGTTGGCTGATATCAGGCTCCACCATCGGCCGAGCCGGATAATGGGAAGGGTGCCGGTCGCGCCGAGACGCATTAAACTCAGGCTGTCCGGCGACAGAAAAGTCATTGGATTCAAACTGAGCCGGACGGTTCGCGGGCTCAACAGAATCGAGAAAACAAACATGGCGATATTGAGTGCCAATATTGATTTAAAAGCCCAGTCTTCGCCAGCCAGCGCGCGGGTCACCGGATTATTTTTTAACGGGGATGCCGGCCGGGTCAACCCGCAATGCGGGCACCGGCGCTCATCCGTGCTGATCAACCGTCGGCAGCGGGGGCATAAAATGGAGTGGCGGGTGGGGTCAGTCATCAGGCAAGCCTGTTAGATTTCTTCTATTGTCAGCCACGATTCAAGATCGGGAGCCGGTAATTTATCCAGACCGGTACCGGCGTTCAGCGCCATGCCATCCTGAATAATCGAGACCCGTCTATTAGGATAGGGTCGTGTCAGGAAACATGCTGCTTATATTTTATATTTGAATTAAACACAAGATACCAAAACCCATCATAGCAGCCATTTATCCGGTTACGTACCTTCCGATACTCATAACCGGCTGGCCGAATACAGATTTACCAATGTATTCTAGTCTTTCAGCCACAAATCCAGCCGCCTGTAAAACATTCTGAAAAACATCGGCACCCATCAGGTATTGTTCTGAAAAGCCGTGTGTGGCATCCAGGCATGCCAGAATATTGGTATATTCGGGATAAATAACATTCAGTGGACTTACTGTATGGGCCTCAATGATAATTATGCCATATTTTCGAATAAACGGCCGCCACCGGTTAAGCACCTGCCAAAGATCATATTCCACCAGCCGTGCCGGAACCATTTCTCCGTTCCGCCATGAAAAAGAATCCCGCGTCTGGGATTTCCATGCCGACAGTTGTTTCGCTGAGATAATAGATAGACGCCGATTATGAAAGATCGATTTACTGATGTGCAATACCTTCCATGGGTCCAGTCCGTGGCGGGCCAGATCAACAGAAAGTTTTCCCGGATCGGCAATGTCGCCATCCATCACAATATATGAAATACCCAACGCCTCAAACCGGGACCGGCTTTCTTTTCTGGCGATCGGAGAAGGGTCTACCCCCACAATGGTTATCGGTCTTTCGGACAGCTGCTTTCCCCGCATTGTCTGTTTCCGGATAAAGTCATACAGAGTGGCCAGCAAAGTCCCCTCGCCACACCCCATATCCACAATGCAGTCCGGTTGATCCTGAAGAGGCTGATTAAACACAGGTAACGCCATGTCCAGTAAAGATTCTTTAACAGTGCTTTCAAAAACTTTTGTGCTCGATGCAATGTCGATATCCCGCCTCAAATGGCCATCGGTTTTAAAGGCCCATGCCTTCCCCTGTCTCAGCAGGCAGGGAATTTGGTGGTATAATTTCAAGTATCCGGCTGTATGATAATACTGTGATGCCAGTTTAAGGGCCCATGTTCCGGCACGGGTAAGCGCCACGGTATCAGTCGCCACCCGGCACCATCCCAGTCGTGCCAGCTCATTAAAAATAAAAACAGCATATTCATGAGATAAACCCAGATACTTAAAAGGAATAGCTGTGCCCGGGTTTTTGATCAATAGGGTGGAATGGTTGTTTAAACTTAATTCTGTCATAATACTGGCGTATATCGGTGATAGAGGCGTCATCTCCCGGAATGGATCATCCTCCGGATCCGAACCAGTTTCCAGCGGGCAGGGGACTTGCCCTTCCTGTACAATCAACGCCGCATCCAGGGCGCGGGTAAAGCGATGGCACCATTCCGGTGTATTCAACACATTGAGCAACCGAGCCTCAATTCGAGATATAAAGTCCCCGCCCCCGATGGGCTCTATAGTGCAAAAACCCTTATCCGCCAATACATTGAGGCAAACCACCAGATATCCGGGCATCAAATGGGTCTGTTCAGCAAGATCGGAAAAACGGATTTCTCCTTGGCTGCGAAATATCTCCGTGACGCCGTTGTCGTCCAGTCCAACAATGCAGGATCCTGCTGCTGTGGTGCCGATGTGGTCTAAGATTGTATGCCAAATATTTTGGATGCTCTGCTTCATCCATTTATAACGCGATGCGTTATTATGCACGGGTCTGAATCCTTGTTTGGCGGTGTTCTTTTGAAAATACAAATTTGATTTACAGATTATATTACACATTTTTTGTAATCAATAGGTAATTTGAATATGAAATACGTAATTCAAGCCAATATCACCATACGATGCCGGTATGGGCAACTATCTATTTCAGTAAAGAAAAAAGCGCTCTCATCCGGCGACTGCTCCCGTATATATTTCTGGCATAAATATTGCGGTCCAGAATAAATTTGAATGTACAGACAGGGTAATTGATTCTCATAATCTGACCTGCGCCCGACCCCTGCATAACCCGATCCCTTAATTAATTTATATG
>CAZNZW010000107.1:0-4313 GCA_964577615.1 uncultured Desulfobacterales bacterium | reverse complement strand
GCCACAGACCGCGAGAGCCACCAGCGGGATCTCTACGAGCATATCGAAAAGGGCGATTTTCCCCGGTGGACCCTGTATATCCAGATCATGACCATGGAAGAGGCCCGACGCGCTCCGCACAACCCGTTCGACCTGACCAAAGTCTGGTTCCAGAAGGACTGCCCGCTGATCGAGGTGGGCGTCCTCGAACTCAACCGCAATCCTGAAAACTATTTTGCCGAGGTCGAACAGGCCGCCTTCAATCCAGCCAATATCGTACCGGGTATCGGTTTTTCACCAGACAAAATGCTGCAGGGCCGGCTCTTCTCGTACGGAGATGCCCAGCGCTACCGGCTGGGGGTCAACCATCATCTGATTCCGGTTAATGCCTCGCGGTGTCCTGTCCACAGTTTTCACCGGGATGGGGCCATGCGTGTGGATGGCAACCATGGCGGTACGCCTGGTTATGAACCGAACAGTTATGGTGAATGGGAAGAACAACCGGACTTTTCAGAACCCGCGCTGGTTCTGGATGGCGCTGCCGGTCACTGGAACCATCGGGATGACGACGATTATTATACCCAGCCGGGCCTGCTTTTCCGCCTGATGAATACGGCGCAGAAAGAAGCGCTTTTTGCCAATACCGCCCGGGCCATGGGTGATGCCCCCCGGAAGATCAAGCGCCGCCACATTGGCCATTGCCAGAAAGCCGATCCCGCCTATGGCAAGGGAGTGGCCGATGCACTGGGTATGTCGCTTGACGATCCATCCGGAGAATCATAGAAGAAGTAAATAACCAGTACCCGGATATGTTTCATTACCCGTCATCGGGAAATAAAAAAGGAGGTTTGCTTATGGGAGAAGAATTTGAGGCCACCTGTGCTCGGCCTGTCGGTGGTCCGGTGGGTGAAAGTCCCGGCAATGCGTCACCAGCGGATAATCATACAAAAAAGGAGGAAATACCGATGATCATGGTTGGAAAAAAAGCGCCTGATTTTACCGCGCCGGCATACCAGAAGGGAAAATTCATCAATATCAGGCTGTCCGATTATCTGGGAAAATGGGTAGCGCTATGTTTTTATCCCGGTGATTTTACCTTTGTCTGAGCGACAGAGATTTCGGCAGTTGCCGAAAAATACGCGGCCTTTCAGGAACTCGGTGTCGAGGTCCTGTCCATGAGTATCGACAGTGTCTTTGTTCACAAAATGTGGGATGATCACGAATTGTCAAAAATGGTTGGCGGCGGCGTTCCCTTTCCCATGATGTCCGACGTGGGGGGGAAAGTCGGCACGATTTACGGGATTTATGATGAGGACGCCGGCGTGGAAACCCGGGGCCGCTTTATCATCGATCCGGACGGCGTGGTACAGGGATACGAAGTCCTCACGCCGCCGGTGGGCAGAAATGTCAACGAGGCCATCCGGCAGATTCAGGCCTTCCAGCTGGTACGAAACAGCAAGGGCGCCGAGGCAACCCCGTCGGGATGGCAGCCCGGCAAATCAACGTTGAATCCAGGCCCCGACCTGGTGGGAAGGGTATGGGAAGTATGGAAAACAGATGCGGCCTTTGATTGACACGATCTCAAATGTCATCGATTCCCGCGCAGGACGTATGGTTAAATTTGGGAATTGAAAATAAACACCCGGGGAGTTACGGCTGCACCGTAGCTCCCTTTCGTTTTTGGAATCGTCCAATTGTCTTAAAATTTCTTCATGAAACATCGATCCATATCTTCCTCTGGCAAAAGAGCAGGGCGAAAGATATGGATCAACGTGGTGCGCAATAATTACGCGCTTCAGGCTGATAATTCTAAAAACCGCATCATATTGATACAATATCATCTCTTTCAGCATTCGGCCTTCGCCCCTGTCATCCCGCCAAATTCCATACCCCATAAGGATTCTACGTATAATTTATAAAGCATGACGGGTTGGCACGGCCATTGCTGTACATGTGTATAGAAATAAACCAATATCCGCACAATGGCCGGGTGGACCAGAGACATGGGGGGTATTTATTATCTTTTTACCCCAAGGAGGTGAGAGCATGACAACGCATCAGCAGCATACACATGCGACGGCAAAAGGGCTGGTTGTTGACCCTGTCTGCGGCATGCGCACCGACCACATAGACGATTTTATCATCCATACTCACAGGAAAAAAACCTATTATTTCTGCAGCGAACATTGCCGGGAGAAATTCAGCGATTCCCCCGCCGCATATATAAAAGGGAAGGCAAAGCCTTCGTCATCACCTTCTTCCGATGGGGAAACGCGCTATATCTGCCCCATGCATCTGGAAATTGTTCAGGATGAACCGGGCAGTTGCCCCAGATGCGGAATGGCTCTTGAACCCATGGGGATCACCCCTGATACAGAGGAAAAAAATCCGGAATATGACTACATGCGCCGTCATTTCATTATTGCCGCGATTTTGACTGTGCCCCTGGTTATTATTGCCATGCGGGACATGCTGCCCGGCGGCATGCTGCTTGAACAGCTTGCTTCGGATAAAACCCTGGGCTGGCTGGAACTTATCCTCTCCACGCCGGTGGTTCTCTGGGCGGGCTGGCCGTTTTTTGTGCGGGCCGTGCAGTCGGTGATCAATCGCAGCCTCAATATGTTTACCCTGATCGGGCTGGGGGTTTCCGTGGCCTATGTCTACAGTTTAATCGGTGTACTTTTTTCTGAAATCTTTCCCGCGTCCATGCGGGGGACAGACGGCTCAGTGGGTGTCTATTTTGAGGCCTCGGCCGTGATCGTCACTCTGATTCTGCTGGGGCAGGTGATGGAGCTGCGTGCCCGCAGCCAGACGGGTACGGCCATTAAGGCCCTGCTCGGATTGTCACCCAAAACGGCCCGTAAAATCCTACCTTCCGGCCAGGAAGAGGATATTCCCCTGGAATACGTTCAAGTGGGAGATATGCTGCGCATCCGGCCCGGTGAGAAGATCCCGGTGGATGGGATTGTGGTTGACGGGACAAGCCCGGTGGATGAGTCCATGATTTCCGGTGAACCCATTCCTGTGAAAAAACAGGCAAAAGACCCGGTGATCGGCGCGACGATCAATACAACCGGTTCGCTCACCATTCGGGCGGAAAAAGTGGGCCACGATACCCTGCTGGCCCGCATCGTTCAGATGGTGGCCGATGCCCAGCGCAGCCGCGCGCCGATCCAGAAACTGGCGGACCTGGTGGCCGGGTATTTTGTACCGGTGGTAATCGCCATTTCAGTGCTTGCCTTTATCCTCTGGTATTTTCTGGGACCGGAGCCGCGCCTGGCCTATGCCCTGATTGCGGCCGTGTCCGTACTGATTATTGCCTGCCCCTGCGCCCTGGGGCTGGCGACACCCATGTCGATTATGGTTTCCACCGGCAAAGGCGCGGGTATGGGCGTATTGTTTAAAACCGCCGAAGCCATTGAGACCATGCGTAAAATCGATACCCTGGTCGTGGATAAAACCGGCACCCTGACGCTGGGAAAACCGACTTTGACCCGTCTTGTTCCCGCAGCAGGTGTGGAAGAAAAACACCTTTTGCAGCTGGCAGCCAGCCTGGAGACATCCAGTGAACATCCTCTGGCAGCGGCCATTGTTGCCGGGGCTGCGGAAAAAAACATCGCCCCGATTGAGATGGTGGATTTTGATTCGATTACCGGTAAAGGCGTACGCGGCCGTGTGGACGGTCAGGCGGTACTGCTGGGAAATCTTCGGCTGATGACCGATGCGGCCATTCCCGTTGACAGACTGGCAGAAAAGGCTGAGCAGATGCGCCGGCAGGGCCAGACCGTCATGTTTGTGGCAGCAGATAGAAAATTGATCGGACTGGTGGCCGTGTCAGATCCGATTAAGGAAAGCACGCCCGCGGCCATTTCCAGACTCCATCAAGAGGGGCTGAAAGTAGTCATGTTGACCGGTGATAACCGGGCAACGGCCGAGGCGGTGGCAGCAAAACTGGATATCGACGAGGTCGTGGCCGAGGTCCTGCCCGATGAAAAGGCGCTGGCTGTCAAACGGTTTCAGGATGCGGGCAGAAAAGTGGCCATGGCGGGTGATGGCATCAACGATGCGCCGGCTCTGGCACAGGCCGATGTGGGTATTGCCATGGGTACGGGGACGGATGTGGCCATGGAATCCGCCGGAGTCACTTTGGTGAAAGGCGATTTAATGGGCATTGTCCGGGCGAGAAAGCTGTCGCGTGCCACCATGGCCAATATCAGGCAGAACCTGTTTTTTGCTTTTATCTACAACGGACTGGGCGTGCCCCTGGCCGCTGGAGCGCTTTACCCGGTATTCGGTATCATGCTCAGCCCGATCATTGCGGCAGCGGCCATGAG
>CAZNZW010000106.1:0-4334 GCA_964577615.1 uncultured Desulfobacterales bacterium | reverse complement strand
GAGATGGCAGTGGCTGTCAAATAATTTCATCTTGCCTCGGTGGAATTATGAGCGTATAGAAACCAGTCTTGAAAAGATTACCACTCAAACAGGACCGATGCAATAACCGAAATCTTACGTCCTTACCGGAAAAAGCGGAGGAAGGTCCCCTGACCGCAACGAAGGCGTATGATTCCAATAGTCAGAATGATGTGTGCGGAGGCTTTCATGTTTAAGATTGTCAGGCGGGAAGAAATGGCCGGTGGTACCGTGATCCTCAATGAAATTGAGGCGCCCCGGATCGCCGGCAAAGAGAAACCCGGTCAGTTTGTGCTGCTAAAAGCCAACGAAGATGGCGAGCGTATTCCGCTGACCATCGCGGAGGTGGATCTTGAAAAAGGTACAATTACCGTTATTTATATGGTTGTCGGAAAAACCACGGCCACCTTTAAATCGCTTCAGGTGGGCGACGGATTTCAGGATGTTATCGGGCCTTTAGGCAAGGCCACCCACATTGAAAAAATCGGGACGGTTGTCTGTGTGGGCGGTGGTACCGGCACGGCCGTGCTGCATCCTATCACCCGGGCCATGAAGGAAATCGGTAACCATGTCATAACGATTCTCGGTGCCCGTAACAGGGATCTGCTGATCCTTGAAGACCTGATGCGAAAAGTATCGGATGAGCTGTATATTACCACGGATGACGGGTCTTATGGCCGCCACGGACTGGTGACCGATGCGTTAAAAGATATCCTGGACAGGGAGGATGTCAAGCAGGTGGTGGCGATCGGGCCGGTGCCGATGATGAAATTTGTTTCACTGCTCACCAAAAAGTACAATGTGCCCACGCTGGTCAGCCTGAATCCCATCATGGTGGATGGCACCGGCATGTGCGGCTGCTGTCGGGTAACCGTGGGCGGGCAGACCCGATTCGCCTGCGTCGACGGGCCCGAATTTGACGGTCACCAGGTGGATTATGATGAATTGATGATGCGGCTGCAGTCGTATCGTGAAGAAGAGCAGCTTATTTAACCCATTCCTGCCGGATGAAGGCGTGAATTTTTCACCCCTTGTGTAATGATGGCGTTTCCAGGGAGAGATAGATGACAGAAAATAATAAAAATAAGAAACAAAGGATCCCCCGGCAGCCGATGCCGGAGCAGAATCCCGACATCCGTCGGCGAAATTTTGATGAAGTTCCGGAAGGTTATACCGTAGAGCTGGCCCAGGCCGAAGCTGCCCGGTGCCTGCAGTGCCGCAAACCCGGCTGCGTGGCGGGTTGTCCGGTGGGCATCGATATTCCCGGCTTTATTCGTCTGATCAGTCAGGGAGATTTTACCGGCGCCATTCGTCACCTGTGGCAGAAAAACGCTTTTCCCGCCGTATGCGGCCGGGTCTGTCCCCAGGAAATCCAGTGCGAAGGGAACTGCATTGTCGGCAAAAAGGGAGAACCGGTGGCCATCGGCAACCTGGAACGGTTCTGTGCCGATTACGAACGAGAATTCGGGACCGGAGAACTTCCCCCCAAAGCGGCGTCTACCGGCAAAAGAGTGGCTGTGGTCGGCTCCGGACCTTCCGGGTTGACCGTGGCCGGAGATCTGATCGTCAAGGGCCATGAAGTGACGGTGTTTGAAGCTTTTCATAAACCGGGTGGCGTGCTCGTTTACGGTATTCCCGAATTCCGGCTGCCAAAAGCCATTGTCGCCCAGGAAGTTCATTTTCTCGAGCGACTCGGCGTCAAGGTTGAATGCAATACTGTGGCCGGGCGGTCGATTACCATCGATGAATTCTTCGAGGACGGTTTTGACGCCGTTTATGTCGGTGTCGGGGCCGGTCTGCCGCGATTTATGAATCTTCCCGGCGAAAACCTGATTGGTATCCTCTCGGCGAACGAATACCTGACCCGCGTCAATCTGATGAAAGCCTACAAATTTCCCAAAGTCGACACACCGATTCCCCGGGGGAAGAACGTGGTGGTTCTGGGGGCCGGCAATGTGGCCATGGATTCGGCTCGAACAGCCATGCGGCTGGGTGCCGATCGGGTTCGCGTTGTTTACCGCCGTTCCCGCGAGGAAATGCCCGCCCGTACCGCTGAAATACATCACGCCGAGGAAGAAGGCATCGAATTTGAATTTCTTACCAACCCGGTGAAGTATATCGGCAATGACAAGGGGCGCTTGACCGGTATGGCCTGTTTGCGTATGGAATTAGGCGAGCCGGATGATTCCGGCCGGCGGCGGCCCGTTGCTGTCGAGGGGTCCGAGTTTGAGATCGAAACCGACCTGTGCATCGTGGCCGTGGGATCGGGCGCCAACCCGCTTTTGACCCGTTCAACGGAAGATATCCGGCTGAACCCGTGGGGATATATTGTCACCGATCCGGACACCGGGAAAACATCCAAAAAAGCGGTCTGGGCCGGCGGAGACATCGTTACCGGCGCTGCCACTGTTATTTTAGCCATGGGCGCGGGCCGCCAGGCGGCCAATTCCATTCATGACTACCTGACCTGGGGCTGGTAACCAGCTGAAAAAACCGCAGGATGACCCGGTGTAAAACAATCGCCGGGTCATCCTGCGGTTGACACTGTTTTTTCGCCTTATTTCGCGGTCAATCGTTCCCGGTGAGCCGGTGAATGAAACGCGTCATGGCTGCCAGCGTGGCATCTTTCTGTTCCCGGTGGGGCGCATGCCCGCACACCGGGAGAATCACCGTTTTCACCGGGCTGCCGGCCATGCGGACGATAGTATCGATCTGCGCCTGCGTCCCATACGGGTCGTCTTCTCCCTGAATCGCCAGCACCGGCACCCGGATATCCGTCAGATACGACGTGATGTCCCAGTGGGCGAAATCCGGGTGCAGCCAGACATCGTTCCATCCCCAGAACGCCGTATCCGTATTGCTCCCGTGATATTTTTCCAGCCCGGCGCACAGATCACCATGTAAATAATCAGATTTTGCCTGTTGAATCGATCGGATGGTCACCGGTTCGCAAAACAGATGGGGGGCTTCGGTAATCACGCCCCGCAGTCCGGGTGCCTTTGTTCCCCCGGCGTGAATCAGGGAAATGGAACCACCATCGGAATGGCCGATGAGAATATAATCGCCGATACCAGCGGTTTTCAGAATCTGAGGCAGAACGGTTATTCCCTCATCATGCATGAACCGGATCGGCCGGGGCAGGGGACAGGGATCGGACCGGCCATACCCCAGGCGGCTGAAAACAAATGCCCGGCATCCGGTGGCAAGAGCAATCCGGGCCGGGAAATCCCGCCACATGGCCATGCAGCCCAGACCTTCATGAAGAAATACCAGTGTGGTTTTCTGTGGCACGGGCGAACTGGCCGCCGGACTGGATGTCGGATTTTGCCCGGGATCATACCAGGCAACCTCCAGCTGTTTTCCATTAACGGTTAAATAAGTTTGTTCAGGCACTTGTGGTATCCGAATAGCTGTGCGTTAGTCTCTTTATCTATTCTCGCCCCCAGGGCAATATGTTTTAACAATCCCAGCGGATTGAAATATTTTTTTTCCAAAATTACAAAACCGACCGCATTCAAATATTTTTCAAACTGGGCGGCAGAAAACATCTGGTCGTAGGGATGGGCTAATATCTTCTTCCATAAATTCCCGGGAAACCCGGAAAAAGATTCAGTGGAAAGTTCCTCGAGGATCAATCTCCCATTGTTTTTAAGTACTCTTTTCAGTTCACGAATGCACGCATGCCAATCCGGAATGTGATGGATAATGCCAAAATCAATAACAACATCAAATGAATTATCCGGGAAAACCAAATTCGCTGCATCCATTTCCATAAACTCAATGGACGGATCCCGGTTGTTTGCCTGTGCAAATCCAATCATTTTTCTATCGAGATCAATGGCAACGATTCTGTCCGGATCAAAATATTTTTTGATCAATCGGGCGCCGTTTCCATTGCCACACCCAATTTCAAGCGCGCAGGAATATTTTTTTCCCCCGGAAGACATGCCAAGAAGAATGGGGATCTCATATTTTTCCTGTACAATAGCCCGAAACGGGTTGTTCATCAAAAGAAACTCGGCTTTGTTCAAGATCATTTTATTGTCCTTTTGGCAGCCACAATTGCGTGGTTTTCAAGGAGAGCATGTGGCAAGAGTCGGGCGTCTGGATCCGGTACTCATTGAAAATAAAAAGACTTCGGTGTATCCTGAAAAGAGCCGCCAAACTATTTTCAGCGGGTGCAGATAAGGGGTCAATACCTGTGTTCTGCGAAAAATACTATATCGAACCCGAGCGTAAAATAAAAGCATTTATCAATGAGACCACAAAAGCGACGGGGCGGTGGCAATGGATCTAAAGGAAAGGAAATAACAATG
>CAZNZW010000105.1:0-4368 GCA_964577615.1 uncultured Desulfobacterales bacterium | reverse complement strand
GGCGTGGCCTGGTATCGGCGGGAGCTGGTGGGGGTACTGGTCAAACGGATGGGCGTAAAATGCCTTGAACGGATCGCCGATGAAAAGAGCGGTGCATAAAACAATGGGTGCCGGCTGGACGTATGCCGGCATCAGGAAAGGCCGGATGTGATCAAGTCCATGAACATCGCCTGGTGGGTGAAACGCTGGAGCGAGCTGACGCCTGAAAAACCGGCCGTCATCTTTGAAGCCGAGCCGATCAGCTACCGGGAACTTCACCAGCGGGTCCAGCGGACCTGTCGATGGCTGGGGTCAATGGACATCCAGAAGGGTGACCGGGTTGCCGTTTTTCTCGGCAATTGCCCGGAATTCATCGAAATTTATCTGGCCTGTGCCTGGCTGGGGGCGATCTTCGTGCCGATTAATTATCGCCTGGCACCGCCGGAACTGGCCTATACCCTGGCCGACGCTGATCCGGCTCTTCTGATTTTCGGCAGCGAATATGCTGAAACGGTCATGGATCTGTTTGGGGAGCGTCGTTTTGTATCGCCGCAGCCGGTTCTGGTCCGCATCGGACCATCGGAAAACGACGCGACACTTCCTGCGGACGATTATCATGCGGCTGTCTCGGCCGGCGGGGAAAACGTATTTTTCCAACGACCGGCTTTTGCCATGGATTCTCCCGAGGAACCCCACGTGATCATGTACACGTCAGGCACCACAGGGCGGCCCAAGGGCGCGGTGTTGTCCCATCGCAAAACATTCTTCAACTGCCTCAATACCGATATCTTTTTTTCATTGACCGGCGACGACACCATGCTGATTGTGCTCCCCCTGTTTCATTCCGGTGGCCTGTTTATCCAGGCGTCGCCGGTTTTTTACAAAGGGGCCACCCTTATCCTGCACCGGAAATTCGATCCGCAGAAAATCGCCAGTGACATATCCCGTTACCAGGTGACCCGGTTTCTGGGCGTACCGACGATCTACAAGGCGCTGCTTGATTTACTACCCGAAAAAAAATCATTTTTTGCATCGCTGAAAGTCAGCGCCATCGGCGGCGAACAATTAACCCCGGAGCTGATGGCACAGTTCAACGCGGCCGGGTTTTCCCTGCGTCAGATCATGGGCCAGACGGAAACATCGATTCTGCTCTGGGCCTCCGAAGATGACGCGATCCGCAAGCCGGGATCCGTGGGCCGGCCGGTCTTTCATGCCGATGTCACGATTGTGGACAAACGGGGGAAGACCTGCCCGCCGGACCAGGTCGGTGAAATCGTGGTCCGGGGATCGATCATGATGACCGAGTACTGGCGGGATGCCGCAAGGACAGAAGAAGCAATCAAAGACGGGTGGCTGCATACCGGCGACCTGGCCTACCGGGATGCGGACGGTTATTTTTTCCTGGTGGACCGGGCCAGGGATATGTTTATTTCGGGCGGGGAAAATGTCTATCCGGCCGAGATTGAACGGGTGCTGCGGACCCATCCGGATATTGACGCGGTGGCCGTGATCGGCGTGCCCGATGCCAGATGGAATGAAGCCGGCTGTGCATTTGTTCAAACGGTAGAAGGTAAAATAATATCCGAAGCGGATGTGATCCGGTGTTGCGAAGGAAAACTGGCGCGGTACAAATGGCCCCAATGTGTAATTTTTGTTGACCATTTTCCCCGTACCGCACTGGGAAAAATACGCAAATCCGAATTGCGGCAGCAATACGACACCCAATATCGTTCATTGGATGGCAAAGAATTGAATCAACCGATCCTGTCGAACAACAACAATAATTACCAGGAGTATGTGTCCCATGGATAGAGAGATCCAGTTTACGTTAAATGGCAATGAAACCACTGTGGCGATCAAAGATCACTGGACCCTGTTGCATCTCCTGCGGGAAACGCTGGGCCTTCCGGGAACCAAGGAAGGCTGCGGCAGCGGTGAATGCGGGGCCTGCACGGTGATGGTTGATGATATGGCGATCAATGCCTGCCTGTATCTGGCTGTGGAAGTCGACGGAAAGGAAGTGGTTACCATTGAAGGCCTGGCATCGGCCGACGGGGAACTTCATCCCATGCAGAAATCCTTTATCGAAAACGGCGGGATTCAGTGCGGATTCTGTTCGCCGGGGATGATCATGTCGGCCACGGCCCTGCTGAAAGAGAATTCAGCACCTGCGGAAGATGACATCAAACATGCCATCGCCGGAAATATCTGCCGCTGCACCGGATACGTCCAGATTATCGACGCCATAAAAAAGGTGGCGGATCTTGGTGACAGTGATGCGGTTCACGTGGTGGCCTGGCAGGATGGAGACGCTTGAAGGCCTAAAAAGCTGGGATGCTGGGATGCTGGGAGACCTGGACGCTTTAAAGCCTCCCAGCCTCATGGCCTCATAGCCTTTGCAACCCTTTTTTTACATAAACGGAAGAATCCCATGAATCATTTATCCATTGTCGGCAAGCGAATTCCCAAACTCGATGCAGCTGAAAAAGCCACGGGACGATCGAAGTATATCCAGGACGTCACTGTTCCGGGGATGCTGTACGGGAAAATTTTGTACAGCAAATATCCCCATGCGCGGATTGTCAATATTGATACGTCCCGCGCGAAAAAACTGGAAGGGGTCCGGGCTGTATTAACCGGCGCCGATATTCCTGATTTCCGCATGGGGGTCTACAAGGACAACCCGCCGCTGAAGTCGGGAAAAGTGCGTTCCTACCGGGATGAAGTGGCGGCCGTGGCAGCCGTGGACTTAAAAACCGCCGAGGAGGCCATCGGCCTGATCGAAGTGACCTACGAGGCCCTTCCGGCGATATTTGATCCGGAAGCGGCCATGGAGAAAGATGCGCCCCTGGTCCACGAGGCCCATAAAACCAATATCCTCAAGATGCCCTGGAAACTTCACTACGGAGATGTGGAAGCGGCCCGCAAAGAAGCGGCGCACGTTGTAGAGGATCGGTTTTCCGCCACCTGGGTGACCCATTGCTGTCTGGGTACCAGCGGGTGTATTGCTGATTTTGATCACGACAACCACCTGACCGTTTACAGCAACACCCAGATTCCCTCTCTGGCCCAGAAAGATTTTCTGGGAACGCTCAAGGCACTGGGGCTTAAAGGTCGACGGGTCCGGGTGATCAAACCCTGTATCGGCGGCGGGTTCGGCAGCAAGCTCGACACCTATGCCTACGAACATGTGGCCATCCTGCTGGCATTTCATGCCCGCAAACCGGTGAAGATTCAATTTGACCGCAAAGAAGAATTTATCGCCACATCCACCCGTCAGCCGGCCATCATGGATATCGCCCAGGGCTGCGACGAAAACGGCAAGCTTGTGTTTCGGGATATTTCCATGATCCTGGACAACGGGGCCTATACTTCGTGGGGGGCGACAACCCCGTCGGTGATGATGCTGCCGATTTCTTCGCTCTACCGGGTCCCCAACGTCCGGTACAAAGCGGTGTGTGTCTATACCAACAACACCTATGCCCAGGCCATGCGCGGGTATGGAAACCCCCAGGCGACCTTTGCCATTGAAAGCGCCATGGATGCGCTGGCCAAAACCGCCGGAATCGACCCCGTGGAATTTCGGCGCATCAACGCCAACCACGGCAATGAAGTCACGCCCCAGGGGTTCCGGATCACCACCTGCGGACTGACGGAATGTATCGACAAAGTCGCCGGGGCCCTGGGCGGCGGCGAAAAAAAGAAGGGCGAGGGAGTCGGATATGCGTCTCTGGTTCATGTGGGCGGTGGCGCCCGGGTCTATAAATCAGATGGCTGCGGCACCCTGATGAAAATGAACGATTACGGCCAGCTGGATATTTTTACCGGCGCCACCGACATGGGGCAGGGGGCCGATACCGTCATTGCCCAGATCGTGGCCGAAGAACTGGGACTTCACATTGAAGATATTCATGTGATTCACAGTGATACCGATGTCTGCCCCTGGGACGTGGGTGCCCATGCCAGCCGCACCACGTTTGTAGCCGGAAACTCTGCGCTGGGCGCGGCCCGGCAGTTAAGATCCCAGATCGTCCAAATCGCCTCGCGGCTGTTGGATGTGGATCCCCGGGACATCGAACTCAACGACCGCATGGCATTATCTGCGCAGGATCCGGAAAAAAAGATCGAAATGGGAAAGCTGCTGCGTAAATCCCATTTCAGCCCGGGCGGGAATATGCTCATGGCCGAGTATTTCTATGATCCGGACAATGAAAACCTGGGCCGCGATTTCAAGGGGAACCTGTCGATGACGTACACCTTCGGCACCCATGGCGCGCGGGTTCGGGTGGATGAAGAGACGGGAAAGGTCGAAATTCTCAACTACGTGGCCGCCCACGATGTCGGCCGGGCCATCAACCCCCTGCTGCTGGAAGGGCAGGTCTATGGCGG
>CAZNZW010000104.1:0-4411 GCA_964577615.1 uncultured Desulfobacterales bacterium | reverse complement strand
TTTTGATGTATTTACGGTCGCCAAAATAAATATAAGCGGTTGATCCTTTGCATTTTTGTTTGAGAAAATCACCGAGGGATTTGTAAAATACGTTCAGGTCCTGATCTTTTCCCATCCGGATACCATATGGTGGGTTGGTGACAATGACATGTCCCTCAAGGGCAGGTAGAACGTTGAAATCGATGGTTTCCAGCCGGACATTCTTTCCGTCGTTGAGCCCCATGATGTTGATTCTGGTGGCATCGACAGATTCTTTAGATATATCACTGCCGGCAATCAGGCCCTGGGGCAGGGCCCGGATCTGGTCATTGGCCTGATTTTTGACCTGCTGCCAGACGGCTGCGCGAAAATCCGGGAGACATTCGAACCCGAATCGGCGCCTGAAAATTCCCGAAGGAACGCGGCAGTATCGCATCAGCGCTTCGCAGAGCAAGGTGCCCGATCCGCACATGGGATCGTATAAAGGCATCGCACCGTCCCATCCGGCCAGATGGATGATGGCCGCCGCCACTGTCTCCTGCATGGGAGCCGGGCCGGTTTCTTCGCGGTACCCCCTTCGGTGAAGCGCGCCGCCCGATGTGTCGAGACTGATCTCGGCCCGGTCATGCCGGATATGAAGATGGAGCAGGATATCGGGATTCCGGACAGACACATCCGGGCGCCGGCCGGTTTTTTCCCGGAAATAATCAGCGATGGCATCTTTAAGTCGCAAAGACGCGTATTTTGAATGGGAAATTCGACTGTTGGACACAGTTGTCGATATGGCAAAGGTGCGGCCTTCGGCAAAGAAATCTTCCCAGTGTACCTGCCGGGCATTTTTGTATAACGTGTCTGTATCCTGGCAGCCAAATGACATTAGGGGTGCCAGACACCGTGACGCCAGGCGGGTTAAATAATTGATTCGATACAGGGAAAGTCTATCTGCTTTGAAGGCGATACCGCGAAATTCCGGCGAAATTTCTCTGGCGCCGAGTTTGGCCAGTTCTTCGGCGCATGCGTCTGTCAGGCCATCGGCAGTTTTAATAAAATATCGCGAATCCTGTTGATAGGTATATGTTGCCACCGGGTGTTTATCTCCCTTGTATGGGCTGTTTTTGAATACGTGCGAGTGTCATCCGTTTTTTCCGAATTCACGACGTATTTATCATACTATTGATGAAATTGTCCTGGATTACAATAAGTATTGGGTGTACTACAGCGAAACAACGACGATTTCAGGAGTATATCCATGTCCAGAGCCAAAGCGCTGTTTTTCGGTATGTCCACCATCGACTGTATTTATCGGGTCGATCAGCCACCTGGCCGAAACGAAAAGATCGTAGCAGAGCAGCAATTGATCTGTGCCGGCGGCCCCAGTACCAATGCGGCCATTGCCTTCAGCGGCCTGGGGGGGCAGGCGACGCTGGTCAGTTGTCTGGGAGTACACCCCTTGTCGTCGGTTGCGCGCAATGAGCTGAGAGCCCACGGGGTTGATCATATTGATCTTTGTCCGGAATTTTCATCGGTTCCCACAGTGTCGTCGATCCTTGTTTCAAAAGACACCGGTGACCGGTCGGTGGTATCGGTGAATTCGACCCATATTCAAAGTCAGTATCTGGATTTGACAACATTTTCTCTCAGCGGGTTTAAAACCGTGCTGTTTGATGGCCAGCATATGGCGCTGGCCATCAAACTGGCCAGCGCCTGCCGTCAAGCCGGTATCCATACGATTCTGGATGGCGGCAGCTGGAAGCCGGGCACTGAAAGATTAATCCGCCATATCGATACGGCAATCTGTTCATCGAATTTCATGCCGCCCGGTATTCCGGTTTCCGAAAAAATTCTGGCATGGCTTGACGCTCAAGGTGTTTCGAGGGCGGCGATCACCCGGGGGGACCGTCCGATCCTGGCGGCTGAAAGCGGATCGCGGTTTGAGGTTTTGCCTCCCCGGATCAGCCCGGTCCGGGACACATTGGCGGCCGGTGATATTTTCCACGGCGCGTATGTCTACTACCAGTCCATAAATCCGGCCGGAACATTCAGCGGTCACCTTCAAAAAGCCGCGGCGGTCGCCGCCCGGTCGTGTGCCCATTTTGGCCCTCGAAAATGGGCAGGCGGCATGGACCTAAAAAAGTGAGGCAGGGCCATCATAACCAGACCCTGCCTTGTTGGTTAATCAAACCGCTTTTCTGCGGATCAGTTAAAGCTCAATCCCCAGCCGTTCCCATACCGATTCACCATCCTTGATTTCCGCCGCTTTCAGGTGCGGATAGGTGGAGATGAGAAAATAAGCCAATGGCAGAACCCCTAAAACGATAATGATCGAATCGGGGATAACCCGGAAGTTGCCGAGAAAGACGACAATTCCTTTCTCAAAAAAATCCGCACTTCTGGCCACCCAAAGGCCTTCTTTAAAAGAAACCCAGGCCTGCATGGCGCCAACGGGCAGCAGCGTGGTAAATGCCATCAGAAACAAGCCCCCGTTGAGTCCCCAAAACGACAGTTTCAGAACGCCGTCATTCCAGTGCGATTTGTCGACCATGCCGCGCCAGGAGAATAAAAGCAGGGCCACGGACAGCATACCGTAGGTTCCGAACATGGCCGTATGGGCGTGGTGCATGGTCAGATAGGTTCCGTGTTCGTAAAAATTAACAATGGGAAGGTTGATGACGAAGCCGAAAACGCCTGCACCCAGGAAGTTCCAGAAAGATGCCGCTACCAGGAAATACATCGGCCATTTGTAGCTGAATTGCCGGCCTTCTTTGCGAATACCCCGGTATTCCATTAACCCCCGTACCACGAGGGTCAGCAGTGGTACCGGTTCCATGGAGGAAAAGATGGCTCCCCATCCAACCCAGAAGGCGGCCCCGCCGTACCAGTAATAGTGATGCGCTGTTCCGATGATTCCGCTTAAAAAGGTGATGGCTGCCGTAAAATAGGCTACTTTCAAGGCGGACCTGGCTGTGGCCAATCCCATGGCCACCATCAGCAGGGCGATAACGGCAATACCGAAAAATTCAAAAATGCTTTCCACCCAGAGATGAACCACGAACCAGCGCCAGTAATCCGCCATGGTCAGGTGAGACCCGTGACTGTAAAACAGTCCGAAGCCGTAAAAAGCCACGACCAGAACCGCGCTGAACACGTAAAACCAGATCAACGCACTGAATTCATCTTTGTGCATTTTAAGATGTTCACCCACCGCGCGGTAGACGATTAGAAGCCAGAAAATAAGACCGCCGAAAAGCAGGATCTGCCAGATGCGACCCAGCTCAAGAAATTCCCATCCCTGGTGACCCAGCCAGAACCACCAGTCTCCCAGTAATCCTTTGATGCCCAACACTTCACCCGTCAGGCTTCCCACGGCAACCAGCAGGACGGCACCAAACAGGAGCTGAACCAGCAGTCCCTGTCTGGCTGGTTCTTTTCCACCGATAATCGGTGCCAGGTAGATGGCCGATGCCAGCCAGGTGGTGGCAATCCAAAACACCATCAGCTGTAGATGCCAGGATTTGGCCCAGCTGTAAGGAATCAGCCTGGCCACAAAGGGAAGAAAAAAGGTCCCTGGATGGATCGTATAGTGGGCCATTAATCCGCCGAAGCATGTCTGGATTAAAAACAAAAGGATCACCACAACGAAAAATTTAGCCGCATAGAGCTGACTGGGCGTCAGGGGCATATCAATCAGTTTTTCCGCCAGCGCGGCTCCCTTTGCTTCACCGTACCATAAGCCATAGCGATGAATCCAGTATACGAAAAGGCCCAGAACCACGAGCAGCGACATGATACCGGCAATGGAAAAGAAGTAGGTTCCCGTACTGGCAATGTTACCAACACGCCTGTCCGGCGGCCAGTTATTGGTGTATGAAAAATCAGATCCCGGACGAAGGGTTGATGCAACCCAGGCTGTCCAGAAGAAAAATCGTGAGATCTCAAGCCGCTGTTGTTCATCACCGATGGTGTCGGCAAGGAAACCGTAACGCTGTTCGCCCTCCTTAAATACTTTCTGCCAGTGTTGTTTTACCTTTTCAAGTCCTTTGACCTGGGCAGCGGTTAATGTCAGGGTGTTTGTGGCCGCATCATAGCGATTCGGTTTGGTCTCGTGTTTGATTTTGACATCGATGATCCCTTTTTCGAGGCCATCTAAACTTTTATATGGTTTTCCATAGTCTTTTTGAGCGTAATATTCGCCAATCGTCTCCGCCAGGATGTTTAATGTCAGGGCAGAAAATTCCGGACCTCTCTGGGAACCATGCCCCCAGACCGCACCATGATCCATGAGCCCATAACGCTGATACACGTCCTGGCCGGCAATGATGTCTGATTTTTGAAAAAGAACGTCACCGCTGGCACTCACCACTTTCCCAGGATAAGGCGGAAGATCTTTTTTCATGTATACTCCGCCACCCAGCAGAATACCCATGGCCACGAA
>CAZNZW010000103.1:0-4876 GCA_964577615.1 uncultured Desulfobacterales bacterium | reverse complement strand
ATAAATCCACTTTCCGGCTATTGACCCGGCCGGGCGGGTTTGCTATAAACCGGCCATTCAACCGGACGGGGATGTAGCTCAGTTGGGAGAGCGCAGCGTTCGCAACGCTGAGGTCGTGGGTTCGAACCCCATCATCTCCACCATTTTTATTGTCAGCAACGGGCAGATATTTTCCAAATGGACCGAATGGCCACCATCGCTCGCAAAACCACCGAAACCGACATCCGGATTGTCTGGGATCTCGATGGCAGCGGAAAATCGCAGATCGCCACGGGGATCCCGTTTTTTGACCATATGCTGACCCTGTTTACGGCCCATGGGTTTTTCGATCTGACCGTTGACGCCAGCGGGGATATTGATGTTGATTTTCATCACACCGTAGAGGACGTGGGGCTGGCAATGGGCGATGCCCTGACCCGCGCGCTGGGTGACCGGAAAGGCATCCGCCGTTTCGGGCACGTCGTGACCCCCATGGACGAAACCCTGAGCGCCGTAACAGTGGACCTGTCCAATCGACCCTACCTGGTCTTTAATGTACCGACGGAAGGCCGGGACGGACGCTTTTTCGATACGGCCCTGGCCAAAGAATTTTTCCGGGCCTTTGCCATGCGCGCCGGGATCACTCTCCACATCAACCTGTCTTACGGCGAAAACGACCACCACATCATCGAATCCATTTTCAAATCTGCTGGCCGCGCCCTTGATCAGGCCTCCGGGACGGACGATCGCATTTCCGGCGTTCGATCCACCAAAGGCACATTGTGATTATTATCCCCGCTGTTGATATCCGCCGGGGCAAATGCGTCCGGCTGCGTCAGGGAAGGGCGGACGCCGAAACGGTTTTCTCCGACGACCCCGCCGCCATGGCGGTACGCTGGGCCGAGGCCGGCGCGGAATTGATTCACATCATCGATCTGGACGGCGCTTTTGACCGGCAGCCGAAAAACCTTCGGGCCATTCGGGGGATCATCGAGGCCATCACCGTTCCGATTCAGGTGGGCGGCGGTATCCGGGATATGGCCACCATCGAAAAGTACGTTGGGCTGGGTGCGGGCAAGGTGATCATCGGCACGGAGGCCATCCGCAATCCGGATCTGGTCAAATCCGCGGCCAAAGAATTCCCCGGCCGGATTGTCGTGGCCATTGACGCCCGCAACGGCAAGGTGGCCATCGAAGGCTGGACCGAAACCACCGACGTATCGGCCACGGACCTGGCCCGGAAATTCGAGGACGGCGGTGTGGCCGCCATCAATTTTACCGATATTCACCGTGATGGCATGCAGACCGGTCCCAATATCGCGCAGACCCGGCGCCTGGCCGAGGCTGTTTCCATACCGGTGGTGGCTTCCGGCGGCGTTGCAACCGCCAGGGATATTGAAAATCTGCTGCCCCTGGCCGACGTGGGCGTGACCGGCATCATTACCGGCAAGGCCCTGTACAGCGGAACCCTGGATCTTAAAACGGCCATTGATCTGACGACATCCCCGGCATGATCCCGGATATTTTTACGTAAATCCTTTTTATCTCTTCCCATTCCTTGACAAACCAGATTGAAATAGTTATTTTTAAGGTTTGATTGGATAATTTATATCTGATTGAATTTACAGGTAATTTGAAAATGTTTCAAGGTCACGGCGGCCGGCCTGTCCGGTGGCGTGAAGAGCAACCTGCTTTTTCCGCCACGGATTCCCCATCCGTCTTTACTCGGAAAAGGAGGCCTTTGACTTGGCGAATCGTATTCCCGAAGAAAAGGTATCACAGGTCCGGAACCGTGCCGATATCGTTGATATTATTTCCGAGGTCGTTCGACTCAAAAAGACGGGAAAAAATTACCTGGGTCTGTGCCCGTTTCATACCGAAAAAACCCCCTCCTTTACAGTCAGCCCCGACAAACAGATTTTTCATTGTTTTGGATGCGGTGAGGGGGGGAATGTTTTCAGCTTCCTGATGAAATACGGCAAGGGGTCTTTCCCGGAAGTCGTACGGCAGGTCGCCCGGCGGTATGGGATTGATCTGCCCGACCGGCCGCTGACGCCGGCGCAGAAAAAACGCCTGGATCAACGGGACAGCATGGTCCGGGCCAATCAACAGGCGTTGTCGTTTTACCGGCATTGTCTGCGCAAAAGCGCTGCCGGCCGGGAAGCCCGGCAGTATCTTCAGGACCGGGGAATCACAGACGAGACCATTGAAGCATTTGCCCTTGGCTTTGCACCGGATGGCTGGCGGCATCTGGGGGACCATTTAAAAAAAGCGGGGCTGGCGGCTGATATGCTGCAGGCCGCCGGTCTGATCGTGCCCAATAAACAGCGCAGCGGGCATTATGACCGCTTCAGAAACAGGCTCATCTTTCCCATTTTTGATCTGGGAAACCGGGTCGCGGGGTTTGGCGGCCGCGTGATCGGCGCCGGCGAACCCAAATATTTAAATTCGCCGGAAACACCGATTTACAACAAACGCCGGATTCTGTACGGTTTGAATCATACCCGCCAGGCCTGTCGACGGGCCGGGGTGATACATATTGTGGAAGGGTATTTTGATCTGATCACGCTTTTCCAGCATGGCATCGAAAATGCGGCCGCTACGCTGGGAACCGCCCTGACCGAAGATCACCTGCGGCTGATCAAGGGGTATGCCGAACGGGCCGTTCTGGTGTTTGATGCCGATGCGGCCGGAATGAAGGCGGCCTTCCGGGGCAGCAGTCTTTTTTTAAAAGCCGGCGTCGACGCCCGGGTGATGGTACTGCCGGACGGCCAGGACCCCGATTCTTTTGTCCGCCAGGCCGGCGCGGATCCGTTCCGGGCCGCCGTGGAAAAAGCGCCGGGAATTGTCGAATTTATTATTGATACGGCGGTGCGGCGGTTCGGGTTGTCGGTTGAAGGAAAAGTGAAGATCATTGCCGAAATGCAGCCCCTGCTGGTCGATATTGACGATTCTGTGACCCGGTCGCTTTATATCCGGGAATTGTCCGAACGGATTGGCGTGGACGAACGGGCCATTCAGGAAAAAGTACGCCAGTCGACCGGACAGATGGGGCGGGAAGGGCGCCGGCCACAGACGGTTCCCGTCAACCGGAAGGAAACAATTCCGGTCAGTCCGGCCTTTAAGCTCGAAAAACGGATTGTGGCCATGCTGCTCCAGTACCCGGAAATGATCCCGGATGTTGAGGAAAGCGGAATCATCAGCCGTTTCAGTGATGCCCGGCTCAAATCCATCGGGCAGGTAGCGATAGCCGGCAGGCGCGATGCACCGATGGACGTTTCCGACTTGATGGAAAACGGCGGACACCCTGAATTGAAGCAGACCATTGCGGCGCTGGCCATGGGAGAACTCGACGGCTGGAGCCGTAAAGACTGTCTGCGCCTGATTGCGCAGTATTTAAAAATCAGCGATCCGGATCGCCATGAGATTGTTGCGCGGATTAAAGCGGCCGAAACCGCTGGTGATCATGAGGCTGTTGCCCGATTGCTGCAGTTAAAGCAGCAATGGGTCCAGAATCAAAAAACAGAAACCCGTGGCCACATGGGCTGATCATAAATTCATTTAATTTTACGATAACGAGGAGGCCTGCTCAGATGGCAAAAAAGCCTAATTCTCCTGAAATCATCGGCTCAAAAAACAAGTCGGCTAAAAGAGTCGCTGCCAATACCCTTGAGAAGACGATTCAAGCGCTGCTGCTGAAGGCAAAAAACAAAAAACAGGTATCGGTCGACGAAATTGTTTCCGAACTGCCCAAAGGCGCCTATACGGCGGATCAGCTGGATGAAATTATTGTGCGCTTAAACGATCGCAATATCCAGATTGTTGATCCGAAAAAAGCGTTGGCCAAGAAAAAGTCGCCTGTCAAAAAAGTTGCCGCCAAAACCGCCACCGATTATGGCCGCATTAACGACCCGGTAAAGCTGTACCTGCGGGAAATGGGCATGGTAACCCTGCTGAGCCGGGAAGGTGAAGTTGAAATCGCCAAGGAAATCGAGGCCGGTGAACGGGAAATTTTAAAAGCGCTCATCGATACCCAGACCGGGGTCGAGTGTATCCTCGACCTTGGAGATAAAATGGAGCAGTCACTGGCGCGTCCCCGTTATATCTTAAAAGATCTGGAGGAAGGGGATAACTATGTGGACGAGGCGGTTCAGATTGACAAATTTCTTGCCGTTTCCCATTTGATCAGAGAAATTCACGAGGAAAACAAGGCGCTGCGGGAAGACCTGTTTAACAAAAAACAGTCGGCGGAAGTCCAGCGTCGGATTCGTCGATCCATTAATCGACGAAATCGGAAAATTTTCAGCCTGTTGAAAAACTGGCGCTTTGAAAGCGTGGTTGTTTCCAAGATCGAAAATATTATCCGGAAACAGGCCAACTGGTTTGATGATGTCACGGAACTGTTTGCCGGCACTGCCCGGACGTTCAAAAATTCCCCGACGCAGCTGCGGAGCCGGTTGAAGCATAAGAAAAATTTTGTCAAGTGGGCCGCGGCGCACAGCGAGCTGACCCAGAAGGAAGCCGGAGAATGCTGGCGTGAGCTCACCGACCTTGAGAAACAGATCCTTGAAAATGAAAATATCACCAAAATTCGGTTCCGAAACATGCACCGGGTGCTGAGTAATATTGATAAAGGCCATATCCGCGCCAAAGCGGCCAAAAGCGAACTCACCCGGGCGAATCTCCGGCTGGTGGTTAGTATTGCCAAAAAATACACCAACCGGGGGCTGCAATTCCTGGATCTCATCCAGGAGGGCAACATCGGCCTGATGAAGGCGGTGGACAAATTTGAATATCGGCGGGGCTATAAGTTTTCCACCTATGCCACGTGGTGGATTCGCCAGGCCATTACCCGGGCCATTGCCGATCAGGCGCGCACCATCCGGATTCCGGTGCA
>CAZNZW010000102.1:0-5198 GCA_964577615.1 uncultured Desulfobacterales bacterium | reverse complement strand
GTTCTTTGTACAAAATCAGAGAAATAATGATGACCATTGCCGGCATGGTGGTCTGGATCAGAGACCCGTTGATGGCCGTGGTGGTATGAACGGCCCTGTAAAGCAAAGTGTTGAAACAGGTAATGCCCAGCAGGGAAAGCAGGCCCAGAATTTTCCATCCGGCCAGGGCTGTTTTCCAATCCCGTCTGGCATACGGCCAGGTTAACGGTAAAAGAATAAGAAAGGCGACTGTCCATCGCCAGAAAGCCAGCGATATCGGTGGAATCTGCGTCGCCATCCCCCTTCCCAGAACGATGTTGCCGGCCCAGAACATGGGGGCCAGCGCCACAACTAAAAATACCAGAATGGATGGCCTGTGATTTCGATTCATCGGATAGTCGGTTTCAATGGATACAGACAGGGAATTATTGGTTTGTGGCGGCCAGCTTTATGCCCAGCGCGGCAAAAGTAACAGCAAATGAACGTTGCAGCCAGACGATGACCCGCGGAGAATTCACAACGTATTTTCGAACACTGTTGGCAGAAAGGCCATACAGGATGAAGATGCCCAATGTGATTGCCATGAACACACTGCCGAGAAACAACATCTGAAATGGGGGTGACGCGGCATCAGGGACCACAAAAAGGGGCAGAAACGCCAGAAAGAATATGGATAGTTTGGGGTTTAAAATATTAATCAGAAAACCTTTTGTTGCTATCGGCAGTGCGCCTTTTTTTGATGCCGGAGAATCGAAAGCCAGGGCCCCGGTTTCGCGCCACATTGACCAGGCCAGATAGAGCAAATAGACAGCCCCTGCGAATTTGATGGTTTGAAAAGCAAGTGCGCTCATATGGAGTATGGCGGATAACCCCAGGATACTGGCCGTTAAATGGGGAAGGATTCCCAGGGTACAGCCAAAAGCGGCGGCAATACTTGCCCGCCATCCCAGGAAAAGGCCGGTCGACACCGTATAGATTACCCCGGTTCCCGGGATCAAAACCACGACTATTGATGTGATTAAAAATTCAGTGCTCACCATGATATTTTTTTCCTTTTATTAGAGCCGATCCGGATCTGGTTTAACCATCAAACGGCAAACCAATGCTATGGCCGTGGAATGGGACAACGCCAACACCCAAGACGACGCAGAAGTATCATCATCCCCCCGCCGACAAGACAGAATCCGGCAGTCAGGGTCAACAGCCATTTGGATAAAGTGGCGATGCCGGATATCGTGCCCAGTGCGGTGCTGTTCAGCGGGTAGATCACCAGCATCGCAAGGATACAGATATTCTCCAGGCAGTCGAAAAAACCGATACCAAGAGGCAGGACATTCAATCTTAACCACGATGGCCTTTTTCCGCATACGGACTTGGCCACCAGTGTCATCAGGAAGGCAAACGCAGTACTGTAAAAAATAATAAATATAAAATCTGCCGCAAGAAAGCCAAGATACAATCGCCGCCCTTCCTCACCATAATGGGAAACAGCGGCAAACGCTTCCCGGGCAGAGTAAAACAGCCGGATATCCAACAGCCCTTCCCGGCCACTTATTTTTATGATCGCGGGACTGGAAATCGGCAATGATGAAAAATTGAACACCCAGAAAAAACCAAAAACGACTACAAACAGCCCGCCCATCAAACCTGCGGAGCAGCGCCTTCCTATCAACAGACTGATTCTATTGATTATTTTCAATATCGATTATCTCCCCGGTTTTGTATACTGTCGCGATCTGTTTAAAGATAACGTCTGCCCATGGCCTTAATCATCCGCCATGACACGGTCAAGAATGGAAACAATCTCATCCACATCTTCAGGGTAAATTTCAGAAAGCCATACCTTCTGAGGGTAAATCATTACATTGGCGCCCCTGGCGCAAAGCCCCATGCACCCGGAAGTGGAAACCCTTACCTTTCCCTTCCAGCCTTTGCCGTAAACCGCTTCCTTCAATCTGGTTTTTACCAGCTTACTGTTGTTGTCTGCACACGATTTTCTTTTGCCGCCGCGATCATTTGTACAGATAAACACATGTGCCGCATAGGGCGATTCGTTTTGAACTGGCATGACAAAAGGTTCCCCTTATATATTTTTATTCATTTTCAAGGTCGAATAACCGATACAATTGAAGCCGATCCCTGCAAAAATATATTTAACGCACTAATATTATACTCATTATCAAACAAAGAGTCAACACGCGCCAAGTGGCCGGATTCCATCCTTTTAAATTGCAAACATTCATATTGACACCCCGCCGGCTTTTGATTACACGCGTCCGATATGAAACCTATTATTTCAGCCATCGCTCTGCTTCTCTTTTCCGCGTTCCCAGGTACGCAGACATTTGATCTGCTGACCGATACAAATGTTTACTGGCCGGCTCCCGCCATCAATAAACCCGCTTATCTCGCCCCCATAACCGACCCCACCTTCGGCACCAGAATCACCCGGATTGTCGGCAACCCGGGCGAGCCGATACCCCATATTGCCAATGCCGTCTGGGCGGATGAACAGCTCAGACACGCATATTCCAAACAGCAGCCGTGGAATTGTGACCAGAGCATGATTTATCTGGACAGACACACGCCGGACCTCTGGCTGGATGGCAACACATACGAAGTCTTATTTACGCGGCATAAGCCCGGCAGCCGGGTCCGCTGGAGCCATACCGATCCTCAAATCATGTATTACATTTCATCTTCGCCGGATGGGAACAGTTTTATCGGCAAATGGAATGTGGTGACGGATGAAACGATCCGGGTCGTTGATTTAAACGGATATACGGACGTATCCTTTGGCAAGGGCGAGGGCAATTTCACTGTTGATGGAAAAGAAGTGGCTGTCTGTGCCATTCGAAAAGCCGATGCCCATGAAGTCATTCTGGTGGCGGATGTGGTTCGTGGCTGCAAAAAACCGGATATGGACATGCATGGCGTTGCCGTCACGGTGAATAACTGCACGATCTCCCCCAGGGGCAATTATATTGTCATTGCCGGTGATTGGGGGCTGGGACCTGACCGGCTCCAGGTAAGAGACGCCAATACCGGATCAATCCTGTATACTGAAACCGAAAGGGGCATGCCCAGCCATTTTGATGTGCAGATAGACCAGAACGGTGATGAAGTGGTTGCCGGCGTGGCTAAAACATCCGCATACGGGGTAAGAAGCGGCACGGTGATTAAACGAGTGCTGGGAAGTGGTGAAATTACCGTTATTTCAAACCACAAATACGCATCCCACACTTCCGGACGTGCCATCAACAGGCCCGGCTGGGTGTTTGTCACCTATCAGAATAGAAACACGTCCTATCCGCCCTATCTGAACGAGCTGGTCGCCGTAAAGCTGGACGGCACCCGGACCGAACGGATCTGCCACCTCCATTCAAACAGGTATAACTATGTATCAGAGTCCCACGGGGTTGCTTCCCCGGACGGCAGTCGTGTCCTCTGGGCCAGCGACTGGGATACGACCGCTTATCCGATACAGGCGTACGTAGCGGATTTCAGGCACAAGGCATTAAAACATTGATGCGCAAAGTTTTTTCGCCCTTGCCCTGCTGATTCCGGCACGGAACTCGAATATTTTTTAAGGAAAACACCCATGAAAAACGAAAAAAGCCCGCCCCCGCCCCCCACATACACGTGTAACGAATACCGCGAAGAAATGATGCTTCTGGCCCTGAGGCAAAAGCTCGCCGATTCCAACCTTGATGAAGATGAAAAGGTCCGATTAAAAGAAGAAATCGCCGAACTTGAAGATAAGATCGGGTTTTAGGCCGCTATTTCCAAAAATGATTTATTTTTGGACCGTGGCCCCTGTGCTTCAATAAAACCGGATAAGCGCCTTATTTTATAATGCCACCGGCTGCCGGATAATCGTCTTCCAGTTCATGGGATCGGCACGCCGGATGTCACTTAAATAAATTTCATGGTGCTTTCCGTTTTTCCTGCCCCCGCTATCTTCAATATAACTATGCACTTTTTCCACCGTCGGCCCCTCTTCTGAGAAGGGGCCAAGGTGCATAATCTGCGCCGCCCGGCCTTCCGCATAGGACTCAAACCGCACCAGGGGCAGGGATGCCGGATTTTTCTTCCTGGCAACCGTCTTTATCGCTTCCTCAACCATTTCCCCCGTTACCAGTTCCGGCTGCATGATCATCAGCGTCCATTTCCATCCTTCTTTATTCTCAACGCTGAAAGAGGCCATGTCATCGGCCCACCACAGGCCCTCCAGTGGCAATACACCGAAATCGATACCGATTTCACCCCGTTTAACCATAAATTTCAACGCATAGGCAAGCGGATATAAGGCACCGATGGCATCCTGAAATGCCTGAGAAGTATTGGGATCACCTTCACCGTCAATCATGAGAAAATTCATTTCCGGGACATCCACCATTTCAACTTTTTTTGCCGATGGCCGATACAAATTTTTCAGCTCTTTTTTGTAGTCTATCTTTTTCATTTTTATTCTCCGGTTCATTCACTCCTGAACGCCAGGAGCGCCGCTTGAAAATAATAAAAACCGCGTCCCCCACGCAGGTCAGTCAGCCTCGGGCGCGGTCACCTCACAAAAGAGACTGGCCCCATCCACTTCAGTGATCACCGGATCAACGCCCCATTCCGACCCAAGTGAACAGAATGCTTCGGCCGACATGATACCTGCCCGAAAACCGTCCGCGCAGACGATTACCCCGTCTCCAGTCTTTTGGTGATCGATTGGTCCCACCAGGCCGTGCTACCCGCACCGCCTCATGAAAAAGCATTTACGGTTACCGGATGGTTTTCCCTTATAGTATCCCTGCATTTCCCCCCCCGGAAAACATCGGGAAAATATTTTGCTGCATTCATTGCGGTACCAACGGATTAATTAATGTCTTGCTCCCGCATATATGTAAACCATTTGCATAAAAAATCCCAAGGCCAGGAAAACTTGAATACCTGCTACAAAAGCTGCAGATACAAAAAAGGTAAATATCAATCGAATTCCGGAAAATGTCTCAATATTTAGCCGTACAATATCAATTCCGACGAGGATGCCACTTAGAACCACTGACGCATATGGCACCCACAATATCAATCCGTCCTGATCATCTGTCGTATGACCGTTTTCGATATTTCACGAACATACCGAACCTTTCCCCGCCGGATGATATGATCAAATGATCCCCACGCATTTTATCCATTGGTAAATCATTCAACACATCCGGTGCCAGATA
>CAZNZW010000101.1:0-5272 GCA_964577615.1 uncultured Desulfobacterales bacterium | reverse complement strand
GATCGTTTCCGTTTTCGACTCTTTTTCGTCAGGATATGGCTGGCATGGGATTTTGAATAAACAAACTTCCCGGATCCTGTTTTTTTAAATCGTTTGGCCGCACCGCGGTTTGTTTTGATTTTCGGCATAACTTTAATTGCTCCTGTCACATTGTAAAGGCCATCCTGTGGATGGTTTTTAAAAAAAATAGATGGCGCGGGCAGTGATCTCTCCCTGCCCACGCCATTATTGGCGTTATAAAATGGTCATCCGATCAGGCCGGGGAGCGCCGTTATTTCGGACTCAATATCATCATAATCGTTCGCCCCTCAAACTTGGGCGCCTGCTCAACGACAGCGATATCTTCGGTTTCCACGGCAATGCGGGCCAGCATTTCTCTGCCCTGGCCGGAAAGCGTAATTTCGCGCCCCCGAAATCGAACCGTCACCTTGACCTTGTCGCGCCGTTCAATAAACTTGCGAATCGCCGCCAGTTTGGTCTGCAGATCATGGTCGCCGGTTTTGGGACGAACCTTAATTTCTTTCAGCTGAAATTGCGCCTGTTTTTTCTTGGCTTCCTGCTTCTTCTTTGTCTGTTCGTATTTATACCGGCCGTAATCCATAATTTTGCAAACGGGCGGATTCGAATGGGGCGACACTTCCACCAGATCCAGGCCAAATTCACCGGCAAATTCCAATGCCCTGCCCTTGGCGACAACACCCAGCTGGTTTCCCTTGGGATCAATAACCCGAACTTCACTCGCCTTGATCTGGTGATTGATCCGGGTCTGGTCCGACTTATTCGGCCGATAGGATTTTCGCAGTATAGCTATGCGCGCACCTCCTCATTATAAATAAAATTTCCCAGAAATTGTTAAAAACGCCCTTTTTCAAGCGTATTGTCAACTTCACTGGGCACCTTTATCGAATCATTTCATTAAAATCAAGGGAAAATTGACCCCGGCCGCAATCATTTTGCGGCCAGCGTGTACTCTGCCAGAAGACTGTCTTTCCAGTATTCATTGCCTCTGTTTTTAAAAAAACGTTTGAACAGAGCCAGGCTTTCATCCCGCCGGACGTGGGGGATAATCCGGATCTCCCGGTCCCGGTACAGGGGCGCCAGCTGCCGAATATCGCAGGATGTACCGCCGCCCATGACATCTTCATAGGCATAGACAACAGTACGGATACCGCTGAGCAAAATGGCCGCAAAACACATCAGGCAGGGTTCCATTGTACTGTAAAGCGTGACTCGCCCCGGATCAACAGGGGACGGCCGTCGATAAAATCTGCGCAGCGCCACCATTTCAGCATGGTCGATCTCGTTGGCCGGCGTCTCCCGCCCGCCCCGGCGGGCGGTGCCGGACCGCGCACCGTCGGCAATGATCCGGCCATCGGCCACCAGAAGGCAGCCCACGGGAAACTCGCCCTGCTGCAAGGCGGTTTCCGCCAGCGCGATGGCCCGATCCATGAAGTCCGGATGGGTCATGCGATCACCCGGCAGACAGTGGTATCACACGGGCAGGCCCCGTCAACTTCGTAGCAATAGACAATCCGGGCCGCCATCTCTCTTTTTTTCTGCGATACCGGCGTCCACTGGTGGCCGGCGATGATCCCCGCCAGCCCGGCCCGGTCCGGAATATTCGCTATCCCGCGGGCGATAACATTTTCCGAAGCGGTATCCAGGATTTCGGCGTCTTCGCCATTGGTCACCACAACAACCGGCACGATGTCCGCACTCACCAGGCGGGCCAGCGCCAGCACCGGTTTGTGACGGGTT
Organism: uncultured Desulfobacterales bacterium; assembly: GCA_964577615.1. Classification (GTDB taxonomy): domain Bacteria; phylum Desulfobacterota; class Desulfobacteria; order Desulfobacterales; family QNYZ01; genus QNYZ01. The sequence goes on along the minus strand of CAZNZW010000101.1, from coordinate 3,514 downwards.
GTCAGTGATCCGGGGCCATATTTGATCAGCATGCCGGTTTTTCCCTTGACGCGCACCAGAAAATCAACCGGCACCCCCGCCTGTTTATCACCGGCCGTCACGATCAATTCGTGGCGGCCGGTCACATCCGATTTCTCAAATGCCAGAACCTCGACCAGCTGCCGGGCAATTTTCTGGCGGTAGCGCTCATCGTGGGTATCGGGCAGCACCGTCCCCGTCAGATAGTCAACCAGCTTGCCGAGAATAAGATGATGTCCGTCCATGGGTTTTTCCACCGGCCGGGCCTGTTGCAGAAAAGCTGCAGAAATCGCCCTTTGCAATCGAATCAATTTATTGTTAAGTTAAGGCGTCCATTATCTTATGTAAAGACGGATAACAAAAAAAATCGCGCGGGTTCATGCCATGTCCATCCGTTCAGATTTTGAAAAACGTGAAAACGGTTTCATGTCTCCCTTCGGCTGCCGCTCGGCGGCCTCCGGCGGCCGGCTGCGGCCGGAGCCGGATTGTCCGGTCCGGACCGCTTTTCAGCGGGACCGGGACCGCATCCTCTATTCCAATGCATTTAAACGGCTGAAACATAAAACCCAGGTTTTCCTGTCTCCCATGGGAGACCAGTACCGTACCCGGCTGACCCACACCCTGGAAGTGGCCCAGATTGCCCGGACCATTTCCCGGGCCATGCGTCTCAACGAAGACCTGGCCGAAGCCATCGCCCTGGGCCACGATCTCGGTCACACCCCTTTTGGACATGGCGGAGAGGTCGTCCTCAAGGAAATTTACTCCGCTGAATTTACCCACACGGAACAGAGCCTGCGCGTGGTCGACATGCTCGAAAAAAACGGGGCCGGTCTGAACCTGACCCGGGAGGTCCGGGACGGCATCCTGAAACATTCCAAGGGATACGGAAAAATCATACCCGACAACCCCGAAGAGCTGGCCATGACCTACGAGGGCCGCGTTGTGCGCATCGCCGATTTCATGGCCTACCTGAACCACGATCTCGATGACGCCGTTCGCAGCGGTGTGATCCATGCCGACCAGATCCCCGAAAAATGCGTCCACCGCCTGGGACGCCACCATTCCGAGCGGGCCACGACCATGATCCATGATCTGATTTTTTCCAGCCGGGAAAAAAACGGCGCCCTGGTCTTCGACATGACCGACGATGTCTTTGACGCCATGACCACCCTGCGCCAGTTTTTATACGACCACGTCTACCGCGCCCCCCGGGTTCACCGGGAATTTATCAAAGCCAAAAAAATCCTCAGTGAGCTGTATACCTATTTTCTTGAAAATGACGCGCATTTCCAGCAGGAAATGCGAAAGCTCGAAATGGACAGCCATCGCCTGAAAAACCGCTCCCGCCGGCGGGCCGTCTGTGACCTGGTCGCCAGCCTGACCGACCAGTATGCGCTTGATCTGTACACCCGCATCTTTTTCCCGTCTCCGGTTGTGTAACGAATGCCGCTGATCGATCCTGCCGACCGGGCCTGCGGGCCTTTTCTCGAATCGCTGAGCCATCTGTTTGCCGACATGGACGCCGCCTATGCCCGGGTGGCCGCCAGATACGGGTTTCACTGCCATGGCTGTACGGACAACTGCTGTCAAAGTCTGTTTTACCACCACACGCTGCTGGAATTTCTTTACCTGCGCCGGGGGCTGAACGATCTGGACACGACCGACCGGAACGATATCCTGCGCCGGGCCGCTGCCGTCGCCGCCGCTGAGCCGGACACGCGGCCCATGTGCCCGCTCAACCGGGCCGGCCGCTGCCGGCTGTACCCATACCGACCGATGGTCTGCCGCCTGCACGGGATTGCCCACACATTGACCGGCCCCGACCACACGGTCCGCCCGGGCCCCGGATGCGAAGAATTTTCTCGTTTTGCGGGCAGTAACCCGTCCGAGCGCCTTGACCGGACGCCGTTTTACCGCCGCATGGCCCGGTTGGAAAACCAGTTGCGCCGGCAGGTCAACTTCACCGGACGGATCCGAATGACCATTGCCCGGATGCTCCTTGGCGCAGATCCGGCCCACCCCCTTGAACCAGCAGAAACGCTCAATACGGAGATTCCCCGCCCATGAAAGCGGTTTCATCCCGACAGATCGACCAGTTGCCCGGCCGGCGGCTGCAGCCGGACGACACCTTCACATTCCGGTGCCATGCGGACATTGCCTGCTTCAACCGCTGCTGCCGCAACCTCAACCTTTTTTTATACCCGTATGACGTGCTCCGCCTGACGCGGCATCTGGGGATGACTGCCGACCGGTTCATCGAAGAATACGCCGATATCGTTCTGAGACCGGAACAGTTTTTTCCCGAGCTGGTGCTGCGCATGGCCGCTGATGCCGAGCACACCTGCCCGTTTCTGACCGCCGGTGGCTGCGCCGTTTACCGGCACCGGCCGGACACCTGCCGGACGTTTCCCGTGGAGCAGGGCGCCCTTTTCCATCCTGAAACCGGCCGGGCCGAACCGGTCTTTTTCTTCCGCCCGCCCGATTTCTGTGAAGGTCGGCACGAACCCACAACATGGACGGTACCGGCCTGGACCCGGGACCAGGACGCGGAAACCTACCACCGGATGTCCCGCCGCTGGGCCGAAATCCGGCACCTGTTCCAGGCCGACCCCTGGGGCGCCGAGGGCCCCGAAGGCGCCCGCGCCCGGATGGCCTTCATGGCGGCCTACAACATGGACCGATTCCGGGCCTTCATCTTTGAAAGCAGTTTTTTCAAACGCTACCGGGTGAAAGCGGCACTGAAAAAAAAGCTGCGGACCAGCGACGAGGCCCTGCTTCAGTTCGGTTTTGAATGGATCCGGCTTTTCGTCTGGCAGATGCCGTCCAGATCGATCCGCCCCCGCAGGTAAGACGCCATCCGGATCCGCCGCTGCGGGAAATGGCCCGGACCGGCCTAAAACGAATATCCGATGGAAAAATGGAACCGGCCATGGGACTCGCCGGCCAGTGGATCGAGTTTGTATCCGTACACCAGCCCGATGGGACCGATGGGCGTGATATAGCGCAGCCCGCCGCCCACCGACGTACGGAATCGGCCGCGGCCGCGATCACCGAATATTTTATCGATTCGGCCGGTATCGACAAAGAGCGCCAGCTCCACGTTGCCGCCCAGATCGATCCGGGTCTCCACGCTGCCGGAAACCACCCGGCGCCCCCCCACGGGATCGCCGCTGCGATCGAACCGGAGCCGGTTTTCGGCAAACCCGCGCACCGTGCCAATGCCGCCCAGGAAAAAAAGCTGATCGTCGGGTACCGTTTTCCCGTGGCCGTAGGGCGCAAGGTACCCGGCCTGTCCCTTGACGGCCAGCGTCACCCGTTTGACCGGCGTATAAAAGGCCCGGACGTCCAGCCGGTATTTCAAAAAATCATCGAGGGAATTACTTAGACCTTTCGAAAAATCCACCGTGACCGCGGAAAAAATTCCCCGGCGGGGACGGATAAAGGAATCCCGCGTATCGTAAAGCAGAGAAGGCGAGGTCACCAGCACGCTGCGCGG
>CAZNZW010000100.1:0-5401 GCA_964577615.1 uncultured Desulfobacterales bacterium | reverse complement strand
TCTGCCGGCACCGGCAATTGACTTCCGGTGGCGACTCTGGTAACCGGTGCAAAAAGAATCAACGGCGTAACTTGCAGAAAAAGACCGTACCTCCGCAACGAAAGGCAACATATGACGCATTTAAAACTGATCAATCAGCACCCGGAAATTACCTACTATCAGATCATTGATGCCGAAGACAATCCGGTTGAACGCTATGTCATATCGACGCCGCAGACCCGGAAAATATGTAATATCCCCGAACTGATCGGTGTGGAATACACCCGCCATATGCAGCAGGCCATGATATCGGCACTGAATCATATGCCCGGCCGGGAATCGCTGCTGAAAAATACCGAGGAGCAGTTCTGTGTTTTTACGTTTTTACGGGGGGGGTTGAACTTTTCGCTGCGCGAAGCCCTGTACGATGCCTATGGCTTCAATACGCATGCGTCGGCCTTTATGACGTCGCAGCGTAAACTCATCGATGGCAAATGGCATATCGGCGAGAATCAGTACCGCAAACTGAAGGTGCCCGAATATGCCACGGTATTGCTGGGGGACGTGGTCGCCACCGGGACAACCCTTGATATCGGGTTCAATATTTTTCTCGACAATCTTCGCGCCACTCGAAGCCGGCTGAACAACCTGATCTTCTTCACCATTGGCTGTGAAAATGCCGAAAAGATTTTACAGGGCGTGGACCGGAAGCTCCGGAGGATGAACCCCCTGTATGGCCGCACCATTGTGATCTACCTCGAAGGGCGTTTCGGCGTTGCCAGCCGGGACACCGGCTTGAAAATTCAGATTCCGGGGACCGACCTGATCCGGATCAATGCGCTCATGGCCCCGGAGTTCATGTTGTCTCAATACGAAAAGGTGGCCTATCCAATTGAGCGCTGCACGATTTACGATGCCGGCTCCCGCTCTTTTGATATCCCCGAATACATGCACGATGTTGTTGATTACTGGACCCAGACGCAGTCTCTGGCCGAGACGGGATTTACGCTGTATGACGTCCTCAAGGAGCGGTGGCCGGAATCCGGCTGGGACGATGCCGATGCGTTTGTCGAAAAAATGAGTGCCTTGTGGCGGGGGGTTGATGAAAAAGTCATCACCGGTCTTTATGCCGCCTATAAAAAGCGCTGGGACAGCGACTTTAACTCGCACGCCAAAACAAAAGCGGCCCTGGTCACGCTTTGTAAAAAACGCCTGGCGCAGCTGGGGCAATTCTGAAGACCGGGGCGGCTGGCCTGAATCGGCCGGCTGCCGGAGCGTCCACGGGTTCAGACAGCGGGTTATCGCGGCCCTTCCCCGTCATCGGCACGGGGGCTTACCGCTGGCAGTACATCCTTAAAGACGGTGCCGTAGATTTCCCAGATGGTGACAAACAGCGCGGCCAGGATCGGCCCGATGATCACCCCTAAAATGCCAAAAAACGAGATGCCGCCCAGGGTGGCAAAGAGGATCATCAGATCGTGCATCTCGGTGTCTTTGCCTACCAGGCGCGGGCGCAGAAAGTTGTCAATGCTGCCGACGACCACGGCACAGAAAGCAACAAGGCCGCCCGCGGCAAGCCAGTGGCCCCCGGCCGCCAGAATAACCGCCGCCGGCGCCCATACCAGCGCCGTACCAATGCCGGGGATAATTGACAGCACCGCCATGATCGATCCCCAGAAAACGGCGCTGGAAATTCCCGTCACGGCGAATGCGATGCCGGACAGTCCGCCCTGAATCACCCCGATGACTACGGTGCCTTTAATCGTGGCCCGTGTCACCGATGTGAATTTATCGAGCATGCGGCGTTCATCCGCATCTTCCAGCGGCAGGTAGTAAAGGATTTTATCGAGCAGCCGCGTGCCGTCGGTGAGGAAAAAGAACATGGCGTACAGAAAAATAAAGGTCATGAAGAAAAAATTGACCGTGCCCAGGGTTGCCGATGACAGGCTGTTAATAAAAAATTTGCTGATGACCCCCACCGTTTCCCCGGCCTTGCGGATAATTGTTTCACGATACGGCGCGATCTGGTCGTAAAAAGGGACGGAATCCAGCAGGTCCGAAACCGCACCCGGCGCGGTAATATGTTCCTGCACCCAGGGTGTTACCGACTGGCCGACTTTGATGGCCTGGGCCGTCATTACCCCCAAAAGGCCGCCCAGCGGCAGAATCAATACAATAATGATGGCCATCAGTGTGGCCATTGATGCCAGGGAGCGGCGGCCGCCAAACCATTTTTCGAACCGGCGGAACAACGGGGATGCCAGGGACGCAAAGATGCCGGCCAGCAGCAGGGCCAGCAGAAAATGGCGGATCATCGCCAGAAAGGCCGCAGAGATAACGATGAGCAAGAGGAGCAGCGTGACTTTGTGAGTGGTATCCCGTGTCATGTCGATATATCTCCGGATAATGGTGTACTGCGCATCTGCGGCAATGTCCCGGCCGTCTATCCGCCGGCCAGCAGCAGCGTCAGGTGGATGTCGTCACCGTCTTTGACCGGTTTGGCCAGCTCATCCGGATAAGCGCTTTCCATGTTGAGGTAAATTTCAATTTTCCGGGTGGGTTTGCCGTCAGCGGTAAATATTTCAGGTTGAATGTCGGGAAACCGGCGGGTCAGATCCAGCAGGCACTCGCCAACCGTATGCCCCGTTGTTTCAATCAGGCTCAGACCATCGGTGTATTGGCGATGGGTTTTATGGATATGAATTTTGACGCTCATTAAAAAAATCCTCGTTTGCCATGATTGTAGGGCCGTGAAAATTGATGTGTACCATGGCTAAAATAACGCTGTCAGAGGATTTTTGCAAGGCATCCATCAGGATGGATCGGCCGGCCGCTTTTTTACACAGGGCACAACCTGTGCTATTATCGAAGCAATACAGGTAAAATTGTTCACGTCAAGGAAAGGAATGATTCATGTCTGCAACGGTTCTGATCTATGGAAAGGCCGGGTGACCGTACACCGCCCGGGCCAGGAAGGTCTACAGGGGACATCGCTATATTGATGTCAAGGAAGATGCGGATCAGCTGAAAGAGATGCTTAAACTGACCAACGGGCAGCGGCAGGTGCCGGTGATTGTCGAAAACGACGATATCCGGATCGGCTACGAGGGGGCCTGAGGGGTCTGACCGATCAGGCCGGTTCGGCCTGCCGCAGACCCCGATTTACTTTGTCCGTCCAATGACTTGAACGTGTTATTTATACCGGACGCATCTGCTCGAACGATACTCCCTGAGGTACGGAACCGTTGCGGCAAAATGCCGGCGTCCGGATCATGCCCCTGTATCATACCACAATAAGGTGGCGTCTCCTGGATCAAGGGGGATGTCGAGATATCCCTGGCTGCCTTCGACATGCGTCAGCGGGATTGCCTGGGTTCTGCCGGTACCCTTATTGACGGTGAACAGATGCGATCGGCTGGTCGAAGCCGGGGCATTTGAAAAATCAAAGGAGATTCGAACCGTTCCCCGGTGGGTCAGGTCCACGAGATCGCTGGTCACCCAGTTGGCGTGGGCGACATTTTGAACCATAAAATAAATTTTCCCCGCATCGTCCTGAAAAAAGCCCACGGATATTTCCATCAGATGGTGGCTGCTGGCAGGTTTTATTTTGGTGATGTATGGGTCGTCACCGGAACCGCGGAACCAGTTGGTGGTTCCTTCGGGCTGGAGGAATTCCTGGGCAGGGATAAACCGGACGGCCGTACTGCTCAAGGTGCGCGTGATGTTTCCCATATGCCGTAATCCCAGGTTTATCTTGGCTGCCGCAGTCCAGAACCCGGTGCGGCCGGCATTAAGATCACCAGGATGATTAAACAGATTGGAAACCACCTCATTGCCGGCATTGACCTGATAGACAAACCAGGTGAACCCGGTAAACCCGTATAACAGGCCGGAATATGCATCCCAGCGCATGTCTGATGCGGTTTTGCCGGCTGACGCCCCGGGGCTTGAATACGATTTGAGGTAGCACCAGTATGGCTTGCTGAACTGGCGGGCGTATCGCCGCACCGCCTCAAGGCCCTTGTAGGCACCCCGGTGATAACTGTAGTGGCTGTAACTGATGATATCGCCGTCCATATGCTTGGTGTAGTGGTCCAGGGCGCCTTCCAGCAAATCGCTCCGTTTGAAGTTGACGATGACCAGCGCGTTGGGATCGGCGCTTCGAACCGCGTTGACCCCCGTAGCCATGTCGTTCAGGTGGTTGACTGCGCAGCCGAGGTCCTGGCAGGAGCGGGAAGGTTCATCCCCGATCTGAAAACCGATCCGTCCGGGAGAATTGGCCGGTATCCCGCCAATGACCTGGCCGTTGGACAGGCTGGCGCCATGGCTGTCGAGCCAGGAAACAAACCGGAAGCCCCCCGGCCGTGCGGCGGCCCAGGCATTGGCTTCTGCCGGCAGCCCGTCGGCCCAGAGATGGGCGGACGTGGCAAAAAACTGATCATAATACGTTTTGACAAACCCGGCCGATGGCGCCCCCATGCGGATCGTCATGCCGCTTAAAAAGATTGGATTGCGCCGGGTCCACTGTATGGCCCGGTTGGACGCAGGTGTATTAAAATTATCATCCTCATCGTCCGCCGTGGACACGCAGGCCATCAGCGCAAGGCATACCCCCAGCAGCAGTAATTTTTTCATCTGATCCGTCCTGTTGTTAAAGTCAGGCAATAAAAAAAATTCGGCGAGCGTATGGATAATCATTCATACATCTCCGCCGGATGTCGTTCAGTTTGACTGAAACCGCCGCGGGTGTCAAGATACCAATCGGATACGGTAGATACCAATGAATGCACCTGATACCCGGTGGATGATGAGAAACGATTGGTGATTGAAGGTATGGTGCGGTTTGGGTATAATGATAAATACAGAGTGCGGCTTCCCGCCGGCCACTGGAAACGGCTGGTTGGGATTCAATTGGATTTGAGCTGAATAGATTGAACAGGACTGATGAAAATCCGCTGGCAAATTAAAGACCTCATCGATCTGGAATATTTTCTCCATATCGACACGAATGATATCCACCGTGGCCGCCGCGAGGATATCAGCAACAGGGACCGGCATATTTTTCTGCAGCATATTGATCCCCGGCTGCCGGCAGAGTCGTCTCTGCCGCGCCGGTCGGCCATCAAAACCTGGCTTGAACGGCGCCGGGCGGTCCATCAAAAAACAGCCGGTAATGAAGCGGCCCTGCCCGGCGAAACATATGCTGAAACGTTCCGCCTGCTCAGGTATGCCCTTTTTATTTTTGGCGGTCTGTCGGGCAGCGGCCTGGCTTTTTCTCTTTTAACGTACACCGGCCGGGCCCCGCTGAACGTATCCATTTATCTGGCTGCGGCGGTCTTTGTTCAGATTCTGCTCTTGCTGTTGCTTGCGGGCCTCTTCGTGATCCGTCTGATTCGGCCGCGCCTGTTTTATTCTTCGGTGG
>CAZNZW010000099.1:3685-5520 GCA_964577615.1 uncultured Desulfobacterales bacterium | reverse complement strand
TTTAGTTGGAGAATCAGACTGGTGGCGGATTTGAGTAAGATCTGGGCGACCGCTTTCGAGGATGAGCAGACGTCCCCATAGCGGAAAAAGGATGTGGCTGGAAATTATTAAAAGTGCGCTTATGCGGGCATGTCTGTATCTGAGACGATTTTTTTGTCTGGTTTTACTTCGGCGCCTGGCTGGATGGTGTTTTCTTCCGGTGCATTAACGGGTACCGGTGTTTCACTTTGATCGGATCCGAGCAGTTTGGCGCGCTCTGACTCAATTTTGTTTAAAATAGAATCGATCGTTTTGGAAATTTTGTCTATCTCACCTTTAAAATCAGCTTCATTCGAATTGGACATGGGTCACCATTGCCGGCCAGTCAATATGGCTGGACGCCGTGTTCGTAAATATAATCATAGTAATAATTGAAATAATCAAAATCGATGGGGCTCCCATCTGGTTCAGCAGTTGTTTTATCATTTTCAATCTCTAGATGATAAGCTATCCATTTTTCTTTAGCGTATTCATAAAGTACATTTTTGAGCACATCCGGCAGCGGGGTGATTTCCTTGTTTTCATGGGTAAATGTTTCAACGGCAACAATTGCTGTTTTTGAATTACGAATGTACTCCGTATCGTCCAGGAAGTCTGAACATAGATCCTCATAGGTGCAGTCAATGATCTTTTTTACCATTCCCTCTATTGCGTCGATACAATTCATTGGACCCCGAAGGCGGAAAACTTAGACTGGTTTACGATCCGTGCCGCTTGTGATATTTTAAATTTTTTAATGCTGAGGGGGCCACAAACGGCTTTCAGTAAGAATCAGACAAAGACCCTCTAAAAAAAAATAACCATAATGGAGCCGACGAGCGGAATTGAACCGCTGACCTGCTGATTACGAATCAGCTGCTCTACCAGCTGAGCTACGTCGGCGTTTCGGTTGGAAAGAAACAGATACTTATTTTATGTTTGAAAATCAAGCAAAAAGTGGATGGGAAGAACTAACGGCGGAAATCGGCGCTTCGAATGAAACGATCACATGTACCGGGCTGTCAGGACCGGAACAGGCCTGTTATATACATCAACTCCATCGGCAGTTGCAGCGTCCCCTGGTGGTGGTAACCGCAGACGCGGAAACGGCCGGCCAGATCGAGAGTGATCTGCGATTTTTCTTTTCCGTTCAACCGACACCTATATATTCGTTTCCTGCATATGGCAGCATGTCATTTAAGACCCTGTCATACCAGCAAAATACTGCCGCACAGCGGATCAATACACTTTACCGTCTGACCGAGGGGATATCCGTACCGATTGTTATCACATCGATAGACGCCGTGATGGGGAAAATAATCCCCAAACCAAACCTGCTTGCGTACAGCGAATTAATTCTTGAAGGCGAGGATCTGGATCGGGAACTGCTGGTGGAAAAGCTGAACCGGGGTGGATATACACGAACGGTACTGGTTGAAGAGCCGGGTGATTTTTGCGTGCGCGGCGGGATTCTGGATATTTTTTCACCGATATACGATGAGCCACTTCGTATCGAGTTGTACGGGGATCTGGTTGAGTCCCTGCGCCTGTTCTCACCAACGACCCAGCGAACAACAGGTACCCTTGATGAAGCGGTGATCCTGCCGGCCAGCGAAGCTGTTTTTGAAATGGATCAGATTGATGAAATTACAGCCCGTGTCCGACGATATGCGGCCCGCCAGGACCTTTCCATTACGCGAATAAGAGAATTGACGAGTCGCTTTAAAAACCAGAACCCGGCAGCGGGGACTGAATGGTTACTGCCCGTTGTATATCAGATGCCCGGTTCTTTTTTTGATTTTATTCCTGACCCTGCC
>CAZNZW010000099.1:0-3585 GCA_964577615.1 uncultured Desulfobacterales bacterium | reverse complement strand
GTTATTCTTTTCAGGCCTCGGATAATGCGGTGATAAAAACCCAGATGGTTAACTTGGCAGACAGCCGTTCTTTTTTCCTGCCCCTTTCAAAATGGATCGTTGATCAACAGATTGCGGGGATGTGCCTGGTCATTGCGTGCCATACAAAGGCCAGTGCGCAGAATATCCGAAAAATGCTAAGCGCGTATGACATTCATCCGGTTGCGGCCGCTGCTTTTGCCCGTGTAAATCTGGATGAAAAAGGGATCTGGACAGTACAGGGAGAATTGTCTGCCGGGTTTGTCTGGCCGGAAGCATCGCTGGCGGTAATCACTGAAGATGAAATTTTTGACACGAAAAGGTCACTTCAGAAGCGGCCCAAAACCCGCCGGAAGACGCCACCGATCACAATGGAAGACCTGAACAGTGGGGATCTGGTCGTTCATGATGAACATGGTATCGGGCGATACGAAGGCCTGGTTAAATTGACCATTGACGGGGTGACCAATGATTTCCTGCTGATTTTGTATAGAAACGATGACCGGCTTTATCTTCCCGTTGACCGCATGGGGATGATTGAAAAATATATGGGGATTGACGATATTGCACCCGGTCTGGATAAAATGGGAGGGCAGTCGTGGGCACGTGTTAAAGCCAGGGTCAAGCGATCGGCGGAAAAAATTGCCGGTAAATTATTACAGATCTATGCTGAACGCAAGGTCCATAAGGGCTTTTCATTTAAACCGCCGGATGAAGATGGTTATGAAACTTTCAAATCTCTGTTTGCTTATGAGGAAACGCCGGACCAGCGTCGGGCCATCGAAGATGTATTGGTCGATATGGCGCGGCCGGTTCCCATGGACCGCCTGGTCTGCGGAGATGTCGGATATGGGAAAACCGAGGTCGCGCTGCGCGCGGCATATGTTGCCGCCGACAGCGGAAAACAGGTTGCCGTTGCCGTTCCCACGACTGTACTGGCCGAACAGCATTTTACCACTTTCTCCGCCCGTTTTAAACGGACACCGTTTAATATCGCCTGCCTGAGCCGGTTTCGTTCCAGGCTGCACCAGAAGGAAATTATTGCCCGTATCAAAACGGGGCGGGTGGATATCGTTATTGGTACCCATCGGTTGTTCTCAAAAGATGTGGTGTTCAGAGAACTGGGGCTCGTGATCCTGGATGAAGAACAGCGCTTCGGTGTCAAACATAAAGAAAAGCTGAAACGGATGCGGTCAACGGTGGATGTACTGGCCTTAACGGCGACACCGATTCCCCGGACACTCCACCTTTCCATGACCGGTGTCAGGGATATCAGTATTATTTCCACACCGCCCGATTATCGCCGGGCGATTGATACCTATGTTTGTGAATTCGACGATGACGTGATTGCCGAAGCCATCCGCCGGGAACTCGATCGGGGCGGACAGGTCTACTTTGTACACAACGATATTGCCGGGATTGAGCGTATGGCCGGCCACCTCAAACGGCTGGTACCCGAAATGCGGATCGATATCGCCCATGGCCGCATGGGCGAGGAAGAACTCGAAGACGTCATGTGCCGGTTTGCCAATCATGAGATCGACCTGCTGGTCTGCACAACCATCATTGAATCCGGCCTGGACATCCCGACGGCAAATACCATGCTCATCAACCGGGCCGGCCGGCTGGGTCTGGCGCAGATTTATCAGCTCCGGGGGCGGGTGGGGCGGTCTGCCCGGCAGGCCTATGCCTATCTGCTGGTCTCTCGGGAAAGCCAGTTGACCCCGGCGGCGAAAAAGCGCTTAAAAGTACTCATGATGCACAATGATCTGGGGTCGGGGTTCCAGATCGCCATGCACGATCTTAAAATCCGGGGCGGCGGCACGATTCTGGGGGCGGCGCAATCCGGCCATATCGCGGCTGTTGGGTATGACATGTTTCTTAAACTGATGAAAAGCGCTGTCGAGGAATTGAAGGGAGAGGCCCGGGTCGATCCCCTGGAACCGGAGATTAATTTTCCTCTGGCTGCTTTCATCCCTGAAGGGTATATGCCGGATATTGATCAACGCCTGACAGCTTACCGTCGGCTGGCGAAAATGAGACAACTGGCTGAAATTAAATCGTTCAGACGGGAACTGGAGGACCGGTTCGGCCAGTTGCCGACGGAGATGCTGAATCTTCTCGTCAAGATGATGCTGCGGATTCTGGCCATTCAGGCGGGGGCCAAACGTCTGGATATCTCCGGGAAGAAAATCATTTTATATTTATCGCCAGCACACCAGGAAAAACCGATGGGGATTGTTCAATGGCAGACCACGTACGGGAATGAGGGAGATGCGCACCTGTCAGACAGCCATGTGTTAACGGTCCGGATAAGTGCCGCTCGTCCTCATCGAATTTTAGGTGAAACGAAAAATATCTTGAAAGATATCATCCGGCATGTTAACTCGTGAGCACCGTTAATCACCTGTTTTTCTAGCTGAATACAAAACACGCGGATCGTGTGTTTAACCATGGAGTCGGATTTCACTGAAATGGATAAACGACAAAGTAGAATTAGACTGGTGCCAGGCTTGGGAATCAAGTGGTGCCCGGTGCCTTTTTTTATTGCAGTGATAACGTTTTTTATTGGGATTCATTCGCTTTCCGCAAGAGAAACCGTTGATCGGATCATTGCCGTCGTGAATAACGATATTGTCTCATTATCTGAATTAAATCAGCGTGTTTCTCCGTACATGGATAAAATAAACCGGGCCGGATATTCGCTGGCCCAGAAAGAGCTGCTGATTCGGAAAGTTCGTCAGGAACACCTGGACCTCCTGATTGATGAAAAACTGGCCGACCAGGAAATTAATCGGCTGAAAATCAAGGTCAGCCAGAACCAGGTTGATCAGGCGCTTGAACGCTTCCGGGCATCAAACAAAATAACGATGGAGGAGCTCCGGGCAGCGCTCGTTAATCAGGGACGCAGCCTGGCGGATTTTCGCAAAGAGATCAAAGCGCAGATTTTAAGAGCCCGTCTGGTTAACCGGGAGATTCGATCTAAAATCGTTATTACCGATGACGAGATTTCGGCCTATTACAAAAATCACCCCGATGAATTCGGGGGTGAAAAAAAATATCATCTCAGAAACATTGTGATCCCGCTGGCCAAAATTGATCTGAAAGATGGCGAAAGTGATCAATACAGAAAAATAAAAGACATTTCCGCAAGTCTGGCGGCGGGCGAGCCTTTTGCTGATCTGGCCCGGAAATATTCAAAAGCACCCAACGCCGCAGACGGGGGAGACTTGGGGACCATCCGCGCGGAGATGCTTGCCCCCGAGATCCGACGGGCCATTGAATCTTTGAAACCCGGCGGGGTTACCGATATTATCGAAACGGACCAGGGGTATCAGGTTTTTTATCTTGAAGCCGTTGATACAAAGGCGGAGGAATCATTTGAGAAAGTCAGGGCACGGATCGAAGACACCCTTTATAACCAGGTTGTGGATCAAAAATACCGGGAGTGGCTGAAAGATTTACGTGCGCGGGCCCATATCAAGTTGATCAAATGAATGAAGCCAACCCAACAAAATGCCCCAAGCGCTTTTGGCCGGTATCTTCAACGGAAAAGACTGGCCCGGG
>CAZNZW010000098.1:0-5884 GCA_964577615.1 uncultured Desulfobacterales bacterium | reverse complement strand
ACATGGAAAAATGGGTCAGCAAAATCGCATCAATCGCGGCGATCATTGTTGCCATTTTTCCAACCACCTGCGACCTGTGTGAATCTGATCTGAAATCCACGATCCATTATGGGGCCGCAATAGTCTTATTCTCCACAATCGCCTACTTCTGCCTGGGGCCCTTCAGAAAAAACACCAAAGGCCGGAAGGGAAAGAAAGGCCGGAGGGCCACCATCTATCTGGTCTGCGGATGGATCATTTTAGGATGCATGCTGGGAGCGGGGAGTGCCAAATTAATCCTGCCCGTTGAATTACAAAAATCATGGGCGGTCACATTTGTGGCGGAGTTTGCTGCCCTGTGGGCATTTGGCGTGGCCTGGATCGTGGCGGGTAAAGTTATTCCGCCACTGGTTGACGACGATGACCGGTTCGTCCTTTTTTGAAGTTGAGTATATCCATGCCTTTAGCCAGAGGATACAAAATGAAATTTAGATATGTCGGCATCTTCGCCATAATATCTGGCTTTGCAATCCCTTTGGTTCTTAACAATATTTCTTCATTGTTTATGTGCTTCATACTACCTAGTTTGTTTATCTGGTCAGGTTTTCTTTTATTATTATTTCCGCTCAAAAACAGTGAAACAGTTAACATCCATCTAAAATGGGCAAGATATGGTGTTTATTTTGCCATTATCGTCAACTTGATCTCCATTCTGTGTGTTAAGATATTTTTCTATTTTGGTTTCCATGGGTATATTGCGGGGCAGATCCTTCGGATTTTCGGCTTTATTGTAAACCCGACGAATTCGCTGTTCGATTTTTTAATGCCACTAAAAACCATAAACCGACCCGATGGATCTGTTTTGTATCAGGTTAGTTTTATAAGAACATCGCTGGCGTATGTATTAAATTTGTTATTTTATGCGATAGCCGGAATCTGTTTGCAATTGATCAAGGAAAGAAAAAATCGCATCGCCCTTGAATCATCTGGGGGTAACTGAGTAACGGCTGGTATTTTCCCCACTTGTCGGGATTTTGACCCTGCCGGGCAGGATGCGGATCCCATGCCGTTTCCTGGCTCCGAACAACCACGGCGCCCATCAACGCCGGTATCCGGCAAATTTCAGCAGGGATTCCTTTTTGACACCACCGGCGGGCTTTGCTATTTTCCATGTCCAGGAGAGTGCGTCCCCGGAAGCCAGACGGTCTTGATTTTAATAACGGTGTGATGCCATGCGCTGCTCTTAGGATGATCGGCCGGCGGTTGCGGATGGATAACCCGGAAAGAGGATATGAAATATGACGCCATTTCTGAGAGCTGTGGAAAAAGAGCCCCTGGTCTGTTTCGGCGCCGTTGCGACGATGGTGCAAAACAGGGGGTTTGATCTGACCGGATGTCTGGGAAAATGGTTCATCGATCACCCGGATGATCTGAGATGGTTGACGCGTCAATATGTGAATGCCGGGTGTCAGATCATGGGGGCCGGCGGCAGCCAGTGCGGCCCGTGGAAGCTGGAAAAATGGGGTCTGGAAGATCAGATCATGGCCATCAACCGGGGGGTCACCGAAACCATCAGGTCGGAAATGCCGGCGGGATCTTATATCACCGGAACGATTTTACCCACGGGAAAACTGCTGGCGCCCATGGGTGATCTTGACCCGGACGCATTATACGAAGCCTATCGGGAAGAAGCCGCCGGGTATGCCGAGGGCAGCGCGGATGCCATATGGGTGATGACCATGATGGATATTGAAGAGGCCGTGATAGCGGTCAACGCGGTCAAAGATGCCACCCCCCTGCCCGTGATTGCCTCGATGGCCTTTGACATGACGCCCCGGGGGCCCCATACGATGATGGGCGTGGACCCCGAAACAGCGGCCTCCCGGCTGGTGGCGGCCGGCGCGGACATCGTCGGCCTCAATTGCGGCGGCGTTACGCCCGAAGAGGCAACGCCTGTCCTGGAAGAGATGCGGAAAGTGACGGATAAACCGCTGGTTTCAAAACCCAATGCCGGCAAACCCGAAGTCATCGGCAACCTGACGCAGTGGCAGGCGTCTCCCGAACAATTCGCGGCCAGTGCCGCCGACTGGGTGGCGGCCGGCGCCAGAATTGTCGGCGGGTGCTGCGGGTCTACCCCGGCGCATGCGGCAATGATAAAGGCGGCGGTGTCTGACCGCCCCGGCTGACGCAGCGGGCGCTGTCCCGGCAAAGAGTCGTCCCGCCGGTTTTTTCAAACCCGGTTATTTTTCCGAACGATATCGAAACGGTCAAAACCAGCAATGAATAAAAAAAATAATCCAGCGCGAATTCCGCTTTTCCTGATAGCCGGACTCTGTATATTAACGGCCGTAGCCGGGTTTTGCGGAGAAAACCACACGGCCGGCCGGACTGGCCAGAAAACAGCCACCCGGACCGCCGTGCATATGCTTCTTTTAACCCGCCGGAGCATGCCCCCCGCTCCTGTCGCCCCCGTCATCGGCGCCCGGCCGGTGCCCGCCACGCCAGTGGGACAGGGCACCCTGTTTGCCGCGCCGGATGGCAGCCTGAACGCATGTTCTCATGCCGTCCCCTGCGCCATCCGGACGGCGTTTGCGCGGCTGAATCCGGGAGATATTTTATTCCTGCGCGGCGGCACCTATGACACCACCACGTCCCTCAGTCCGGGACACAGCGGGCAGATTGATCACCCGATTATCATAGAAAGCTATCCTGGAGAGACGGCCATACTGGCAGGGCGCTACCGTTCGGCGGCGGATGTGATCAACCACCCCGATGGCAGAACCAGCGGGATACGGATCGGCAGGGATCTCAGCTACATTGTTGTCAGGAATATTGAAGTTACACACATGGGGTGGGCCGGTATATCCGTGCACGGCAGTCACAATATCGTGGAAGGGTGTCATACCCATCACAATATCATCAGCGGCATTGCGCTTTATGGGGGTGAATGGCACGAAGACGACCCCGATTATCAGATTCCCTATCCATACGGCTACAACATTATCCGGGACAACATCTCTAATGCCAACTCCGATGTGGGGCTTGCGGCTAACGGAGGGAACAGCGACGGTATTGCCGTATCATCAGGCAGATACAACACCATCATCCACAATACCGTTTATGCCAATTCGGATGACGGCATTGATACCTGGCGTTCCAATGACTCTTTTGTGGCGTATAACCGGGTCTACGATAACGGCAGGGGAAATGGCGACGGTAACGGCATCAAGGCGGGCGGTAATCTGAACCCGGCGGCCACCAATGGATTGCGCACCGTTGTCAAACACAATCTCGTCTATGATAACCGGAAAAGAGGCCTTGATTATAACGCCGGACACGATGTCGTATTTCAGTATAACACCTCATTCCGCAATGCCACCGTGGGCTTCCGCGGGGCGGCGGATACCATCGTTGAATACAATATCGCCTCCCGGAACGGCAGCCAGGACAGCCATCTTGGCACAAACAACTCATGGAACACTCCGGGCCAGGTCACCTTCCTCAGCACCGATCCCGATTCCGCGGATTTCCTGAAACCGGAACCCGGCTCTCCCTTTGCCAGCATGGGCGCTTACGCCAGCCTCACGCCTCACCAGGCCAAAATATTCATAATCGGCGGCTCTACCGTGCATAATACATCCGCGGGCGAGCAGGGTTTCGGGTCCCGGCTCGGGGAATACATGATCAACCCGGACAAGATATTTAACCGGGCCCGGTCAGGCGCCAGTACCCGGTCATACCGGCCGGACCGTGCCGGCACGGATCGGGACTGGCCGGGGTTGATGGCCCTGCTCAGAGAAACCGATATCAGCAAAGGCGCCTACCTGCTGATCCATTTCGGCCATAACGATGAAGACGACAGCCGGCCCTCGCAATTTACAGAGCCCGGACGCGGCGGGGAATTTTATAATAACCTGAAAGCCTTTGTTGACGAGGTGAAAGCGCTGGGCGTTACGCCGGTTCTGGTGACACCTGTTGAAAGGATGTATAAAAACCGCCATTCGCATATCACGGCGTATGGCGATTACCCGCAAACCGTCAGGTTCCTGGCTGCAGACGAACAGATATTGCTCCTTGATCTGCAGGAAAAAAGTTTTAACGAGTTCAACACATATGCGGATACGGCGGCGATTTTCAGCCAATTCGCCTTTGATGACCACACCCATTTTGACCCCGATGGGGCCCGAATCGTGGCCGGCTGGCTAAAAGAGCTGATCTGCGGTTCATCCGACCTGATTTTGTGCGGCCAGTTCAAGTAGCGCCGCAAATCGATTGCCCCGCCCGGAAACAAAATGAAAAGACAATCGCCATGCGCCGGCATCCGTTCTGCCACAGCACGCCAAAGACAAAATACAACCGGCTGCATGGAAACAAGTATTTTTATTACGGCGCTCTGCAGCCGGTGGGCCGCTTCATCAAGCCCAGAAGCTTCATGGTGAGCAATGATCCGGAAAAAATGCCGGCAAACACCAGCACGGTCAACCCGACGCTCCAGCCCCACCACAAAGGGGCATTGACCAGCACGGTACACCCGCCGACAATGGGTAAAACAAAAATATTCATCACAGCGATTTCAAAGGCCACGGGGGTTTTAAACTCCGGGTCCACAATCCGAAGCAGCAGCAGGCCGCAGGACACCGTCCCGGTAACGGTGCCGAAAATCGCCACCGAGCGTTCCAGCCCGAAATTGTTGAGTTTTTTACCAAACCAGATCACGAGAATCGTGGTCAGCACCCCGTTGGTAATGGCCATCAGGCTGATGGGCAAAATATAATCCCAGACGATTTTCAGCTGAATGGCCGTGACCGTGGCGACGATGAGATAATCAACGGACCAGCCGGTAATTCTTCTCTGAACGCCCGGATCCGAAAGAAAGCCGATGCCGGTCACGGTCATCAGCCATTTAACAATAAGGGCCACACCCAATCCAAAGAAAAAGAAAAAACCCCACAAAATGGGCGCGATATCCGGCGAAAACATCGAATCAAGCAACTTTACCAGGCCGTAGGTGATGCCGTAAACCAGGCCGATCAGGGCGGCCTGAAATGCCAGGGTATCCGCATTGCCCCGGTGAATGGTCAGGTTTCCGGCGGTTTCTTTTGGGCCGTTTTTTGCCAAAATCCCAGTGATGAAATCGTTGGGCAGCTGCGACGGCGCAAACGTTGCCCGGCCTTTACGGATACCGTAATTCACCAGGGGAACGCCCACAAAAAAGGCGAAAAAAAAGCCCACGGCGGCAAAAGTCAGCCCGACGGTGGCCGCATTGGCAAACCCCAGTGCTTCCCATGTTTTGCCGATGGACAGCGCCTGCCCCGGCCCTTCGTTAAAGCCCAGGGGAACCAGAAACCCGAAAGTGGGGAAAAGCTTGAGCCCGGCCGTGCCCAGGGCGATCACAGACAATCCGCCCACCACCGCCTGCATCGGAAATGTCAGGCCCTGCATCAGGGCCATCCAGATGGGGCCCCTGAGTTTATTTTTCCCGGTGGTTTTTTTGACCCCGGATGCCTGCCGGTCCGGGGCGTCGTCCCGGGTCAGGCCCACGGAGATAAAAGAGATATTAAAAAAATGGTAGGCAAACGTTTCGATGACCGCAGTGTTTAAATCAACAATCCCTGTGGCGACAGCCATCAGGCCGATTACCCCGCCGATCAGGCAGCTGGGGAACAGAAATTTTTGAATCATTCCGACCTTCGCCCGCAAGGCAATGCCTGTCAGCAGCAGGCAGGATAAAAATGAAAAGACCAGCATTGAATCAAAAGGAAACGGGCTGTTCACGGTATCTCCAATTCTGGTTGAAAAATTAATATTGATCTAAATCGTCCACCTCTGGTGGCGGACCCGACTATTAATCGGGTATGATCGGGATAGATTCTATCGATCCGGCGATATAATAATGGTTTTGCCT
>CAZNZW010000097.1:0-5931 GCA_964577615.1 uncultured Desulfobacterales bacterium | reverse complement strand
TTTTTGATACGTCCACATAAACACAATCTTGTACGGAATCCCCCACATGCACTGGCAGTTGTCACCCTACGCGATTTTAGTTTCTGCAGGCGGAATCATCTCCGCCATGCTGACCATATCCGCATGGCGCCGACGCCCTGAAACGGGCGCGGCAATATTCACGTTAATGATGGGCGGCGTCACCCTGTGGTCTCTGACCAATGCTCTGGAACTGTCCGCCACCCGCCTGGCCGCTAAAATTATCTTTGCGAAAGTGGAATACATCGGCATTGTCATCGTACCGGTGACATGGTTATGCTTTGCGCTGCAATATACCGGCCGGCAAAAATGGATTACCCGTCGAAATCTTGCCCTTCTGTCGATTATCCCGATATTGACGCTGGGGCTGGCCTGGACCAATGAAACCCATGGCCTGCTCTGGCGCAGCACCCGGCTGGGAACGGACGGATCTTTTCCGGTCTTGGTCCTGACTCACGGCATATGGTTCTGGTTTTACATCACTTTTTCCTACATTGCACTTTCGATAGGCACTCTTTCGTTTATCCATGCACTTATTCACTCTCCCCGGTTGTTCCACGGACAGACCGGCACGTTGCTGGTCGGCCTGTTTGCCCCGTGGGTGGGGAATTTTCTCTACCTGTCCGGGCTGAATCCGTTTCCTCACCTGGATTTAACCCTGGTGGGATTTGTCATCACCGGGCTGGCGCTGAGCTGGGGATTGTTTTACTATCGAATCCTCGAGACCATACCGGTTGCCCGCAATGTCGTTATGGAACAGATGAGCGACGGCGTCATTGTCCTGGACCATCAGAACCGCGTCATCGATTTTAATCCCGCCGCTCAATCCTTCCTCGAGAACCTCCGGCCCGACGCGATTGGTACGCCGATCACAGATATTTTATCAAATTTACCCGCCATGGCGGAATGCTGTCATAAAGAAAACGTTGAATTTACCGAGCTGGCCTTACCTGTCGGGAATAAAGAGCGCATCTTTGATTTACGGGTGTCTCTCTTTCGCGACTGGCGGGGGACCCCGCAGGGAAAATTGATGATATGGCGCGATATCACCGAAAAAAAGGGGGCGGAAGAAGCGATCCGAAAAAGTGAAGAACGGCACCGCTCGGTGACTCAATCCAGCAATGACGCCATCATTTTGATGGACAGCGACTGGCGGATCATTTCGTGGAACCGGGGGGCAGAAAATATTTTTGGCTACAGCGAAGAAAAAATCCTGGGCCAACCGGCGACCCGGCTGATGCCCGGGCACTATAAACAGTTGCATCTGGAAGAGGTCAAACGGCTTCGTGCCGGGGGAAAACCGCGCGTTATTGGTAAAACAATTGAATATACAGGGAAAAGAGAAGACGGCAGCACCTTCCCGGTGGAATTATCGCTGGCTTCCTGGGAAGCGGGGAAAAAAACTTTTTTCAGCGCCATTATCCGGGACATTACCGCACGAAAACAGGCTGAGTCCATACAGCACCGGTATGCAAAAGAACTGGAAGCCCAAAACGCCGAGCTGGATGCCTTTGCGCACACCGTCGCCCATGATTTAAAAAAACCGTTAACGGAACTGATCGGTTTCAGCAGCCTGCTGAAAATTCAGATCACCGAAACATTAAACGAAAGCCAGAGCAATTCCCTGCAGAAAATAGAACAAAACGCGCTTAAAATGGGCAATATCATCGATGAGCTGCTCTTATTAGCCAGCGTGCGTGACATGAAAAAAATTGACACCCATCCGCTGGATATGGCCAAAATCATCGCAGAAGTCCGCATGCGGCTTGAGTACATGATTGGCGAATACCAGGCTGAACTCGTTTTACCGGAATGCTGGCCGGAGGCCATCGGATACCGGCCGTGGATCGAGGAGGTATGGGTCAACTACCTCAGCAACGCCGTCCAGTACGGTGGCCGGCCACCGCATATACAGATGGGAGCCACTGTTGAAAAAGAGACCATTCGTTTCTGGGTACGTGATAATGGCGAAGGACTCTCGCCCGACGATCAGGCGCAGCTGTTCACCGCCTTTGAAAGGCTTCATCAGGCCAGTATTGAGGGGCACGGCCTCGGTTTGTCCATTGTGCGGCGTATCGTGGAAAAGCTGGGCGGCCGGGTCGGCGTGGAAAGCAGAAAAGGCCACGGCAGTACCTTTTTCTTTACGCTGCCCTGCGCCTGACCGGCCGGCGGGCAGCGACCCGGTGGCCATTGACCATTTTTTTATCAAAAACCAGCCGGTATCAATGACCGGCCGCATATATACCACGGATAAACCTTGTCACACACACGAAATTCCATTATAATAACAAGCCAGATCGACACAAAAAATAACCGACCTGCATACAAACTGGAATGACACCATGAAAAGAAAACTGCCTGAATCTGCGATTTATCTCATTGCCGCCTCATTGGTTCTGGCTGGTCTGGCAATCGTCTACTACGCCTTTGAGCTGGTCAGCGTACCGCATATTCACGAATACAGCGAAAGCAGCTATATTATTGCCGGATGTATCGTTGCGATACTCGGTGCCGGACTGGGCGCTGTCAGATACCGGAAAACCCGGCAGCGGCCGATGGCCTCGCCTGCGCCCGGCGCCCCGGCCTCCTGATCCTGTTCACAATGGCAACCGGCAACTGCCGGTTGCCACATATCTGCGTGGAGTAGGTTTATGACAGCAAAACTGTTTATTACCGCCCAGCAGCTGCTGGAGGATTCTTTCCGGCTGGGTGCCAGTATTCATAAAAGCGGATTCAGACCGGATTTCATTGTGGGGATCTGGCGCGGCGGCACGCCCGTCGGTATTGCCGTTCAGGAGCTGCTCGATTACCATGGCATCAAGACAGACCATATTGCCATCCGGACCTCGGCCTACGAAGGGATCGAGAAGATGAAGCGCGAAATCCGGGTCCACGGGCTGCACTATATTGTCGATCACATCAACGCCGAAGACAACCTGCTGATCATCGACGACGTGTTTGATACGGGGCTGAGCATCGAGGCCGTTATCCGGACATTAAAGCAAAAAGCCCGCAAAAACGCTCCCCGGGATATCCGCACCGCCACGGTTTATTACAAACCCGAAAAAAACAAGGTCGGCTTCCTGCCCGATTTTTTCGTTCATCAGACCCGCAGATGGCTGATTTTTCCCCATGAGCTCGATGGCCTGACGCTCGATGAAATTGAAAAAAATAAGCCGGACATCGGCCAGTTCATCCAGATGGAACGATAGACATTCGTCAACATCGACGCTCCCCGGCCATTATCACCGGGGATTTTCGTAAAAAATATACTGGGTCGAATAGTCGCTGAATTCAAAATAAACCTTTTTTTCCCCGGGATCGACCCGGTAGTTGGTATTCTCATCCAGATACCCGTATCCAAAGCGATAGGGACGCGGTTTATTGTCATCCGTGCCCATCGCGGTTGTCAATTTATCGATCCGGATAAACCGCTTAACGAGTTTCTCACCAGCGTATACATCGAGTACGCCATCGGTACCCGTCCAGTTTTGAATTCGCCGCCCGATTTTATTCTGTGTTTCCTGTGTACACGCCGCCAGGGCAAAAGTCAGAAAAAGAGCTATAACCAGTTTCCTGCGCATAAAATCCTCCTGATCTACCTGTTTTGGAAATAACCGGCGACAAGGGCCGGGTTACCGGTAAACATTATTTTTTTGGGTTTCACTGTATACCGCCCCTCACCTATCATCAAGACAGATGGATTCCCAGCGTAAAAATAACGACCAGACCGGCGGCGAACATCCCCATACGCCGCACCGGGGAAATAGCGCCGATCAAGCTCTTGCTGAGCAGCCATAATCCGAGGGCAACTTTGCAAAAGGCCAGCAGGGCCAGCAACGGATTGAGCCCCGGATGGAGCAGATAGGGATTGGCCACAAAGCCCAGCGGCACAAAGTACAATCCCAGCCCCAGCCGCATGGACTGCCCCGCCACTGACACCCAGGGCGCCTGAGCCATCCCGGCGGCGATAAAAACCGTCCCGCAGACCGGCGGAGTGATGGTGGAGAGCAGGGCATACCAGAAGATAAAAAGATGGGCATGCAATGGCGGCAGACCAAGATCGGCCAGCGCCGGACCGGCCACAGAAACACAGATCACGTACGCGGCCGTGGTGGGCACTTCCATGCCGAGGATCAGGCAGGCCACGGCGGTCAGCATCAGGGCAATCCAGAGGTTGCCGCCGGACAGGCTCAGAATAACGGACGTCACCTTCACACCGAGGCCGGTCATATTCAACACGCCGATGACCAGTCCGGCGCAGATGATAATCGACGCGATCATGGCGATCTGACTGGCGGCGTTGAGGCAGGCATCGAGAATCCGGGCGCCCATGCGGAATAAGGAAAAATCAAGCCGGTCGCTGGTGACCAGCAGGCCGGCGGCGGCGAAAACGGCCAGACCGGCGGCAAACTGCGGAGTATAACCCGTGAAAAACAGTACCGCCAGGAGCAGTGAAAACGGAATCAAAAAAAACGGCGCCAGCCGGACAACAGTGCGTCCCGAAGGGATTTCCGTTCGCGTCATGGCGCCCAGGCCATACCGCCTGGCAAACAGGTCCACGCCGACCCAGGCCGCCAGAAAAAAGAGCGAGGCCGGCAATATGGCCGCCGCCATGATGGTGGTATACTTCACGCGCAGCAGCTCCATCATCACAAATGCGCCGGCGCCCATCAGTGGCGGCATAATCTGCCCGCCGCTGGAGGCCACTGCTTCAACGGCCGCTGCAAAACTGGCCGGATAGCCGAGTCGTTTCATGGCGGGCAGGGTCACCGCTCCGGTGGAGGCCACGTTGGCCGAGGCCGACCCGGAGATAGAGCCGAAAAAAGCGGAAGACAGCACGGAAACCTTGGCCGCGCCGGCCCGGAACCGGCCGGCGAGTTTCGTTGCCAGGGCCATGAACGCATTGCCCCCTTCACCGGCCCCGATAAAAGCCCCGAGGATAACGAAGATAGCCACCACATTGACCGATATCCCGGTCAAGGGTCCCCACAGCCCGCCTTCGGCAATCACCAGGGTACCGAGAAAGCTGCCGACCGGAATCGCCGGATGGCCGAATTCTCCCGGCAGGTACTGGCCCAGTAATCCATAAGCCAGGGCAATGGCGGCTACCGTGGGCAGAGCGAGCTTAATCGATCGACGGGCCATTTCGAGCACCACCAGGATGAGCCCCACGCCGAGGACATACTGGTGAAGCCCTTCGATAAACCCGTATTGTTCCACCAGGACATTACGGCTCAGGGCGATAAAAATACACCCGTAAATGCCGAAAGCACACATCAGATAGCCGCTGATCCGTTTCACCCGGCCGCCGCCGGCACCGATGACAAACACCCAGGGCAATGCCAGGGCCAGATGGATCGGCCGGCTGATCAAATTGGGAATCAGACCCGTGAATATCAGGTGCAGATGATAATAGACGCACGCCACGGCCATCAACGCCGTGACATATCGTGAGAGAGTGGATTTATTCATTGACTGGTGCCCTGCCCGGTTTCCGCGGGCAGGGCCATCCGAATGCTCAACGCAGGTTTTCCGGTATCGCGACGCCGGCTTCCCGATAATATTTCAAGGCCCCGGGGTGCAGCCTGGCGCCCAGGGTGGCCAACCCCTCCGGCGTGACCGCCTGCCACCAGGCATTGGTCTGCGCCATGGCCCCTTTCCGTTCCCAGAACGTCTTGGTCAACTGGTAGGCCGTGGCCGTATCCATCGCGGTCGTCGTATACGCCCCGACAGGCAGCGAGGTGGTTGCCACATCCTGATCAACACCGGGATAAGTGCCGGCCGGGATAACGAGCTTCGTTCGTTTGGTCTGGCGAATCTGGTCATCGTTCAGGCTGATGATACGAATTTTCGTACCGGCAGCCGCTTCAATCACATTGGGGGCCGGATAGGAACCAGCGGTGGCAAATC
>CAZNZW010000096.1:4127-6180 GCA_964577615.1 uncultured Desulfobacterales bacterium | reverse complement strand
AATGACAAAAACAGCAGCAATCATCGGTGGCGGGGTGATCGGCGGCGGGTGGGCCGCACGGTTTTTATTAAACGGCTGGGATGTCAACATCTCGGACCCGGACCCGGAAGCCGCGCGAAAAATCGGCGAAATACTGGACAATGCCCGGCGGTCGCTGCCGGGCCTGGCCGATGTGCCCATGCCGGACGAGGGCCGTCTGACCTTTTGCAGCAACATTGCCGGCGCCGTGGACGGGGCGGACTGGGTCCAGGAGTCTGTTCCCGAGCGCCTTGATCTCAAGCACGGGGTTTATGCGGATATCCGGAAAACGGCCCGGCCCGATGCGGTGCTCGCCTCGTCCACCTCCGGTTTCAAGCCTTCCGAGCTTCAACCGGGAGCTGTCGCTCCCGCCCGGATAATCGTGTGCCATCCGTTTAACCCGGTCTACCTGATCCCGCTGGTGGAAGTGGTGCCCCATGCGGCCACCGACCCGGCCGCACTTGAAAAAACCCTTGGTATTTTACAGAGCCTGGGCATGAAGCCGCTCCACATCAAAAAAGAGATCGACGCCCATATCGCCGACCGGCTGCTGGAAGCCGTCTGGCGCGAAAGCCTGTGGCTCGTCAACGACGGCATTGCCACCACCGGGGAAATAGACGACGCCATCCGCTTTGGATTCGGCCTGCGCTGGGCCCAGATGGGACTGTTCGAGACCTACCGCATTGCCGGCGGCGAGGCGGGCATGGCCCATTTTCTGGCCCAGTTCGGGCCGGCCCTGGCCTGGCCCTGGACCCGGCTGATGGATGTCCCCGAACTGACCGACGCACTGGTGGAGCGCATCGCCGGTCAGTCCGATGCGCAGTCCGGCATGTATTCGATTCGCGATCTGGAACGGATCCGCGACAATAATCTGGTGACGATCCTGCGGGGGCTGAAACGGCAGAACTGGGGCGCGGGCGCCCTTTTAAAAAAACACGACGCTGTAATGGCCGCCGCAGACGCCGAAGAAATCGATTTTTCAAAACCCGTCCGCACCCTCTCCCGCGCGGTGCCATTGAACTGGACCGACTACAATGGCCATATGAACGAAACGCGTTACCTTCAGGCCTTCAGCGAGGCCACGGATCGTTTCATGGAAATCGTCGGCTGCGACGCGGACTACATTGCCGGTGGCGGCAGTTATTTCACGGCCGAAACCCACATCCGGCATATCGACGAAGTCAATGCCGGTGAAAACGTGTATGTCGAGACCCTGTGCCTTTCGGGAGAAGGAAAAAAGATGCACGTTTTCAACTCCCTTTACCACAAAGACGGCCGACTGCTGGCCACCGGTGAGCAGCTGCTGATCCATGTCAATCTGAAAACCCGCCAATCGTCGCTACCCGAGCCGCCGGTTTCCGAAAAGCTGAAAATGATTGCGGCATTGCATGCCAGGCTCCCGCGCCCCGAAGGGATCGGGCGGCATATCGGGGCGCCCCGACCATGATCGCGCCATGGCTATAAAGCACGACGACACCGGCGGCAACCGGATACCGCCCGCCGGTTATTCCGGCGGACGCCGTTATGGCGGGGTCATCGTTGCCGCCTGCGCCCTCCTGCTCGGCATTTCCTTTGGCATCAGTTATTCGTTCGGCATTTTTCTTCCCTCACTCCAGGCGGAATTTTCGTGGAACCGGGCCTCCACGTCGAGCATCTTTTCCGCCTACCTGCTTTTCGTCGGCCTTTTCTCCATCTGGGGCGGCCGCTTCTGCGACCGCTTCGGTCCCCGCATCGTGGTGCTGGGAATGGGGATCATGAGTGGACTGAGCCTGGTGCTGACGTCACAGGTTACATCCCCATGGCAGCTCTACCTGACCTATAGCGTCCTGTTTTCTCTGGGAAGCGGGGCCATGTATATTGTGGCCATGTCCACGGCGTCCCGATGGATATCCACTCACCGGGCCGGCGCTCTGGGGATTATCGGCGCCGGCGGCAGTCTGGGCACTGTTGTGATGGCACCGTTCAGCGCCTGGCTGATTTCGTCTTATCAGTGGCGAAGCGCCTACCTGATCATGGGAATCTTGGCATGGGTGAC
>CAZNZW010000096.1:0-4027 GCA_964577615.1 uncultured Desulfobacterales bacterium | reverse complement strand
CGCAATGCCGCTCAACACTCAGATCGGTGTATTACCGGAAAATAAGCTGGCCCAGGTCCATGATGCATCTCTTAAAATTCTGTCTGAGACCGGTGTGATGTTCAAATGCCCGGAAGCGCTTGAGATTTTCAAAAAGCACGGCGCCCGGATCGATGGGGATGTGGTTCATATTCCCGGCGACATGGTTGAAAAGGCCATTTCCCAGACACCGGAAACATTCAAGTGGCAGGCACGCAATGACGCCCATTCGGTCACACTGGGCGAGGGATTTGCCGTCCAGCCCAATGGCGGCGTGGTCGATATCATGGATATGGATCAGGGGCGCCGGCCGGCCCTTCTGGCCGACTTTGCCAATATCCAGAAACTGTGCCAGGCCAGTGATGTGGTATCGCTGGTGGGATCCTTTCCCGTGGAGCCGGTCGATGTAGACCCGGAAAGAAAGCACCTGCAGATCACCCAGGCGATCCTGAAGCACACCGACAAGCCGGTCATCAGCTATTGCGCGTATACCCGGCAGGTCCGCCAGATGATCGATATGGTCGGTATCTCCCTGGGCGGGATCAACTCCCTGGACAATCACTATGCGGTGGCTGTCAGCGTCAACCCGCTGAGCCCCCTGAAGTTTTCAACGGATGCCGCGGAAACCATGATTGAGTTTGCCCGGCGGAAACAGCCGGTATTGGTATTGTCCTGTGTCATGGCCGGTGTTTCCGGCCCCATCTTTCCGCTGGGCGTGGCCGTTCAGCAGAATGCCGAAATCCTGGCGGGCCTGACCCTGGTCCAGTTGATCAATCCGGGCAATCCCGTGGTCTACTGCCCGGCCTCCACGGCGGCCAACATGAAAATCGCCGGCTATGTCACCGGCCCGCCGGAAGCTTTTTTGATTAACGGCGTGAATCTCCAATTGGCTCAGAAACGTTACCATCTGCCCACCCGGGTGATGTGCGGCATGACCGATTCCAAAAGCGTCGATTACCAGGCCGGCTATGAAACCATGCAGAACCTGATGATGGGGATGTTGTCCGGTGCGAACATCGTCCATGAATCCCTGGGCGTGATTGATTCGATTATGTGTACATCCTGCGAAAAGTTCATCATCGACGAAGAACTGATCAGCCGGGTGATGCGGATATCCCAGGGTCTGACTTTCTCCGAAGAAACACTGTCCGTGCCGATTATTCAGGATGTGGGCTGCGGCGGCGATTACCTGATGCAGGACAGCACCTTTGAGCATGCCCGGGATTTCTGGCAGCCGTCTATGTCGATCTGGGAACCCTTTTCTGTCTGGGAAAAGGCTGGTGGGGAAGACGTCCTGACCCGGGCCAACCGGCGCTATAAACAGATTCTGGCGGAAGCACCGGATTCCCTGCTGGATACGTCCCTTGCGACCGAGCTTGAGGCCTATATGGAAAAGGCGTAAGGATTACCGATTGGCGATTGTCAATTGACTACTGAAGATCATTTTTAATGCGTCAGGTCCGAACCGAAGTGGCGCTTGAAGCGGGTGGATGCGTATTTTTCCAGCTTCCACTCAGGTACCCGGCAGGCCGGGCAGACCGACTTGAACCATTTGTTCCGCAGCCAGCGGGCGGCCCGGCTGTTGCGGGAATTGCGCACGGTGAATGTTTCGTTGCAATGGGTCGTGATGATGGCGATCTCGCCCCTTTTGTCCACGGATCGGATCCCGTGCAGGACGCCGGTGCGCGACGGCCAGATTTTGATCTTGTCGATCAACCGGAAAAGCTCGACACGTTTACGGTAAAATCGTCTGGCGGCGGGTTTGCCTTCTGTCATCTTCTCACTCCCTTTCCATGCGCATCCTGACCAGACCGGCCAGCATGCAGGCCACACCGATCTGCAAAGGATCGTGCAATAGCCGCCGGCCCAGTTTTTCCGTGGCGGCGGCCGTGGTTCCGCAGGGCATTCCCGGAGCTGCCACGCAGGTCCTGTCATCTATATGCCGTGCCCGGATAATATCCGCCGCCGGTGAGGCGTCAAGAATCAGATCATGCCGCATCAGGGCCACATCCACATCCGGCACTATCTTCGCCCGGCCGCCGGTTTGCCGAATCAGCGTTCCGGCGGCGGCTGGATTGACATCATAAACCGCCAGCCTGCCCCCCGATGCCAGTATGACTTCCGCCGCCGCCCGCCCCACTTTTCCGCAACCGATCACCAGAACCGTTTTATTCGCAAGGCCGTCAGCCACGAGGGCCAGCCCAGACGCAAATCCGCGGCCCGTCATTACCGCATTATCCACGACACGCCGGTTTTGACAATCAATGGCCACAAAACGATCTTCATCCGCCATAAACAGCATATCCGCTTGATGCCGGCAGGCATCCACCAGCCCGGATACGTCGGCGGCTGCGGCAACAAAAGCGGGAACCCCCAGATGGTTAATAATTCCAGCCACGGTATCGGAAAATTCCGCAATAACCCCCTGGCCGCAGGAAAAAGGAACCACGCCCACCTTGATTCCCGCCCGCTGTTCCCGCCACGCACTCGCATCTATTCCGGCGGACAGGCAGGCCAGGCCGTTCAGGGATCGCCCGGTCTGCAACTGCAGGCGCGCATCATAGTCGCTCAGCGCCGAGGGGATTCCGGCAATATCGCTGGCTTTCAGACGGGTCATCCTACCCTTCCCTGCCCGTGTCGATGTTGGGACCGGCATCGGTATAATGCTCAATCCGGCAATGGCGCTCAATGGCCGCGATGGTGGCGGTTCGTTTGGCCGCAACGCGGTGCCGGCTGGATGCCGCAAAAATCAGCGTGGCCACCCAGTGATCCCTTCCGGCATGGTAATTGGTGATGGCTTCGGTCGCGCCGAAAAAATCCGTTCTGACACGCAACGGGGCGGCGCCACTCATGAGGTGCTCCCCGCCCGTGGCCATCTGTCTTCCATCCACCTTTATATGTTCGTAAATCACCGCCCGTGACCGATTGGACCGGCGTTTTTTTCCAACCGGCGCTTTTTCCGGTTTCAGGAAAAGATCGGCCATTTCCGCGACCATATTCACCCCCGTGGACCAGTAGACGGCGGTCGGGGTCTGACTGGGCAAGCGGGCATCCATTTCCAGCAGCACCAGCCGGCCGTCGCTCAGGATCACTTCCAGGTCCATGAGCCCTTTCAGGCGCAGGGCGTCCGCCAGGTCCACGGCCATCTGTCCGAACCGGCAAGCCAGGTCCGGTTCCAGCCCGGCGGGCGCGATCACCCGCTTGCAGTCAAAAACCGCATCCATGGCCAGGGCCGTCACCTGCAGGGGCCGATACGCGCCGGGTTCTCCGATGACTTCCAGGGAGTAAACCGGTCCGGGCGTAAAGGCCTGAACAACATATTTTCCGGGAAAGTCAGGGTCGCCGGGCAGGTCGGACGCCCGGTGAATAACCCGGACCCCCTCGCTGCCGCTGGCGCTGTCCGGCTTGATCGTGACCGGAAATCCACATCCGGGCCAGGGGGCGGGAACGGGAAGCTGCAGTGAGTCAAACAGCGCATTGGACCGGGTTTTGGAACAGGTGACGACGTACGCGGACGGATCAAACGCCAGCGCAATATCCCCGGCCGTGGCACAGGCCGTCAATACGTCCAGGGCGCCCCTGCTTTCCAGCGCCGGTATCACCAGATCAACTTTTCTCAGCACCCGGGCCGTTTGCCTTACCGAGGCCACGTCCCATTGCACAAAACGGTCACAGAGCGTGGCAGCGGGCGGGGCCGGCCGGCGGTCGATGAGAAGCACTTCCCATCCGGCCCTGTGCGCCAGATAGGTGGCTTCCACGCCCTGCAGATTTCCTCCCACAACAGCCGCAATCATGCGCGTTCAAGACGTTCCAGGCGGCCCTTCCGGCCGCTTTGACGCCGCTCCATCCAGCTGATGTAATCGGTTAACGACGCCGGCGTCAACCCGCGGTTTTCCAGTACCGGCAAAATCCCCGCCGGCGTTCGCCGGGCCGCTTCAATATCCAGATGACGGTGGGCCACGCCGGCCAGCCCTTCCCCGGGCAGAATCAGGGACGTAACCACGTTGGC
>CAZNZW010000095.1:0-6338 GCA_964577615.1 uncultured Desulfobacterales bacterium | reverse complement strand
TCACCCGGAAGATGGTTTTCCTGGTGAAAGCGGACCCTGCCTGGGGAATTGATGAGGATATCTATTTTTGTTCTTTTTTCGATGCGGGCAAATTGTTGAAACTGGAGCTGATATCTCCACAGGCGGCAGCTGATGAAGCGGATTATATCCTCGAAGGGACCCCCAAAGAGTGGGTGGATATTCTGCGCAAGAAAACCAAGTTCATCGCCCGTTTCATGATGCAGGAGATCAAGCTGCCCCAAGGGGAGAAGGTGGATGTGCTGAGCCTGGCCCCCTATGCCAACGATCTGGTGGATGTTCTGGCCCTGCCCGAGCTTCAATATCCGGACGAATTGACGCCGGAGCAACTGGAGGCGTATCGCGCCGACATGCATGCGTTTCGTTCGGAAATGGATATTTGATACGGAAACCCCCTGAAAGAGGCGGAACACCCGTGAACCGTTATCAGGCGACCAAAACGAACCAAAAACATTGGAATTGAAAGGAGACAGCCATGACACGGATAGACGCATCAAATTACTATGAATGCGACCCCCAAAGCCACAAAGACGGTTCACCTGAGCGATATCCAAAGAACCATATAAATTATTCAGCATTGTTGAATGTCGTAAAATGGATAGACAGTGGTTATCGCTTATTTGGATCACATGGCTTTAAGTTCAAGAAAGCTATGCTCAAGGAATTTGACAGTTCAGCGCCTTTAGATAAATACCTTGGAAACGAGGTTGATATAAAAGAAAACAGGGACATCATTGAATCATTCTGTGACGGGATTGATAACAATCCATATCTTTCTGCCATAGGAAGGTTCCTGCTCAAGAAAATGGCCACAGACTGGTTGAAAAATCGTAAAAAAGTACTTCAACATTACGACGCGAACAAGGATTTTATCGAGGCCAACGGAAAGTTTAAAGCGCCTGTGATTATCACGGGATCTCCCCGTTCCGGGACCACACTGCTGCAACGCCTGATGAGTGAGGATCCAAATACGCGTTCGCCGTTTACATATGAGATGGAGGCTGTGCTGCCGCCGCTGGCCGCAGATGCTGACCCGATGAAGGATCCAAGGATCAAAAAAAGCGGGGCGGCCATGGCGACTGTTTCCAAGCTGGCGCCCGGTTTTCTGGAAAAATTTGCTGAATCCCATCTCTGGTCTGCGACCGAGATGGAAGAATCCTACATCTATATGCTTGCCCATAACGGCATGCATTTCCTGAACCAGCCCAATGCCGGAAAGATATATACCGACAAGATGTTTACAATGAAAGGCAAACGTCCGGTATTCAGATATGAACGTATGTTTTTTAAAACTCTGGATGCCTACCGCCCGGCAAAATCGCATTGGACGCTCAAATCTCCCTCCTATGCTGATTTTTTTCCCGTAATGATGGAGGAGTTTACTGACGCCAGAATAGTGTTGACCCATAGAAACCCGTTAATTACACTGCCCTCGATCAGTCGCCTTGAAGAGTCGTGGTGTATCGCCTTTGACAGGGACGGTGCATTTGATAAGCAGGCATTTGGAGCGTATAATGTTCCATATGTCAAAGGCTGTATCATGGAACCTCTGAAATACAGAAAAAAGCATCCAGAAAAAGAAAATCAGTTTTTTGACTGCATGTACGATGATTTTTTTTCAGACCCCATCGGCATGGTAAAGAAAATTTATAACCACTTCGACCTTGAATATACGGAAGAACTTGAAAAGAGAATGCGGGCTTATCTTGAAAACAACAAACAGGGCAAATACGGGAGACACACCTATTCCCTTGAAGAGTATGGATTTGACGGACAGGCGCTTTTTGAGGAATTCAAAGAATATATGGAACATTACGATTATGGAATTCCGGAAAAAATAGAGCGGAAAGCGTCTTTTGACTTCGGCCTTAAATAGCGCAGGACTAAACGGTACGATGGAGTAAAAAAACCGGATGAACGCATCAAACCCGATCCCCCACGGAGGGGAGCTCGTTAATCTTCTGGTTGACGACCAGCGGGCGGCCATTTTGAAGGAGCTTTCCTTCAGCCTCCCGGATATTACCCTCAATGAACGGCAGCTGTGCGATCTGGAACTCCTGGCCGTGGGCGCCTATTCGCCGCTTAAGGGGTTCATGTGCCGCTCCGAGTATGAATCGGTGCTGGACCGCATGCGGCTGCAGAGCGGGCTTGTTTTTCCCCTGCCGGTATGCCTTGATATTTCCCAGATCCAGGCCAAATCCCTGGAAACCGGCCAGTCGGTCACGCTGCGGGACCATGAGGGATTCCTGCTGGCCGTGATGCACATCGAGGATATGTGGCCGCTGGATCGCGACAAAGAAGCCGAAATGGTATACGCAACCCGGAACAGGCAACATCCGGGCGTAAACTATCTCTATCATCTGGCCGGCGATGTCTGTATCGGCGGCAGGCTGGAAGTCTTGAGTCTGCCCCTGCACTTTGACTTCAAACAGCTTCGGCTGACGCCCCGGGAAACACGCGCGCTGTTCACCAAACTGGGATGGAAACGGGTGGTGGGGTTTCAGACCCGCAGCCCGATTCAGCGTCTTCAGTTCGAAATGACCATGCGGGCCATGCGCACGGCCAAAGCCAATATCCTGATTCATCCGGTGGTGGGGATGACCCATCCGGGCGATTTCGATCACTTTACCCGTGTCCGCTGCTACAAAGCCGTTTCCGGGCAATATCCGCCGGATACGTTTCTGCTGAATTTATTGCCCTTTGCCATGCGCGCCGCCGGCCCCAAAGAGGCGCTGCTGCACGCCATCATTCAAAAAAATTATGGCTGCACCCATTTTATCGTGGGCCGGGATCATGCCAGCCCCGGAAAAAATGGTAATGAAGAATCCTTTTACGACAGTGATGCGGCCACATCGCTCTCCATGGAATTCAGCGAGGAGCTCGACATCGGTATTGTTCCCTTTGAAGAGCTGGTCTACCTGCCCGATGAGGACGAATACCAGACCAAAGACCAGGTGCCCGAAGGAACCCGGACCCGATCATTGTCCGGCGCCGACCTGCAACAACGCATCCGGTCGGGGAAAAAAATACCGGACTGGGCCACCTTCCCCTCGGTCATGGCGGAGCTGGCACGGGCCTATCCGCCGCCTGAAAAACAGGGATTCACCATCTTTATGACCGGCCTTTCCGGATCCGGCAAGTCCACGGTGGCCAAGGTGCTCTTTTCCTACTTCCAGGAAATCGGCGGCCGGCCGGTGACCCTGCTGGACGGGGATATTGTGCGGCACAACCTTTCCAGCGAACTCAGTTTTTCAAAAGAAGACCGGGACATCAACGTCAGACGGATCGGGTTTGTGGCCGGAGAGATCACCAAAAACCGGGGCATCGCCATCTGTGCGCCCATTGCGCCGTATGCCAACACGCGCCGGCAGATCCGGGAAAATATCGAAGCTCACGGAAGATTTGTTGAGGTGCATGTGTCCACCTCCATCGAAGTGTGCGAAAAACGGGACCGTAAAGGCATGTACGCCAAGGCCCGGGCCGGGCTGATCAAGGGCTTTACCGGCGTGGACGACCCATATGAAGTTCCGGAAAACCCGGAAGTGCGCATTGATACGGCAGACACGACACCCAATGAAGCCGCCCAGGAGGTGTTGTTATACCTCGGGCACAAGGGGTATATATAAACCGGCCGATACCATGAAGATTAAAATCCGGCCATACCTTTTCATTCGCCAGGCGATGGGGGATTGTGCCTGCCTGGAAATGGAATTCGAGCGCATAACAATCAGACAATTGCTGCAGGCGTTGTCCACGCGGTACGGGGTTGAATTTTCAACACATTTTTTCGATGGCGATAACCTGAAAACGATTGGCGGCGCATTGATACTGGTGAATGGACGCAGTTGGAAAAATATGAACGGGCAACTGGAATCCGAGCTGAAAGACGGTGATGAAGTGGTTTTATTTCCCCCGGCCATGGGGGGGTAGGGAGATGAACTGATGGATACCCCACAGGTTGCCGGGCTTATGGAAAGCGTCGGTGCCGGATTGCAGAAGTTCGTCAATCCGATCAGCAAATTCCTCGCTTATATCGCCGCGCTGCTGGCGCTGCTGATGGCATTAATCATCGGAATTGATATTGTGCTGCGGATTTTTTTTCAACGGCCCATGACCGGTGTGATCGAACTGGAGACCTTCCTGCTGGCCGTCATGTGCTTTTTCAGCCTGGCCCATACCATGATCATGGGCGGCCATGTCAGCGTGGATCTGCTGAAGAACCGTTTTTCCGATCGATGCCAGGAATTGATGGCCGCCCTCTTCGCTGTTCTGGGTATTTTTATTTTTGCCCTGATCGGCTGGCAATACGTCGGCAAGACCATTGAAGCCCTCCATATCAGTGAAAACAGCGAGATTCTGTCATGGCCCATGTGGCCTCTTTTTCTGACAACGGCCCTGGGCAGTACCCTGATGGTGCTGGTCATGGTGGCTGACTTATTGCACCACCAGGCCCGCCTGCTGGAAATCTTTGCCAACCCCAAACGGGCCGTGATCTTGGTTTACGCGATTGCCACTGCGGTTATATTGACACCTCTGGGCTTGAAACTGTTGTCTCCGGATCTGGGCCCTGCCCTGATCGGTGTTTTTATGATCGCCATGATGCTGATTCTACTGTTCGTGGGATTTCCCGTGGCCTTTACCATGATTCTGGTCGGCCTCTTGGGCACCTGGTACATCACCGGCCTTGATATCGCCCTGGGCGTAATGAAAATGGCCGTCTATGATTCGGTGGCCAACTACTTTTTCTGTGTGGTTCCTTTTTTCGTATTGATGGGCTTCTTCTGCCTGAATGCCGGCATCAGCAAGAAACTGTACGATGCGAGCTACAAGTGGTTCGGTCAGATGCCGGGAGGGCTGGCCAT
The DNA here is from genome assembly GCA_964577615.1 of uncultured Desulfobacterales bacterium. Taxonomy (GTDB): domain Bacteria; phylum Desulfobacterota; class Desulfobacteria; order Desulfobacterales; family QNYZ01; genus QNYZ01. The sequence continues at coordinate 1,458 of CAZNZW010000095.1, read as the reverse complement.
CGCGACAATTTTCGGCTGCGGCGGTTTTGCCGCCATCAGCGGTGACAGCATGGCCACGGCCGCCACCATGGGATCGGTGGCCATCCCCGAGATGAAAAAATACAACTACGATGATTCTCTGGCCACCGGGTCGGTGGCGGCCGGGGGTACCCTCGGCATCCTGATTCCTCCCAGCCTGGGGTTCATCGTCTACGGAATCGTTACCGAGGAATCCGTGGGAAAACTGTTTATGGCCGGCATCATGCCCGGAATTCTACTGACCCTGCTGTTTGCCCTTGCCGTCTATCTGCAGTGCCGCTTCAACCCGAATCTGGGACCCAAAGCGCCGGAAACCCCACTGCGCGACAAATTTGCGGCCCTGCGCAATATCTGGCCCGTGCTCCTGCTGTTTGCGCTGGTCATCGGCGGCATCTATCGGGGGTTTTTTACGCCCACCGAGGCCGGCGGGGTCGGCGTGCTGGGGGCTTTTGTCATCGCCATGGCTTCCCGGGAATTTGGAAAGGCCAAATTTTTTGAGTCCCTTCTTTCATCGGTTCAGATCACAGCCATGGTGGCCGGTATTCTCATCGGCGTGGCCATCATGGGCTATTTCATAACGCTGACGGGCATTCCCATGCAGTTGTCCGCATTTCTTTCCGGCCTGCACGTATCCCGCTACGTGACTTTTACGCTGATCCTGTTTTTATACCTGATCCTGGGCATGCTGATGAACATTATCCCCATGATCATGCTGACGTTGCCGATCATCTTTCCCACCATTCTGGCCCTGGGTTTCGATCCGATCTGGTTCGGTGTGATCATGGTCATCATGATGGAAATGGGCCAGATCTCACCGCCGGTGGGCATCAATGTTTTCGTCATCGCCGGCGTGGCCGATGTGCCCATGAGCAAAATATTCAGAGGCATCTTCCCCTTTGTCATCGTGGAAGTCCTGGTGATTATCATTTTGACCGTCTTTCCGAAAATCGTCATGTTTCTGCCAGACGCCATGGACATGCTGGCGCCGATTTCATATTAATATTTCCTACCCCTGGTGCCCGGCAAGGTTCCCTTTCCAAGACAGGGCCATCAGAGTTTACCTTCATTAAAAGCTGTTATGGGATGAATATTCGACGAATGGACTTCATCCTTCAGGACCAAAATTATCCGGGATTTATTGCAGATGTTCGGATCTTTTTAACGCCGATGGGTAACAACCATCACCGCCGGCAGTACAATCAGATCAAAAATCAATGCCAGCACGATCACCACCACCGACAGGATGCCGAAATTGATGATCGGTTTGAAACTCGCGAAGACAAGCACGAAAAATCCGAGGCTTAATACGATGCTGGTGAAAATAATCGGTCGGCCGGTCCCCATGATCGACGCCGCGATGGCGGATTTGACCGGGCCGGTCCGTTTCATCTCCGTTTTCAACCGGTAGAGGAAATGGATCGTATCGTCGACAATCAGCCC
>CAZNZW010000094.1:0-7146 GCA_964577615.1 uncultured Desulfobacterales bacterium | reverse complement strand
ACCCCCGACCCACTGATTACAAATCAGTAGCTCTACCAACTGAGCTACGCTGGCATGGTCCAAAAACGCGCAAGACACCGTTTGTCAAGTACGCCTGCAGCATGAAACAACAATATATAACAAGCCTGATTTCATTTTTCAAGTAATTTTTTATAAAAAACAATTTTTTTCGCCATGATGCTTTATAAATTTTTCCCGAAACCGACATTTCCTTGACATACAGACGGATCATTGTGTAATCGACTGATATTCTTTATCCAAAAATAATCCCCGAAATCACGTGACGGTGACCTTTAATGCGTACATATCTGCTCATTCGGCCATTTAAACACATCGCAGCTCCGGCTCTTTTTTTATTTATTTTTACATTCAGCGGATGCATGCCGGCGATGTATGCGCCCGCGCCAGAGACGCTGCCCCCGGCGCAGGCCGCCCTCCCCGGCAGCACAGCCGAAACACAGCCGAATAACAATACCTCGCGCATATTGACAGTGCCCCGGAAGGGGTCGGATTCACCGTCAACCAATGAAAAGCGTTCACTCGAAGCTTCGGTTTTACCCGCACCGGACAATACCGGCACCCTCGGGAAAACGCCAGTTTCGCCGGCTACCGCCAGCGGTCAAGCCATACCCACGACGGTGCCGGATACTACTCCGGAAGAGCCGGCCGCTGTCAACGATAAATCGCCTCAGGCCGTCTTTGACGAAGCACTTGACTATTGCAGCCTGGCCCAGGACCTCTGGCAAAAGGGCGAGCTCAACGCCGCCCTGGAAGCGCTGGACCAGGCCTATGCCCTTATTCTGAGCCTCCAGGATATCGATCAGCACCCCAAATTAATCCAGCAGAAAGAAGATTTAAGATTTCTTATTTCCAAACGTATTCTTGAAATATACGCATCCCGTCAAATTGTGATTACCGGCGACCATAAGGCCATTCCGTTAACGATCAACTCATATATCCAGGCAGAGATTGATCGATTTACCAAGGGCCGCGAAGCCCCATTTTTCAGAGCGGCTTACCAGCGATCCGGCCGCTATCGGCCCTATATCGTTGAAGAGTTGAGAAAAGCCGGGTTGCCCGAAGCCCTCTCCTGGCTGCCGCTTATCGAAAGCGGGTTTAAGGTTAACGCTTTTTCCAAGGCCCGGGCGCTGGGGCTGTGGCAATTTATTTCTTCCACCGGCTATAAATTCGGTCTGACCCGAAACACCTACGTGGACGAGCGCCTGGACCCGGTCAAAGCAACACGGGCCGCCATCGCCTATCTCAAGGAGCTGCATCAGATTTTCGGCGACTGGACAACCGTTCTGGCCGCCTATAATTGTGGTGAAGGCCGGGTGCTCCGCCTGATTCGCTCCCAGAACATTAATTATTTAGATAATTTCTGGGATCTGTATGCCCGGCTGCCAAGAGAAACGGCCCATTACGTCCCCCGATTCCTCGCCACGCTCAACATCCTTGAGGATCCCGCCAAATACGGCCTGGACCAGATCCCCGTTGATTCGCCGATCCAGTTCGAAACCGTGTCAACATCCAAGCGGGTTCATTTAAAGCAAATATCCAAAAAAACCGGGGTCCCCCTGAAAACACTGAAAGCGCTCAACCCGGAGCTTCGCTATCAGACAACGCCGCCGGACCTTTACTCGCTTAAAGTCCCTCCCGGCACGGGTGATACGCTCCTGGCAGTCCTGGCCGACATTCCCGACTACCGGCCGCCCCAGCCGCCCCGGCCGAAATACGTCTACCACCGCGTCCGGCGTGGAGAAACCGTATCCGCCATTGCCCGGCGCTATCATTCATCCATCAAGCGGATCGCCAGGGCCAACCGGCTGAACAGGCGACTGACCATCCGGGTCGGAAAAAAACTCAAAATACCGGTCCGGGGAACGGTGGTGCCCATTGCCCGGGCTCAAAAACCCAGAAAACGCACACATGTTTCCCGGCATAAGGTGCGAAAAGGCGACTCGCTCTATAATATTGCCCGGCGATACGGTACCACGGTGAATAGAATCAAGCGGCTGAACCATTTAAGAACAACCGCTCTCTTCGTCGGCCAGGTATTGAAAATCGCCGGACAGCCGCAGCGGGCCCGGCGAAGCAGAAAAGGGCTCAAGCGCTACCGGGTAAAGTCCGGCGACAGTCCCTATCGAATTGCCACCGCCAACCAGATGCCACTGGCATCCTTTCTGCAAATCAATCGGTTGACGCCCCGAAGTAAAATTTATCCCGGCCAGACCGTTTACGTTGAATAAAGCGCATCAATAAAACGCCGGGCGATTAACCGGGTGTCGCCGGCAGCGTCATACGGAGAGATCCCGCCGAGGTCCGCTTCAATCAATGCATCGTCATAAGGAATAAATCCGATGAACCGGAATCCGTCCAGATGTTTGCGCAAAAAAGCCTCATCCCGCTCGCTCCGGATTTTATTGCCGACAACGGCGATCTTCGTTAACCCGATTTCACCGGCCAGATCCCGGATATGCCCGGCCGTATCGATACTGCGCCGACCGGGCTCCACCACCACGAGAAGCTGATCCACGGCGCTGGCCGTTGCCCGCCCCAGATGCTCAATACCGGCTTCCATATCCATGACCACAACCTCGTCGCGAGCCAGAACCACATGCATAACCAGGGCCCGCAGTAGCGTACTTTCCGGGCAGATACACCCGCTGCCCCCTTTTTTCACTCCCCCCAGGCGCATCAGTTTGATGTTCCCCAGACAGGCCGATAATGCATCGGGCAGATCATCCACTTTGGGGTTTAATTTAAAAAATCCCCCCACACTGCCCGGATGGGCCTCGGTACGCTCGAATATCAACTCTTTCATTTCGGCGATCGGGACGATCTTGCCGGCATCGGGAATACCCACGGCAGCGGCCAGATTGGCATCAGGATCGGCGTCAATGGCCAGTACTTTTTTCCCCATTTCGTCAAGGGTCCGGATCAGCAACGCCGAAAATGTCGTTTTCCCAACGCCACCCTTTCCGCTTACAGCAATTTTCATTGTTATTCCCCCGTATTAAATTCAATCCTGTTGCAATATAAGACATTATCGACAAGGAACAAGGCAGACAAAAACAATTTTGCGCTGCCGATCCGGATGTGTTATTCACGCATATTGATAATTGCATTCGGGCTTCGATCCGTCCGGAAATCGAATAAATCATTTACAATCCGAAGTATACGTGAATTCCATGCCCCCATCGACAGCCCCGCCCCCGTTTGCGCCGGCGATTCTCGCACCAGCCGGTAACACCAGCGCCTTTTTAGCGGCCCTGGCGGCCGGCGCCGATGCGATCTACTGCGGCTTGAAGCAATATTCCGCACGTATGATGGCCAAAAATTTTACCATTGATACGCTTGGACCGCTGGTCGATCAGGCCCATGCCCAGTCATGTCAGGTCTACATTGCCGTGAACAGCCTGCTAAAACCGGAAGACCTGCCCCCGACACTTGCATTCATCGAACAGCTCGAACGGTCCGTCCAGCCGGATGCCCTGATTATTCAGGATCTTGCCATGATCAAACTTGCCCGTCAGGCTGGATTTTCAGGTGAGCTGCACCTGTCCACCCTGGCCAACGCCAGCTTTCCGGCGGCCCTGTCACTGCTGCCCCGGCCGCTTGGCATCCAGCGGGTCGTGATCCCCCGGGAACTGAATATTGACGAAATCAAACAGATGGCCGCCGCCTGTCCGCCGGATCTGGACCTCGAGGTTTTTGTTCACGGCGCGCTGTGCTATGCGGTTTCCGGACGGTGTTACTGGAGCAGTTTTTTAGGCGGCAAAAGCGGCCTGCGCGGCCGGTGCGTGCAGCCCTGCCGGCGGGTTTTTTCACAGAATGGCCGGCGGGAGCGGTTTTTCGCCTGCCGGGACCTGAGCCTGGATGTACTGGTCAAGGTATTAAAACAGATCGAACAGATAAAGACATGGAAAATCGAGGGGCGTAAAAAAAGCCCGCATTATGTCTATTATACGGTGACCGCCTACCGCATGCTCCGTGACGAAGGCCACAATTCCCGCAGCCGCCGCGCGGCCGTCCAGCTTCTCGAACGGGCGCTGGGACGGCCGGGGACGCACTACCACTTCCTCCCCCAGCGGCCCCGGAACCCCATTGATCTTGACAGCCGCACCGGGTCGGGCCTGCTCATCGGAAGCATCAAAGGATCGGCCCGCGCCCCCTATATCCATCTGCGGGAAGCGCTTTTTCCCAACGATTACCTCCGCATCGGTTATGAAGACCAGCCCTGGCACCGGCGCATCCGGGTCAACCGTCCGGTGCCGCGCGGCGGACAGTTTAATATCAAACCGTCACCCGGAAAGTCCCCGCCCCGGGGCACAGCCGTTTTTTTAACGGATCGGCAGGAACCGGCATTGAAAAAAATGATTGACGCGCTGGCCAGGAAACTGCCGCCCGCCCGCCCGCCCGCATCACAGCCGGCCATCCAGCTGCTGGCCCTGCCGCGGCCCGATAAAACTGCCGAAAAACAGACGCCCCCGGTAGAGATGCGCGTGTGGCGGACCCCGGGGAAAAATGATTTATCGCCACATGCCGGGGTCTGGGTTACTTCGGAGAAAGAGATCCGGCTGCCGCAGCGCCTTTTCCCGGACCTGTGGTTCTGGCTGCCGCCGGTCACCTGGCCGCAGGCCGAAAAGGCCCTGCACCGGCGCCTTGAGCAGATTGTTTCCCGGGGCGGCCGGCATTTCATTCTAAATGCCCCCTGGCAGACATCTTTTTTTCCATCAAACCATGGACTTACTCTATGGGCCGGGCCGTTTTGCAACCTGGCCAACCCGCTGGCCATCGAGACGCTGATCGACCTCGGGTTTGCCGGTGCCGTGGTCAGCCCGGAACTCGACAAAACGGCCTGTCTGGCCCTGCCCCGGCAGAGCCCCCTGCCGCTGGGAATTGTCATCTCCGGCCACTGGCCGCTCTGCCTTTCCCGCATTGTTTCCGACGAATTAACCGTCGCGCGGCCGTTTACCAGCCCCCGGCGGGAAGCGGCATGGGTCATGCGGCATGACGATACCTACTGGTTGTATCCCAACTGGCGAATTGACCTGAGCGGTCATGAGAAAATGCTCGTTACCGCCGGCTATACCCTCTTGATAGATATGGCCGACGCGCGCCCGGCCGCGATCCAGATGAAGGAAAGGCCCGGCCTGTGGAACTGGTCGGCCGGGCTGAAATGATCCCTCCTGCCAGACGGCCCGGGTGACCTTTTTCAGCCCACGCTATACGTCCCCGTCCCGACAGCGATCAACAGATCCGCATCATTGTGGAACGCCATCCGCATGACGGCCACCCGGCGACCGACCCTGAGAACGCTGCTGCGGGCAAAGAACCAGCTCCCCCGGCCAGGCCGCAGGTAATCCACCCGCATATCAATTGTGCCGATCCGAGCCAGCCGCCGGGCCATCTCCTCCTGGGGCGCGCCGGCCATCTGGTTTAAAACGCCCACCGAGGCCAGCATCCCGCCCGTGGCGTCCAGGACCGCTGAAATCACTCCGCCGTGCAGAATACCCTGGATATAATTTCCCACCAGATCATCCCGCATGTCGATGCGGACCCGGGCATGGTCAAGACCCAATGATTCAACCCGCATGCCCAGGATGCGGTTAAACGGTATCCGCTCTTCATAGACTTTCACCGCCATATCGATGAGCGGCTGGATATTTATGTGTTCGGTATTGGACATCGGTGTTACTCGCTTGCTTGAGCAGTATTTCAGATAGCATTCACGATTGGCAGGGCGTCAGCTCCGGCCCCATGACAATCAGTTTCCAGGCAGATCCGACAACAATTCCCGCCAGAAGCGACATCGAAACAGCGGCGGCGTACACCCACCGGCGCGCAGCCAACATCACCCGGCAGTCCGGTCGGAAACGGGCGTACGGGAAAGGCAGATTGTTCGGGTTTGTGGTTGTACTGAAAACAGGCTACCAGTTTTCTGCGAGCAGCTCAAAGTAGCCCCGGGGCTTGACGCAGGCCGGGCATTTGGCCGGCGCTTCCTTGCCGGTGTGCAGGTATCCGCAGCTGCGGCAGCGCCAGACCCGTTCCTCATTACGCGCAAAAGCGCGTTTCGACTTCAGGTTGTCGGCCAGCTCCAGATAGAGTTTCTCGTGCTGTTTTTCCGAAACGCTGATGGCATCCAGGGTATCCGCCGCCCGGATAAAGTTTTCTTCCCGGGCAATCCGGGCAAACCCCGGATACATATCGGTGTAAACGTAATGCTCCAGTTCGGCCGCCGAGAGCAGATTGTCATACGTACTTGCCAGCACGCCGGCGGGAAACCGCCAGTTGATCTCCTGCTGCCCCCCGTTAAAGAATTTAAAGAACCGGAGGGCATGCTCGCACTCCTGCTCGGCTGTTTCCTCAAATATGGCGGCAATCTGTATCAGCCCGTCTTCGCGGGCACGGCGCGAAAAAAAAGTATACCGGGTCCTGGCCTGGGCTTCGGCGGCAAATGCGGTCAGCAGGTTTCTGGCCGTCCGGCTTTCTCTGAATTTTCCCACGATGATGCTCCTTATTGTCATGCCGCGCCCGGCCGCGTACTCCATACCGGATAATCCAGAAAAGCATATCGGAAAAAAAAGGCGGCCCGGACCGTTTTATATTAATAATCAGTATTTATCAGATAGTTACTCGTCTTCGATGACCGTAATGGCATCTGCGCCGCATTCGGCAGCCGCCTGGCGGACCACGGCCTTTAAATGATCCGGAATCTCATCCATCTTCACAATGGACAACAATTGATCTTCATCATACTCAAATATTTCCGGACAGAGTTTATTGCAATTGCGGTCGCCCATGCATTGATCAGAAATGGTCACCTTCATCGTGCGGTTCCTCCTTCAATCGAATTGTCTAAAGTGGTTTATTGTTGAAAAATAAGCCCTGCACAGTGAAATTGTCAAGCAGATTCCATCGATACCACGTACCTGCCTCCGAGGGCCATACCGGCCGCGATGCCATTCGAGGTGCCGCTGAATTGGCTGCCCTCCCATTCCCTTTGGCAAAACGGGTAACGAATACCGGCAGGTTACGGAGAGCGGGACGACAGAAAACAAAAAGGAGCCGCAATTCCAAGGCTCCTTTTATGGCTTATGGTAGTCCCAACGGGGATCGAACCCGTGTTACCGGCGTGAGAGG
>CAZNZW010000093.1:0-7255 GCA_964577615.1 uncultured Desulfobacterales bacterium | reverse complement strand
TGGAATTTATCGAAGCCGGCAACCACGATTTCGAATATATCGCCTATACCGACCGGGGCTATTCGATGGCGGTACGGATCGTATAGGAGAAGAAATGCCCAAAGGCGCCCCGAAAAAGCGGACAGACGTTTCACGGATTCCTGCGCTGCGCGGGGAGTAAAAGAGCCGTTCAGAAAAAAAGAAACTGTCAGTGACAGGGGGACCGGTACGAGGCGCCGCTAAAACACAGGCCCCGCCGGCTCTGAATGCCCACGGGCCCTGTGTGGCTGTATACGGTCAAACGGCGCCTGATTATTACATTTTCAGTTCTTCCCGGACCATCTTGCGCGGTCCGCCATGGCGCGCGGTCTTCCAGCTCTTGGGCGGACGGAAGGTCATCAGTTCATCGAGACGGCCCTGGGCCATCATCTTCCTGACAATCACATCCCAGATACAGTCCAGGTCATCGGATATCTCGCATTTACCGAAATTAGAACCACCGCAGGGGCCGTTCTGAAGGCTCTTGGAACAGCGCGCGATGGGACACATGCCGCCGAAATAGTGAATCACGCACTGGCCGCATCCGGCGCACCGTTCTTCCCAGACTCCGTGTGCCACGGCCCCGCCCATGAATTTGGTATTCACGCCGGGAAATACTCTGGCATCCGGATAGCGGTCGGAAAGAAACTGGGGCCCGACGCCGCAGGCGATACTGATCACCGCGTCATAATCGCCGATACGGTTTTTGAGTTCATCGATATATTCCGGATCGCACTGGCGCTCCAGAGTACACTCATCCACTGTCACCGGGCGGCCTTCTTTCCGGCGGCCGATTTTCAGCACGGACGCCAGAATTCCGGCTTCCTTGGCCCCGCCGACATTACACACGGTGACGCAGCCTTTGCATCCCACGACGAGAATTTTGTCGTAGGCCGATACCATCTCAGCCAGTTCACGATAGGGTTTTGCCTCTGCAATAATCATTTAACATACCTCGATACTCATTGGGGGGGTTATCCAGCCTGAACAGGGCCGATTTCTTTCACTGTACGGGTCATTTCATCTGCAATTTCAGTGAATTCATGTCCCTTTGCCGCCCCGGTGTTGTAGACGGCTATTCTTTCAGGATCGATGTCCAGCTCTTCGAGAATCCTGCGGACATGCGCAACCCGCCGGGTCGCTTTCGAAATACCGCTTGTGTACTGACAGCTGTCTTCCTGGCAGCCGGCAACATAGACGCCATCCGCACCTTCTTCAAACGGTTTCAAGAGATGCAGGACTTCAATACGGCCGGAACAGGGAACCTGCACGACTTTAACATTCCCGGGCAGGGCGTGCTGCATGCCGTCCGCAATTACAGATGCAGAGGCCGCGCAATTGGAGCAGTGAAACGCAACAATCTGGGGCGTGAATTCATCCATCGGATCTTCTCCTTGATAATTTAAGCTATCCGTACCGCTGTCCCGGCAACCGCCGGCGCTAGGCCGTGGCCAGTAAAACAGCCGGAATCTGTGTCAACATATCGTCGCTGCACGAAGGCATGACAATGGCTTTTCCGGGACACTCGGCGACACACATGCCGCATCCCTGGCAGAGGGCCGGGTCGATATACGCCGCGCCCTTTTCATGATCGATAAAAGGAACCTGGAACGGACAGGTCCGGACACATGTGCAGCAGACCGCGCATTTTTCGGGCATGACCTCGGCAACCTGGCCGCCGATCTGCACCGTATCCTGTTTGAGGATCGCCAATGACCGGGCAGCCGCCGCCCGGGCCTGAACAATCGAATCTTCCATGTCTTTGGGATACGCGGCCAGACCGGCCATGAAAACACCGGAAGCGGTCGTGTCCACCGGTTTCATTTTTTCCGGCGACGGGGCAAAGAATCCGTCGGTATCCAGATCCACATGGAAGATATCCGCCAGGGCCGCATTTTCCGTCGGTCGGATGGCTGTCTGCAGGGAAACAAAATCCGCATCCAGGGTAACCGTCTGGTCCAGAACGGGATCAAAAACGGTGACAACCAGCCCGTCGGCGTCCGGCGCCGCTTCAACCACGGGTTTATTGTCCACATCGTATCGGATAAAGACTACGCCTTTCTGACGCGCTTCAAGATAAAGATCTTCGCGCTGGCCAAAGGTCCGCATTTCCCGATAAATCACAAATATCTGCATGTCCGGATTTTTGGTTTTCAGGTCGACGGCGGTTCGAACGGTAAAGGTGCAGCACAAATTGCTGCAGTACGGGCAGTCTGCTTCCCGGGAGCCCACGCATTGGATAAATACGGCCGATGCGGCCTTTTCGATGCTGGCCGGGTCATCCACCAGCCGGCGTTCCAGTTCGGACCATGAAAAAACCCGGTCATTCTGACCGTGCAGGTATTCGTCCACCTGACGGTCCGCGCCGCCGCAGGCAAGGATGCTGACGCCATGCTGAATCGTTTCCTCTTTTCCACCGTTTTTCACAGTGGTGATAAAATGGCCGGCATAGCCCCGGTTTTCTGTGACTGTGGTACCGGTCATAACGGTGATCTGGCCGTCTTTTTCAACGGCATCGACCAACGCGTTCAGGTACGGCGAAACCGCCTGGCCCTGCCAGGTCATCTGGACATACCGGGCGTGCCCGCCCAATATATTTTCTTTCTCGACCAGCGTCACCGGATACCCTTCCCTGGACAGGGCCAGTGCGCTTTCCATCCCGGCCACACCGCCGCCAACGACCAGGGCCCGTTTGGTGACTGGAATCTCGGAAAGGGCCGGCGGCGTCAGATGCGTGGCGCGCATGACCCCGGCACGGACCCGGTCATTCAACGCAACGGCCGCCGAGTCATTGCCAAGAAGCTTGAGATCAACCAGTTCATACATGAATGGATTGCGGCCGCTGAGTTTAAGGGCCGATTCAATGGTTTCTTTGTACATCAGGGCCGTGCAGCTGGCGAATACCAGCCGTCCGGCATCTGTCGCGGCCAGTTTTTCGCACAGCCCGCCAAGAATATCACCTTCTATTTTACATACTTCCGTTATCCCGGAAAGGCCCCCGGCGCAGGCTTCAATCTGGCTGCCGATGTCAGGGTTCATCCCGGCACACAATTGATAGGCCAGCAGGATCCCCGGCCCGGAAACAGCCCTGGGCGGGTCAGCCGGCACGGCCGGGGCCGATTGAAACGCTGCCGGGGCCAGACAGCCGGCCACTTCAGCCACCGCCGCATCAGCCTGGGTCAGGCTGGTTTCGATATCATAAGGGCCGCAGACGCCGCCACAGACAAAAATACCGGGTACGCTGGTAGAAACCGGCTGAAAAGGTGTTGTTCCCACGTAATTGTCATCGGTAATCTCAATACCGGCTTTGCGGGCCTGTCCGACGGCCTGGGCCGAGGGCCGCAGCCCCACCGAAAGCACCACCATGTCAAAGGCTGCTTTCTGCATCTGCCCCTTTTCGTCCGCATAGTACATTAATACGCCGTCATCGCCTTCCGGTGCCGGCGTAAACGTATGCACTTTGCTGCGCACCAGGTTGACGCCCTTTTCAAGGGCCGCATTGAGATAGGCTTCATATCCCTTTCCATGGGTACGCATGTCGATATAAAAAATCGTGGCGTCAATATCCTCGCTGAAGGCCTTGACATTGACCGCTTCTTTAAGCGCATGCATGCAGCAGACCGATGAGCAGTAGGACGCATCGCCCTTGTTGACATCCCGCGATCCCACACATTGCAGCCAGGCGATTTTTTCGGGTGTTTTACCGTCGGACGGCCGTTTCAATACCCCGCCGTTGGGGCCCAGCGGTTTCTGGCTCTGTTCAAATTCAATACTGGTCACCACATTGGGCAGCGTTCCGTAACCCAAAAAATCGAGTTCGGTGGGCTGGAAAGTTTCAATACCGGCGGCAAAAATAACGGCTCCCGCCTGGATTTCCCTCTGGGTGCCGCCGGTGGTGATCGATATTTGAAACTTCCCGATCTCACCTTCAATGTCATCCACACAGGTATCCAGAAGGACGTCGATATTCGGATTCTGCTCACAGGCAATCACCCGGGGGCTCACCTTGCAGCAGGAACAGAGTGGATAGGTCCGGTGTAAATCCGGGATCATCCCGCCCATTGCCGCGGAACGTTCCACCAGATAAACGCCGTAACCGGCATCAGCCAGCGACAGGGCTGTCTGGATTCCGGCCGTCCCGGCACCGATGACCATCACATAGCCTTCAGGTTGATTCTGCCCCATAGTGGTATTCTCCTGCTTTTTTTGAAAAATCTGTTAACAATTCGGAAAACTGCCCCCGCTCTTTCCACCGGTTTCTCCCTGGTCTTCTTAATTGGTTTTCTCAAGGGCCAGGGCGAATCGCTGCAAGCAGTATGTTCTTGGAATTACAGTCTTTGGGCGGGTTCACCAAAGAAGACAAATTCGCATAAATCAGGCCGAAGTGTCAAGAAAAATTTTTCAACTGGCACGGTGTCAGGTTTTCTCCCGGTCGTTTCCGGGCACCTGCAAAGTTTGTAGAATATCAACAGATCCAGGAAGGCCGGGCATCCGGATAATAAATATACCCGTGTGTTATCATTAAATAATTGACAAATTAATACCGGTGAATATAAGGTGCGGGTTTTAATGGAAGGAACGACTGACTTGTAATTCATTGTGGTATAATATAGTCAAATAAATATGTATGATCGACACAGGGGCCGGCTGCCTTGGCATCCGGCCATTCAAGATTTAAACGAAAAGGGGCAGGTGTGGTTAAATCAGAAATAAAACCGATCGAAGAGATCAGGGAATCTCTCAACGGATACAAAAAGATTCTTAACATCGGCTGCGGCGGCTGTTCATCGGTCTGTCTGTCCGGCGGGCAGCGCGAAGTAAGCGCCCTTAACCTTGAACTAAACACCCGCTTCAAAACCGGGAGCGCCCGCCCCCGGGTAACGGGTTTGACCATCGAACGACAGTGCAATCTGCAATATTTCAGTGAATTGCGGACAGTGGTATCCGATTGCGACTGTCTGTTGTCGATGGCCTGCGGGGCCGGCGTACAGCTGGTTGCCGAGACGTTCCCCGATATTCCGGTCTTTCCCGCGCTGAATACGGTTTCCATCGGAATCGATCGCGAGGTCGGGGTATTCGAGGAAAAATGCCGCGCCTGCGGCCACTGTGTCCTGGCCTACACCGGCGGTATCTGCCCGGTCACATGTTGCGCCAAGGGCCTGTTCAACGGCCCCTGCGGCGGGACGGCCCACGGCATGTGCGAAATCGGCAACGATACCCCCTGTGCATGGCTGAATATCTATGAGCGGCTCAAGGCCCAGAACCGTCTGGACGACATTTTAAAAATTCGCCCCCCGATGGCCTGGCGCAATCAGGTGATGCGGCTGACGGTACAGGCGCCCTATGCCCGGAAAGACCGAAAATAATGACCGAATCGTCCCCCGGATGAAACACCGGCGGAACCGGTAATTGAAAGTGAAAAACGGATAGAATGATCTTATTCAGCTGGATAAACAGATACCACAGCCTTTACGACTGGGCCCAGGGGCCGCTGGTCTGGGCGGCCTTTATCATTTTTTTTGTCGGCAGCGGCTTTCAAATCCACCGCCTGTGGTCTTTGACGCGCCAGGTGCCCCCCGGACGATGGGGCCGTGTGTCCGGGCCGGCAATGGCCACCCCCTTGCCCGCCGGTCATGGAAAATTGAAAAAATGGATTTTCCGGCTGCGACTTTCCATTGCGGGAACCCAGCCATTGTTAATAACGGTGACGATCGTATTCCACGCGCTGCTCTTCCTGGTTCCCGTCTTTCTGCTGGCCCATGGCATTCTGATTGAGACCGCGTGGGATATCCATCCGTGGGTTTTCAGCGAGCGCCTGTCTGACGGGCTGACCCTGGCGCTGCTGGCCAGCGCCCTTTTTTTCCTGGGCAGACGCATCTTTCTGGCACGCGTGCGGGCCTTAAGCGCATTTCAGGATTATTATATTCTTTTCCTGGCGGCCGCCCCGTTTTTAACCGGGTTTCTTGCCTATCATCAGATATTTGATTACCGGCTGATGGTCACCCTCCACATGCTGGCGGGAGAACTGATGCTGATTTCCATTCCTTTTACCAAAATTACCCACATGTTTCTGTTTCTCGTCCTGCGGTTCAGCATGAACCACGAATACCGCCTGGGCAGGGGAAACAGGGTGTGGGAATAAAAAACAGCCGCTTTAATGATGAGGACACCATGCCGGACCAATCCCTGCCTGTTGATATAAACGCCGCGACACCGCTCCCGGTCGACGCCCCCCGGATCAAACGGATGCTCGACCGGCATCAGACAAAAATAAAAATCAGTCTGAAAGCCTGTGTGCACTGCAGTCTTTGCGCCGACAGCTGTTTTCTCTATACCACCCACAACCGGGAACCCCGATATATGCCGGCCTACAAGTTGATTCACTCCATCGGCCGGCTATACAAAAAAAAGGGCCGGGTCGATCGGGCCTGTCTGGAAGAAATCCGGGATGTCGTCTGGAAAGACTGCGTGTTGTGCACCCGCTGCTATTGCGTCTGCGGCATCGACATTCCGGGTCTGCTGTCACTGGCCCGGGATATCTGCCGCAGCCAGGGGGTCTGTCCCGACTTTGGCGTACCGGGCAGTGCCGCCCCCGGCCCGGCCAACGCAAATTTACCGGCTGCGGTCAATTCAGATACTGCCGCCTGAAACAGGGGAAACGAAACGATTATACCGATGAATGCCTTACAAAAATACTACCGGCGCTGGCTGGTGCCGCTGGGGGTCGCTCTGTTTTTTTTCGGGCCCCTCGCCCTCGGCCAGGAGGACATGACAACCATTGCCCCGACCGACTTTGATCATCCGCAACGGCCGGCGGCCATCTTCAAACACGATGCCCACAACGAAAAAGCCGACATAGAAGACTGCGAAACCTGCCACCATCTATATGAAGACGGGAACCGGATACCTGACGAATCTTCTGAAGATCAAAGCTGTGCGGAATGCCATCCGGTCAAATCATCGGGCGCTGTCCGCCCTTTGCGCCAGGCTTTCCACGATAATTGCATTAAATGCCACCAGCGTCAGGGAAAAGGTCCGCGCCTGTGCGGAGAATGCCATGTCCGCTGATGTGCCCTGGGCCGTCGGACGCCACGGCCGGCGGCAACAAAATACTACCAAGCAGCTGTCCGGCCACGGAGATAACCGGCGGACCTCCTGCCCGCCGCTATTTTTCGGCGGCCATTAACAACCAGGAAACGACCCATGCGCAAAACCATTCATCAGACATTCTGTCCCA
>CAZNZW010000092.1:0-7411 GCA_964577615.1 uncultured Desulfobacterales bacterium | reverse complement strand
GCAGGCAACACTTTTGACTTGACGGTCGGGCTCAAAACTTATACATGAATATATTCCATACGGTAGTGGGAGCGGCCGTTGCGTAAACGGAAAAAACGGTTCTCAACTCTTCGGGAAAAATATCTATGACAATTTGCTGCCGGGGATCGGATGCAGGCAACCGCCCCAGCCATCCGGTTTGTCTGAGAACCGGACTTTGCCGGCGCGACCACCGGCTTTAGACTGGACTATCAAAACCATTCACAATAAAAACAGGAGAAGGCAGATGAAAATGGGAACGCGCGTATTTCTATTGACGGCAATTGTTGGCGTATTGGCGATATTTACCCTGGCGGGCAGCGGCCTGGCGGCCGATACCATCAAAATCGGAGTGGCCGGCCCCCACAGTGGTGACCTGGCTTCTTACGGCCTGCCCACGGTTAATGCCGCCAAGATGGTGGTAAAGGAAATCAACGCCAAGGGCGGGGTATTGGGTAAAAAGGTGGAGCTGATTATTGAAGACGATGTCTGCAAACCGGAAGTGGCTACCAATACGGCGACCAAACTGGTTGGCGAAAAGGTCAACGTGGTATTGGGTCATATCTGCAGCGGGGCCACCAAGGCGGCGCTGGGTATCTACAAAGAGGCTCATATTGTTGTCATGTCGCCGTCGGCCACCAACCCGGCCCTGACCCAGAGCGGTGACTACCCGAACTTTTTCCGCACCATCGCATCCGACGACGCCCAGGCCAAGCTGGAAGTTGAATTTGCCCTAAACACGTTAAAAGTCAAAAAGGTCGCCGTGCTGCACGACAAAGGGGATTACGGCAAGGGCCTGGCAGAGTTTGCCAAAACTTTTCTGGAAAAAGACAAAAATGCCGAGGTGGTGCTTTTTGAGGGAGTGACGCCGGGGGCGGTCGACTACTCGGCCATCGTGCAGAAAATCAAACGCAAGGGCGCCGAGGCCGTGATCTTCGGCGGCTATCATCCGGAAGCTTCCAAAATAGTGACGCAGATGCGCAAAAAAGGCATGAAGACCTACTTCATTTCTGATGACGGCGTCAAGGATGATACCTTCATCAAGGTTGCCAAAAAATATGCCGAAGATGTTTACGCCACCGGCCCCAAGGATGTCAGCAAAAACCCCCTGACGATTGCGGCCCGGGCGGAACACAAAAAGGTATATGGCGCGGACGCGGGCGCTTTCTTTGAAAATGCCTATGCGGCGACACTGGCCTTGTGCAATGCGATCGAGAAAGCCGGATCGACTGATTATGACGCCATCGTCAAGGCGCTGCGGACCTCCGATGTGGACACGCCGCTGGGTAAGATCCATTTTGATAACCGTGGAGACGCCACAGGTGTTGGATTTGCCATTTACCAGGTGCAGCAGGGAAAATATGTTGAACTGAAGTAAGACTTTTCCGCACGTAAATTCCGGGGCAGGCAGACCGTCTGCCCCGATTTGTATGCGGTGACACCCGGTGGCTGTGCCGGGGTGCGGCGGCGAGGGCGCACCTGTCCTGGGTATTCCCGGTCGGCCGGCACCGGATGCGGAACATCTCGGCAACGACAGCTTGAAAAGGAGCAAATCGCGGCATATGGACTATTTCATGGAACTTTTCCTGGGCGGACTTACCCGGGGAAGCATCTATGCCCTTATCGCTCTGGGCTACACCATGGTTTACGGTATCATTGAGCTGATTAATTTTGCCCATGGTGAGATCTACATGATCGGCGCATTTACCGCTTTGATCGCGATCAGTGTTTTGACGATGCTCGGCGTGAATCCGGTTGCCACCCTGCTGATTGCCGCGGTGGCGGCCATTGTGTATTCCTCGGCCTATGGTTATACGGTTGAAAAAGTGGCCTATAAGCCGCTGCGCTCGGCCCCGCGCCTGTCGCCGTTGATCAGCGCCATCGGGGTTTCTCTGTTTCTTCAAAATTATGTACTTCTCGCCCAGACATCTGATTTCCTGCCCTTTCCCAACCTGATTCCCGAATTTAAATTTTTAGAAGCCTACGGCGGGATTGTGCAATCTTCTGAAGTCGTCATTTATATCACCACCGCTGTCGTGCTGGTGATCTTGACCATTTTAATTAAATTTACCAAACTGGGCAAGGCCATGCGCGCCACCGCCCAGGATCGCGACATGGCCATGCTGGTGGGCGTGAATGTTGACCGCGTGATCTCTTTCACCTTTGTGGTGGGATCGGCCACGGCGGCACTGGGCGGCGTGCTGATCGCATCGCATATCGGGCAGATCAATTTTTACATTGGATTTATTGCCGGCATCAAGGCCTTTGTGGCCGCCGTGCTGGGCGGTATCGGCAGCATGCCGGGCGCGGTGCTGGGCAGCCTGGTGCTGGGCTGGACCGAGAGCTTTTTTACCGGATACATCTCCAGCGACTACGAAGATGTTTTTGCTTTTTTGTTTCTGGTGCTGATTCTGATATTCCGGCCTTCGGGTATCCTGGGGCGGACAAACTCGGACAAGGTATAGCGCCGGAAACAGCGCGATATGTCGGGCCGATGGCGCCGATGATCTGGAGTAAATAATACTGCCCTGAAAATCGATAAACGTGATAAAAAATTGAAATGACAGCATTCAACGAAATCAAAAAATCATTTCTGGTCTCTTTGTGGTTCATGTTCCTGACCTTTCCCATTATGGTCATCAAGGTCAATACCGTCGAACAGACCATCCAGTGGCGCTGGGACCGGCTGGTGGCCGTGGGGATTGGCAGCTTTTTCTTCTCTTTCGCCTGGCGGTACATGCTCAGGCGGAAGGAAGCCGGCGCCCGGAGAGCCGCCTCTGGTGAAGGCAGGGAGCTTTCAGGTCTCCAGCGCCTGCTGCAAAATCCCCGTTTCGCCACCCCGGCGCTGGCGGTTATTGCCGTATTCGCGCTGATCTATCCTTTCTATTTTTCCATGTACCAGGTCAACATCATGACCACGGCGTTGATCTATGTCATCCTCGGCCTCGGGCTGAATATCGTAGTCGGTCTGGCCGGGCTGCTGGATCTTGGATATGTGGCCTTTTACGCGGTGGGGGCCTACAGCTATGCGCTGCTGCATATCCATTTCGGACTCGGTTTCTGGCTCTGCCTGCCCATCGGGGCCGGTCTGGCGATGATGTTCGGCATCGTGCTCGGATTTCCGGTTCTGCGCCTGCGGGGGGACTATCTGGCCATTGTGACGCTGGGCTTTGGCGAAATTATCCGGCTGGTCCTGGAAAACTGGAATGACTTTTCCTATGGCCCCAGCGGCATCGCCAACATTCCGCGGCCGGGGTTGTTCGGCATTCACCTGACGCTTCATCAGTCGTTGATCTATATTTATTTCATCATGCTGGCCATGGTGGTTTTTACAATTTTTGTCGTGCGGCGTCTCCAGAATTCCAGAATGGGGCGGGCGTGGATTGCCCTGCGCGAAGATGAAGTGGCCTGTCAGGCCACGGGAATCGATAAAACGAGAACCAAGCTGAGCGCATTTGCCCTGGGGGCCACCTGGGCCGGTATGGGGGGCGTCGTGTTTGCCGCCAAAACGACTTTTATCAACCCGGCCAGCTTCACCATCTGGGAATCAATCATGATCCTGTGCGTCGTGGTCCTGGGCGGCATGGGGTCTATCCTGGGCGTTATCCTGGGCGCTCTGATCCTGATGCTTCTGCCCGAGTACATGCGTGCCTTTTCCGAATACCGCATGCTGCTTTTTGCGGCCGCCCTGGTGGCAATGATGGTTTTTCGTCCCAATGGCATTATCAGTGCCGTGCGCCGCAACTATGAGTTTGAGGGGACAGCCGAAGAAGAGGTTGCCTGAAATGGAACGGATAATGGACCCATTACTTGATATCAAGCAGCTGACCATGGATTTTGGCGGGTTGCGTGCCCTCGACCATATCGACCTGGACGTAACGGCCGGTGAAATTGCCGCCCTGATCGGGCCCAATGGTGCCGGGAAAACGACTTTTTTCAACTGCATTACCGGCATTTATAAGCCGACCAAAGGCGATATGTTTATTTATCCCGCCGGTCAAAAAGAGGTGCGCCTGAACGGATTGAAACCCAACCAGGTCACCGAGAAAGGCATGGCGCGGACTTTCCAGAATATCCGTCTTTTTCAAAATATGACCGTGCTTGAGAATGTGATGATGGGCTGGCATTGCCGCATGCATGCCGGTATCCCGGGGGCTGTGTTGAGGAACAGGGCCACCCGCGAGGAAGAAAAGCGGATCGTACAGGGGAGCTACGAAATTCTGAAAAATTTCGGCCTGGAGAAATATGTCAACGAGTTTGCCAAAAACCTGCCCTATGGCGCCCAGCGGCGGCTGGAAATCGCGCGTGCCATGGCCACGGAGCCGTACATTCTGCTGCTGGACGAACCGGCGGCCGGGATGAACAATCAGGAAACCGACGAGCTCAACCAGCTGGTTTTAAAAATACGGGAAGAGGCGCACATCTCGATCCTTCTGATCGAACATGACATGAAATTTGTCATGAGCCTTTCGGACCGGATCTTCGTCATGGACTACGGCAAAAAAATCGCACAGGGAACGCCGGAAGAAATCAAAAGCAATCCTGCGGTCATTCGGGCCTACCTGGGAGAAGATATCGATGCTTGAGCTTGATAACATCAAAACCTATTACGGGAATATCCAGGCCCTGAAAGGCGTCAGTATCGAAATATCTGAAGGCGAAATCATTACGCTGATTGGCGCCAACGGGGCCGGTAAATCAACCACCCTGATGTCCATTTGCGGCATTGCGCCGCCGCGGTCGGGTGAAATCCGATTCATGGGAAAGGCGATCAATGCCATGAAGCCGGACCGCATCGTCTCTCTGGGGATTTGCCAGGTACCTGAAGGCCGGCGTATTTTTCCCTATCTCACCGTGCTGGAAAATCTCGACATGGGGGCTTTTTTGCGCAATGACCGGGAAAACATCAAACGCGATATGGACTATATTCTCGAGCTGTTTCCCATTCTTGCCGAACGGCGAAACCAGTCCGGCGGCACGCTGAGTGGCGGCGAACAGCAGATGCTGGCCATCTCCAGGGCGTTGATGGCCCGGCCGAAGCTGCTCCTGCTCGACGAGCCCTCCCTGGGCCTGGCACCGCTCATCGTCAAACAGATTTTCGAAATCATCCATAAAATCAACGAAGAACAGCATACCACCATCTTTCTGGTCGAACAGAACGCCAACCTGGCGCTGAAAGTCGCCCATCGCGGCTATGTCATGGAAAACGGCCGGATTACACTGGCAGACGAAGCGCACAAGCTGCTGGCCAATGAGGATGTCAAAAAAGCCTACCTGGGCCTGTAAGCGTATCCGAGCGGTTTTTCTTACCGGAAAAGCATGTCTTAAGTATAGAAAAAATCAAGGCATAGAACAGTCACTATTTCTGGATTATTTTATTGGTACCCCATGCAAGTGTTCCGTAGTTTAGCCTGATAACAAGAGACAGGGCCAAATATTAAAATGGATGGATGTCAATCAGGTCACCGGGGAAAACGAGGATAAATTTTTTGCGGTCATTATTTTGAGCTTTGCAATGTGTTACCCCCCTATAAAGGGTAACAGGACGATAATCGTCTCTCACGCAGCCCACTTTTGACCTGCATGGGCATGTCTGTTTACGGGTACTTTTAAAAAAAACTGTATACCAGAGCGCGTTCAGCTCCTTTTCGATACGCTCGGCCAGAAAAATCTTCAGGAGCGATTGATACGGAACATCTTTTTTATTGGCCAACAGCTTCAATTCGTTGAGCATTGATTCGGGCAGACGCAGGGATATTTTTTTGACCGATGGTTTCAGATTGGCAAAAGTGATTTTTTTCGCCCTGCGCCAGTCAATCAAGTCTGCGGAATCATGGGTGGCCCAGAATTCCCGATCCTCGTCCTCATTTCGGAATTTTGGTATCTGCCTGGACATTGTCGTATATCTCCATTTCTTAGCGGCTCATATCCCGGGCTGAAATAGCACGGATGAGATGGCCCCGGAGAGTAAATACGATAAACAGGGGCCTTTTCAGATCGGTTTTCCCCAGCGCATAGAACCGTTTTTCGGTTTGTGAATGTTGTTCATCGCCATGGATCATCAGGGGATGATTGAAAAATATCTGTTCACATTCCGATGGACTGACGTTATGTTTTGTCCAGTTTTTATCAATAGTTCCCGCATTCCAGTCAAAACCGGCACAGCGCTTCAACATCTCCAAGTATCTCTTATCCATACTTTATATATATTCATACCATGCACTTGTCAAAATACCGGCCCTCAGAAATGGGCGTATCCGTGGAAAACACGTCCTGGCAGACAGATTTGATCTTTTTCCCTTAAAAAGCCTTGCCTTAAAATGAAAGTATTACTATAATGGTATTACATCAAAAGTGTATGCGATTATATGGAGGAATAATTATGAGAGTGACAACCAAAGGACAGGTCACCATACCTCGGGATGTCAGGGAAAAGCTGGGGATTGTCCCGGAAACAGATATCGATTTTCAGGAAGATAACGGAAAATTTTATATTGTTAAAACGACGGGTCCAAAGCCAACAAAAAAATTTAAAAAATTCCGAGGTATTGCCACATCGGACATGACAACGGATGAAATCATGCGCTTAACCAGAGAAATCCGATGAACGGGGTTCTTGTTGATTCCTGTGTTCTTCTCGATTTGTTTACCAATGACCCTGTATGGGCAGATTGGTCTGAAAGTGTTTTGGCAAGATTCAGCCAAACGAATACATTATTTATAAATTCCATTATTTACACGGAGGTTTCTATCGGCTTTAACAAAATAGAGGAAATTGAAAAAGCGATTTCCCAAATGGAAATAAGGGTATTGGAGATTCCTCGGGAAGCGCTCTTTCTTACCGGAAAAGTATTTCTCAAATATAGAAGAAATAAAGGCACAAAAAAATCACCATTACCGGATTTTTTTATTGGTGCTCACGCAAGTGTTTCGCAGTTTAGCCTGATAACAAGAGATATCGCCAAATATAAAACTTATTTCCCTCAGATAAAACTAATTACGCCCGATTCAGGGTTTGGACCCGACCAGTTTGATTAGAAAAACCTGTTGAGAAGGATATAAAAGCGAGGGGTAAGATCTACGATGGCAGAATCACAAAACACAGAATACAAAAAAGTCCTGGAGAAACGAACATCTCAAATAGATTTGCGGGCTTGCCAATGCCCGGGGCGGTAAATTATTTATCGGTATTGATAATGACGGCAATGTGACGGGAATTTGGCAATCACCGCTCAAAATATCAGAAAATAACAAATGTATACAAAGCTACAGCAACCAGAGACCGATATAACACCAAGATCCACGGAGGAGATTTAACACTAAAATCATGGTTTGGTTTCAAAAAGAATATTGCCATTAACTGTACGGGCTTTGTGAGAGAGGGGACTTATCC
>CAZNZW010000091.1:0-7627 GCA_964577615.1 uncultured Desulfobacterales bacterium | reverse complement strand
TTAACAACCAGGAAACGACCCATGCGCAAAACCATTCATCAGACATTCTGTCCCATGCCCGGCCTTGAGGGCGGATTCCTCAGGCGCGCCGATCTTGACAGACTGATACAGATTGTCCGAAAATACGACATTCCCCTGACCAAGGTGACCGGCGCCCAGCGTTTTTTCTTTCATGGTATCGATCCGGAAAAAATGCCGGCGCTCAAGGCTGAACTCAACCTGCCGGCCGCCCCGCCCCATACCAGTGGAAAGCTGCACTATATCCAGGCCTGTCCCGGCCCGAAATGGTGCGCGCACGGTCGTCGGGAAACGGAGAAGATAACGGAAAAACTGAACGCCCTGGCCCTTTGACACCCCCCTGCCTTACAAGGTCAAGGCCGCTGTCTCCGGCTGTCACATGTCCTGCTGCGAATCCTGGCTGCGGGATATCGGCCTTATCGGGAGAGGGAATGGCTGGCGGTTTATCTTCGGCGGCAACGCCGGCAGCCAGCCGCGCATCGGGGAAGTTGTTGAAGACGGACTCAGCGATGACGATGCCATTGAATTGATTGGAAAGACGCTGCGCTTTTATGCCGCCACCGCCCGCGAACCCCTTCGTTCGGCACGTTTCATGGAAACCGTCGGCATGGAAAATCTTAAAAAAAACGTACTGGGCTAAATCACGCCCGGCCAGCCAGAGACCGGGACAGACGGTTATGGGCCGCCATCAACGCCTCCCGATCCACGCCGATGACCTCCCCCGCCTCAACAATCCACCGCCCGGCCACCATGACACGGTCGGCCTGATGCGCACCGCACAAAACAAGCGCGGCCAGGGGGTCACCCGCCCCTGAAAAACGAAAATCATCCAGGGTGAACAGAGCCAGGTCGGCCTGTTTGCCCGGAGCGATGACACCAATATCCTCACGCCCCAGGCACCGGGCGGACCCGGCCGTGGCCCAGCGCAGGGCATCCCGGTGGCTGATCCGGCCGGCGCCGTAGCGAAGGCGCTGCAGAAGAAAGGCCTGCCGCACCTCCTGAATCAGGTTGGAACAGTCATTGGACGCCGAACCATCCACGCCCAGTCCCACCGGACAGCCAGCGGCCTCAAGGTCACGGGTGGGGCAGATTCCCGATGCCAGAATCATGTTGGACCCGGGACAGTGGCAGATACCGACTCCGGCCTTGCCCAGACGTCGCATCTCATCGGCGTTGAAATGAATGCCATGGGCCAGCCACACGTCCGCTGATAGCCAGCCGAGTTTTTCCAGATAATCGAGGGGCCGCATTTTCGTGGTGGACAGACAGAATGCGGTTTCATCTTCGGTTTCAGCCAGATGGGTGTGCAGCCGGACCCCGTGTTTCCGGGCCAGTCGCGCACTCTCCATCATCAACGCCTCGCTCACCGTAAAGGGGGCGCATGGGGCCAGCGCCACCTGCACGCGGGCGCCCGGCCCGGTCTGGTGGTAAGTCCGGATCAGCCGTTCACTGTCGGCAAGAATTGTATCTTCATCCTGCACGGCCGCCCTGGGCGGCAGGCCCCCTTCGTCCACGCTCAGGCTCATGGACCCGCGGGTCAGCACCACCCGCATGCCCAGCCGAACCGCCTCCGCCACCTGAATATCGACCGCGTTTTCCAGACCGGCCGGAAACATGTAATGGTGGTCCGACGCCGTGGTGCACCCGGAACGCAGCAATTCAACCAGGGCCAGCCGGGTGGCCACGGCCATGTGTTCGGCCGTCAACCCGGTCCAGACCGGATACAGCGCCTTGAGCCAGGCAAAAAGCGCCCGGTCCAGAGCGGATGGAAACGCCCGGGTCAGTGTCTGACAGAAATGATGATGGGCATTGATCAGCCCCGGCAGGACAACATGCCGGCCCGCATCAAAGATGGCGTCCGGCGGTGCCGACGGCGCCCGGCCCGGAAGCACTGTCTCGGTGATAACCGCATCCTGCACAACAATGCCGCCGCCGGCGTCGGTCCCCTCCGGCACCAGTATGGCCAGCGGGTTTTTAATCCAAATCCTATCCATTTTTCCCTCTATGCCGATTTCATCTTTTATCTGCCAAAAATCGTTCCCGGCATCTTCCCCCTTTAAACCTGGTATCTGCGCCGGGCAATCCTACCATTTTTCCCTGTGGCAGATCTACCCTGTTTTTTTCCGCAGAATTCATAAAATACTGGCGACATGCGGTCAACTTGTATATAAAACCGGAAGCTACCCCACACCCACCCGATCATGCAAAGGAGAACCGATCCACATGCCTGCCTTCGACCCTGATAAAATAAACGCACTGGCTACCCGCTACCTGCCGGAAATGACGCGCTTTCTAAGGGACATGATCCGGCTGCCCAGCGAAAGCGGGCATGAAAAGGCGGTCATCGATCGCATCCGGCAGGAAATGGAAACCGTCGGCTTTGACCGCATTGATATCGATCCCATGGGAAATATTCTCGGATATATCGGCACCGGCAAAACACTGATCGCCCTGGATGCCCACATCGACACCGTCGGCGTGGGGAACCGGGAGAACTGGCAGTTCGACCCCTTTGAAGGCATGGAAGACGATGACGTGATCGGCGGCCGCGGTGCCAGCGACCAGGAAGGCGGCATGGCCGCCATGGTCTATGCCGGCAGGATCATCAAAGACCTGTCGCTGACCGGCGAATACACGCTCGTGGTGGTGGGAACCGTTCTGGAAGAAGACTGCGACGGCCTCTGCTGGCAGTACATTCTCGGAGAAACCGGACTTCAACCGGATTTTGTCATCTCCACCGAACCGACCGACGGCGGGATTTACCGGGGACAACGCGGCCGCATGGAAATCAAAGTGGCCGTCCAGGGCGTCAGTGCCCATGGGTCCGCCCCGGAACGCGGCGATAACGCCATCTTCAAAATGGGCCGGATCCTGGGCGAGCTGGAAACGCTGCACGCCCAGTTGAAAGACGACGATTTCCTGGGCAAGGGCTCCCTCACCGTTTCGGAAATATTCTACACGTCTCCTTCCCGCTGCGCCGTGGCGGACGGCTGCACCATCTCCATCGACCGGCGCCTGACTGCCGGTGAAGATAAAGAGCTGGCCCTGTCCCAGATCCGGGCGCTGCCGGCCGTCCAGGCAGCCCGGGCCGACGTGTCAATGTATACCTACAATCGGCCTTCGTATACGGGGCTCGTCTACCCGACCGACTGCTACTTCCCCTCCTGGACGATTCCGGCCGATCACCGCGTCACCCGATCGGCGGTGGATGCGTACGAAACACTTTTCGATCATGCCCCGAGGGTGGACAAATGGACCTTTTCCACCAACGGCGTGGCCATCACCGGCCTTTTCGGCATTCCCTGCCTGGGGTTCGGCCCCGGCAAAGAGGCCGAAGCCCATGCCCCCAATGAAAAAACCTGGAAGGCGGACCTGGTCCGCTGTGCCGCTTTCTATGCTGCCTTGCCGCTGGCTTATCTGAACAGGAAGTAAGGGAGGAAGCCCCATGGATACCACTGAAATAAAAACCCGCATTGACCAACTGGCCCGCCTGGACTGCCGGGAAATGGTGCTGGATGATTTTCTGCTGACCTGGGAAAAAAGCGACACCGCGATCCAGGCGACTTTCGCCACCGCCGAAATATTAAGCGCCCTGCGCCAGCGGAACATCTCCTGCCGGATCTTTGACAGCGGCCTGGCCATCTCTTTATTTCGCGATCAGTCCACCCGGACACGCTTCAGTTTTGCCAGCGCATGCAACCTGCTGGGCCTTGCCGTACAGGACCTGGATGAAGGCAAATCCCAGATCGCCCACGGCGAAACCGTCCGCGAAACAGCCAACATGGTATCCTTCATGGCCGATGTCATCGGCATCCGCGACGATATGTACATCGGCAAAGGCAACGCCTACATGCGCGAGGTCGCCCGATCGGTCACATTCGGATCCGGGGAAAAAATTCTTGAACAGCGCCCGACCCTGGTAAATCTGCAATGCGACATCGACCACCCGACCCAGTCCATGGCCGACATGCTGCATCTGATTCACACCTTCGGTGGCGTGGATAATCTCAAGGGGAAAAAGCTGGCCATGTCCTGGGCTTACAGCCCTTCCTACGGCAAGCCCCTTTCGGTTCCCCAGGGCGTTATCGGCCTCATGACCCGCTTCGGCATGGATATTGTACTGGCCCACCCGCCCGGATACGAAGTCATGCCAGGGGTCCTCGATGTGGCCAGGCAAAACGCGGCGGCCAGCGGCGGCCGCTTTGAGACAACCCACGACATGGACGCCGCCTTTGCCGGTGCCCATATCGTCTACCCCAAGAGCTGGGCACCGTTTGCCGCCATGGAAAAACGGACCGCGCTGTACGGCGATGGCGATTTTGCCGGCATCGACGCCCTTGAAAAAGACCTTTTGGCCCAGAACGCCGGTCACCGGGAATGGGAATGCACGCCGGCCCGCATGGCGGCGACTCACAAGGGCAGCGCCCTTTACATGCACTGCCTGCCCGCCGATATCACCGGCGTCAGCTGTGAAAAAGGAGAAGTGGCGGCCGCCGTTTTTGACCGTTATCGGGTGCCCCTTTACCGGCAGGCCGGATACAAGCCCTACATCATTGCCGCCATGATCTTTCTGAGCCGGACGAAAAACCCGGCCGCCGCGCTGACCGGCTTACTTGATGCCGCCACGCCCCGCGTTAAATATTAAAACCGGCTGCGACCAACCATGCCTATTGAGGAGATCATCAGATGAACAAAGAAATCATTGCCACGAGCACCGCACCGGCCGCCATCGGCCCCTACAGCCAGGCCGTCAAAGCGGGCCCCTTCCTGATCACTTCGGGCCAGATCGCGCTGGCCCCCGGATCCGGTGAAGTGGTCGGCACGGACATTGCCGCCCAGACCCGGCAGGTCATGGAAAACATCAAGGCCGTACTGGCGGCCGGCGGGGCCACGCTCGACCAGGTAGTCAAGACCACCTGTTTTCTCGACGACATGAACGATTTTGCCGAGTTTAACAAAGTGTATGCCACGTACTTCACCCATACCGCGCCGGCGCGCTCCTGTGTGGCCGTCGACCGCCTGCCCAAAGATGTACGGGTAGAAGTTGAGGCGATGGCGATCGTATAATTCAGACCCGGCGCCTGTTTACCCGGAAACGGCTTTTTCCACCACTGTGCGCGCTTTTTCGTAAACAGCTTTATTAAACCGTAATTTCAGCGCGGCCGTGAGCATCTCCAGGGTTAATATGTTGTTCTGCCGGGCCAGAACCGCCAGGGCGGCCAGGGCCCGGTCCGTGGCCCGTATCTTCTTACTTTTAAAATCGATTTCGAAGACGCCCGCCCGGCAGGCCGGTAATTCAACGCCCGCGGCCTTGATGACCTGCGCGTCCGGGGAAAGACCGGCCAGCATTTTCCGGCGGCGATTCACCCCTTCCGGTGCCAGTGCGATGATGATCGACGGATTTTCAATCCCCGTGTATTCGATCTCGACATCGGAGAGAATAACCTCGCTGACCGAGTGGCCCCGCATGACCGTGATGGGATAATCGCTCTTCTGGGTGGCATGGCAACCGGCCGCCGCCCCCGCCAGACAGATCAGTTCTCCCGCCGTAATGATCCGCTGGCCGGCACTTCCCAGCAGAACGACTTCGCTGCGACCGGCCCGGGGAGGACGGCATGTGGCTTGAATGCAGACCGGATCTGATGCAACCGGTTGCCGCGCCGCCTCTTTCCGGTAGGCCCGGCCGTATTCCATTCTGGCGTTCCGGGACATGAAATGATCCAGATCCGGCAGCTGTGTCAGATCCGCTTCAATATTTTTCGGGGTCAATTGATTGCGGCGGGTGTAGCGGCCGGGGCAGATGCCCCAGATATCAACCAGGGAAAATCCGTCAAATTCAATGGCCGTCGTGAGTGCGGCGACCAGGTTCTTGTCATACGCGGAGATCCGGGCCACACAGGCCGCCCCGGCCGCGCCGGCCACCTGGCAGATATCCATGGGTTTTTCGAGCTTGTTTAAAAATCCGGATCCGACCACCGCATCCCGGGGCGTGGTGGAAGAACACTGCCCGCCGGTCATGCCGTAGTTGAAGTTGTTGAGCACCAGAAGGGTCAGATCGATGTTGCGCCGGCAGGTGCTCAATACATGGGCCCCGCCAATGCCGAGGCCGCCGTCCCCCATGGTCACAATGACTTTAAGGTCCGGCCGGGCCATCTTGATCCCGGTGGCATAGGTCAGCGCCCGGCCGTGCAGGCCATGAAAGGCATGGGTGTTGAAAAAAACATCGAACAGACCGGAACACCCGATATCGGTCACGATCACCACGTCTTCACCGGTTATTCCCATCCCCGTCAGGGCCTGATCCACACCCTGGAGAACGGTATCGTGCGAGCAGCCCGGGCAAAATACCGGTGGCCGATTCCGGTTTATCAGACTATCCATTTTGAATCACCTCTATCATCTGTCCGGGCTTGATCATCTCGCCGTTCATCTGCCCGATAAAATCAATTTTCTGGCCGGGCAGCAGGCGCTGAAGTTCCCGGACATACTGCCCCAGATTCATCTCCGCCATAACCACGCGTCTGTAGGGGGCGGCCTTCTCCCGGATCAACGCCTCGGGGACCGGCCACAGCGTTTTCAAAATCAAAAGCGACGCCGGGCGGTCGCTGTTCCGGATTTTTTTAACCGCCGCTTTTGCCGCACGGGCCGTGACGCCATAGGTAATCACCAGTGTATCGGCGCCGGGTACATGCACTTCCTCGATACAGGTAAACCCGGAAACCGCCGCTTTGAGCTTGGCATCCAGGCGTGCCTGCATCCGGGAAATCTGTTCCGGATCGGTGGTGATATATCCATCCGCGCCGTGGGTGGACGATGTCTGGCGCACCAGGCGATCCCCACCAATGGGCAGAAAATCCGGCACCCGCTGACCGTCCCTGACCCCAAAGGGTAAAAAAGGCGCGGCCGGATCGGCCGTCTGACGGTTGATGATCGGCGGCAGGTCCAGTGCGTCAAGGTCGAGGGTCTCCCGGGTCATGGAGATCTCCTTGTTGGCGGCCACGAAAACCGGACAGCGATAACGCTCGGCCAGGTTAAAGGCGTGCATGGTGAGCACATAGCAATCCTTCACATCCACCGGCGCCAGAACGATCACCGGCAGCCCGCCGCTGCTGCCCCATTGCAAAAACTGGATATCCCCGTCGGCGCCCTTGGTGGCCGACCCGGTGGACGGCCCCAGGCGCTGGACGTCGATGATAACGACGGGAATCTCACTGCCGATGGCAAACGAGATCTGTTCGCTGTACAGGCTGATGCCCGGACCCGATGTGGCCGTCATGGTTTTCATCCCGGCCATGGCCGCCCCGAGACAAAAGCCGATGGATGCGATTTCGTCTTCCCCCTGGAGGCAGACGCCGCCCCTGGGGGGCAGCAGCTTAAGCATGGTATTGTAAATGGTGGTGGCCGGGGTAATCGGATACCCGGCAAAAAAATTGCACCCAGCCGCCACCGCCCCCCGGGCGATGGCTTCGTTGCCTTCCATCAGATTTAACGCCATCCCAACTCCTCGTCAGCGCGTTGCGGATCGATGTTCACCGCTCAGGATTTACGGGTCATCGGATCCGTTGATTCGTCGGTTTTAAAGCCTGCCATGCGAGTATCATATCCCGGC
>CAZNZW010000090.1:0-7820 GCA_964577615.1 uncultured Desulfobacterales bacterium | reverse complement strand
ACATCGGCCAGATGCAATTGGCTAAGGGTGGTGATGTGAACCTGTTGTTCGGGCCGCATGGCGGCGGTAACGATGCCTGCCGGGGTGTGGCCGTCTCTGTGGTTCAGGACAATTTCCTGGGTTTTCTGTAATTGCCAGTTCCGTTTTCTGCTTTTGGGGTTGTAGATCACTATGACAAAATCGGCCTGAGCGGCAGCGATGATCCGCTTTTCGATGACTTCCCAGGGGGTCATCAGATCGCTGAGGCTGATGACGGCAAAATCGTGGGTGAGCGGGGCGCCCAGCAGAGCCGCCCCGGCGCACAGGGCGGGGATACCGGGAACGACTTCGATGAAAACCGTCTGATTATTACTGTCCGCACCTTTCGCACCGGGTGGTATTACCGTAACCCCTCTTTTGGCGCAGATCTCAAAAGCGAGACCGGCCATGGCGTAGATCCCCGGATCACCGCTGGAGACCAGGGCCACGGATTTTCCGGCCATGGCGGCATCCAGGGCTTTGGTGACCCGTTCGACCTCTCTGGTCATTCCGGTGCTGATGATTTCCTTATCTTTGATCAGCGGACGGATCAGGTCGACATAGGTACCGTATCCCACCACGGTATCGGCTTCTGACAATACCTGCCGGGCCCGGACCGATAGATGATCTAGGGCGCCGGGGCCGATCCCGACAATGTAGAGGCCTTCCGGGCAACGGCCACGGTCACATTGCGGGTGTTTTGTTTGGGGACGATCAGTCGGCCGTTCCGGCTGGCCAGAATCGCTGAGGCTTCGCATACGCTTTGAACTCCTACATGTTTGACAACCATGGCCGACGGGTTCGGTACGTCCGGCACCTGGTTGAGTTGATCTCTGGAGAAAAATATCAGAGGAATATTTAAATCATCGGCCAGGGCCACCAGTCCGACTTCGTCGGATTTCAGATCGATGGTGGCGATGGCGCCAATACTGTCCGGGGCCAGCTTGAATCGATCCAGGGTGCCGAATAAAAAATCCCGGATTTCTTCTTTGGACGTATGCCGGTTGCACCCGATCCCGGCCACCAGGGACGGGGGGCGCAATACCAGCACATGGGACGGCAGGTCGGTGGTCACGTCATCAACAAAGACCGCCGCTGCCTGATCCGCTGTTAGCATTGAGAATTGATCCATTGTTGATACTTCAACAAATCCAGCATCGGACAAACTACTCCCCGGCCATCCCCCGTTTTTCAGCCAATCCACGCTTTTTAACCAACCCATAGGATCATAAATCCGGACCGGTTCGTCCAGAAGCAGCGCCATATTCACCCGTTTGATGGCCTTCGGATTTTCGATCTTCAGCCTATTTTCCATGGCGATGACGTCGATGGCCGGTTTGTTATTGACATCCGTGGCCGTGGTAATCACCGGCGTCGCCCCTGAAACGGCCGCCACCTTTTGGGCCAGGGCGTTGGCCCCGCCGATGTGCCCGGAGAGCAGGCTGATGACAAACCGGCCGGTATCGTCCATGACGACGATGGCCGGATCCACCGTTTTATTTTTGATCAGCGGGGCAATGGAGCGAACCACAATCCCGGTCGACATGATGAAAAGATGTCCTGAAAACCGGCTGAATTCATCAGCTACAGCTTGCGTGAGGCGATCTACGCATGTGCCACGGGACACCTGCCCTTTTAGACGCCGGGTGTAAAAGAGCGTGGTGTCGGGCCATGCAGCCATGATTTTTTCGGCCATGGCCAGTCCATTGGGCGTCACGACCCAGATGGCGGTTTTAATCGGCCCGGTGTCCATCCCGGTATCCACTCCGATATCCATGGGAAAAATCCTTGTGGTAGAGTTTGGAGCGCAGGCCTTCCTGGGCCGAGGGGTCGGCCATGGCCGGTCCCACCATGATAACGGCATGACGATCAATACCGGCGGTTTCCACGGTCTTGACCAATGCGTCCAGCCGGGTCGAAATGATCCGCTCATCCGGATGACTGACGCGATAGGCCACGGCGCAGGGCGCTTCGGGGCCATAGGCGTCGGCCAGAATCGGGGCCACTTTGGTGATCAGGGCCATACTCAGGTAGATCACCATGGACGCCCCATGGCTGGCAAGGGATACCAGGCGTTCGGCTTCCGGGACCGGTGTCCGCCCTTCCATCCGGGTCAGGATCAGGGTCTGGGTCTGTTCGGGGACGGTATATTCGATGCCCATGGCGGCGGCGGCGGCAAAAGCGGCCGTGACCCCGGGGATGACCTGATAAGGGATATGGCGTTGCCGCAGCTCGGCCATCTGCTCCATGATGGCGCCGTAGAGGCTGGGGTCGCCGGTATGAAGCCGCACCACCTGTTTGCCGGATGCATGGGCCGTGGCCATGGTATCGATAATCTGTGCCAGGTCCATTCCGGCGCTGGAGATCCGTTTTGCCGCCTTTGGGGCCCAGGTGAGGACGGCCTTGGGCACCAGTGATCCGGCATAAAGGACCAGGTCGGCCCGGGCCAGCGCCTTCTGGCCCTTGACGGTAATCAGGTCCGGATCGCCCGGCCCGGCCCCGCAGATAATGATGGAATGTTGATCGGTTGGTGTCATTTTTTCGCTTTCATTTTTCCGGTAATAATCCACACCGGGCTCTGGGGGACAAAGCGCCGGCTCCACGGCATGGACTTGCTGTTGCTGATCTGAATCTGGGTGACAGTTGTATCCAGACCGGCGGTTTCCATTGCCCCGGTGGCCGCCGTCAGATTGTCCAGCAGGACCGTGTTGGCCACCATGATGCCATCTGGCGGCAGATATCCGGCGGCGGCCAAAATGATGGCTGGCAGGTCTTTTCCGCCCCCGCCAATGAAGATCCGGTCCGGCCGGGGGAGTCGTTCGAGCCCGTCGGGGAGTCTGGCCTGAACCCCGTCAAGATTAAACACACCCAGTCGCCGGGCGTTGGCTTTGATCTGCGCCACGCGTGACGCTTTTTGTTCCACGGCCACGATCCGGCCCGGTCCCAGAAGCGTGGCGGCCTCGATCCCCACCGATCCGCTGCCCGCCCCCAGGTCCCAGAGGGTCTGGCCCGGTTTCAGGGCCAGCCTGGACAGCGTCACGGCCCGGACGTCGGATTTGGTGATCAATCCCTTCTCGCGATCAAAAAGATCGTCATCCATCCCTATCCAGGGCGATGCCGGAGGGCGATCCGGTTCCAGAATTACCACGTTGGGCTGGGCAAACTGTTTTCCGATTGCCTTATCCAGGTCATACCAGCCAAAAGCCTCGTCAGGCATGCCCAGTTGTTCAAAGACGGCCATCTTCACATCAAAAATCCCCCGGTCCTGCAGCCACCCGGCCAGCCAGCCGGGGGTGTAGTGGTGATCGGTCAGCACGGCGACCGGAACCCCTGCCTTCAGGGCATCGAGCAGCGCCCATTTTCGGTCGCGGCCGTGAAGGCTGACGATCCGGGCCTCGGACCAGGGCAGGTTAATCCGGGCAAAGGCCGCGGCCGCGGAAGTAACGTTGGGGTGGATCGTCACACGATCCGGGCCGAATTCCCGGATCAACCGATCCCCGATACCGAAAAAAAGCGGGTCACCCGATGCCAATACCACAATCCGCTTGCTCTCCATGTGCCGCCGGATAAACGCAATCGTATCGTCGATCTTCCCGGTAATCACTTCTTTTCTTACTTCCAGCGATTCAAAATCCGCCAGGTGCCGCCGGCCGCCCATCAAAATATCCGCCGACCGGATCATGTCGAGGTGGACGGCCGTGAGATCCCCGGACGACAGGCCCATACCGATAACAACCACTTTATTCATGACTGTTTCGCCGCTCCTTTTGATTGCTCCTCTGAATCGAAACAGAGACTGCCGTCAAAATCGAAAATCACCACCCGGACGTCTATCCGATCATCGGCAAACCGCCGGGCCACGCCTGCAATTTCGCGCCCCACCCGCGAAACAAGCGCCGGGTAGTCATCCTTGATAAAATCAAACACATGCCGGGCCGTATTGGCCTGACGGATCTGCCCGGCCAGGTGCTCGCTGCCCGTCTCCTCCACGGCCCATCGGGCCAACTGGTCCAGAGTCAACCGGGCCGACCGGGCATGGGTGTGGCCAATTCCCTGGGCCATCTTGACGGCCTTGCCGAAAAAGATGGCGATGGTGATCCGTTCAAATCCATATCCGGCCGCCATCTCCATGGCTGTGGCAAAATAGTCGCCGATCTGAATATAGCTTTCCGGAGGACGGTCGGGCCATAACTTCTGCGCAAACCGCTCACTGCGCCGTCCGGTGGTGAAAACCGCCTGATCCAGGCCAACCGCCCGGCCCACGGAGAGTGATTTATCGATGGTGGCGATATACGCGGCATGGGAAAGTGGTTTGACCACACCGGTGGTGCCGAGGATCGAGATACCGCCGAGAATCCCCAGCCGGGCGTTCAGCGTTTTGCGGGCCAGAATTTCACCCCGTGGCACGAAGATTTCAATATCCACGGCACCTGTGTCCGCATGCATTTCGCGAACATCAGTCACGGCCATCTTGATCATTTTCATTGGACCTGATGTGATTGCGGGCTGTCCCGGCGGCGTTTCCAGGCCCGGTTTGGTTACCGTGCCGACCCCTTTTCCACCCCGGATACAAACCGCACCCGACGGGTCTATCCGGTCGATCTTTACCTCGGCGCCGATTTCCGCTTTGTGGGTGATATCCGGGTCATCCCCGCCATCCTTGATCACCGTACACCGGGCGCTGTCAGGGCCGGTTTTGCGGCAATCGGCAATGGCGATGGTCAGTGTTTTGTCGATCAGCAGTTGCACATTCACCGTTTTCGGCGCGGTCCCGGTGGCAAGGAGCGTCAGGGCGCCCTTTACCGCCGCTGCGGCCGATGTTCCCGTCGTAAAACCGGTGCGTAATTTTTTCTTAGATCGCCGGGCCACGGATCAATCCTTGTTCTTCGCTTCTTCAAGGGCCAGCAGGATCAGGGCATTGACGACACTGGCCGCCACATTGGAACCGCCTTTTCGCCCCACGTTGGTAATATAGGGGATATCCACGTCCAGAAGCGCCGCTTTTGATTCGGCCGCGTTGACAAAACCAACGGGCAGCCCGATCACCAGGGCCGGTGCGGCCTTGCCGGTATTGATCAGCTCGATGAGACGTAAAAGGGCCGTGGGCGCATTGCCGACGGCGTAGATCCCGCCCGCCATCTCATCGGCGGCCGCATCCACCGCGACCTTTGCCCGGGTGTCCCCGCTGACGGTCGCCAACCGGCCCACCTCCGGATCGGCCATGAGGCATTTTACCGTGGCCCCGAACCGGTCCAGGTCCCGCTGGCGCACGCCGGTCCGCAGCATGTTGGTGTCGGTAAAAATCATGCCGCCCTGCCGGATGGCGCTGATTCCCGCCGCTACCGCCTCCGGGTGAAAGCGGACGCTGTCCATATATTCAAAATCCGCCGAGGTGTGGATCATCCGCCGCACAATCGGCCACTGGTCCGGGGGAAAGTCGTGACGACCGGCTTCTTCATCTATTATTTCAAAGCTTTTTTGCTCAATCTGCTCGGGTTTCATGGATGGCGCTCCTTTGGTGTTGAACTTTTTGACATCGATCGACAAATGCCGCGGCACTTTCCGGCCGGCTGCCGAAATGCAGATGAATGTAGCTGCCCAGGGTCTGGTGGACCCGATACCCTTCGGGCCGCGGCTTTGCGCCTTTGCGGGCGCTGACCGTGTAGACGGTTTGAACGGATCTGTCAGTTTCGGCAGCCGGGGCCGCCAGATCCGAATAGTGAAATTCATGCCCCCGCAGAACCACCCCTTCCGGCCCCAGAAGCGTATCCGTGCTCAGCGCCACCTGACGATAGCCCAATACCCGCAGCTTCGGATGCATCTGCGTGGTCATGGGAAAACAGCCGCACATGGGGTGAGCGCCGCCGTCGGCATCAATCAGTTCCCGACAGAGGTACATGAAACCGCCGCATTCTCCGTAGATGGGCAGTCCCTCCCGACTGGCGTGCCGGACGGCGTCCCGCATCGACTTATTTTCAGCCAGTGCCGCGGCGTGCAGCTCCGGGTATCCCCCGCCGAAATAGATGCCGTCCAGGTTGCCGGGGAGTTTAGTATCGTTCAACGGTGAAAAGGGGACGATCTGCGCACCGGCTTTTTCCAGCAGGTCGAGATTGTCCGGGTAATAAAAGCAAAAAGCCCGGTCTCTGGCCACGCCGATCCGGATGCCTGTGGAAGGCCGGATACCAGATGGCTGATCTACCAACCGGGGCAAATGGATCTCGGACAGGCTTTCCAATAGTTTGTCTACATCCAGCTGGGCCTCGATCCGGCCGGACAGGGTATTCATCCATTCCCCGGACAGGGGCCGGTCTTCCGCCGTGATCAGTCCCAGATGCCGCTCGGGCATCTTTAGGCGGTCATCCCGCAAAAAACCGCCCAGCACGGGCATATCCACATAGGCGGCCATGGCCTGGGCCAGGTAGTCCAGGTGTCCCGGACTACCCAGATTGTTGAAGACCACCCCGGCAAAGGTCACCGCCGGATCGAACCGCTCAAATCCCTGGACCAGCGCCGCCGCGCTGCGGGCCATGGAAGCGGCATTGACGACCAGGACCACCGGGAGCCCGAGCCATTTGGCCATCTGGGCAGTGGACCCGGCTCCACTCGTCCCGCTGAACCCGTCGTATAATCCCATCACCCCTTCGACCACGGCAATATCCGCATCCGCCGTATGGGTAGCAAAGCAGGCCTGGTTGTATGCCTTTTCCAGCATCCAGCCATCCAGGTTGCGGCTGTCCACCCCCACGGCCACTCGATGATGACCGGGATCAATGAAGTCCGGCCCCACCTTGAACGGCGCAACCGTCAGGCCCCGCTGTGACAGGGCGATCATCAATCCCAGGGTGATGGTGGTTTTCCCGGCGCCACTGTGGGTGCCGGCGATGACGAATCCTTTGGTAATCGTTTTGCTCCTTATTTATTTTTCCGCTGGTTTTCCCGGTTTTCAAAAAAACGCATCTGGAACGATTCAGCCGCGGATCTGCGCGGATCGTCACGGATATTTTTTTCTTTTATTATCACATACAGATTTTTTGAATATTATAATATCTGTCATCTCTTTGTGTTTAAACATACTTGGATTTATCTGTGTGGATCTGCGGCTGAACAGTTACACGCATCTTACCATACCATATAGTATACCCACCCCACCAACACCAGGCTGACAATCCGGATTCCCTGGCCCAGCAGAAGCAGCTGCAACCCCATTTTCGGGGCAAAAATGCCCATCAGGCGGGGAAGCTGGTGGCGCAGGGCGCGGATGGGAAAGGCGACCACATTACCGATCAAAAGGGCCAGCACGGTCTGCTTGATCGTAATCACCCCGGCATTCATCAGCGCCCCGGCCGCGGCAAAGCCCGATGTGAATTCGGCGGCAAAGCTGAGGACCACCAGGGAAAGGGCTTCAATGGGAATAAAAGCCGTGGTCACCCACTGGGCAATCCACTGGCGAAGCCAGTCAAACAGACCGGCGCTCTGGAAAAGAAAAACAGCGATATAGATGGGCACGACAAACGTGGCGATGCTGCCCAGCCTTCGCGGTAATTTCCGTTTCAATACCGGCCATATGGCCGGTCGCAGTCGACGCTCAGCCGTTGGTTCATCAGCGCCGATGGCATCTGCCCCCGATGCTGCGGAGGGATGCAGCCTCCCATAAACGAGCACCAGAACAAAACGGATCGCCGCGGCAATAAAGGTTATCAGAAAATAGAGCACACCGGCCCGGCCGGTGAGCGGCAGCACGATAAAGACCGTGGTGGGCAGATGGAGAAAATAGGCCGGCAGCTGATTGGCCAGGTTGGTCA
>CAZNZW010000089.1:0-8009 GCA_964577615.1 uncultured Desulfobacterales bacterium | reverse complement strand
ACCGGAGAGAGCAACGACTGTATCCTCTGTGGCCGCTGTGTCCGCGTCTGCCGGGATGAAATCGGCGCGTACGCGCTCTGTTTTGTCAATCGCGGCCCGGACCGAAAAGTCACGACCGATTTTGAGCGGCTCTCCGAGTATTGCATCGGCTGTGGATCCTGCGCGCAGGTATGCCCCACAGACGCCATCCAGGTGGAAGACCGGGGAGATGAGCGAAAAATTTCCACCTGGGGGCAGGTGTTTGCGAAATTCAAGCTGGAACGATGCGACCATTGCGGCACGCCGTTTGCGCCCAAAAAATACCTGGAGCTGATTAATAAAAAATCCTATCTGCCCAAGGGGCTTGAACTCATCGATTATATCTGCCCGGAGTGTTTCAAGCGGGATCGGGCGTCGAAGCGGCATCAATCAGCAGCACTGAGAAAATCAGTGGTGAAATGGTCCGTTCCCCGCTGAACAGATTTGAGAATAACTATCGCATTAAAATATAATCAAACAATAGGGGAGAATAAATGCTCGAGCCCAAATGCCCCGTGATGCTGACCATCAACCGGCTGGATAAAACCATTGCGTCCGGCTCGCTTAAAGAC
Organism: uncultured Desulfobacterales bacterium; assembly: GCA_964577615.1. Taxonomy (GTDB): domain Bacteria; phylum Desulfobacterota; class Desulfobacteria; order Desulfobacterales; family QNYZ01; genus QNYZ01. The sequence goes on along the minus strand of CAZNZW010000089.1, from coordinate 7,419 downwards.
CCGAAGAGCAGGCGGATTGCCGAAGAAGTATTAGCCCTGATGCGCGATATCGCATGGGGAAGCGCATCTTCCGAGCATATCCCGGCGATACAGGCGCTGGCCGGGGAGTTGATTGACGAGGGATCGGCAGCGGCATGCATCGACACCGGCAAGATGGTGGACGCCGTTCTCACCGAACATCCGGAATGTTTTCTCAATCATGTCGAAAGCCACAACTGCCCCACCGGAGATTGTGTTTACCTGGTGCCGGCGCCCTGTCAGATGGCCTGCCCGGCGGGAATTGATATCCCTACCTATGTCACCTTGATCGGCCAGGGAAAAGACGCCGAGGCCATTGAAGTGATTCGCGAGGATAACCCCTTCCCCTGGGTGTGCGGTCTGGTCTGTACCCGCCCGTGTGAGTTTATGTGTGTCCGTGGCCAGATCGACAAGCCGGTTTCCATCAAATTCCTGAAGGCCTTTGCCGCCGAGCGGGCCATGTCGGAAAACCGGTATAAAAATCCGAAAAAGGCACCGGCGATCGATAAGAAAGTGGCGGTCATCGGCGCCGGTCCCGGTGGAATGAGCGCCGCGTACTATCTGGCGCTGAAAGGGTACTCGGTTCGGGTAATCGAGGCGCTGCCCGTTGCCGGCGGGATGATCATGGTGGGTATCCCGCGGTACCGACTGCCCCGCGAGGTTATCGACCGGGAAGTGTCCATGCTGGAAGATCTGGGCGTCGAGTTTGTCTATAATACCCGTTTCGGCGAGGATGTCACTCTGAAACAATTGAAAAAAGAGGGCTTTGAAGCTTTTCTTTTCGCCATTGGCGCGCACAACGCCTACAAGCTCAGAATCCCCGGTGAAACGGATTATCCTCAGGTTTTCGATTCTATCAAACTTTTAAAGGATGTCGCCCTGGGAGACAGGCATATTCCCGGCAAACGCGTGGTCATTATCGGTGGCGGCAACGTCGCCATTGACGCCGCCCGAACCTGCCTGCGACTGGGATGCGAAGAAGTCACCATTGCGTACCGGAGAACCCGAACGGAGATGCCGGCCGATGAAGAGGAAGTGGAGCAGGCCGAGGAAGAAGGCGTTAAACTGTCATTCCTGACCATACCGGTTGAAATTACCGGGAAAGACGGCCGGGTCCAGGCCCTTAAATGCATCCGGGCGGAACTGGTGGAACAAGAGGGCAGCAGCCGCATGTCACCGGTACCGGTCATGGGCAGCGAATATTTTATCGATGTGGACGCGGTGATTTCAGCCATCGGTCAGCAGGTTGATCATCAGTGTCTGGCGGAACTGCCCGACCTTACCTGGACAAGGCGGAATACAATCAGCGTGGACATGGCCAATATGACCACTGGCCAGGCGGGCATCTTTGCTGTTGGCGACGCCGTGACCGGCCCGGCCACCGTCATCGAAGCCATCGGCGGGGGTAAGAAAGCCGCGGACTCGATTGATCGCTATTTTTCCGGTATTCCCCAGCGCAGAACGCCACCCGTGCCGATACGGCGGGCACGAACCGATTGGATAGAAATGCCGGCCAGCACCAAAATGGTCGTCAAAAGGCCGGAGATGGATCTGTTGAGTATTGACCGGCGACGCACCATGTTTCAACAGGTGGAACTCGGCTATACGGAAAAGCAGGCGCGGGAAGAAGCCAGCCGCTGCCTGCGCTGCGATATCTGTCGCCGATGCGGGGAATGCGTGCGGGTCTGCCGGGACGAGATGAAAATCGACGCCCTGCATTTCGGATACATGAATTTTGACCATCCCGTCGAAACTGATTTCAGAAAAACGGAAGAGAAATGCATTGTCTGCGGGGCCTGTGTGCAGAACTGCACCAATAATGCCATGCAGATCGTTGACCGGGACAAAGAACGGATACTGATGATATGCGGCACGATTCTCAACCGACAGAAGCTGGTGTATTGTGAAGAATGCGGCGCAGCCATCGGGCCGGCCAAGTACATAGATTTCATTAGAAAACGATTCCGCCAGGCCAATCAGGTCAAATCAGGCCATGCCGTCTGTGAAGCCTGCGCCCGTAAAAAAACAGCCCCATTTGATGTTGAAAGCGTACCTTTCGCCAAATAGCACGCTGGCATGACAGACAAGATACCCACTGACCGGGACAAGGGAGGAATAAATGGCATTTCACCGGGGACAGAAAATAGAGGTTTTCAGAAAGTCAGAAGACGAAGGATGGGAAAGCTATATGGATGAATTTGTCGGGTACCATGGAATCGTGACCGATCCGGATTCATCGATCAACGATCCGGATGCCCTGATAGAGGTCAGCCTGGAGAACAAGGGCACCCATCGACTTCCCCAGGACAGTATCCGCATATTGGAATAATAAAAACGATCAGTCACTGGTTTTCATCAGTACAGGATATCACGCAGCCAGACGATGCTGCCTGCTGACAAGAAGACGCCCCGGCAACCCAAGGTGACCGGGGCGTTTTGCGAGGAAGGAGGTATAGAAAGTGTAACAAACCGTTGCACTTGCTTAATACACAAGCAAAGAACATGCCAATCATTCCATAGAAACCATCCCACCCCCCCAAACATACTGTAACCTGCCAATATTGCATATCATTGAACACCTCAGAGCATTTTTCACGGCCAGCATGGCATTTCTTCTTCATCGGCGCCCACCGACCACAATGGTGAAATCCCCCACTTTCCGGATATCCGCCCGCGCCTGCCTTTACGATGATCCACACCGATGGTATAGATACTCGAAAACGGATACAGCAATTGTCCCACGCCTGCCTGCAATGGCAGATGGATGGAAGGAAAAATACCATGGCCGCTGAAAACGACATCGTCTTAATCTACATGGAAGAAAAGCCCCTGGTTTTTGCCCGCATCGAAGCCATAGCCGCCGATCACAAGCCCGACTGGTATCACGTTGACCTGCTCTTTCTCCAGATTCCGCTCCAGGTCGTCACCTGGATCCTGAAGGATGCCTACATCAACGGCGAACCATATACCATGGGCGGCCAGTCGATGCGGCTGGAGCTGGTAAAATCGCCCGCGCTGCCGGCGCCGGTCGATGCCGATGCGGCCCCCCCGGCGGATAAAGAAACCGGAAAGCGCCCCCCCGGCACAGCCAGTGGCGGTAAAATCATTTCCCTGGCCGATATGAAAAAAAGCAGATGAGCCGGACCGACCGCATCGTCATTTCCGCTTCGCGGCGCACCGACATACCGGCCTTTTACATGCCCTGGTTCATGCAGCGATTGGCTGAAAAACAGGTTGAGACGGTCAACCCCTACAACCAGCGAAAGAAAACCGTTCCACTATCACCGGCGTATGTCCACACCATCGTTTTCTGGTCCAAAAATTTCGGTCCTTTTATCGACGGTGGATTCGGGAAAAAAATTCGGGGCAGCGGGTATGCGCTCTTTTTCAATTTTACCGTCAATACCCCGTCCCGCCGGCTCGAGCCCGGCGTCCCCCCCCTTGCCGATCGGCTGGATCAGCTGGCACACCTGTGCGCCACTTACGGCGCCGGCGCCGTCACCTGGCGCTTTGATCCGATCTGTTTTTTTAAAACCCGGGCCGGCACCGAAAACAACCTTGGCGCGTTCAATCATATTGCCGATGCCGCTGCCCGCAACGGGATTCGCCGCTGCATTACCAGCTTTCGGGACGATTATCAGAAGACCCGCCGGCGAACGGCCCGGCTGACGAATTTTCGCTTTGCTGATCCCCCGGCAAGGGAAAAAACGCGGATTCTCATGCGCATGGCGTCGCAATTGGCCGGCCGGGGTATTTCTCTGTATACCTGCTGCGAAAAGGAGATTCTCGCATCCCTGCCGCCTGACAGCGGCGTCCGCCCGGCGGCCTGCATCGACCACGACCTGCTGACCCGGCTGTATGGCGATGGTCTCTCCGGGAAACCGGATGCCGGCCAGCGGCGGCAGCAGGGATGCGGCTGCCATCATTCGGTCGATATCGGCGGGTACAGGCAGCATCCCTGCTACCATAATTGCCTCTTCTGTTATGCCAACCCCACACCGCGGACATAAACGATGACAGGCACACTCAAAATCGGATCGATTGCTCTGGCCAACCCGCTTATTATGGCGCCCCTGGCCGGTATCACCGACCTGCCCTTCCGCCTGATCGCCAAAGCATCCGGCTGCGGTCTGGTCTGTTCGGAAATGATCAGCGCCAACGGCCTGCTGCATCAATCGGCCAAAACCTTCCGCATGCTGGCCGGCAATGATACTGAAAAACCGCTTTCCGTGCAGCTCTTCGGATCAGATCCGGAAATCATGGCCGATGCCGCGCGGATCGTCGCCGATACCGGTGCCGACATTCTCGATATCAATTTCGGGTGTTCCGTCCGCAAAGTGGTCAAAACAGGCGCCGGTGCGGCCCTCATGCGGACACCGGACCGCACGGCGGCCATTCTGACCGCCGTGCGCCAGGCCATATCCATTCCCCTGACCATCAAAATCCGCAGCGGATGGGACCGCTCCGGCGACCAGGCCGCTGCCATCGCCCGTATTGCCGAATCCTGCGGCGTGGACGCCATTACCGTTCATCCCCGTACGGCGACCCAGGGATTTTCCGGTCATGCCGACTGGTCGCTGATCCAGCGGATAAAACAGCAGGTCACCCTTCCGGTAATCGGCAACGGGGACATCATCCATCCGGAAGACGTCCCGAAGATGTTTCACCAGACCGGATGTGACGGGGTGATGATCGGCCGGATCGCCATCGGCCGGCCCTGGATCTTTTCCCAGGCTCTGGAGATTCTTGCCGGCCGGACGCCGACGCCTGTCACCCTGGGCCGTCTGCGCCGCACGGCTGTCCAGTACCTTGACGCGTCCACCGCTTACTACGGTGAAACCGTGGCCAGCCGGATGATGCGCAGCCGCCTGGCCCGGTTTGTCAAAGGCCTGCCCGGCAGCGCCCGCTTTCGTGAAACAATCAAACAGATCGCCAGCCACGGGGACGCCCTGCGTCTGATCAATGCCTATTTCGATACGCTGGAGACCGCGGAGAAACCCGTCGAAAAACTCGTTATTTAACAGGGTCGCCGCTGGCGGGAGATCGGTAAGCGGCCGTCACCTCAGACGTAATGCCCCCCCGGGCCGTGAAGCGGCCGGTAACGGTCAGCTCGGCAGGATCGAGAACCGTCACCAGATCATCGAGAATCCGGTTGACGAGATGTTCGTAGAAAATCCCGACATTCCGGTATTGAAGCAGATAATATTTGAGTGATTTCAGTTCGACAATCTTTTCAGCGGGCCGGTATCGGATCGTGATGCACCCCACATCCGGCAACCCGGTCATGGGACAGACCGAAGAGTATTCGGGCTGATCGATGGTGATATCGATGGGCCGCCGGCCCGCATAGGTATACGCAATGGGATCCAGGATATCCGAACGGATATCCGTCAGGCGGCGGACACGGCTGATGGCATCAACGTCATATTTTTTTTGCACGGGAAACCTCCTTGCCAGATCAATCATCATTCGCGCTGTCGTTACCGAAAAGCGCCTCTCCTGTCAAACAGATCGTTTCCATGTGATCGGTCCGGGAAACGATAAAAAGGGGATTGACATTCAAGGTATATTTTGTTAACAATTCAAAATAATTAATAATTCACATACGAGAGATCGCATGGCCACACTTGATGAAATCATTTTAAGAGCCTCCAAAGAGATCATCGTCAAATTCATCGAAATGGGCCGGATCTCACCGGTCACCTTTTCTGAAAATTTCAGAAATATCTATCAGACAATCAATGAAACCGTCAAACCGGAACAGACCTTTCAACTGGAACCGGATGAAACGGCGGGCGATTCTGATAAAAATAAACCGGCCAATGGATAGCCACTGCAATGACCACTGAACACCAAAACAACGTCGACACGGATTTTTGGGAGGACCGGATACTCTGCCCGGATGAAAGCTGTACGGGCACCATCGGGTCCGACGGCCGCTGCCGGGTGTGCGGCCTGACGACAGACGGAAAAGTCCAACCCGCTGCCCTGTCATCGTCAGAGGCCACGGAGCCTTCAGAAGCAGCCATCGAGCCCGAGGATGATCTGCTGATCGGCGGCCCGGACGAATCTGAATCGCGGGAGGATGAGGATGATGCGCCGGCCGACTGGGCGGACCGTCAGCCCTGCCGGGATGAAAGCTGCATCGGCACCATCGGCGTGGACGGCCGCTGCCGCGAGTGTGGCCTGCCCCGTGATCCGGATACTGCCACTGAATCAGGCTGAGGGCTACTGGTTCCCCAGCCCGTTCTGTTCCCCGCAATCCGGGCACTGCCAGGTAATGCCGTTGCAGGACAATCCCCATATGTTTTCATACATGCAGGTCTGGCAGATGGCAAACCCGCACCGGCACTGCCAGCAAAAAGGCGCTGATTGCGCACAGCAATGGCATACATAAATTTTTCTCCGTCGGCGTCTGCTGCGGGCCGACCGGCCGGTCCGCCGAGAGTCCGGCTGCCGTTGACTATCAGACGGCATGTAATACCATCCTTTTCACTGGGAACCGCAAACTTAACTATAAACGCCAACAGGGGCCAGCGTTTTAAAGCCTCGATATCCCCCTCTTGACACCCCCACGCTCAAAACGGTAATTCTTGAACCGTAAAAATTTATCTCTCCCGACAAGAATTGTCAATGAAACGAGACCGCCATGACTCAGACAAAACCCCCCGTCAATGAAACCACGACTTCGGCCAGCAATACCGACCGCATCCTCTATTTGATCGACGGTTCGGCCTATATCTACCGGGCCTATCATGCCATCCGCCACCTCTCAAACTCGAAGGGCATGCCCACCAATGCGGTCTTCGGATTCACCCGCATGCTGATCAAATTCATGACTGACCGGACGCCCCGGTATGCCGTCATGTTCTTTGACGCCAAGGGCCCGACGTTCCGGCACGCACTCTACCCCGCCTACAAAGCCAACCGACCGCCCATGCCGGAAGACATGGCCCTGCAGATCCCGTATATTAAAAAGATAACGGCGGGGTTTAACCTGCCTGTTCTTGAAATGCCCGGATTTGAAGCCGACGATCTCATCGGAACAGTGGCCCGGCAGGCGGAAAAAGCCGGCTTTTCGGTGGTGACGGTCACCGGCGACAAGGATTTCATGCAGATCGTCACGGCAAAAACAACGCTGTGGGATCCGATGAAAGAGAAAGTCATCGACCTGGATACCATCCGGAAAAAATTCAACCTGAAACCGACACAGATCATCGACATGATGGGCCTGTCGGGCGACACGGCCGATAATGTTCCCGGCGTGCCGGGCGTGGGCCCCAAAACAGCGCAGAAACTCATCCAGGCCCATGCCAGCATGGAAAAACTGTATGCGGAAATCGACCAGCTCAAATCAAAGAAAAAGCTTTACGAGAACCTGACCACATACAAAGATCAGGC
>CAZNZW010000088.1:0-8168 GCA_964577615.1 uncultured Desulfobacterales bacterium | reverse complement strand
CAGCCGCCCATAAAATCATGCTGTCGAAAACGGCCAACAATTCCGCATCCTGTTCGTCCGAAAACGCGGTGGCGCTGTACGAAACCATCTACGATGATATGCTCAAGGCCCTTGAAGCCGAGGGCGGCTATCTCTGTTCCACTGACGAGCGCGAAAAACTGCGGACCTACATGTGGCCTGACGGCACCCACCTGAACCGGGATATCGTCGCCCGTCCGGCCACGTTCATCGCTGAAAATGCCGGATTAGACGTACCGGCCGACACCAAATTCCTCATGGTCAAGGGCAAAAAAATCGGACCGGAAGACCGGTTTTCCGGCGAAAAGATCTCCCCGGTGCTCACCGTCTGGAAGTGGTCTGATTTTGACGACATGCTTGACCGGCTGGAAAAAATTCTCAAGTTTTCCGGCGAGGGACATTCGACCTCGATCCATACGGAAAACGACGACCGCCGCGTGAAACTCGCCCTGCGGGCCAACGTGGGCCGGATTGTCTGCAACATGCCCCATGCCCATGCCAACAGCGGCGGCTGGGTCACCGGCCTGCCCACCACCGATACACTGGGTTGCGGCAGCTGGGCGGGAAATATCACCAGCGATAATATCAACTGGACCCATTTTCTCAACTACACCTGGCTGTCGATTCCCAAAAAAGAGTACATCCCCACCGTGGACGAACTGTGCGGAGACTACCTGAAAAAATGGGGAACCGATTAAATTGGAACCGATCCGGCAGGGGCATTCTTTGTAGCTGCCCCTGCCCTGTCCGGCCCTGCCTTTTCCGGGCCACAGCAATGGGACAACAGGCGACATGATCAAAGCCATCCTTTTTGATTTCGGCCAGACCCTGGTTAATTCGGCCGACGGATTCAAGCAGGCGGAAAAGAAAGCGCAGGCGTGGATCAAAACCGATCTGTTCGGAAATGGAAGTACCCGCAAAGAATCGGCTTTTATGGATGCCTACCGCCGTATCCGCAAGGACTTTCACAACCGGTCGGTCTTTTCACGGCCAGCCATCTGGGCGGAAGTATTCCGCTGTTTCAACCAGACAGCGGATTCCGAAAAACTGGCACAAAAAGAATCCCAATACTGGGAAACGGTCAAAACGCATACCCGCCCGTTTCCCGAAACCCTGTCCGTGCTCCAACAACTGGCCGAATCCTACCCCCTGGCGCTGATCACCAACACCCAGGGACAGAAACAGACCGGCACCCACCGACTCGCCCTGTTTCCCGACATCGAGAAGTTTTTTCAAATGATTATCGTGGCCGGGGAGTCCGGCGTACCGGCCAAACCGGATAAAACACCGTTTCTTTCCGGTGTGAAAGCACTGGGGATCCCGCCCGGACAGGCCGTCTACGTCGGGGACGACTGGCGGATTGATATCCGGGGCGCAGCGGCTGCCGGTCTTCACCCGATCTGGCTCAAACACCATTCAGTTAATCGCAACTGGCCAAAAGTCGATTCAACCGTGCCGGTGATCACCGCGCTGGATCAACTACCGGCGCAGGTAAATATACTGAACGGGTAATCGGAGACAGCATTGGATTCCGATATGCCAGAAAATACGCTGGATGATATCAACAGACTCCTCGAAGCCCATCGGCTGGAAGCCGCACAGAATTTTTTCGATCAAAATCAAACGGTTCCCGACCCTCAAAAGATCGACCACCAAATCGGACGCCTGAAAAGCCATGTGGATAAAAAGCGAGGGTCGGGCGACATCCGCAATGCCCGCCGTCTGGCGCGCCGGGCCAGAGCACTGGAAATCTTCAAAGCCCACGGCCTTAATCCGGAAAAGCTCATTGCGCGTACCGACCTGCCGGATCGCTATGAAGGAAAAATCCTGCTGTTATCCATCTCAGCCGGAACCGCCAAAGGGTTGATCTGCCTGCGGTCGGGCGACGACTGGCATCGCGAAATTTTGAGGAACACCGAAGAAGAGATCAGAGATCTGGGGTTTGAAACCGCTGTCGTCGAACCCGTTGGCGGTGCGGCCATCCGGCTGGACCGCAACGATGATACCGTTATTTTTGGAAGCAGCGATGACTTCGGCGCCTGTGACAAAAAAATGGCCGCCCGCCGGGTCGCGGAGGCATTTCCCGGAAAACGGATACGGATCCAGCGGTAGTTTTTCGGCCGGGACCAAAACAGAACGGATATGCCGGCACCGTTTCAGACCCCGGCACAAAAATGACATGGCATGGTCAACTTTTCCATCTATCCGACCAGCGGTGTTGCGGCAACAACCGCCTCGACCTTTCTCCCCATGACCGATACTTCAAGTTTCGTACCCGGCACGGCCAGTGCCAGGGGCAGATAGACCATCCCCACATCCTTTCCAATGGTGTGGCCGTAGGCGGATGATCGAATCCGCTCGACCAGCGCACCCTCTTTATAGACCGATTCTCCGCCAAACAGCCGATGGCCGGCATCCAGGGTAATGGCGCAGAGCCGGGTTTTCAGTCCATCGGATTTCTTCCAGAGCAGGGCATCCCGGCCGATGAAATCACCTTTCTCAAAATTAACGCAAAATCCGAGGCCGGCTTCCAGGGGATTGTCTTCCGGCGTGATATCGCCACTCCAGTAGAGAAATCCCTTTTCTATCCGCAACGCATCCAGGGCTTTGTATCCGATGGGACAGATGCCATGATCCCCGCCGGTCTCCATGATGGCGTCCCAGACGTTCAACCCGTCATTCCAGGGGATATAAAGCTCCCATCCCAGCTCGCCGGTGTAGCTGATCCGCTGGGCCCATACCCGGACACCTTTGATATCAACATGGCGGCCGGTCATATAGGGAAACGCATCGTCTGACACGTCATCCGGCGTGACGGCCTGTAAAACACGCCGGGCACCTGGACCGCACAGGGACAGGCACCCAAAGTCACCGGTCACATCGGTCACCGCCACCGATCCATCCTGCGGGAGGTGCATCCGGATCCATCCAAAGTCATTGGCGATAAAAGATGTGCCGGAAATGACGCGAAAATGGTCTGCCGCCATGCGGGCAATGGTCACGTCGCTCTCGATCCCGCCGCTTTCGTTGAGAAACTGGGTATAGGTCAGGCGGCCCACCGGTTTATCGATATTACCGGCAGCCAGCTTCTGCAAAAGCGGCAGCGCCCCGGCCCCGGTGACGTCAATCTTTCCAAATGAAGTCATATCGAGGAGCGCGACCTTTTCCCGGGCCGCCCGTACTTCTTTTTTAACGGCATCAAAGAACGCGGGACGGCCCCAGCCCCATGCCGCCTGATCCGCACCGGCCCGCCGCCATTTTTCGGTGGGGTTCAAATAGTTGACCCGCTCCCATCCGTTTTTCTCTCCAAAGACCGCCCCCAGTTCCTGGAGCCTGGGATAAAACGGGCTGGTCCGCAACGGCCGGCCCCATTCGTTTTCGTCGTTGGGATAATGGAGGTGATAGTAGTATCGATACACTTCCCGGCAATGTCCGGTGAGATAATCCAGGTCCTTCAGATGCGGCCCAAAGCGCCGGACGTTCATTTCGTGGGTATCGATGGAAGGCTCCCCTTCCAGTATCCATTCGGCAATCAGTTTACCCACGCCGCCCGCACCGGCGATTCCGTTGATCGATCCCCCGGCGGCCACGTAAAATCCGCGAAGTCCGGGGACGGGTCCCAGGGCATAGTGGCCATCGGGCGTGAAGGCATCCGGACCGTTGACCAGCGCGACGGTTTCAGCTTCCGCCAGCAGCGGCACCCGCGCCATGGCCATTTCCATAATCGGTTCAAAGAGATCCCATTCCGCAGAGAGCAGCTCCTGGTTAAACGCCCAGGGAACTCCGGTTACCGACCATGCCTTGGGGTTGGTTTCAAATCCGCCCAGGAGAAACGCGCCCACATCTTCCCGCAGGTAAAACAATTTATCAGGATCCCTCACCACCGGCGTATTCCGGGGCAGTTTGTGGCCGGGAATCGGCCGAGTGGTCAGATATTGATGCATCAAGGGCACCATGGGAATATGAACGCCCACCATCTCTCCGATGCGGGGCGTCCATTCACCCGCGGCATTGACGACACATTCGGTCTCGATATTCCCATGATCCGTGATCACCCGGGTGACTTCACCCCGCGGAGACACGTCAATACCGGTTACCCGGACTTTTGTACAGATCTCGGCGCCCAGCCGTTTGGCCTGCCGGGCCAGTTCATAGGTAATGGCGCTGGGATCGATATGGCCGTCATCGGGCACGTACACGGCGCCGTACAGATTTTTATCGGTCATAAAGGGAGCAATCTTAACCGCTTCCGCCGCAGAGATAAGGTCGGCCTCAATACCAATGGCTTTGGCGCGGCTGACTTCGCGCTGAAGCGACTTGAGGCGGTCTCTGCTGGAAGCCAGGCGCAGACTGCCGACAGTATGCCAGCCCAGCGTGTCGCCGGCTTCTTTTTTGAGCTGGTCGAAAAGCCCGATGGTGTAGTTCATTATTTTCATCAGAGACGGCGATGTCCTGAACTGAGACACCAGCCCGACGGAATGAAATGTCGTCCCGCTGGTCAACTCGCCTTTATCGACGAGGACAATGTCCGTGCATCCGTTTCTGGCCAGATGATAAGCCACGCTGGTGCCGAAAATTCCCCCACCGATAATCACCACTTGTGCCTGATCCTTCATCAACCGTTCTCCTTTAGATTAATTTTAGCATACCCGCTGTTAAGGCAAATAATACTTGCGTACGAACAGTGATCAGAATTATAGATGTGACCATCATAGTCAATTGACAAATTGTCATTGTTTATAGCCTCAGGTTATTCAACATGAATCTCAACCAGCTCAAGCTCTTTTATCTTGCCGTAAAAAATAAAAGCGTCAGCCAGGCGGCCCGGGAACTCAATATCACCCAGCCGGCCGTCACCAAGGGCATCCGGCGGATTCAGGAATACTATAACGTCCCCCTGGTACACCGTATGGGAAAAAAACTTGCCCTGACCGATGCCGGTAATACGCTGTATAAAATATCGGAAAAAATATTCGAACTTGAAAAGCTTGCCGAGGACAGTCTGAGTGAATATCAACAGGAGACATTAAAGAGCCTGTGCATTCATACCAGCGAGAGCTTCGGCGCCTATTTCCTGCCATCCATTATCAACCGGTTTAACAGGGCCCATCCGGATATTCATGTGACGGTCGATATTCTGCCGAATCGGCAGGTCGTGGAAAACACGATCAACTTCAAAAACGATATGGGTTTCATCTCTTCTCCAGTTAAAAACAAAAAGCTGATAATACGCGACGTGCTGGAAGACGAGCTGGTCATTATTGTTCCGCCGGGGCATCCTTTTACCGGTAAAATCAGACTGGCGCCCACGGATCTGGAAGGAGAAACAATGATCATGCATGAGGAAGGGTCCATTCTTCAGGATATGATCAAGACATTTATGGCCGACAGCGGCATATCCCTGTCCATGCCCATTACCCTCTCCAATAACGAAGCCATTAAGCGGGCCGTTGAGGGAAAAGCCGGCATTGCCATGATGTCAAAAAGGGTTGTGGCCAAAGAAGTCCAGTCCAAAAGGCTGGCGGCCCTTCCAATATCCGGCCCGCCAATGATCAGAAAATTTCATCTCATCCATCACAGGAACAAGCTGCTCATCAAGCCAGTCGCAGCCCTTATTGATATCGTGGATCAATGGGCGGCGGCCTGCCGGGCCCCCGGGCTTTCGTCGGAGACGGGTTGAAGGCAATCACCATACCTCAGCCGTGGGCATCCCTGGTCGCCATCGGGGCCAAGACCATCGACACCCGGCCTTATGCCACCAGTTACCGGGGTCCCCTGGCCATCCATGCCGCCAGAGCCGAACCGATCGTCGATGATCCGTATTACCGCGCTCTGCTAAGCGCCGCCGGCCTGGCGGTTACCGCCCTTCCCCGCGGAAAAATCATTGCCGTCGGCCGCCTCGCTGCCTGTGAACGAATCACGCCAGCCGCCTGCCCCTGCTATCCGGAATATGCGTTCAGCACATTCACGCCGGGATGGTATGCTTGGAAGATCGATGCTATCCGCCCGCTGGAAACGCCACGGCCGTTTAAAGGACACCGGGGCGTGTGGGAATGCCCGCTGCCGCCGGACGCCCCCTGATCACGGGGTTTTAAGATCCCCGGCGTACATCTGCGTCCAGGCGTCCACTCTATCGATCAACCGCTGCAACACACCGGAAATATACTTGTCTTTATGATGGACCAGATAAAATTTTCGTGTCAGCTGGGGGCCGGGAAACGGCAGCACCGCAATTTTTCCGGCTGCAATCTCCTCCCTGGCCACATAGCGGGAAACCAGCGCGATGCCCAGTCCTTCGCCTGCGGCTTCGATGATCGCCCGGTTGGAGGACAGCTCCAGGGGAATCCGGATATCGATTTTGTTGTTCCGGATAAATTCACCGATGGCCTGGGAAGGCACCGAACCCTTTTCATGTACGATGACCGATTGTCCGGATAAATCCATGACCGTCAGCCGCTTCTTTCCGACCAGCGGATGGGTCGGCGCCGAAATAAACACCATCCGGTCTTGAAGAATTTCCCGGCAAACAACTTTTTCATGGGTCACATGGTAGGACGCGAACCCGAGATCGCATTTCAGGTTGGCCACGTTCTCGACAATGATCTCGGTGGGGAGGATGCTGACCGAAATACGAACAGCCGGGTGTTTTTTACTGATCGGATTCACGATTTCCGGCAGATAGTACGCGCCGAAGCTGTCTCCGGCATGGATACGGATGTGTCCTTTTTCCAGCTGCTGGAATTCCCGGATGCTGTCTTCCGCCTGTACCTCAAGGTCAAAAATTTTTTCGGCGATCTGGTAGAGGCTCAGCCCGGCATCGGTCAGCGCCAGCTTCTTTCCAAACCGGTTGAGCAGCTTGATGTCATAATGCGCCTGAATCCGCTGGATACCCTTGGTGACGGCCGGCTGGGTGATATTGAGCTCCCGGGCGGCCCGGCTCAAATTGCCCCTTTTGGCGGCCAGGTAAAAAATCTTGAGCTGATTGAGATTCATATTATTCCCATATCAGGGCATCGGTTGAACCATTGTGCGGATGCGGCCGGATACAACAATTTCCATAAATTCATCGGCCAGACGACGCCCGGCATCGGTTGCCGTCTGCCAGTAGGCGACTCTTTCCGCATCCCGGCCCAGGAAAAGCTTGAAATCGTTCCGGTCCGGAATTTTGCCATACGGCAGGTCCGACAGAAACGATTTCGACGGGCCGACCATCAGCACATCCGCCATATTCTCCGCCGATGGCCGGCGCCAGGGCAGTGACTTGTCCAGCCACCCGGAGATAATCCGGTCGGTATAATGCAGCATTAACACGATACCATTCCGTGGCGAATAGGGAAGATCCATGTGGTAATCAATCACGCCGCCGTCCCGATACGTGCCGTCGGGCGCGCCGGGGATACGGGTAATCCCCGGCATGATAATCGGGATGGCGCCGGAAGCCATCATGGCCTGGCGAAGATTCGCCCGGCAAAGCGGCACCCGGTGGGTGGTGAACCCTTCCATGGAACCCAGCGGCGGCATATCCCGCGGGTCATAAAACAGCACCCGGTCAAATAAGAACCGAAGTCCCCGGCGATGGATTGCATTCAGGCCGATGGCGCCGATCATTGCCATCGTCTGGACCCATTTTTTTTCGCTGGCGACCGGCCCCCGGCATCGCACGGCCATCATATTCAACCGCAGGAAAGGGTGGGACAGGATCTCATCAGGTCCGGTTTCGGGCAGGATATCATTTAAAATCCGAATCGCCTCCCGCCCGATATCGGCCGGGGTGGGATTGTCCGTATAGTACTGATGGATGTACGCTTTTTCAAACCGGTCCACCGCCGCCACCGGATCCGCCTGGGCCGCCATGGCAAACCGCCAGGCCCCCGACGATGATCCCACCAGAAACAGCGGTTTTTCCCGATCTTTAAACCAGGTCGAAAAAACCGTCCGGTCCAGATGCCCCAATACCAGCCATTTCGGCCCGCCGGCGGCCCCGGCCATGATCTGCACATCATCGGATAGAAGCCCACCGGAGCGAACCCGTTCAAACGCCCTGCAGCCAGCATAAACGGTTAAATTTGATACAGCCATCGTCATTCCCGGTTTCTTTTATTCGCCGGGAAAATAGCAGAAATACCAACGGCCATCAACGATTATTCAAA
>CAZNZW010000087.1:0-8373 GCA_964577615.1 uncultured Desulfobacterales bacterium | reverse complement strand
TGGTGCTGGTGACGATCTGGAACCTGTTTATCAAAAAATCCTGGATGGGATTTGCCTTCGACGCCGTGGCCGACGATGAGGACACGGCGCGCCTGCTCAGCGTGGATGTGGCGGCATATAAACTGGCCGCCTTTGCCATGGGCACGGCCCTGGCCGGGCTGGCCGGCGGGCTGTACGTCTATTTTGCCCGCTTTATCGTGCCGGACGATTTCGGGTTCATCATGTCGATCAGCATCCTCTCGATGGTGGCCGTGGGGGGAATCGGGTCGGTCCTCGGCGTATTTTCAGCGACGATCATCTTAACCCTCATGCCGGAGTTTTTCCGGTTTATCTCCGACTACAAACTGCTTATCTATGGCGCGCTGCTCTTTTTCGTCATGCGGTTCGCCCCCGGCGGACTCGCCGCTTTTACCCGCCGCCTGACCGGCGGCCGCCGATCGGGAGGCAGCCGATGACGGCGCTGATGGATATCGAGAAGGTGGGGGTGCAGTTTGGCGGTGTTCACGCGTTGACGGATGTCGGTTTTTCCGTGGTCACCGGCGAATTTCTCAGCCTGATCGGCCCCAACGGCGCGGGCAAAACGACGCTGCTGCGGGTCATTACCGGCGTCATCCGTCCCCAGCCGGGGCGGGTGCGCCTGGCTGGCAACGATATCACCGGCTGGCCCACGCACCGCCGCATCCGGGCGGGCCTGGCCATGACCCACCAGATCGTTCGCCCGCTTCGTTCGATGAGCGTTGAGGACAACGTGGCCCTGGCCGCCGGTTACCCTCAAACCGGCAATGTCTTCAAGGCGATGCTCCGGCTCAGCCGATCCGATGCCCGTCACCGGGCGCGCCATCTGCTGGCACAGGTCGGCATCGCCGATGTGGCCGGCCACCCGGCAAAAGGGTTGCCCCTGGGCGTGATTAAACGGCTTGAACTGGCCCGGGCCCTGGCTCTGGACCCGCAGCTTCTCCTCCTTGATGAACCCCTGGCCGGCTTAAACAGCCTGGAAGCCGCCCGGCTGGCCGACATGATTGCCGCCATCAACGAAAACGGGGTCACTGTGGTGATGATCGAGCATAACCTTGGCGAAGTCCTCCGGATCAGCCAGCGGCTTGTCGTACTGGACAATGGCCGCAAGATCGCCGACGGGCGACCGGGCGATGTCATGGCCGATCCAGCGGTTCGATCGGCCTATATGGGAAAGGAAATGCGTGATGCTGCGGCTTGACGGGCTCAGTTGTGGATATGGCGACATGGTGGCCGTGCATCAGCTTGACCTGCATGTGGCGAAAGGAAGCATCACCGCGCTTTTGGGGGCCAATGGAGCGGGAAAAACGTCGACGCTGATGTGTATCGCCGGTCATGTCGATATTCAGGCGGGAAAAATTCTCTACCGGGAGGCCGACATTTCGGATACTTCGCCCATGGCCCGGGTCCGCAACGGCATTGCCGTGGTGCCTGAAGGCCGCCGCCTTTTTCCCCGGCTCTCGGTCAAGGAGAATCTGATTGTCGGCGGGTACGTGCGCCCCGGGGACCATGCGCCCGGCGGGATCGACAAGGTACTGGCCCTCTTTCCCCGCCTGTCCGATCGGCTGAACCAGACGGCGGGCGCCCTGTCCGGCGGCGAGCAGCAGATGCTGGCCATCGGCCGGGCACTGATGGCCGAACCGGCATTGCTGCTCGTCGACGAGCTCTCCCTCGGCCTGATGCCCAAGATGGTAGACATCTGCTACAACGCCATTACGACACTCAATCGCGCCGGGATGACGATTATTCTGGTTGAGCAAAGCACCCGGCGGGCCCTGGCCGCCGCCCAACGGGTCTGCGTGCTTGAATCAGGCCGGTCGGTCTGGCAGGGCAGCGCTGAAGATGCCGGCGGCAATCCGGAAATGATCAACGCCTTTCTGGGAATCCGGTAGCCCGGCGGCCTGAAGCCGACCCCTGTATCTGTTGCGCAGAAACGAAATCTTATTTAACAGACAATACCGGACACGGCGCCCGCAGAATAATGAACTGGGCGTTGGATCCGAACAGCATTTTACCGACTTTGGACCGCTTTTTAACACCGATGATGATTTCGTCCACACCCTTTTTCTCTGAAATGGCAACGATATCTTCCCCCGGCGATATCCCCTGAACGGATAATATCGTTTTGCAGGCAATTCCGGCTTCGGTAACCGCCGCTTCAACTTTTTCAAGCGCTCTTTCCGCTCGTTCAAAAGCTTCGCGGGGCACATCCCGCCCCCCCTTCATGGATGTGACCACAATCAGCTGGGCATCAAACGCCCGGGCATGCCCGATGGCCACTTCCACCGCATGATCGGCCACATTCGACTGTTCATATCCGACCAGAATTTTCATTTCTCCCCCCCCTTCGATTGATTAAGAAAAAAGACCCGTACCCGCTCTGACCGTCTTTTATCAATGGCCGACATATTATTCAACCAAAGATATTTTCATACCGCTATCGGCCCGGAATGGTTTTCTTTCTGAACAGGGAGACGACCTGCTGCAGCTTCCGCCACGGCCCTGGAACGGATAATATTTTTATATTCGGCTCTTGCCGGGCACACGGCTGTACAGGCGATGGATTTTTATCTGGAAAAACAACTTGTCACGGAGGGGTATTATTAATAACCAAGGTGCCTGACCGGCGTCAGGCACCTTATCTGCCTGCCTATCAGATCACGTCCAGCGCCCGGCAGTCCTCGGCCTTCCAGCCGACACGAACATCTTCGCCCACGGCCAGCAGCCGGTCTTCCGAATCATTCGGCATTTTGATGATAAATTCATCATTGCCGGCAACAGTCATGCGGCAGCGGATATGATCGCCCAGATAAATCAATTTCTGAACATGCCCGCCCACCGTAAAATCCATCTGAGAATCGTCCGGGTTAACGACGACCCGTTCGGGACGGATTGACAGCATGGTCCGCTCACCGACACCCCCCACCTTTATGGCTGCCGCCGCAACTTTTTCACCGCCATCGAGCGTGACAGCGGCAATACCGTTTTCTATGGAATCGACTGTTCCGCTCAGCGTGTTGTTTTCACCGATAAACTGCGCCACGAAACTGTTGTCGGGCCGCTCATACAGATCATCCGGCGACGCCGCCTGCTGGATAATGCCGTCGTTGAACACACAGATTCGATCCGACATGGTCAGGGCTTCGGACTGGTCATGGGTAACATAGACCACGCTGACGCCAAGCTCTTCGTGAATATTCTTGATTTCATACTGCATCTGTTCACGCAACTGCTTGTCCAGCGCGCCCAGCGGCTCGTCCATCAGCACCAGTTCGGCATCAAACACCAGGGCGCGGGCCAGCGCAATCCGCTGCTGCTGACCACCGGAGAGCTGGGCCGGACGGCGGTCGCCGAATTCGCCCATCTCCACCATGTCGAGAACATGCTGAACTTTCTTGTCAATCTTGGCCTTGTCCATTTTTCGTACTTCAAGCGGAAACGCCAGATTCTGGGCGACTGTCATGTGCGGGAACAGGGCGTAATTCTGAAAAACCATGCCGATGCCCCGTTTGTGAGGCGGAATTTTGTTGATGGACCGGCCATCAATGATGATTTCACCCTGGGTGGCCGGTTCAAATCCGGCCAGCATCATCAGGCAGGTGGTCTTGCCGGATCCGGAGGGACCCAGCATGGTAACGAACTCCCCTTTGCGGATATCCAGGTTAAGATCTTTGACAACCAGCTTGATACCATCGTAGCTTTTCTGGACATTTTTAAAACGAACATGAATATCATCTGTTTTCATGGTGTATTTACTCCCATATCTTCAATGTAGTCGGCCGGGCCAGTCGTCCAGCCGTTCCATCTGCTTTTGGATATTCCCCCAACTGGTAAAAAAGCGCCAGGTTGACATCAGAAGCAACGGTTTTATCAGGATGGGCTGTTGAGTTTCTCATTTCGCTTTCTCAGCATTTCAAGGGTTAACATCAGCAGCGCGGCGACAATGATAAGCGCGGTTGCCACGGCCAGAAAGGTCGGACTGAGATGCTCCCGGATGCCGGAAAACATCTGGCGCGGCAGCGTTCGATGCGTCGGCCCCGCAACAAACAGGACCACAACCACCTCATCAAGAGATATGGCAAATGCAAACAGGCCACCGGAGACGACACCCGGAATGATGTTTGGCAGTACTACCTTGAAAAAGACCTCCACGGGAGAAGCGCCCAGATTGGCGCCGGCCCGGATGAGACTGTAGTCAAATCCCTGCAGCGTTGCGCTGACAGTAATCAGCACAAAGGGCATCCCCAAAATGGTGTGTGCGATAATAATTCCGATATAGGTGTCATTCAGCCCGATACGGGCGTAGAACAGATACACCGCCAGAGCGGTAATTACCAAAGGGACCACCATCGGTGAAATCAGCAGGGCCACCAGCAGCTGCTTTCCCCGAAAGTTGGTTCGGTTAATCCCGACCGCCGCGATGGTCCCCAGGATGGTTGCCAGGAACGCTGATGAAACGCCGATGATAAAGCTGTTTTTAATCGCGACCGCCCAGCGGCCGGTGGCCAGAAAATCGTGATACCATCTCAGGCTGAGCCCCTGGAGCGGATAATGTAAAAACTCCCCCGAATTAAACGAAAGCGGGATAATGGTCAGGACGGGAAACAGGAGAAAGATAAAAATTACGCCACAGATCACCCGGAAGGCGTAATACCAGATGCGCTCTCCGGTAGAAGCATGAATCGGCAGTGCCATGTGAACCTCCCGGATTTAGTTTAATTTAATATTGGTGATGCTGACGTGTTTGCCGAGGATCAGGTACAGGGAGCCTGTTATCACCAGCAGCAAAAGCCCCAGCGCGGATGCCATGCTCCAGTTGACCCGTTCGTTGACGAAAAACGCCACAAAGTAGCTCAACATCTGGTCTTTGGGCCCCCCCACCAGAGCCGGCGTAATATAGTAACCCAGCGCCTGGATGAATACCATCAAACATCCGGCGCCAATGCCGGGCTTGGTCTGGGGAACATAGACACGGAAAAAAGCAACGATGGATGTTGCCCCCAATGATCGGGCGGCACGGACGTAGTAGGGCGGGATACCACTCATCACGCTGAACAGAGGAAGCACCATGAAAGGCAGAAGTACATGCGTCATGGCGATGTAAACCCCGATCCGGTTGAAGACCAGATCCAGGGGCTGGGATATCAGTCCGGCCCACATGAGAATGCCGTTAATCACCCCCTTGTTCTGCAGAACCAGTATCCAGGAAAGCGTCCGGACCAGGAGCGAGGTCCAGAATACCAGCATCAGGCCGATCATCATCAGATTGCGCACGCGCGTCGTGGCGTTGGCCATGATATACGCAAAGGGAAAACCGATAATCAGGCAGAGGATTGTGACAAAAACACTGATATAGACAGTCCGTGCGATGATCGACATATAGATGGCCTGATCACCTTCGACACGGGTGATTTCATTCTGATCGTTATATTTAAGATCCAGGGCCGCCAGAAGATAGATCATCGTCGTATTTTTCAATCCACGCTGAAGTACCGTCCAGTAACGGGGATCGCCCCATTTTTTATCCATTTTAATCAAGGCGTCCTTGTATGGCGGGCCGTGAAGTTTTTTTAATTTTCGGCCGGATTTTGACAACAGGCTGTGGAAGCCGACCAGATCGAAGTTCAGGCGTCGGCCGGCCGTGGCCAGTGTCCGGTCGGCATAGGCCTTTTTCATATCCTCGGCAATGGCGGTATAGGCCTCTTCGCCGGGAAGTCCTTTTCCGGACCAGTGAGACAATACGGTGGCCGTTTGGGGCAAAATTTTCCGCATCTGGGAATTATCGATGCTCTTGTAAAGCATCAAACCGATCGGGATAAAATAGAAAACAAGCATGACAAGAAAAAGCGGCGTAATGAGGCCGACGGCCTCAATTTTTTTGCGCCGCTCGGCACGGTGCAGCTGCTTGCGAAGTTCACCTCCGCTGATCACTTCTTCAACCATCATTCTCCTCCAGGACTGGTAGATTGATCCGGTTCGAATGATCCGAATTTCCGCTGAAAATGAGGAAAAGCCGGGGGCAGAAAATTACTTTGCTGACCGCATCGGTCAAAAGAATTCCCTGCCCCCCTGCAGTGTGTTGGCGCCGATGCCCGGCGCCGGGCAAACAGAAGCGGTCTGTTTATTTGGCGACCCAGACCTGGAACCGTTTCTCCAGACTCTCGCTGTTCTCAAGCCAGAATTCAATATTTGTCAATACCGCGTTGTCCAGATGTCCTTCGGCCGTGGGGATGTTGTGCAGCATTTCGGGTTTAATCGATTTGCCGGTTCCCTTGGCGGTCCAGCCATAGGCGACTTTGTTGAAAAAGACGGCCTGCCGGTCGGGACGCATGGCAAAGGAGATGAACTTGAGCGCTTTGTCGACATTGGTCGAGCCCTTGACGATGGTCCAGTAATCCATCGAATAGACATTGCCATCCCAGACAATCTTAAAATTACTGCCTTCTTCGTTATTCACCCGGAAGATCCACGCATTGTAGGCCATGCTCATGGTGACATCGCCGGCGGCAAGCCGCTGCTGGGGTTCGGCGCCCGCTTTCCACCAGAGGATGTTGGCTTTGAGCTCATCCAGTTTTTTAAACGCCCGGTTGACGCCTTCCTTGGTCGACAGAACTTTGTAGATATCAGCCGGGGCCACGCCGTCGGCGAGCAGCGCCACTTCCAGAGTCATCTTGGCGCCGCGCCGCATGCCGCGCTTGCCCGGCCATTTTTTAACATTCCAGAAGTCGGCCCAGTTTTTCGGGCCGTCCTTAATGGCATTGGCATCATAGGCGAAAACCGTCGACCAGATCAGCACGCCGGCGCCACATTCGGCGGCCGCACCGTCGACAAGTTTGTCCTTGCTGGTGATTTTGGACCAGTCGAGTTCTTCAAACAGGCCTTCATCGCACCCCTGGAAAACATCGGGCGCTTCTACCTGAACGACATCCCAGGTCACATTACCCGTCTGGACCATGGCGCGTACTTTGGCCATTTCGCCGTTCCACTCGTCTTCCACGATTTTGATGCCGGTTTCCTTGGTGAAAGGATCAAAATACGCGATTTTATGGGCCGCCTGGGTCGTTCCCCCCCAGCCCACAATGGTTAAATCCCGGGCGGTGGCCGGGGAAGCCGTGACCATCAGGGTAATGGCCGCAAACAGACTGAAAATAATTGAACCGGCGGACAGTGTTTTCTTCATTGGAACTCCTCCTTTTGGATTTGTTAGTGACGGCTGTGGCGCTTACGCCCGCAGCGCGCCAATTGTGTCTTCCAGCGCCTTCAACAGAAGCGCGCACATCTCTGCGTTGACCGTTCCCATATTGGCAATCTGAAACATATTTTTCGCCTTCAATTCCCCCTTGCCCGGGTAAAGCGTAAACCCCTTTGCCTCCATATCGGCAATGAATCTTTCTAGCGAGATATCTGCCGGCAGAAAAACAGAGGTGACGGTATTGGCCGCCATGTCGCCCTCGGCCAGGATATCCAGGCCCATCTTCGCCACCCCTTCCCGGATTATTCGGGCGGATTGTTTATACCGGTTGATCTGATTGTCCAGCCCTTCGGCAAGCACGGTGTCAACAGCCGCATCCAGGGCGATGAACATGGTAACCGACGGGGTATTCGGCGTCTGGTGCAGGGTTTTCGACATCTTGTACAACCGGTGCAGGTTCAGATAAGCCACCCGGACCGGGTTGTTTTTTGTCCGTTCCAGTTCGGATATGCGGGCACAGATAATCCCCACGCCGGGCAGGCTGGCCAGGCATTTATTGGAAGACGAGGTACAGAAATCAATATGGTCCCGGACCACATCCACATCTTCGCCGCCGACGGCGCTGACGCCGTCAACAAGGTACTTCTTCCCATAGCGGTGCGCCAGTTCGCCCACCTCATGCACCGGATTAATGATGCTGGTACTTGTTTCGTGGAAAACCATCATCACTGCCGTGATCTCCGGGTCCTGTTTCAACTGCGTTTCGATCCGGGCAAGGTCGGGCAGGGATCCCCAATCAGCCCGGACAACGGTTGTTTTGACGGCATGGATTTCGAGAAGCTCTTCAAGCCGGTTGCCGAATTCGCCGTTGTTGATTAAAAGCACCTTGTCTTCCGGTGTAAAATACGAGGAAACAACCGTTTCGTTGGCGGCGGTTCCGGAACCGGTAATCAACAAAACGGTAAATGCATCAGTGGCCCTAAAGACGGTCAACAGGTTTTTCTGGGTATTTTGAATTACACCTTCAAATCCGGGCACCCGGTGACACATGTCGGGATGAAGGAGTGCCTGGTGGACACGTTCCGGCACCATCACCGGGCCGGGGCAAAACAGATAGTGGTCTTTGTTCATTGCTTTCCTCTTGAGTTGTTGAATATAATATTAAT
>CAZNZW010000086.1:5288-8517 GCA_964577615.1 uncultured Desulfobacterales bacterium | reverse complement strand
TTGCTCAGACTTTCGAAAAGCAGGGCAACCGCCTCGGCGCCTGGGTCATTATGACCTTTCAGTCGATCTTCGGAAATATAGCTGGCACGACCGGCTTTGGCTTTAACAATCTCTGCCGTGTGGTTGGCACCCGCGCGCGCAGCATTCGCAGCGGCAGCAAAACCTTCGGGCATCGCTTCAAGTGCAGGGGCGAGGGCATCTATCATGGTTCGGTCACCCGGACGGGCTCCCCCCACTTCCTGTACACGTGTGAGCCCTGATTTGAGCGCCTGTACATGGGACTGGCCACTGGATGCGGCATCCCCCACCGCCGTGAAAAAGATCGCCAGCAATACCCCGGAAGAACCGCCCATGGCCTGGCTCAGCTCGAGTCCAATTGCCCGGTACAGCTGAGTGAGATCCGCCTGCGGCAGCCGTGGGATCGCATCTTTCAATGCCCGGGCCGCCCCGGCCAGAGTCGAACCGGTATCGCCATCCCCCGATTGTGCATCCAGCGCATTCAGCGCCGGTTCCGCCTTGATAAAAACGTCACAGCAATACTCAATGAACCTGGCGGTTGCCGGGTCACTGGAGGGAATGGGTTTAATCGGCGTCAGTCCATCGGGAATGGGGTGGATAACCGGCGGTTCAAGCGCCCGGCATCCCGGCCAGTAAGCCGCGTCCACCGGGGCCTGCAGCAATGCCAGATCGTCGCCACTTAACGGCAGGAGCGACACCGAAAATCCACGCATATCCAGAGAGGTCATCATCGGCGCCGGTCCGATCAGATACTGGATGCCTGCGATGGTATTGGATTTGTCCAATTCCGCCGCCAGAACGGCCATTTCCAGCGGGGTTGTACCGCCCAGGTTATTGAGCAGCGCAACCAGAGGGGCGTGGCCGGCATGGGGTTTCAGCCGTTCCAGCACCAGCGACATCGCGTCGGCCGCACTGACGAAATCGACCCGTTCCACCCCGGATTCTCCGTGAATTCCCAGCCCCAGTTCAGCCTTGCCATCCTCGATCCGGTCCTCTTTGGGAGAACCGGGCACGGTGCAGGTATCCAGCGACATGCCGATACTGCAGACATTGTCTATCACCCGCATGGCTGCCGCACAAACCGTGTCCAGATCCGCATCCGCCTCGGCCAGAGCTCCGGCGATTTTATGCACAAACAGGGTTCCCGCCACCCCGCGGGCCTGCGGCAGGTCTGGCAGGGCAATGTCATCATCCACGATCACCATGGCCACTTTGATGCCATAGGTTCTTGCCCGCTCGGCGGCCAGGCCGAAATTCAGCCGATCTCCAGTATAGTTTTTGACAATCAACAGGCAGCCGGCAGGACCTGAAACCGCCAGTATGGCGGCCAGTACCGCATCAACCGACGGCGAGGCAAAGACATCTCCGCACACGGCCGCGGTCAACATCCCCTTGCCGACATAACCCACATGGGCCGGTTCATGCCCCGATCCACCGCCCGACACCAGCGCCACTTTGGATTTATCCCAGTCATTGCGCAATACCACCTTGATGTGGGGAAATCCGTCCAGCCGCGCCAGCTGTCCCCCGGCCGTGCAAAGGGTACCATCAATCGCTTCGGTCACGAGTGCTTCTTTGGTATTGATAAACTGTGCCATTTTAGGTCTCCTGACTTTGTATACGCTCGCCGCCGGCGCCAAAATAAAGCGGGGCATGAGGGGAAATGTTCAGGCAGTCACCCGGCCGGATGGGCGTATGCGCGTCGACCAGCGTGACCAGAGCCAGATCGTTCATCTTCAGGTGCAATCGGGTCTGATCTCCCAGATATTCTATCCGCACCACCTGTGCCGCCCGGCCCTCTCCTATGTGAATATGTTCGGGACGCAGGCCGATACTGGCCGCTCCAGCCGGCGCACCTGGAAAAAGATCGGCCGGTAAAATATTGATTTTCGGCGAGCCCAGCCGGCTGGCCGCATAAATGCTGACCGGATCTTCATAAATCTCGCGCGGGGTTGCAAACTGCACAAGTTTTCCATGGTCAAGGACCCCGACATGCGTGGCCATCGTCATTGCCTCGATCTGGTCATGGGTAACGTAAAGAATGGTCGCCCCCAGGCTGGCCTGAATCCGCTTCAGCTCGATACGCAAATCGGAGCGCAGCTTGGCGTCAAGCGAACTAAGCGGCTCGTCCATGAGGTATACGCGCGGGTTCCGTACCAGGGCACGGCCAATGGACACCCGCTGCATTTCCCCGCCCGACAGTTCGGTTGCCTTGTTGTCAAGTTTGTGGGAAATCTGAAGGGTTTCGGCAATCTTATTCACCTTGCGCGTGATCTCGTCGGCCGGGGTGCGCAGCATCGGTGATTTCAGTGGAAAGGCCAGATTTTCGCGCACGGACAGATGGGGGTACAGCGAATACTGCTGGAAGACCATCGCCACATTGCGTTGGGCCGGGGATTGCGAGACGGCGTCAACGCCATCAATCAAAATGGCGCCGCTGTCCGGTTTATCGAGGCCCGAAATCAGCCGCAGGGTCGTGGTTTTTCCCGCGCCTGTCGGGCCGAGAAGCACCACAAAAGAGCCGTCCGGAACGATCATGGAAACATCCGACAGCGCCACCTGAGCGCCAAAGGATTTGGAAACATTTTTCAGCGTCACTTCAGCCATTGCCCAGTACCTCTTTGTTTCCTTCTGAAAGCAGCGCTTCACCCGTCTTTTCATCAAAGAGACTGATGGTTCCGGGATTGAACATCAACCCCATTTTATCGCCGACGGATACGGGTTCACTGAAAGGAATACGCGACTTCAGGATGCCGTTCGGAGTTTGCAGCGTCACGATCTGGGTCGTGCCCAGGTATTCGGTGGCGATGATGTCGCCACGGTAACTGCTGGCCGGGTCAAAGGAAATGTGTTCGGGTCGCACACCGAAAACGATGTCCCCCCGGCAGTCCTGCAGCTGCACCGGAATCTGAAACACCTGTCCATTCAGCGCAATGGTTGAATCACCGGCATTGACCGATCCGGTGAGGCGCAAGAAATTCATCGGCGGCGAGCCAATGAAATCGGCCACAAACATTGTCCTGGGCCAGTCGTAAACGTCCTGGGGTACACCGAACTGTTCGACGCCGCCCTGGTTCATGACCACGATTTTATCACCCATCTGCATGGCTTCAAGCTGGTCGTGCGTGACATAAACGGTGGTCGCCCCCATACGGTCGTGCAGGGCACGTAACTCTTCCGCCATATGTTCCCGAAACTCGGCATCCAGTGC
>CAZNZW010000086.1:0-5188 GCA_964577615.1 uncultured Desulfobacterales bacterium | reverse complement strand
GTGAAACTCGAGGACTTCACGGCGGTAAAATCGCCAAAATCTTTACGAAGATTCTTGATAATGATTTGCGCCATGGTCTATTCCGGGAAATGGCTGACAATGATGAACATCACTGTACCTGTCAGCGTGACGATGAACGAATAGGTAAACGCCTTAATCCAGAAAGACTGCATCAGCATAAACACGCCCAGTGCGATCAGGATTGAGGCCAGCATTTCCCACGCGTTGCGGCGAAACCGCAGCAGGCCACTGATAAAATCACTCATTTGCGCACAGCTCCAAAAGTGATCCCGCGCAACAGGTGTTTGCGCAGCAGGATGGTGAAAACCATGACCGGGATCAGAAAGATTGTCGCCCCGGCGGCCACCGCGGGCCAGTCCTGCCCGCCCACCCCGATGATGGTCGGGATGAAGGGCGGTGCGGTTTGCGCGGTACCCGAGGTGAGAAGGACGGCAAAAGCATATTCGTTCCAGGCAAAAATAAGGCAGAAAATTGCCGTTGACGCGATACCCGTGGCTGCCTGGGGCAATACAACCTTGTAAAAGGCCTGAAAACGGGTATAGCCGTCGATCAGTGCCGCCTCCTCGTATTCCTGGGGAATTTCATCGATGAACCCCTTCAAAAGCCACACCGACAAAGACAGATTCACCGCCGTGTACAAAAGGATCATCCCCAGATGGGTATCGCTGAGACCCAGTTGACGATACATCAGAAAAATAGGGATCGCCACCGCCACCGGCGGCATCATGCGCGTTGACAGAATGAAGAACAGCAAGTCGTCTTTAATCGGCACCTTGAAACGTGAAAACGCGTAGGCCGCAAGCGTCCCTAAAAAGACCGAAAAAAAAGTCGAGCCAAAGCCGATGATGACAGAGTTCAGAAAGCGCTGCCCATACCGTGAAGGCCCCGCGATCATCATCTCCTTCCTGCGCACGATCCGTTCATACCATGTTTTGGGCGGCGCGAGTGTTGGCCGCATGTCCGGCGTGATCCGGGTCTGGGTCGTGAAAAGGTTCACGTACCCTTCCAGTGACGGGTGAAATATGATCTTCGGCGGATATGCGATGGAATCCGCGGGCGATTTAAACCCTGTCGCAATCACCCACAAAAGTGGCATCAAGGTAATCAGCGTATAGCTTGTAACCAGAAGGCCGGCGATCCATTTTTGCCGTTTTGACGGTTCGGTAACGGAATATCCACTCATCGATCTTTGACCTTATTCAGGGCTTTGACATAGATCGATGCCAGGCCAAAAACCGTGACAAACAGGATAACCGCATAGGCCGACGCGTATCCGGTCCGCCATTTCTCGAAGGCTTCACGTTTGAGATCAATCGAGGTCAGGGTGGTGAGCGAGCCCGGCCCTCCGCCCGTCAGCTGCACGACAAGGTCGAACATCTTGAAGTTTTCGATACCCCGAAACAGCACGGCAAGCATGAGGAACGGCAGCACCATGGGTACGGTCAGCGTCCAGAACTGCCGCCATTTACTGGCGCGGTCAATCTCGGCCGCCTCGTAGATGGAGTCAGGGATTGACCGCAGCCCGGCAAGACAGATCAGCATCACGAACGGCGTCCACATCCATGTGTCGACGATCACAATGGCCCAGGGTGCCAACCGCGTCGAGCCGATCATCGAAAAAGATGAGGGATCGGTCCCCGAAAGAAATCCGACCACGTAATTGAACAGGCCGATCTGGGGCTGATAAAGAAAGGTCCAGAAATTACCCACCACGGCAGGCGAAAGCATCATGGGCAGAACGATAAGGGTCGTCAACAGGTCATTGCCCTTAAATTTCTTGTTAATCAGATAAGCGAGGCTAAAACCGATCAGAACCTGGAAAAAGATCGTCCAGAACAGAAAATGGGCGGTTGCCTGCATGGTCTGCCAGATATCCGGGTCGGACAGGATGCGTTCATAGTTGCGCAGGCCGATGAATTTAATCGGGGCGTGGAGGCGGTTCACCCGAAAATTGGTAAAACTCAGCCGGATCGTCCAGATCAGGGGGAAAATATTGACTGCCAGGAGCAACACAATACTGGGGCCCAGAAATATCCATGCAATCGTCCGGTCAGACAACCCCCGGACCCGCCTGGCAACTCCGGAAGGCGTCGCTCGGGCAATGCGGTCAATCGTGTTATCGGCCATTTTGCTGCCCTTGCGTTGTGCAATACTTAAAAAAGTGCAAAATGCACCCCGTTGAAATTAGAATTTTGTCAATGCCCCGCCCGACCGTCGGGCGGGGCAAAAAGGCATCAGTTAGAGCTTGCCTTCGTCCTCAAAGACTTCGGTCCAGTCCTTGACCAGACCGTCAAGCGCCTGCTTGGCAGTCCCCTGGCCGGCGATAACATAATTGTGGATCCGTGCCTGCATCGCCAGAAGCAGAGAAGCGTAGGATGGTTCGGCCCAGAAATCTTTAACAATTGCCATGGATTTCAGGAATGCCTTGTTGTACGGCTTTTTGTTGGGAAAATCCGGAGCCTCGACCACCGAACGCATCGCTGAGGCGCCGCCCATCTCGGTCCAGCGGGCCTGGATTTCCGGCTGGGCAAACCACTTGATGTACGCAAGCGCTGCATCCTTATGCGCCGTGTTGGCCACCACCGAGATTCCCTGACCACCCAGCTGGGCAAACTGACCGGCCGGTCCCGGCGGGTTGGCGAAATACCCGGTGTGATCTCCGCCCACATTCGGGTCGGCATTCACACCCGGCCAGATAAAAGCAAAATTCATCTGCATCGCGACCTGACCGGATTTATAGGCATCAATATCCTCTGACATGTACCAGTCCGACGATCCCGGAGGGGCGCCGCCATCATAAAGCGCCTTGTAATATTCCAGCCCCTTCACCGCGCCCGGTGAGTTAACATAACCGTTCAGATCGTAGGGTTTTTTCGGATTCTGATATTTGAATCCATAGTTATACAGCGCGTTGGTGACACCCATGGTAATCCCTTCCGATCCCCGTTCGGTGTAGATCGCCGCGCCGTAAACCTTTTTGCCGTCAATGACACGGCCCTGGAAGAACTCGGCAATATCCTTCAGGTGTTCAAGATTGGCGGGTACACCCAGCTCATAGCCGTATTTGGCTTTAAATTCTTTTTTCAGCTCGGGCCGGTTAAACCAGTCTTTCCGGTATGTCCAGCCCACCACATCGGCATACGCCGGCAATGCCCAGTAATTCGGCGTGTTTTTCGGCCACTCCGCATAACCAACCACGGTTGCCGGGAGAAAATCGTCCATCGAAATACCGTTGGCCTTAAAAAAATCGTTAAGCTTGATATACTGACCATTTTCAGCGGCACCACCAATCCACTGGCTGTCGCCAATCATCAAATCACACAGATGGCCGCCCGAGTTCAGTTCGTTGAGCATCCGGTCGGCGAAATTCGGCCAGGGGACAAATTCGAAATGCATTTTGTTGCCGGTCTTGGCTTCAAAATCCTTGCTCATTTCCACCAGCGCATTGGCTGGATCCCACGAGGCCCAGCATAATGTAAGATCTTCCGCATACGTGCTGGACGCTCCCAGGGCAATCACAGCGGCTACGATTGTCGAAACCAGAAAATTTGAAATTCTCATTTGATCCTCCCGAGTCATTGTTGGCGGACGTCGGCGATGGGCCATTCTCCGCAATAATATTTGCATGACGCAACATAAAGGCTGCGCATCCTCCGGTCAACAAAAAAATTGAGGTACGTACATCATTTCAGCTGATTTTTTACTTCTGATCCAGACCCGGCGGTTACGGGCAGCCATTTTTTATTTCTTCAGGTAAATTTTCACGCAGAATAATTTCGATGCGGATGCGTTCCTGCGAAGCCACCGGGCCGATGCGTGTGATCCGGGCTTTCAGGATGCGAATGGCGCTGCGCACCAGATGACCCACATCCTGGGTGATAACGGCGTCCATGGAACCATCGATGAGCCGTGCGCGGGTGTGCGGAGTCAGTTCATGGCCGATAATCACGATTTTTTTCGGTATGGCCTGTTCCGCGATCGACCGCATGGTTTGCGCAATATCGTGATTCATCAGATAGATTCCCACAATCTCCGGATTGTTCCGTAAAGCGGCGGCAACGATTTTTGCCATGCGGGCCGAATCCGCGTAGGTTTCCATCGAAGGGCACACCCGCAGCCGGGGGGCATATTTCGCCATAATGGTATCAAAACCCAGCCGGCGTTCCTGGCTGTCGCGCGATTGCATGGTCTCGGTGAGAACGAGAACCGTCCCCGGCCGCTCACCGGTAAACCGCGCCAGGAGCTGCCCGGCAGTGCGTCCCGCGGCCTCGTTGTTGATCCCCACGAAATACGCACTCCGGGCATTGGGTTGATTGGAAACAAACGCAACCACGGCGATGCCACGGGTGTCCAGCCGCAGGATCGCATCCCGTACCTGCGCGGTTTCGGGCGCCATGATTGCCACGCCATTCACCTCGTCCACCGACAGGCCGTCCAGCTCCTGCACGATTCGGTGCGGGTTGTTCGCCGGTACGCGGATGATGGAAACCGTTGCGCGTTCATGCGCCATGAAAGTATTGGATTCGTCGATTGCCAAATGTATCATGTTGGTGAATTCGTCGTCATGGTCGGGCAGGATGAATACCAGCTTGTATTCCGTACTGCGCGCGAGATTGGCCGCTGAAATGTCAAGTACATAGTTCAGTTCCCGAACCGCCGCATTGACCCGCTCAACCGTGGCCTGCCGTACCCCGCCCCGTCCGTTCAGCACCCGGTCCACAGTTGCAAGGCTTACGCCTGCCGCCTTTGCCAGATCTTTGGTTGTCGGCTTCCCCATACAACTCTCCCATGAATGCGTTTCTTTAATTCGCCATAAAATCGCGAAAATCGGCCACAGGGTTCGATCGACAGCCGTATAATATTTTTTGCACCTGTGAGGTGGCGGCCTCAATATAGCTAAATGGCAGGTTAGAATACAAACCATTTGGCCAGGGAAGGCGGCCTCCATGCCGGATACTGTATCGAAAAATCTAAGTAAAGTCATCCAGATTGATGAGAAACAGATTCACGGGCACTTGGGGGAACTGGTCAGGAATTTGTTAACTGAATTCAAAAAAGGCCAGGAACTCGCGG
Source organism: uncultured Desulfobacterales bacterium (assembly GCA_964577615.1). Taxonomy (GTDB): domain Bacteria; phylum Desulfobacterota; class Desulfobacteria; order Desulfobacterales; family QNYZ01; genus QNYZ01. The sequence goes on along the minus strand of CAZNZW010000086.1, from coordinate 94 downwards.
TTTAACCAGTTGGCCACCAGATCGAAAGTGCGAAAAATTATTGACACTACCCGGCATTGACTTTTGAGTAATTATTTGTAATCTTGGTTACCTG
>CAZNZW010000085.1:0-9002 GCA_964577615.1 uncultured Desulfobacterales bacterium | reverse complement strand
ATACAGACCTGCTATAAATCCGACCTCGTTGAAAAAGTCAAGGTTTTGTTGTAAATGCCGGGTAGCCTGCATTTTTCTGCGGTAAAGACGCCGGCACTGGCAAAGACATCGATCGCAAATATATTATTGAGGCGCCATTGAATAAAGAAAAGCATGCCCAGCCCGCTATTTTAGAGGCCATCGGCCAGACCCCCCTGGTACGAATCCGTCATCTCAATCCCGGCCCGGATGTGAAGATATACGCCAAACTCGAATACTTTAATCCCAGCGGTTCGATCAAGGACCGGGCGGCGTTATACATGATTGAAGCCGGAGAAGCCTCTGGAGAATTGACGCCCGACAAAACGGTGGTCGAGGCCACCAGCGGGAATACCGGCATCGGGCTGGCCCTGGTCTGCGCGGTGAAGGGATACCGCCTGCTCCTGACCATGTCGGCATCGGCCAGCACCGAGCGCCAGAAAATATTGAAAGCCCGTGGCGCGGAGATTCTGCTGACGCCGGCGCGCATGGGTACCGACGGCGCCATTGAGGAAGCCTATCGTCTGGCCCGGGAAAATCCGGACAAGTATTTTTTGACGGATCAGTTTAACAATCCGGCAAACTGGCGGGCGCATTACGAAACCACCGCCGTGGAAATCTGGGAGCAGACCGCCGGGAACGTGTCGGCAGTGGTGGTTGCCCTGGGCACATCGGGAACGGTGATGGGGATCCAGCGGCGATTGAAGGAATACGATTCCCGGATTCAGGTGGTTGGCGTGGAACCCTATCTGGGGCATAAGATTCAGGGGCTCAAGAATATGATGGAATCTTATCGGCCCGAGATATTTGATAAAAACCGGCTGGATCAGAAAATCAACATCGACGATGACCGGGCTTTTGAGATGACCCGGCGCCTGGCGAAGGAAGAAGGCCTGCTGGTGGGCATGAGCTCGGGGGCGGCCATGGCGGCGGCTGTTGATGTTGCCGCATCAATGCGGAAAGGGACCGTGGTGGTTGTCTTTCCCGATGGCGGCGAGCGGTATCTCAGTACGTCGGTATTTACGATGCCGGCCTGCTCGGGCATGGATCTGTTTAATACGCTTTCGGGCCGCAAAGAACCGTTTACCCCGCTCATCCAGGACAAGGTCCAGATTTATTCCTGCGGTCCCACCGTGGCCGCCCCCCTGCATGTGGGGCAATACCGGCGGTTTGTTTTTTCCGACCTGCTGAATCGATACCTCAGATCAAAAGGGTATGCGGTGCGGCACATTACCAATATTACCGATCTGGACGACCGCACCATCGACGGGTCCCATGCGGCCGGAGAGAACCTGAAAGCCTTTACCGATAAAAATATTGACCGGTTCAAGCGCGATCTGGAAATCCTGGGGATTGCGCCCGCCGACCGGTTTCCCCGAACGAGTGAAAATATTGCGGAGATGACCCGGCTGGCCGAAAGGCTGGTCGAAAAGGGACATGCCTACGAAAAACTGCGGTCGCTCTATTTTAATATTTCCCGGTTTGCCGGGTATGGCGACCTGTCGGGCGTCGACATTGGAAAAATTCGGATCGGCGCCACAGTTGATCTGGATGAATATGAAAAGGACAATCCCAAGGATTTTACCCTGTTTAAGCGGTCACGGCTGTCCGAGCTTCGCCGGGGGATACGGGTCAAGACGCCGTGGGGAAATACCCGGCCCTCTCTGCATCTGCAATGCGCGGCCATGGCGATGAAGTATCTGGGCGAGCGATTCGATATTCACACGGGCAGCCGGGAGCTCGTCTTTCCGCATCATGAAAATGAACGCGCCATCGTCGGGACCGTAACGGGTCAGCCCATGGCGAACTACTGGCTTCACAGCGAGCAGGTGATCATGGCCGAGGGCATCTGCCCGACAGTGGCTGAATTAATCGACCAGGGGATTTCCGGCCGTGAGATCCGTTTCTGGCTGCTGTCGAGCCACTACCGCAAGCCCCTCGTTTTTTCGCTTGATGCGCTGGCCCAGGCCCGCCGGTCCCTGGCCCGGATAGACCGGTGTGTCGAGATGCTGAAAAACATGGCGCAGACGCGCGAAGGGGCGCCCATCGATCAATTGCTTTACGATTTAAAACACGGGTTTTATGCGGCCATGGACGATGATTTGAATTCCTCCACGGCAATGGGCGTGATTTTTAAAATTATCCGGCGGATTAATACGTTGAATAATAAAGGCCGTCTCGGAAAATCGGCGGCCGGACAGATATGTGATCAGTTTAATCAGATCGATCAAGTCCTGAACCTGCTGGTGAAGCGCCCGGATGTTGATGACCCTGAGGTCAGACAATTAATCGATATGCAGAAGAAAGCCCGGCAGGCCCGCGATTTTGAAAAAGCCGATGCCCTGCGTGCGCAGCTGCGGTCCCGGGGCATTCAAATCAGAGATGAAAAAATAACATCATGAATCATACTCAGAACACGAATATGCTGCCGATCTTTTTTCCGTTTACCTATATGCCGGCATCTGTTGCGGATGTCCTGGCCGCCAGTTTTGACCGGATGGTCATGCTGGCGCCGTCACAGTCGCCCATCGGCCCGGATCGACCGGAAGGGACGCATCCGGATTCGACGCGTCCAGAGTGGCTGACCATTGAAGCTCCCTTTGACGCAGGGGATACGGCGCTGGCGGCGGCACTCAAGGCCTACCGGGAATGGGGCCAGATGCATGGCTATACGCAGTTGAAACAGTTTGTCATGCAAAAGAACGGGAACCTGTTCGGCGAAGATCTGCCGATACACCGGTTGAAAGATGAGATCCGGACGCACCTGCGGGCTGCCGACGGGCCGGGGAATGACGCCGACCGAATGGACAGCCATGGGGAAAAAGATGCGTTGCCGGGCCGCATTTTTCTGGCCATTGCCGAGGAATTTGACCGCAAAAATGTCCAGATCCATCAAGATCTGGACAGGGTTGCGGACATGGAAAATAATCTGTGGCGATCGTTGCATGGCGCGGACGGTGATTTTCCCTTTGCGCAGCCGGTGGCGGGGAAGCCGGGCGCATTTGAGTTTGGCATGCATATGCCGCTGGAGCGACTGGCGGCCTGGACTCTTTTTCTGATGCATGACCGCATGGCGGATGCCCGGATATTTGTTACGACCAGTGCGCCGGTGGCGGATTGCCTGGCCGGGGTTCTGCCGTCATCTGAACCGTTGGCTTCTTTTGCCGGCGTACCGGCTGGCCCGGTTTCCGGAGGCGATTGCCAGGTGGCAAATCCGGATGCCGCCCGGTGGCGGAAAGATTTTTCAGCCTGGTTGATCGACCAGACGACTGTCACCGGGTCTCCGCAGATATCCCCGCCGCTGCCGCCCCGGATCCCAGCCGAGATGCCGGCAGTCACACTCAAAATCTATCGGGCTCCCTTTTCTCCCCGGCAGTGGTTCTGCCGGGCAGTGGAAAAAGAGAGGCTGCGTGCGGCGCCAGAAATACCAGCCACTGCGCCGGCAACGGTGGTGGTGCGCGTCGACCCGAATGATGATTGATGTAATATATTGATATTTCGTTATAAATAGACGTATCGCGGATTTTTCCGGCGGCAAAAAAAAGCGCAGGAAAGGCTTGACTCGTACTTTTATTTGATATATGGGAGCGACCGTACAGCATGTATGGTATCTTGTTGGTCTTTTTGATATTCGATTCTGATAATGGATCGGTAACCCACTTTTTTTTATGAAAGGAGACTTTTAACATGTCTTTCACTGTGACTGTAGATGATGGAAAATGCGTAGGTTGCGAAGAATGTGTCGACGTTTGCCCGGTCGAGGTGTTTGAAATGGTGGATGATAAGTCCAGCCCGGTTAATATGGAAGAATGCCTCGGGTGTGAAAGCTGCGTGGAAACATGTGAAGAAGACGCAATTACCGTGGAAGAAGTGTAGCTTTTTTGTCTTTCCCGATCTCCGGCATCCCCGGGGATCGGGAAAAGCATGGTCCCATCCTGCTTTACCCGCCCGGCAGTATCTCTTCAGGCTGTTTTTCCGCGCGGCCGTCAAATTTATATATATTTTTCAATCTGCCCGAAAGAATATCCCGCCATGTCTCTTAATGTACATGCCCCCAGGCGGCATTGACAATGGCCCTCTCATAAGGGGCCGCCGCTTGCGCCGGTCCATGAACTGTGGTAGTGCCTGTCGCCATGAAACAGTACGTTATCGATGAATGGCCGCCGGGCGACCGATTGAAACTGGCGGCATATCTGAAGGACCAGTTTTACGCGTCAGGGGTGGATGGGGTTTACTGGGCCATGCTCGGTGATGATCTCTTAAATGATATCCAGAAAACCCATGATGATTGCGGGCCGTTCTATATGGCGATTGAATTGACCGAATCCGCTGTTATCTGTGAGTTTCTGGTCCGCGCGAAAAACAACCTGCACTGTGACTGCATCTGTTATGCCAATCAGCCGCAACGTGAATGGATCATGGGCCGGATGGATGCGATGATCGAGATCCTGGGGATTCAGGCCTGATGCGGGCGATTATTCAGTGGTGCCATTCGTGGATCGTGGTTGTCTGGACGATTGTGGCCATCGGCGTGATGGGGTCGGCGGCGATTGTGACGTCTTTTTTCTCGAAAAACGGCAACATTCCCAATCTGATTGCGCGTTTCTGGGCCCGGTCGATATTGTGGGTGGGGCGGGTGAATGTGGAGATAACCGGGCATTCCCACATCGACCCGGCCCGCTCCCATGTCTTTATGGCCAATCACCAGAGCCTGTTTGACATCCCCGTCCTTCTGGGACATCTGGGCTGCCAGTTCCGGTGGCTGGCCAAAGTGGAATTGTTCAAGATTCCGCTGTTTGGGCTGGCCATGCAGCGGGCCGGCTACATCAGTATCGACCGCTCCAACCGGCCGGCTGCGATCAAGAGCCTGGCCGCCGCCGCCCGGAAAATAAAAAACGGGGTGTCTGTGATGATTTTTCCGGAAGGGACGCGCAGCCGGGAAGGGCGGCTCCGGCCCTTCAAAAAGGGAGGGTTCTATCTGGCAATCGATTCCGGCGCGCCGATTGTCCCCGTTGTCATCCGGGGAACGCGTCACATCATGCCCAAAAAGACCCTCCGGATCCAGTCGGGAACAGTCACGGTTCATGTTTTCCCCCCGATTGAGTCATCGAAATTCAGCCATGATACCCGGAATGAGCTTATTGCAGAAGTGCGTCGTACTTTTCCGGATCAGGTGTAGCGGCGACTGCCGACCGGCGGATTGATTATTTATAAAACCGAAGCAGGTCAGTTCTAAATGCGTAAAGAAATTTTCGGCATCTTATTTTTCCTACTGCTTATTTTTACCCTGGTAAGCCTGGTGTCGTACAGCCCCCAGGACCCGTCACCCCACCATGTGGTCAGTGCCGGCCATCATGTCCATAACCTGTTTGGCGTGGTCGGGGCATATCTGGCGGGACTGCTGATCGGGCTGTTCGGACTGGGCGCTTTCTGGATTCCGGTACTGCTGCTTCTGGTCAGTATCCATGTGCTCAGCGGCCGGACAAGCCGGGATATCCTGGTGACGCTGACAGGCGGCCTGGTGCTGATGGCTGCCACGGGCGGCCTGCTGGCCCTGAAGGGAAACAGCCTGCGCCTTTTTTCCAGCCGGTTTTCCACGGGCGGTATCGTGGGAATTCCCATTAAGATGATTCTTTTGAGATATTCCAATTTTGCCGGTGCGCTGATTATTCTGCTGGTTTTATGGATTATCGGGCTGATTATGGCCACGCGGATTTCCTTGATCGATCTGTCAAAAGATTTGTGGCAGCTCAGCCGGACAACGAAGGCAAAACTGATCAAGTGGTCCGGGCAGCGGAAGAAAAAGAAAACCCGTACGGCTGCTGAAAAAAAGATCAAACGGCAGCCGAAGCGCAAGGTGCGCATTCAGGCGCCGAAACCGCCGGCCGTCAAAAAACCCCCGGTTCCCAAGCAGCAGGCGTTTGAATTTATGAAAAGCGGGGAGGGATTTCAGCTGCCTTCCGTGAATTTTCTTGAAGATGCCCCGCCGTCAAGATCGCACGCCGATGAAGAGAACCTCCGTGTCCAGTCCAAACTTCTGGAAAAGAAACTGAACGATTTCGGGGTGGGCGGAGAAGTCAACACCGTAATGCCCGGCCCGGTCATTACGACCTTTGAATATAAACCGGCCGCAGGCGTTAAAATAAGCAAGATCGTGAATCTGGCCGACGATCTTTCCCTGGCCTTAAGGGCCGTGAGCGTCCGGATTGTGGGGCCGATTCCCGGTAAGGCCGCCATCGGCATTGAAGTAGCCAATTCCGAGCGGGACATGGTCTATTTTAAAGATATCGTTACGTCGCCCGGATTTGTAAAATCCAGATCCAAACTGACGCTCTGCATGGGAAAGGATATTGTCGGCCAGCCGGTGGTTGCCCAGCTGGAAAAAATGCCCCACCTGCTTATTGCCGGTGCCACGGGAACCGGAAAAAGTGTCGGTTTGAATTCGATGATCTGCAGCCTGCTGTACAAGGCAACGCCGGATGAGGTGAAGTTGATTCTCGTCGATCCCAAACGGATCGAACTGACGCCCTATAACCATATTCCCCACCTGATTACCCCCGTGGTCACCAGCGCCAAAAAAGCGACCAATGCCCTCTTCTGGGCGGTCAATGAGATGGAAAATCGCTACAAACTGCTTTCTGATCGGAATGTGCGTAATATCATTCAATATAATAATAAGATAGATAAGCTGGACCCTAAAGACGACAATCCCGAGAAGCTGCCGTATATTGTGATTGTCATCGACGAACTGGCCGACTTGATGATGGTGGCATCGAGGGATGTGGAAGCCTCCCTGATGCGTCTGGCCCAGATGGCCCGGGCAGCCGGGATTCATCTGATTCTGGCCACACAGCGTCCTTCGGTGGATGTGTTGACCGGAATCATCAAGGCCAATTTCCCGACCCGCCTGTCCTTTCAGGTGTCGTCCCGGACGGATTCGCGAACGATTATCGATGCCAATGGCGCCGAGAGTCTGCTGGGAAACGGTGACATGCTGTTCCTGCCGCCGGGCGTGGCGCGGCTGCAGCGTGTTCACGGCGCCTATATTTCAGAGCCGGAAATCGCCCGGATCACCCAGTTTCTGAAAGAACAGCAAAAACCGGATTATGATCAGAAAGTGGTTGAGGCGCAGGCAAAGGAAACGGAAACGGTGGACGAAGAAGATCGGGATGAACGTTACGATGATGCTGTCGCGCTGGTCACCCAGACCCGGCAGGCATCGATATCCAAAGTTCAGCGTCACCTGCGGATCGGGTATAACCGGGCGGCCCGGATCATCGAAATGATGGAAAAAGAAGGCGTCGTGGGCCCGGCGGACGGCGCCAAGCCGAGAGAAGTACTGGTGCGCGGTTATGACGATATCCCGTGAAAACCGGTTGCGTTGAGGACCCTATGTATCTGATCCGAAAAACACTGGCGCAGGATGCGGTGGCGCTGGGCACGTTTGTCAGCGAAATCAAGAATCCTAATGTCGGGTATGTGCTGGGGCAGGCCGGCTTTGACCATATGGTCCTGGACAACGAGCATGGCGATTTCAGCGATGCCGAAATCACCGCCTTGGTGGCCGGCGGCCGGGCGGCCGGTATCGGGGTAATGGTACGGGTGCCGGAAATCAGCCGCGGGGCCGTCATGAAACCCCTCGATGCCGGCGCCGATGCCATTCTGGTGCCCTGCGTGCAGACGCCCGACCAGGTGCGGGCCGTGGTTGACTGGGCCATGTTTGCGCCCCTGGGCCATCGGGGCTGTCATCCCCGGCGGGCCGCCAATCAATATATGGCCATGGACGTGGCCGACTATATGCAGGCGGCCAACGCCGGTGTCATGATTTTTATCCAGATCGAAACCGCTGATGCCCTGGCGGCCGTCGATACCATTGCGGCGATTCCCGGAGTGGCGGGCCTTTACGTAGGTCCGGTGGATCTGTCGATCGCCATGGGAATCCCGGGCCGGATCGACGATCCGCGTGTGGTACAGGCCACTGAAACGGTGGTCTCGGCCTGTAAGAAGCATGGCCGGGTACCCGCCAAGTTTGTCTGGGACAAAACATCGGCCCGGGAAGCCATCGCGATGGGGGTGCGCCTGCTCTCCTATTCGGCAGATCTGTTCATGCTGGCCGACGCCGCGGCCCGGGCGGTCAAACAGGTGCGGGAATAGTCTCCGTTGTTGAGACGTTTTTGCCGCTGCTTCCGTCCGGGGCGATACCGCCCGGTTATCCCGCAGGTTTTCTGCATCATGTGGCCGGCATTGTAGAGGGTTTTTGCGGAATGGACATAAAAGAATACATGCCGGACGCTGTCCGGGGATTTCTCGACGCGGCCGAGGGGGAGGCGCTCCACCGTCTGGCGCGAACGGCATCCCGCCTGGGGCCATGTCTCGAGATCGGCAGCTATTGCGGCAAATCGGCTGTTTATCTGGGCGCGGCCTGCCGGGACACGGGCAGCGTACTGTTTTCCATCGATCACCATGGGGGCGCCGAAGACCAGCAACCCGGAGAGCGCTACTTCGATCCGGCGCTTTTTGACTACCAGGCGTATCGTGTGGATACATTGGCCGAATTTAGAGCGACCCTTGCCCGGACAGGCCTGGAAGATACCGTTGTGCCCATGGTGTGCGCATCGGGCGTGGCCGCAAAATCCTGGGCCACACCATTGGGACTTGTATTCATCGACGGGGGACACTCTGAAGAAGCCGCCCGGCAGGATTACGATGCCTGGCATCATCACATCCTTCCCGGGGGGTATCTGCTGATTCACGATATTTTCCCCGACCCTGCCCGGGGCGGTCAGGCGCCCTACCATATATACCGCCACGCGATCGCCTCTGGGAAATTCGACAAACACCCCATGGTCGGTACGCTGGGCATATTGGAGAAAAAGCCGACGGTGGAGCGTGACAGGCCCGGAATAGCCTGAAAATAGCTATGAACCTGAATATGGCTGCGGAATTGGTGCCCCCGGCAAGAATCGAACTTGCGCACATGGATT
>CAZNZW010000084.1:0-9223 GCA_964577615.1 uncultured Desulfobacterales bacterium | reverse complement strand
TCATCGGGCGAGATACCTTGCCAGGGAGCGTTCAAATGTTACTTGCCAAAGTGATTGGGAATATCTGGTCGACGAAAAAAAAGGATAGTATTTCAGCGATCCGTCTCCTTTTTGTTCAGCCATTGGGAAAAAATCTCAAGCCGGATGGAAGCGCCCTGGTGGCGGCGGATGAAGTCGGCGCCGGATTCGGGGAAATGGTCGTCGTGACCCAGGGCGCGCCGGCCATGCAGGCTTTTGATAAGGAAAACCTGATTCCCATCGACGCGGTCGTCGTCGGCATCGTTGACAACGTCGATGTGGCCGGGGGGGGCACCGTCAGGAAAAAATGAGAGAAGCGGTCATCGATAAAGTCCGGGCAGCCGGTGTTGTCGGCGCTGGCGGGGCCGGGTTTCCCACCCACATCAAATTGCAGTTTGATGTGAAACGGGTGTTGGCCAATGGCGCGGCCTGTGAACCGCTCCTTGTCAGTGATCCTTACCTGATGGCCACGCACACCGGTCAGGTGCTCGACGGGCTGGCCACGGTGGTGCGATGCCTCAAGGCAGAAGGGGGAACGGTCTGCCTGAAATCCAAACATCGGGGCGCGCTGACTTCTCTTAAAAAAGGCGTATCCGCAAATGGCTACGATGGTTTGCTGGATGTGTTTGAGCTCGAAGATTTCTATCCGGCCGGGGATGAATTTATTTTAGTCAACGAAGTCCTGGGTAAAATCGTTCCCGAAGGCGGGATTCCGCTCAATGTCCAGACGGTCGTATCCAATATCGAGTCGCTGCTGAATATTTCAAGGGCCATGAACGGAGAGCCGGTGACGGATCGGTATTTAACTGTCTGCGGAGAAGTCCGGCATCCGATGGTGGTCAAGGTCCCCATTGGTACTTCAACGGATAAAGTCATTGAATGGGCGGGCGGCCCCCTTATTTCCGATTTTAAAGTGGTGATGGGCGGGCCGATGATGGGAAATGTGCTGGCTGCTGGAACCGAACCGGTTACCAAAACCACCAGCGGAATTATTGTGCTGCCGTCATCGCACAATGTGGTCCAATACAAGAAAAAAAGCATTGAACAGATGCGGTTTATCGCCAAATCCGCCTGTACCCAGTGCTCGCGCTGCACGGAACTTTGTCCGCGCAATCTGATCGGCCATGCCCTGGAACCGCATAAGATTATGCGGCACCTGGCCTATACGCCGAAAGCGGCAGGGGACATGACAGGAGCTTCCGATGCCGGAGTGCTGGAAGATGCGCTGATCTGCTCGGAGTGCGGGATTTGTGAAAAGTTTGCCTGCCCCATGATGTTATCGCCCCGGGAAATTAACGCGGCCGTTAAGAAAGAATTGATGGGAAAGGGCATCAAACGGGAATCGGTACGGGAGACGTTTCAGGTGTCGCCATTTAAAGATACCCGCAAGGTACCGCTCAACCGGTTGATGGAGCGACTGCAGGTCGCCCGTTACGATGTGCATCCTTCGTTTTGCGAAGATGAGATCAGCGTTTCGACCGTCACCATTCCTTTGCACCAGCATATCGGTAGGCCGGCTTTTTCGGTCGTCAAGACCGGTGACCGGGTCAAAAAGGGTGATCTCATCGGTGAGATTCCCGAAGGGGCGCTGGGCGCCCGGATTCACGCAAGTATGGATGGCATCGTGACGGCCGTGGATGACACTGTCGTGATCGAAAAAAGGCAGGCCTAGCATATGGATCTAAAAGCAATCGGCATGGTTGAGTTAAACAGTATTGCCAAGGGGGTTGAAGCCGGTGATGAAATGATCAAAGCGGCTGATGTGGACCTGATCATGGCGCAACCGATCTGTGCCGGAAAGTATATGGTACTGGTCTCCGGGGATGTGGATTCGGTGGAGCGGGCCGGGGAAGTCGGCCGGGAAACCGCTGCTGAATTTCTCGTGGGCGATTTTGTGATTCCCAATGTCCACGACGCGGTATTTCCGGCGCTGACGGCCACCACCCGGATTCAGGAAATCAATTCGCTGGGCGTGATCGAGACCTTCTCGGTGGCCTCGGCCATCATGGCGGCTGACGCGGCGGTCAAGGCGGCTGATGTGGATATCATCGAGATCCGGTGTGCCACGGGCCTGGGGGGTAAATCGTTTTTTTACCTGACCGGTGATGTGTCGTCCATTGAATCGGCCATGGACGCCGCCATCGACGTATTGCAGGGGACTGGACTGATTTTAAGTCATGTGGTCATTCCTTCCCCCAGCCGTGAACTGACCCGATTTATTGTATAACGAGTATTGACTATGGCCAACGTGGGCGCACATCTGAAAAAAATCGTCAATCAACCGGAAAACTGGGATTTTTCCGGCGCCAGGGCGCTGTACGCCGGCGTGGATATCGGTACCTATAAAGCCATTGTTATCGTCGTGGATGAAACGGGCTGCCCCCGGGCAGCCCGGATGAAGCGAACCGAAGTGGTTCGCAGCGGCCTGATCGTTGACTATGCCGGGGCCGTGGCCACGGTGAAAGAGATGATCGAATCGATCCGGGCGCGATCTCCGCTGCCCATTGAAAAGGGAGCAACCTCGTATCCGCCCCAGACGGAAAACGCCAACATCCATGCCACCCGGTATATTCTGGAAACACTGGAAATTGAGGTGTTGCAGGTCCTGGACGAACCCACGGCCGCCAATCAGGTGCTGCGGCTCGAAAATGGCGCCATTGTGGATGTGGGCGGCGGCACCACGGGCATCGCGGTGATTCAAGACGGCGACATTGTCTATACCAATGATGAAGCCACTGGCGGGGTGCATCTGACCTTGACGCTGGCGGGCCATTATAAAATCGATTACGAGGCGGCAGAAAAAATTAAAATAAACCGGAAAAAGCAACCAGAGGTTATTTCCATTGTGCGGCCGGTGATCGAAAAGATCGCCAGTATTGCCGCCGAATACCTGGAAAAATTTGACCGTCTGGAAAAGGTGTGCCTGGTCGGCGGAACCACTGAGTTGAAGGGATTTACCCGAATTTTCAGCCAGCTCACCGGGCAGGACGCATTCAGGCCCTCCTCTCCCCAGTTTACCACGCCGCTGGGAATTGCCTTATCCTGTCTGAATGAAGATCAGCGCCAGGGCTCTACACCTGTGCGTCTGAAAAAAGCGGTTTAATATGAATAAGAAGGAAATCGATCAAATCGTCCGGGACGTTTTAAAAGAGAACGGATTTTTAGTCGACGGGGATCAACCGGGTCGGTCATGTACCCGGAATCATCCAACAGGCCCGTCGGTCCTGTTCGTGTTTCACGGCGGGGTCCGCTATCTGAAAAAAGCACTGGATCAGGTCCGGCGGATCGATGAAATTGCCTGCCGCTCCAGTGTCTTTACGGCTGACCCTGCCCGCCCGCAGGCGTGTGGCGTGGACATAAAGACCGAAGCCGGTATCCGCTGCTGCCTGGACAAGGTGAAACCGGCAGGCATGGAACGGGCACTGGCCAAAGCGGATATTCTTGTCCTGCCAACCTTTTGCCTGAAGACGGCGGCCAGGATTGCCAGCCTGGCTGTCGATACAACGGAAAGCGCCATTGTTCTGTCCGCCCTGGCCCAGGGAAAACGCGTCCTGGCCACCCGGGACAGCTTTACCCTTCTGGATATTCTTGCCAATGACGCGATTCGAAGAGAGATGGACCGGATTCTGGCCCAGATGGATAATTTTGGCATTACATTTTGCAATACAGACGACTTGAGTGATGCTTTCAAAAGAATGACCGATGATCACGGCTCGCCATCCGCCAAAGAGAGGACTCAAGGTGATTTGAAAACGGGTAGAGTGACACTGGTTACGGCCAAGGAAGTTCAGGTGGCCGTTAATAACGGACAAAAAAATATTTTGGTGGCGCCGGGTGGCATTGTTACCCCCCTGGCCAAAGATCAGGCCAAAGCGTATGCCGTCAAAATTCGATTTCAGGAATAAATAAACCCAAGGAGAAAAGGTAATGGCTGAACTCAGGGCCTATTGTCAGGTGGATCGAATGCAACCACAGTTTGCATCGCTCTTCGCCAGCAGTTGTCGGGGATTTTTATCCGTGGAGGGGATGGCGTCGCTGTTTCTCGAAATTGTTCCCGGTATTGAAATCAACCGGTTAACCGATATTTCCCTGAAGGCCACCAACGTGCGACCCGGGGAGATGATTGTGGAGAGACGCTACGGGATGCTGGAGATTCACTCTTTTGAAAGAGAAGAAGTCATGCATGCCGGCCAGATGATCCTGGAAGAACTGGGTTTAAAGGAAGAAGAGCGGCTGGCCCCCAAGGTGCTGGCCACCAGTATCATCAACAAAATAGATCCCTACCAGGCTGTCATCATCAACCGGAACAGCAAGGGCATGCTGATTTTAGGGGGCGACGATGTCTATTTACTGGAAGTGACGCCAGCCGCCTACGCGTCGATTGCGGCCAACGAGGCTGAAAAACATTGCAATATCCGTCTGGTGGATATCCGTTTTTTTGGTGCGGCCGGGCGAATTTATATGGCCGGTACTGAATCGGAAATCCAGGCCGCGGCCAAAAAAGTCGTGGAAACATTGAATAACTTAAAGGGTCGGGAACAAAAATAGCCGGGGAGCCAACCATGCAGCAGGCATTGGGATTGATTGAAACAGAGGGGTTGATTGCGGCCATTGAAGCGGCGGACGCCATGGTAAAAGCCGCCCGTGTCACTTTTTTAGGACGCCAGAAAGTCAAAGGCGGGTTGGTCGCAATTATGGTGTCGGGCGACGTGGGCGCCGTTAAGGCGGCCGTGGATGCCGGATCTGCCGCTTGCCAGCAGGTTGGAACACTGGTCTCGACCCATGTGATTCCCAGGCCTCACGACGATATCGCCGCTATAATCCCAGCGGAACCAGGCAAAGAGACATCTTCGCCTAAACCGAAAAAGCGGCCCCAACGGCGCACGAAAAGAACGGTCAGAAAAAAGAAATAAACCCCAATACTAGCGGAGAACGAAATGGCGCCAGCTTTCGTATTTGCCGAACAGATCCAAAATATAATCCGGTCGGGAAAAAATAAAATAGATCTGCCGGACGGGGCACGAATAACCGCCGCAGCCATGGAGCTGATCAAGGACCACGGGATCGAGATTGATTATCTTTCCCCGGAAACAAAATCCGTTCAGGGTGCGGCGGGGGAAACGTCCATATCGGCCCATACCGGTTCATCAGAAAAACGACTTTCTCAAGCCAAGCCGGAAAAAGTGACCGCAACTAAAAATGATGACCGTCCTTCCGAGGAAGTAATCGAGGATATCGTCAACCGGGTTATTGACCGGTTTTATCAACTCAAGGGGAAAAATTCAGGTAAGGCCGGTGCTGAAAAAAGCACTCAGGATACAAAGGAAGTTGTTTCTGAATCCGACGATGATCTGGTTATTTGCCGGTGTGAAGAAATAACCAGAGCCGAAATCAGAGACACGATCAAGAACGGCTTCCGGACGTTAAATGGCATCAAGCGTGTCACCCGGGCAGGAATGGGGCTGTGCCAGGGACAAACCTGCCAGCGACTGATCACCCAGATACTGGCCGAAGAGTTAGGCGTAAAACCAGCAGAAATTGAACCGACAACGGCCCGGGGACCGGTCCGCCCGATCCGCCTGGCTGTTTTTGCAAACAGTTAAACCTCAAAGAGACAAAAAGCCGATCGATTTTGAAACCGATCGGTATTATCAGGAGAGTCCATGCCGGATAAAGCAGATGCAGTAATCATTGGCGGCGGTGTGATGGGATGCGCCATCGCATACAATCTGGCCAAAGAAGGGTTGAATCCGGTCGTTATTGAAAAGTCCGATATTGGCGGGGAAGCGTCGGGTAGCAATGGCGGCGGGGTCCGCCAGTCGGCCCGGAATCTGAAAGAAATGCCCCTGGCCATGGAGAGTATCCAGATCTATGGCCAGCTCCACGAAGAACTGGGGATGGATGTCGAGTACGTTCGGGAGGGGAACATGCGTCTGTGTACTTCCGAAGAAGAACTTGCCACCATGGCCCAGTCGGTTGATAACCAGAAAGCGGTGGGGCTCGAACTTGAAATGCTCGATCGCAAGCAGGTCCTGGATATCAACCCTTATGTGGGTGAAAAGGTCATCGGGGCCAGTTTTTGTCCCACCGACGGCCATGTCAATCCTTTTTTGACCACTTACGGGTTTTTTAAAAATGCCAAAGCAAAAGGGGCCAAATTTTATACGCACGAAACGGTCAAAGAAATCCTGCTCCAAAAAGGACGCGTCACCGCCGTTGTCACGGATAAAAACACCTTTGAAACAGATCTGGTGGTGAACGCCGCCGGCATCAAGGGCCGGGACGTGGCCAACATGGTGGGCCTTGATCTGGCCATGCGGCCGATCTTTTCCGAAGCCATGATTACCGAGGCCCTGCCTCCCTTATTTAAGCAGATGGTGGGCCATGCCAAGGGGTTGTTTTATGGCCGCCAGACCATGCACGGCTCTTTTTTCTGGGGCGGGTTTGTGGGGACCGAACAATTCATTTACCGGGACGGTAAGCCGTTGTTTCATTATATCGGTCCGGCCATCTCCCGCATGGTGATCGACTACTTCCCGGTCCTGAAAGACTTAAATGTGATCCGGACCTGGTCCGGCCTCATTGCCGGGATGTCGGATGGGATTCCGGTGCTGGGCGTGACGGAAGAAGTCCCCGGCTTTATCTTTGCCACCGGTTTTTCCGGGCACGGGTTTGGACTGGCGCCGGTCATCGGTCGCCTGATTTCGCAATTGATCATGGATTGCCAGACGCAGATTCCCATTTCAGATTTTTGTTACAGCCGTTTTCACAAGGGGGCGGACGGGGAATGTGCATGTAAAAAGAACGGGGCCTGCACCACGCTGACCGCAGTTTGTCCCAATAAACGGGAATGGCTGAAAACTATTTAACACCTTAGGGAATATTTTATGGATATTGATCTTAGAGCCCTGGCTTTCATCGACCAGCTGCAAAGACAAATGGTCGGATTTATCGGATCCGCGGCCCGGGGCTACTACCCCCTGACCGGGCAGGCGGCGCTTTTTGTGGAAATTGCACCGGGAATTGAAATCAACTCCATTACCGATGCGGTCTTGAAAAGATCGAGTGTCCGACCCGGCGCCCTGGTCGTGGAGCGGAACTTCGGTATGCTGGAAGTCCATGCGGATTCTCCGGCAGATGTAAAAGTGGCCGGCGAGGTGGTTCTGGACTACCTGGGTTGTCAGGAACTGGATCGGTTAAAACCCAAAATTTTGTCGGCGGAGACCATTACCCGTCTGAACCCGTACATGAGTCAAATCATCAATCGTTTCCGGGTGGCGTCCATGGCGCTGAGTGACGAGACTTTGTACATGCTGGAAGTGGTACCCGCCGGTTATGCCGGGTACGCGGCCAACGAAGCCGAGAAAGCCGCGAACATCACATTGATTCATGTGACCGTATACGGGGCCAGTGGCCGGGTTTATCTTTCAGGAAACACGTCGGATGTTGAAATGGCCAGGCAGGCGGCCGAAAATGCCATCAAATCATTGGCCGGCAGAGATCAATAGAGAGCCATCCATGAAATCAGCAAAAGAAGATTTGCTAAACAAAATAATCAGCGTTTACCCGACGTTATCACCCAAAAAAAAGCGGGTCGCCGATTTGATACTGAAGGACTATAAAAAAATATTTCTCATGACGGCCCGGGAGATTGCCAGGGAATGTCAGGTGAGTGAACCGACGATTATCCGGTTTACGGTCGATATGGGATTTTCCGGTTATGCCGAATTTCTTCAATACATGAAAGGCCTGCTTCATACGGAACTGACCAGTGCGGAAAGAATGGCCCGTGCCAGCCGTAAACCGGACGAAGGAACCACGATTCAACGGTATTGCCAGAATGCCATCCAGAATCTTGAGAACCTGACACACTCGGTTACGGAGCTGGAATTTAAAAGAGTGGCCCGAACGATTCATAAAGCCGACCCGGTCTATGTCATCGGATATCGTGCGTCCGCCATGCTGGCGTACCATTTCGGGTACCTGCTAAAGAAAGTAAGGGAAAACGTTCTGATTGATACCGATGTTTCCTGGCAATTGATGGACTCACTTAGCGGGAGTGATAAAAAGGCACTGGTCATTGTTTTCGCCTTTCCGAGGTATCCCAGGAAAACGATCAAGATTCTCAAATACGCCAAAAAGTGCGGGGTGAAGACGCTGGGGTTCAGCGATAACCCCAGGTCACCGATTATAACGCTTTCGGACCAGTACATGATTCTGGATATTGAAGGCGTGTCGTTCATTGACCCCTTTGCGCACATTGTTGCTTTTTTAGGCGCGCTGGTTCACGAAATCGCCTTTATAGATGAGGCAGGCGCACTGCGGTGCATATCTAAATTTGATGAAGGCGTGAAAAAGGCGGATGAATTCTACACCGAAGAAAATATTGAAGAACAACTGGTCTATCGGTTCGACCGGCCCAACATTACGTCTCTCTGGCCCCAGAAGTCGGTGAAAACAGGAAATGAAAAGAAGGCATCATAACTATAGTTGAATACGAGTGTAAATCTATGAAGATAGACGAAAAAATGATTGAAAAGATTGTTGAAACGGTTGTCCAGAAACTATCCGATCAACCGGCAGGGGACGCGGTACAGAATAGTCCTTCGGAAAAGACGACAGATAGTACTGCCGGTGTCGTGGATGGTGTTTTTCAGCAAATGGAGACGTGCATCCAGGCCGCCGGAAAGGCCCAGAAAACACTGCTGACCGTGCCGGTAGCCACACGACGCAAGATGATTGATCAGATCCGGCAAACCGGTTTGGCCAATGCGGACGACTATGGCCGGATGGAATTTGAAGAGACAGGGCTGGGCAAGGCCAATGATAATATAGCCAAATGTCAATCCGCCTGTCAGGTTCCGGGAATCGAAGATCTGGACCCGGAAGTCTACGTGGGCGATAAAGGCGCTACCATTATCGAGCGGCTTCCCGTAGGGGTGATTGCCTCCATTCATCCGGTAACCAATGCCGTTCCCAGCATCTTGTTCAACGCGGTGATGATGATTGCCGGCGGCAATACCGTAGTGGTCAACGCCCATCCGAAAACCAAGGCCGTGTCGGTTCGGGCGATCCGGGATTTAAACCGGGCAATGGTATCAGCCGGTGGCCCTCCCAACTGCATTTGCTGCCTGGCCGAGCCCTCGGTGCCGTCCGCCCAGCAATTGATGACCCATGCGGATATCGGCATGATTGCCGTTACCGG
>CAZNZW010000083.1:4918-9278 GCA_964577615.1 uncultured Desulfobacterales bacterium | reverse complement strand
ATTATCGAAAAGATTTTCCGCGCGGGCGAAACCTATCCGCAGCCGCCGGACACCAGCGAAGAAGAGGCCCGCCGGGCCTGGACCGATCTTCCGACAGCCACCTATGTCGTTCTGGATGACGGGCGGATCGTCGGCACCTACTATATCAAACCCAATCAGCCGGGTCTGGGCGCCCACGTCTGTAACTGCGGATATATGGTCGCCGAAGATGCCTGGGGACGAGGTATCGGCACGGCCATGTGCCGGCACTCCCAGGACGAGGCCCGCCGACTGGGCTTTAGAGCCATGCAGTTTAACCTGGTGGTCTCAACCAACGAGCGGTCAATCCGGCTCTGGCGGAAAAACGGATTCGAAACCATTGGCGTGCTCCCGCGCGCGTTTAATCATCGCCGGGCGGGGTATGTCGATGCCTGGGTCATGTACAAGCCATTGGACAGATCATTTGCCTGAGGCGGGATTCCTGATGCGGGTATTATAGGTCCGGCACGGCCGGATTATCGTTTTTTAACGATCATCCCCGCCAGATCAGTGACCCGGTTTAAGACAATATCGGGGTGTTCATCCATCAGCGTTTGCCGGCGGTCGAACCCGGTGAGAACGGCGGCGGTCCGGGTGCCGGCGGCCTTGCCCGCCCGGATGTCCACGCTGGTATCACCGGCATACAGACCATGCGCCGGACGGATGGACAGTCTTTCGCAGCATGCCAGAATGGTATCCGGCGCCGGTTTCGGATTGGGCGCGTCATCATTGGTGACCAGAACATCGATGCAGTCCCGGACGCCTTTTTGCGCCAGCAGGGCTTCCTTTTCCACCATCCGGTCGCCGGGCGTGGCCGTGACGACGCCGATCCGGATGCCCCGGGCCTGCAGGTCGGCAAGAAACGCCGGCACGCCGTCGAAAACATCCACCGTCCGCCGGAAAATATCCGGATAGACTTCCCGGGCAAGCACCATCGCCCGCTGCATAAAACCTTTCTCCGCGGTCGTCTCTTCGGCCGGCAGCACCCGGTCCCAGTAAAAACGGCCATCTTCCACGGCCGCATAAATCTGATCCCGTGATACCCGCGACAGCCCGAGCCGGTCAAACACCGTCTGCACAACCTTGTAATACACGTTGATGGAATCGATCAGCGTCCCGTCCAGATCAAACATGGCCGCGGATACGAAAAAGCGGGGACCGGTCCCCGCCGTCATGGTTTCTGTCATCTGTTCGGCATTCATTTCTAACGGGATATATCCTTCCCCGGCATGCCAGCAGCCGGGTTTTGCATCCAGTAATACGAAAACGCCAGCACGGTCATGGCATTGTCGATCTCGCCTTTTCTGATTTTTGCGCGAATATCGGCCAGCGGCACTTCGGTCCAGAGGATGTCCTCGCCGGCGTCCAGCGCCATCTTCCCGACAGGCGCCACATCCCGGGCAAGGAAAAAATGGCAGCGATTGCTCAAAACCGCCGGCTGCGGATAGACAATCCCGATCGGGACCATCCGCTGCGGCCGCCAGCCGGTCTCTTCGATCAGTTCCCGCCGGGCGGAGATTTCCGCCGATTCATCTTCGGGATCGACCAGCCCGCCGGGCAGTTCCAGGCATATTTTTTCATTGCCGTGCCGGTATTGGCGGACCATAATCACGGTCTGATCGGAAGTAACCGGCAAAACCACCACCCAGTCGGGAAAATGGATGGCCTGGACCGCCATGTCGGCCCCGGTGCGGGGGGACCGGACCTGTTTTTCCTCGATGGAGAACAGGCGGTATTGCGCCGTCACCCGCCGCGACCGTATGTCCCATTTTTTTATCTCCGGGGTCATTTTATCTGCGCCATTGGCATAAGGGGTCAGGTGGCATCGAGATTCTTGCGGATTTTTTTCCACAATTGCCGATAGGCCGCCGTGGCGGCGGATTTCGGCAGGGCCGCGACCACCGGCTGGCGGTAGATGCCCATCTTTTCCACATCGGCCAGATATGGAATCGCAATGGGCAGTACCCATTTCTTTCTGGCCATGCGGCGCATCATTTCCACATGCATTTTTTTCCGTTTCTCGACCATGGAAAAAAAGATGCGCACCTTGGCGGGATTCTGTCCGATTTTTTTCAGAAAAGCGACCTGCTGTTTGAGAGCCAGCAGTGACAGGGTAGTTGGAATCAGGGGCACAAGAATCCGGTCGGCGGCCTGGTAAATATTTTCAGACAAAAGGGTCAGGCTCGGGGGGCAGTCGAGAAAAATCCGGTCGTATTCTTTTCGCAGGGGAGCGAGAATCCGGCCAAGCTGTTTGCGCGACGGACTGGCATGATTGAGCGCGATGTCGAGATTGCGAAAGGAAAAATCAGCCGGCAGCAGATCG
Organism: uncultured Desulfobacterales bacterium; assembly: GCA_964577615.1. Taxonomy (GTDB): domain Bacteria; phylum Desulfobacterota; class Desulfobacteria; order Desulfobacterales; family QNYZ01; genus QNYZ01. The sequence goes on along the minus strand of CAZNZW010000083.1, from coordinate 6,937 downwards.
AGCTCCGGATAATCGGTACCGCGGATATTGCGGTCGATATGCTTGCCCCCCTTGAGAAACTTCTTGGCGTTGAATTTTTTGGCCGGCCGGATCCGGAAATAGTAGGACGCCGATCCCTGGGAATCCATATCGCACAGCAGCGTCTGCGCCCCATCGAGCGCCGACAGATACGCCAGATTAACGGATGCCGCTGTCTTGCCGACGCCCCCCTTGATACTGGATACCGCGATGATACTCATCGATGCCCTTCCCCCGGCTGATCGTCAATAATAAATACTCCCCGATAAACGGTATGTCTCTGCCCGGACGGACGCATCAACCGAAAAGCCTTGCAAACAGCTTCACGTTTTTCATTCCGGAAAATGTTTTAAAGGTCGTCACAAATTGGGACCGTACCGCTTTTTGTTCGTGAAACAGGGCCGCCAGGAGCCCGCCGATGGCCGCAGCCAGATCCTGGTTTTTTCTGGATCCGGGCCGGATCGTGGCCAGGTACCCTTTCAGCATGGCCTGCTGCACCGACAGATCGTTAAACGCACCGAGGTTGTTCTGCAACCCCTTCAGCTGCCCGATCACGCGGGTCATCTGAGCGGCCGGAAAAAGCGACGCGAAAAATTCCAGGCTGTAACGGAGTTTTTTGCATTGAATCCGCAGCGAATGCAGATCATCATCCGGCGATGCCGGCCCGATGGCGCGACCTCTTTTGAGAATTCGCAGATATCGGCGATGGATGATCTGACGGGCCGCTTCCTGTACCGGCCGGTCCGGATATTCGGACCAGGGTTTTTCGTCTTCGGCCAGACAGGCCTGCCAGTCGTCCATCACCTGCCGGTAGCGGACGGATTGAAGCGTTTTTACCATCTTTTCCCAGGCCCCGTGCCTTTGCGCGGCCATTTCAGTAAAAAATCCGGCCAACCCCGCCCCCAGCGGTTCGGGCAGCCGGGACATGTAATCCGTCTCAAAAAGAAGGTAGACATCCAGATCCCGCGTCGGGCCCGTCACCTGCCCGAGCCAGGCAAACGCCGTTTTAAAAGTGTCTGTCACATCCGGTGGAAACACGCCCTTGAACTGGGCCAGCCCGGAACGGGTCCGGCGGATGGCCACCCGGAAATCGTGGAGAAATTCGCTGTCGATATCCGCCCGGATACCGGCTTCATTGCGGTGCATCGTGTCAAGAAGCTGCCTGAAAATCTTACGTGCCGCCGGGTAGAGCGTCAGATCCGGCGTCAGATCAATGGAAAACCGGGAGCTGTAGTCCAGCGGCCGGCGGCCGGCGGCCGCCAGAGATTGGGTAAACAGGGACGCGGGCGATACCGGCTGGTCGACACCGCAGCGATGGAGAAAACGGATCAGCCGGCGCGCCGCATCATCATAGCCACGAACGCTCTTCACGCCAACCGTATGCAGGCGGACAGACGTGTCTGAAATATGGTCGGTCCGAAAATTGATATGGGCCACCGTTTTCTCGTCCGCGTTAAAGACCCGTAAAACCTGTATCCGCTGATCAACGGTCAACACCCTTGTCAGCGCCCGGACGCCCAATACGGATGTCAGCCGGGCCGCCAGCGGCCCGGCAGGAAAATCCCCGGCGAATTGACGCGGTTTCGGGGCGGAATCGGGCAATTCGACAATCGGCCGGCCGCTTTTCAACCGCAGCAGTTGCCACCGGCCGTCCTGATAGACGAGCCGTTTTTTTTTCCGATACAGACGCCAGTCAAACGAGTCGAAACAGGTCACCGCAGTTTTGCGCACAGCGGTCGCCTGTATTTGAAATTTTCGGGAAATTTCCACAATCAGCTGCGCCGGCGTCAATGTTTCCGGCAACAGCCAGCTCAGAGGTCCTGCTTTCCGCATCCGGAAATCTCTCCCTTGTGCAATCATCTGGCCGGTTTTTCGATATTGTCGTCGCGGCCATCATGCGCAATAATCTTTTTAAAGTCAAGATTCGGTATGGCTGATACCGGCATGCCGCGCCAGAGCGGTCGATCCCCTGCAGGCAGCGGGAAAAATACTCGACTTCTC
>CAZNZW010000083.1:0-4818 GCA_964577615.1 uncultured Desulfobacterales bacterium | reverse complement strand
GGGCCATCGGCCGTCCGGTGGGCCCGCGAGGAAAATGACCGGCGCATCATCGACGCCATGCAGGCCCTGGCCCCGGCCGATGTGATCAAAGAAGCCCTCACCGATCAGAACGCCTGCTGCGCCGGGGCCGCGGCCGGCGCCATTGCCGCTGCCAGGGATCTCGGCGCCACCCGGGCGGAAACGGTTGCATATGCGACCAGCTATGATAAAAGCCCCGGAGACAGTTTTGTCGGATATGTCGGAATGGTATTTTCGACAAACCGCCCGGCCGGCGGCTTGACGCCCGCCATTGCCGGCGGGCAATAAAAACAACGCATCAAAGGAACCGTTCAAACAATGGAAAAACAACCGGCCCCCGAGGCTGCCCCGTCCCACTTCATCCGCGATATTATCATCAATGATCTGGAAAAGAACACCCACGACGGCCGGGTCGTCACCCGTTTCCCGCCGGAACCCAACGGATACCTGCACATCGGCCACGCCAAGTCCATCTGCCTGAACTTCGGTCTGGCCGAGGAATTCAACGGCCAGTGCCATCTTCGATTTGACGATACAAATCCCGCCAAAGAAGAAGCGGCTTTCGTGGACGCCATCAAAACCGATGTCGCCTGGCTGGGTTTTGACTGGGGCGACCAGGTTTTCTACGCATCGAACTATTTTGACCGGCTGTACGCCTTTGCCGAGCAGCTGATCCAGGCCGGCAAGGCCTATGTCGATCACCTGTCGGCGGCAGACACCCGCAGATATCGCGGCACCCTGACCGAACCGGGTACCGACAGCCCGTATCGGAACCGGACGGTTGAGGAAAACCTGGATCTGTTCCGACGGATGCGCGCCGGCGAATTCGACGAGGGGACATGTGTCCTGCGGGCCAAAATCGACATGGCTGCCCCGAACATTCTCATGCGCGATCCGGCTCTCTACCGGATCCGCAAGGTCCGTCATCATCGCACCGGCGACACCTGGTGCATCTATCCGATGTACGACTTCGCCCACTGCCTGTCCGACGCCATCGAAGGGATCACCCACTCGATCTGCACGCTGGAATTTGAGAACAACCGGGCGCTTTACGACTGGGTTCTGGACAACCTGCCGGTACCCGCCCGGCCCCATCAGTATGAATTTGCCCGCATGAACCTGACGTATACGGTTCTAAGCAAGCGCAAACTGATCCAGCTGGTCAACGACGGACATGTGGACGGATGGGACGATCCGCGCATGCCGACCCTGTCCGGGTTTCGACGCCGGGGCTACACGGCGGCCGCCATCCGATATTTCTGCCAGCGCATCGGCGTGGCGCGCCGGGACAGTCTGGTTGATGTGAGTCTTCTGGAAAACAGCATCCGGGAAGAACTCAACCGCACAACCCTTCGCCGCATGGCGGTGCTCAATCCGCTCAAAATCGTCATCACCAACTATCCCGACGATCAAACCGAGACCCTCACCGCCATTAACAATCCCCAGGACCCGGATGCCGGCACCCGGGACGTGCCGTTTTCCCGCGTTCTGTATATCGAGCGGGACGATTTCATGGAAGATCCGCCCAAAAAGTTTTTCCGCCTGTCGCCCGGCCGGGAAGTCCGGCTGCGCTACGCCTATTTCATTACCTGCACGGACGTTATCAAAGACGAAGCGACCGGCGACATCGTCGAGCTGCGCTGCACCTATGACCCCGAAACCCGTGGCGGAAACGCGCCGGACGGCCGCAAGGTCAAGGCCACCCTGCACTGGGTATCGGCGGCACATGCGTTTACAACCGAAGTACGGCTCTACGACCGCCTCTTTTCCGTTCCCGCGCCGGCCGGGGACCCGGAAACCGATTTCACCACACATCTCAACCCCGACTCCCTGACCCGGCGGGTCAACTGTCAGCTGGAACCGTCCCTGGCCACGGCCGCACCCGGCCAGCGGTTCCAGTTTGAGCGTCTGGGATACTTTTTTGCCGACCCAGTTGACTCGATGCCGGACCGGCCGGTCTTCAACCGCACGGTGACCCTGCGGGATACCTGGGCCCGGATAGAAAAAATGGCTGCGAAACAGCGGCAACCGCGCCGCGGGAAACGGAAAAAAAGATGAAGATAATTTTTGTGGGCGTGGGCGAAGCCTTTGACGAAAACCGGCCCAACACGTCCATTCTGGTACTGGGCGAAGCGGGAAACGATCCCGTCCGGATCCTTTTCGACTGTGGATTCACGGCCGCGCACGCCTTCTGGCGCCTCGCTCCGGACCCAACGGCCCTTGACGCAGTCTGGATTTCCCATTTTCACGGTGATCATTTTCTGGGGCTGCCGCTGCTTCTGCTCCGCTTCTGGGAAGAAAAACGCACCCGGCCGCTGACGATCATCGGCCAGGAGGGGGTGACGGAAAAGGTCCCGTCCGCCATGGATCTGGCCTATCCGGGATTCTACGAAAAACTGACCTTTCCGGTGAAATATGTGACGGCACAGCCCGGGCAGGAGCTTGATCTTCTGAGACACCGCTGGTCTTTCGCCGCCGGCCGGCATTCCCAGCCGTGCCTGGGGATCCGCCTGGCGGGAGATACGGGATCGGTATACTACAGCGGGGATGGGCAGCCGTCCGATGGCACCGCCGTCCTGGCCAGGGGATGTGATCTGGTTATCCACGAAGCCTATGGACGTCAAGCGATGCTTGCCGCCCACGGATCGGTGGACGGATCTATCGAATTTGCCCGGCACACCGGCGCCGGGCACCTGGCCCTGGTGCACATGAATCGGCGGATCCGGGAAGAACACGCTTCTGCCGTCCGTCGACAGCTGGCCGGACTGCCGGGCCTGCACGCGTTTCTGCCGGCACCCGGAGACAGTATCACGATCGGCGCATCGGCACCGGAGACAGCCACATGAGCCCGGCCGACACCCCGGCCGACACATGGATCCCGTTTGATGAAGGCCGCTATCTGGTTGAACGGGCCTATCTGATTACGGTCGATGCCGGTCTGGCCCTGGCCCTGGCCGATCCTGTTATCGAAGTGAATCTGGGACAGCAGGGAAACCGCTATTTAATGGGCATGGCAACGATTATCAACCACCTCTTCATCCGGATGCTCGATGAGAGCGACGCCATCGATCTGATTCTCGACCTTGGCGGTCCTTACAAATATCGCCTGCCCCGCCCGCAGATCCGCTCGGGCAAGGTACTCTCCCCCGATATCCCTTCCACCGCGCAATTCATTCCTACAGATCCCTGGGTTCGACTGTCGGAAACGGCATTTGACGCCTGTCTTGCCGGATTACAGCTGCTGGGCACAACGGATTAAAAATCGCTCAACTCCGGTTAAAAACCGTCTGCAGGCGGTCCAGCTCTGTTTCAGCCTCTTCAACCATCTCGGAAATAATCGCGTTAAGCGGCTGGGTACGGCTGACCAGGCCCACGGACTGGCCGGCCATGAGCGATCCCCGGGTCACATTACCATCCACCACGGCATCGCGCAGGGCGCCGACCCAGAAACGCTCGACGGCAAACTGGGCCTGCTGACGATCGATGCTGCCAGCGTCGAGTTTATGCAGCAACTCCAGCTGAAGCTTGCCGAATTCGATCGCGCCCTCGTTTTTCAATGCCCGCACCGGAATAACGGGGAGGCGGCCATCAAACTGCGGCGTGGCTGTTGCATCACGGGCCCGGGCCTTGATGAAGGCTTCTTTAAACGCTTCGTGAACCGGGCATTCTTCGGCCATGATAAAGCGGGTGCCCATCTGGATGCCGGCCGCCCCCATCATCAGCAGATGGGCCATCATCCGGCCGGTGGCAATCCCGCCGGCCACGAAGACCGGCACATCGTCCACGTCAAAGAGGATCTGCTGAATCAAAACCGATAATGCCACGGGGCCGATATGGCCGCCGGCTTCGGAACCTTCCAGAATTAGCGCATCGGCGCCCATGTCGATCAGCTTATGCGCCAGCGGGGCCGTTGGGGCAAAACAGATCGTCCGGGCGCCGGCGTCTTTGGCCTGTCGGATTTCCCGCTTGCGGGGAATCCCGCCGGCAAAGACAATCATTTCACATTTGAGGTCGCAGAGCATGTCAAGCTGATCGCGGTAAACCGGCGCCAGCGTAATCAGATTAACGCCAAACGGGCGGTTCGACAGGACCCGGGTTTCCAGGATCTGGTCCCGCAGTACTTCCACCGGTGCGTTCCCGCCGGCCAGCAGGCCAAAGCCCCCCGCCTGGCTGACGGCAGTCACCAGTTTCGGACTGCTCACCCAGGTCATGGCCCCGCACATGATCGGATAACGGCAATTTAAAAATGCCTTGCCCTTTTCCATAAACGTATCGATTCGCATGGCTGCTTCCTTTACGATAAGCGATGATAATAGCCGGCCATTGCCCGGCCGGTCTGCGGGTGCTGACGTGATTGCTGATTCAGACGGCTTCGAGCAGCGCCCGGGCTTTCTTTACCGCTTCAGAGGCATTTTCGGCAAAGGCATCGGCCCCGATCCGTCTGGCCCAGCGCTGGGTGATGGGCGCACCGCCCACCATGGTTTTAAACCGTTTTTTCAGGCCGGTTTCTTTTAATTGATATTCCAGCCGACGCTGGGCTTCCATGGTGGTGGTCAACAGGGCGCTGGTGCCGATGATATCCGCATTAAATTTGTCGGCCTCTTCGATGAAACGGTCCGTGGACACATCCCGGCCAAGATCCCTGACCTCAAACCCGTTGGCTTTCATCAGGGAGACCACGATGGTTTTGCCGATATCGTGGACATCCCCTTCCACTGTCCCGATGATGATCCGCCCCTGGGCCTGCCCTTCCCCTTCGGGAATGGCCGCATTGATGATATCCGTGGCGCTTTGCATGGC
>CAZNZW010000082.1:0-9799 GCA_964577615.1 uncultured Desulfobacterales bacterium | reverse complement strand
AGGCCATTACCCGGGCCATTGCCGATCAGGCGCGCACCATCCGGATTCCGGTGCACATGATCGAAACGATCAACAAACTGATCCGGACTTCCCGGTATCTGGTGCAGGAACTCGGGCGGGAACCGGAACCCGAAGAGATAGCCGGAAAAATGGAAATCCCGCTTAATAAAGTGCGAAAAGTTCTCAAGATTGCCCGTGAACCGATTTCTCTGGACACGCCGATTGGCGAGGAGGAAGACAGCCATCTGGGTGATTTTATAGAGGATAAAAAATTCATGCTGCCGTCCGATGCCTCGGTCAACCTGAACCTGGCCGAACAGACCCGCAAGATCCTGGCCACCCTGACGCCCCGGGAGGAAAAAGTATTGCGGATGCGGTTCGGGATTGGCGAAAAATCGGATCACACGCTCGAAGAAGTGGGGCAGGACTTTTCCGTCACCCGGGAGCGGATTCGACAGATTGAAGCCAAGGCCCTTCGAAAGCTGCGTCACCCCACCCGGAGCCGGAAACTGAAAAATTTTATTGATAACTGATCTTGACAAAAATCAGGTCAGTGAGTACGAAGCGCATGGAAAGACGCATCGGGCCCATAGCTCAGCTGGCAGAGCCACCGGCTCATAACCGGTCGGTCCCTGGTTCGATCCCAGGTGGGCCCACTTTCACCCCTTTCGAATCTTACTTTTAAAAGGATCCCCCATGCGCCCAACTGTTGGGGATGTGGCTCAAATCGTCGCCGCCATTGCGCCGCCCCGTTTAGCCGAAGAATGGGACAACGTCGGGCTTCAGGCCGGCCGGATGGACTGGCCGGTACAGACCATCTGGGTCGCCCTGGATCCGACGCCGAATGTCATGCATGCCGCCTGTCAGGCGGGCGCCGACCTGCTGATCACCCACCACCCGCTGATTTTCAAACCTTTATCGTGTGTCGATACGTCCACGCCGGAGGGGCAGGTCATCGCGCAGGCTGTTTTACACCAGACCGCAGTTTTTTCCGCGCACACCAACCTGGACAGTGCCCGGGCCGGGCTGAACGACCTGCTGGCGCGGAAAATCGGGTTGACGGGGCTGTCGGTTCTTGTTCCGTGCGCCAATCCGTCTGATGCGGCCGCTGCGCCGACAGACGGGCTGGGCCGGATCGGCGCTCTGGATGAAGAAACAACGCTGGCGGGTCTCGCCGACCGGATCAAAAACGTTTTGGCTCTGCCGTCGGTTAAAATCGCCGGCCGTACCAACCAGCCGGTCCGGACCGTTGCGGTCTGTACGGGCAGCGGCGGCAGTCTGCTGGCTGATTTCCTTTCTTCCGCAGCCGATGTCTATGTGACCGGTGATTTGGGATACCATCATGGCCGAGCCATTGAAGCCATGGACCGGGGGGCGATCGATATCGGTCATTTTGCCTCCGAGCATCTGATTGTGGCCGAACTGGCCCGGCGACTGAGGCAACACCTGGCCCGGTCAGACGCCGATGCAACGGTCACTTCCTGCACATTTGAAAAAGATCCGTTTACACAGGTCTGAATTCGTGGGAAGACAGGGATGGACATGCACCGATTGTCGGCATGCCATTTATTTATTGAGAACACGATCTCTATTCAGGGGAAAATATGTCGATTAAAGCGCAGATTCATCATCTTGTTGACCTCCAGAGGTTGGAATCAGAAACAACTAAAATAAAGGCGGTCCTGGAAACAGTCCCCGAAAAACTCGATAAATTGTCTCATCAGAGAACCGAATTTGAAAAACGGATTGAAAGCGCCGCGCGGATAATCGACACCTTGAAAAAACAATATCGGGACGGAGAAAGCGACAGCCAGGGGATTATCGACCGGATCGGAAAAGAAGAAGAAAAGCTTCGGGCAGTGAAGAACAACAAGGAATATCAGGCGCTGCTGGCGGGGATCGAGCACCTCAAGGCGGATCAGTCCGGCGTTGAAGATCGGTTGCTCGAAATACTCGATGAAATCGAAAGCGCCGAAGCGAGCCTGGCTGAAGACAGGGCGTATTTTTCGGCGTTTGAAACCGAACTGGCCGAAGATGAAAAAGTTATTGCGCGGGAAGCGGAGACGGCGCGGCGGTCTCTGGATAAAATCATGGCCGCCCGGGCCGAACTGGAAACGCGTATCGAGCCGGCGTATCTGGAAAAATTCCGGCGTGTACAGGCCACTAAAAGGGGCCAGGCCATGGCGCCGGTGCAGGATGCCATGTGCAAAGGCTGCCACATGAACATCCCCCCCCAGCTCTACAATGAACTGCAACGCTTCGATCAACTCCTCTTTTGCCCCCGCTGCCAGCGGATTATTTACTGGGAGCCGGAATCACCTCCGGTCGAAGAAGAAAATGCCTCGCAGACGAAATAAGCGCTCCACCGGAAATAATACGAACCGGACGGCTTTTCCGATTGAATTTTCATCCAGCACCATTATAATATGTGCAAAGCGGCTGGAGTCGACCAGACAATCGCTGGCCCTTTTTCAGGGGCTGGAGGAAAGTCCGAACACCACAGGGCAGGGTGCTCCATAACGTGGAGTCGCGGCGACGTGAAGGCCAGTGCAACAGAAAGCAGACCGCCCCGCTGCAAAGCGGGGTAAGGGTGAAACGGTGCGGTAAGAGCGCACCAGTTCTTCGGGTGACCGGAGAAGCTAGGTAAACCCCACCCGGTGCAAGACCAAATAGAGAAGCGTTTGAGGGCGGCCCGCCCGAGCTTCCGGGTCGGTCGCAAGAGACAGCGGGAAACCACTGTCCGTTAGATGAATGATTGTCGCCTGCGGCGGGGTAACCCAATGCAGGAACAGAATTCGGCTTACGGGCGGCTCCAGCCGTTTTTTTTCAAAATTATTTACCCTGCCGGCATATTGCTGTTATCTTTACCCCGACGGATGGCCTGGTCCCATGAACGACACATGTGATATTTCATTTATGGAAAAGGTGCGGGTTCTCTCGCATGATTATTTAAAAGCCTGCCTTTACCTCTGTGAGCTGAAAGAAGACCAGAATTTTTATACCCGCAAGCTCTATGCCCGGTTTATCAGCACGTCCCGGGTACTGGAAGATTTTCTGGATTTCCACGGCGCCAAAAACAACACGACCTGGTTTTACTACCGGGAGCTGGCATCGGCCATGCGGCACCTCAACCAGGGCGGTTATTCCCAGAAACATATTTTAAACCGGCTGGGATTTTACAACCTGCCCGATGCCGTGACATTCGAGAAAAAAGGGCAGGATACCCTGTCGTTTATCAACGGCTGCCTGTACCGGCTGGCGCCGGTCATTGTCGCCGAAGCCCGGTGCCTGGGCATTCCTGTGCCGGAAAATCGTTTTTCATCAGAAGATTTTCCGGGAATCGCCACCGGCGAAACACTGACATACGATATTGATGATACGGCCCGCGAAGAGCAGCGGCGGCATCTGGTTATTCTTTCCAATGACTTTTTAAAAATTGCCGAAGAATTTGATGCGCTTGAATTTTATAATGCCTACGATGCCGATCAGCTCCGCAAAATTGTTCCCAGCCGGATCAACGAAGTCGAGATCCGCCGTTTCGAGGTGCTTCTGCATAATCTTCAATCTTCATTTGATACCTATGTAATCTACGGCGGGCTGCGGTTTGCCGATGAAAAATTAAAACAATTGCGCAGTTATTTTTCAGTGGGATTTCATCTCCTGCAGATGAGCGGACGGCTGCTTCATCTATACGAACGGCACCTGCACGATGCCGGGTACAAAAATATTTATAAAAACGTTCAGAGTCGGCTGAGTGCCCTCATCGACCCGGATACCCTTCTGGATCACGGTGTCAATTATGGCCTTTTCTTTATCTGCCATTATATGAGCAAGGGACGCCACCTGTCCCAGAAGATTTTGAACGAAAACATGGCACGCTCCCGGATTCGGGTCGGTGTTCCCGTCAAACTCGGCTTTCACAGCCGGCCCAGCCTGCTTGTGGCCAAAATTGTCCGGCATTACGGCGGACAGGTCGCGTTATGTGTGGGCGGGGATCGGTTTGACGCGGCCAGCGTTCTTGATATCCAGTGGGCCGGGGGGAAGATCAGCAAGGAAAATATCGATGAAGTCGTCTTTGACGGCGATGCCCGGGCGCTGCGTGACATTGAAATCCTGGCGAAGGTCAATTATGGCGAGAATACCATGGGCAAAGGGGTGCCGCTGCCCAAAGAACTGAGTTATTTGAGATAGACCGGATGACAACCACCGCGCTCATTGTCGCTGCCGGAAAAGGTCTCCGCATGGGTGGCCCCGTCAGCAAACAATTTATCTCCATTGGCGGACGTACCATTCTGGCCCATACCCTGGCGGTATTCGACCAGGCGCCCGAAATCGACAGGATCGTCCTGGTCATCCCGGAAGCCGAAACCGCATGGGTCCGCACCCGCATTCTTGACGGATCCGGCCTGTCAAAACCACCCGATCTGGTGGCCGGCGGACGACATCGGCAGGATTCGGTGTATCACGGCCTCTGCCACATACCGGAAGCAGACGGGATCGTTCTGATTCACGACGGCGTCCGTCCCTTTGTGACACCCGGTCAGATAGCCGCCACCCTGGCGATGGCGCGGGAAACCGGTGCCTGCATTCTGGCCCTGCCCCTTACCGATACGCTCAAGGAAACCGGGCCGGGCCGCCGGATCCGATCAACTCTGGACCGGACATCGGTCTGGGCGGCCCAGACCCCGCAGACCTTCCACCTGTCCGTCATCCGGCAGGCCCACCAGGCCGCGCGCCGGGACGGCTATATCGGCACTGACGATGCCCGGCTTGTCGAACGGATGGGCCAGCCGGTATCGGTGGTCCCGGGCAGCCGGTTCAATATCAAAATTACCACGCCCGACGATCTCATTCTCGCCAAAGCGCTCCTGGCCGCCGGCCGGCTTTGACCCCAGATTCAAATCGTCTCTCCCAGCCGCACGGCCGGCTGTTCAATGGGCCGGCCTGTGAATAAACGATTGACAGCGGAATGCCTTTTTTTGTATCTTTAATAAATCAGGTTGTCATCCGGCAACTGTTTTAATCCATTGAATGGATAACAAATGCAGCAGCCAAACGATCCCACGCTCATTGTTGAGGATCTTCATAAACACTTCGGCGACAACGAAGTGCTGAAGGGGGTAGCCGTATCGGCGTACAAAGGCGATGTGATCTCCATCCTTGGCTCCAGCGGCTCGGGGAAAAGCACGTTTCTGCGCTGTGTCAACTTTCTTGAAACGCCCAATCAGGGGCGCATTGTGGTTTGCGGCGAAGAAATTTTGATGAAAACGGACCGGCGGGGAAATCCCGTTCCCAGGGACCGGAAGCAGGTCGAACGGGTTCGTACCAAGCTGGCCATGGTTTTTCAGCAGTTTAACCTCTGGTCGCATATGACGATTATCGACAACGTCATTGAAGCGCCGGTGCACGTTCTGAAAGTGCCGCGGTCAGAGGCGGTGGAAAGCGCCAAGGCGTATCTTGAAAAAGTGGGTATTTACGACAAAAAAGATGCATATCCGGCCCATCTGTCCGGCGGGCAGCAGCAGCGGGCCGCCATTGCCCGGGCCCTGGCCATGGAACCGGAGCTCATGCTGTTTGACGAGCCGACTTCGGCACTGGATCCGGAGCTCGTCGGAGAGGTGCTCCAGGTGATTCGCAACCTGGCTGAGGAAGGGCGCACCATGATCGTGGTGACCCACGAGATGGGATTTGCCCGGGAAGTCTCTTCCCGGACCATTTTCCTGCACGCGGGCAGGGTGGAGGAAGACGGTGCCCCTGCCGACGTGTTTGATTCGCCGAAGTCGGAACGTTTTCGGCAATTTATCACCACAACAATGTAGTTTCAATTTACCATTTAAAGGAGGCGTCAGTATGAAAAAACTGGGTATTGTGTTGGCCATTATCGTATCGTTTGTATTTCTTGCCGGACCCCCTGCCGGGGCCAAAGACTGGAAAGTAATCCGCATCGGTGTTGAGGGCGCCTATCCGCCATTCAGCTATATGACTCCGGATGGGAAGCTGGCCGGTTTTGACATTGATATCGCCAACGCACTGGTCAAAGCCATGGGCGCGGAAATAAAACTGGTTGCCCAGGACTGGGACGGTATTATTCCAGCCCTCTTATCCAAAAAATACGACGCCATCATCGCCTCGATGTCGATCACTGAAGAGCGCAAAAAGAAAGTGGCCTTCACCCATAAATATTACAATACGCCAGCCAAGTTTATCTGTAAAAAAGGCGCCATCAAGACATTTTCAAAAGCCGCCCTCAAAGGGAAAAATATTGGTGTCCAGCGCGCCACCATTCACGACAAATACCTCACGGACAATTATGGCAAGGATGTAACCATCAAACGCTACGGCACCCAGGATGAGGCCTACCTCGATTTAACCGCCGGGCGCGTGGATATGCTCCTGGCCGACAGCGTGGCCCTTTCCTCCGGATTTTTGAAAAAACCCGAGGGAAAAGATTTTCAGTTTATCGGCCCCGACCTGACGGACGAAAAATGGTTCGGTGTCGGCGCGGGCATTGCCTGCCGCAAGGGGGATGCGGATCTGGTTAAAAAATTCAACGACGCCATTGCCAAAATACGGGCCGATGGCACATACAAGGCGATTCAGGACAAATATTTCGATTTCAACGTGTATGGCAAATAATCGTCAGACACCTCTCTTGCCGGTCAAGACGGGGATACCTGTTCTCCCCGTCTTGACCTTCTCCTTTTAGATTCCGTCCCTCAACCCGGGATTTCACATGTTCAGTCTCCATGGCTACGGCTACAGCATTCTGCAAGGGACCTATTTAACCATTGCGATATCACTGGTATCACTGGGCATATCGATGCTGCTGGGCATCCTGGGGGCCATGGCCAAACTGTCCAGATCGAAAGTTCTCCAGATCGGCGCTCAGGTTTATACCACGGTCATCCGGGGTATTCCCGACCTGGTGCTGATGCTGCTCGTCTTTTTCGGCGGGCAGGTATTGATCAACCAGATCGCGCCCCTGGTGGGGTATACCGAATATATCGATATCAATCCCTTTGTCGCCGGCGTTTCCACAATCGGGCTGATTTTCGGCGCCTACATGACCGAAGCGTTCCGGGGCGGTATTCTGGCGGTTCCCAGGGGACAGATCGAAGCCGGGCAGGCCTATGGGATGGGGCGGTTGCAGGTGTTTTTGCGAATTGTGGCCCCGCAGATGGTCCGGCATGCCATACCCGGGTTCGGTAATAACTGGCTGGTGATGGTTAAAACCACCGCCCTGGTATCGATCATCGGGCTGGACGACATGGTCCGCAAAGCGTCCCTGGCCGCCGGTGCCACCCGCCTGCCGTTTACTTTTTATGTTGTGGTAGCGATCAATTATCTGATTATCACGTCCGTCTCTGTTTATCTGCTGAACCGGCTGGAAAAACGGTACAGCGTCGGTGTCATAAAGGCCTGATTCATGGACTTTTCGATTATTTTCGATAATCTTGACATCTATCTGGAAGGGTTGAAAAATACGATCATCCTGGTGTCCATCTCCCTGACGATCGGTTTGATGCTGGCCGTTCCCCTGGCCGTTTTGCGGACATCTAAAAATATTTTTGTCAATGCGCCGGTCCGGGCCTTTATCTACTTCTTCAGGGGAACCCCTCTGCTGGTCCAGATGTTCATCATCTATTACGGGTTTGGCCAGTTCGAGGCGTTGCGAACCAGTTTTCTCTGGCCGTTTTTCAAAGAGGCCTATCTGTGCGCGCTTCTGGCCTTCACGCTCAATACCGGGGCCTATACAACCGAAATTATTCGCGGCGCCATTGTTGCCACGCCTCATGGCGAAGTGGAAGCAGCCAGATCCGCCGGGATGTCCCGCGCGCTGATGTTCCGTCGGATTATCCTGCCCAGCGCGTTTCGGCGGGCTCTGCCGGCATACAGCAACGAGATTATCTTCATGCTGCAGGGCAGCTCCCTGGCCAGCGTGATCACGATTATCGACATCACCGGCGCCGCGCGGATTGTTAATTCAAGATACTACAGCCCGTATGAAGCTTTCCTGACGGCAGCGGCTTTTTACCTTTGCCTGACCTTTATTATTTTATGGGTGATTAAAAAACTTGAGTTCCGATGGTCGGCCCATCTGCGGCCGCAGGAGATCTCCGCCGCCGAGGTGCGCGGGTGATGCCCGCAAAAAACCGGTACGCCCTGCCTGTTTGTCGGTTACCTATAAAGAAACAGCACTGCTGAAGATGTCCCGATGGATATACCGGTGACAGATATTAAAGGAGACGAATAATGCCCGATGCCATGCCGACGCTGCAGGACATTTTCGCCGCGCGTCCCCATGTATACCGCTACCTGACCCCCACCCCCTTATACCATTATCCCACGCTCAGCGATCTGCTCGGTACGGATGTCTGGGTAAAACATGAAAACCATCAGCCGGTCGGGGCCTTCAAGGTCCGGGGCGGTCTGCATCTGGCCGCAACTCTTACCGCCGATGAACGCCGGGCGGGGCTGTTCACCGCTTCCACCGGCAATCATGGCCAGAGCATCGCCTATGCGGCCCGGGCCTACGGCATTGCCGCCACCATCGCCGTCCCCGAAGGCGCCAACCCCGGCAAGGTGGCGGCCATGAAGGGGCTGGGCGGCCGGGTCATTGCCCATGGTCCGGACTTTGACACGGCCCGGGAGTGGATCATGGCCGAAGCCGGGGAGAAGGGCGGCTATTTTGTCGGGCCCACGGACACACCGCTGATCTGCGGCGTGGGCACCTACGCGCTGGAAATTCTGGAAGACCTGCCGGATGTGGATACGATCATTGTGCCGGTGGGGGCCGGCAGCGGCGTCTGCGGTACCGCCATCGTGGCCAAAACCATCAATCCCCGCATCAAGATCATCGGCGCCCAGTCGGCCCAGGCCCCGGCCATGCAAAAAAGCTGGGAATCGGGCCGGATGATCACGGCACGAACAACCACTTTTGCCGAAGGGGTGGCCACCCGCATGCCCTTTGACAACACCCAGCGCATCATGCGGAAATATCTGGACGATTTTGTCCTCGTGGATGACGAAAAAATAAAACAGGCCGTCGGCATACTGTATGACCATACCCACAACGTTGCCGAAGGCGCCGGCGCCATTGCCCTGGCCGCCGCGCTGGACGGCCGCGATCACCTGGCCGGTAAAAAGGTGGTGGTCGTTTTAAGCGGCGGTAATATGGCACCGGAGCAGTTACGGGATATTCTCGGCAACCGGTAATGCCCCGGCCAGAAACATTGGGCCCGGCATCGTGGCCGGGCCCAAAATCTAACAGCCGGGCAAAAAAAATCTCCTGTCATACCGCCACAGGCTGCAGAGAGAAAAAACCGGTTTCCCGGAAACCAAAATACGGGTGAAATGACAAATTTTGCCTCCGGAAAACAATATTTTGTAATCCGGCCCCACCCGTTACGGCAGATCAAATTTTTCGCTTTTCTCCTGAAAAATTCGTAACGCGCTAATATTTCATAATATACATAATAATATAAAATTATTTTGACAATTAATCTTTTTTGGCACCTCCCTTGCATATACCAAAACCTGAAAACAAAAGAAAAAGACCACGAACCAAGTTTTAAACGAAAGGAGGAGAAAGAGGAAACAACAGAACACAGAATCATGAAACTGAAAAATTTAATTTAGAAACAATTTAATATTTTAAAGAAACACAACAGGCACAAACAACACAAAACGAGAAAAAAACAAAAGGAGAATCAAAATGCTGAACAAACTCATCAAAAAACAGAATCAAAAAGGTTTCACCCTCATCGAACTGATGGTTGTCATCGCCATCATCGGTATC
>CAZNZW010000081.1:4567-9815 GCA_964577615.1 uncultured Desulfobacterales bacterium | reverse complement strand
GCCTGCTCAAAAAATTCATTGGCGAGATGGGCATTGTCCTGATCGGTCACCTTTTCCGGTAATCGTTTGTGTGCGATGTCAAAGGCGGCATCAATCATCTCGTTTCTCAGCTGTTCACGGGCGCTGGCGATATGTCCCCTGATTCTCGACCTGGAAGCCTTCATCAGGGTCTGGCTCTCTGCCCGGGCACGGGCAATAATTCGGTCTTTGCGCCTTTCGCCTTCTTTGATAATCCGTGCTTTTACTTCCTCCAGGTGATGGCCGCTGGCTTCCAGCTGCTGCATTGCGGCGGTGACCGCTTCTTCCGCTTCCGTTTTTCTGGTTTCAGCCCGCCTGATTTCATCGGCGACTTCTTTTCTCTTGTCTTTGAGAAAATTGACCAGCGGTGCGCGCCCGAATTTGACCAGGACCCCGACAAAAATGACAAAATTGACCCATTTCATTATCTCATCGTAGGTCACACGCCAGCCGCCGGCGCTTTCCGCCGCTGTTTCAGCGCCAAGGACCGGGCCGGCAAAAAGAAAAAGGAAAAGGCAGATGCCGGGCCACCATCTGAAAAAAAACCGCTGGCAACAATCTTTGGACATCAGTTCACCTTTCTCTTTAAAACTTTTTCCATGACCATGGCCGCCAGGTTTTCCGCCTCGGCCTGAAGGGCTTTTCTGGCTGCCGCAATCTGGCTGTTTATCTCCCGGGTTGCTTTTTCCCTCTCTGATTCGATTGTCTGGCGGGCCTCTGCCAGTATCCGGGAAGCGGCTTCCGCCTGCACCCGGTCCATCTTGCGGCGTATTTCCGCGCCTTCTTCCCGGACCATGGCATCCTGGCTGGCGATCTGGTTTTTAAGGTCGGCAAACTTCTTTTCAGCGGCAACCATGTCCAGACGGGTCTTTTCCAGATACTGATTTCTGTCTTCGGTGGTCGCACGCAACGGGGCGATCATGATCCGGTTGAGCAGAAACAGAAAGATGAGAAATGAGACCGCCTGAACGATCAGTGTCTCGTTGATCGTGATGAGCGCGATATTGCTGATGATTTCCATCTGTATAGCCGTCTGACCGGGTTAAACGACGAAAAGCAGCAGAAGGGCAATGACCAGAGAGTAGATCCCCGTTGATTCGGATACGGCCTGACCCACCAGCATGGTCCGGGTCAACAGACCGGCTTCCTTGGGGTTCTTGCCGATGGCTTCACATGCCTTGGCGGCGACCATTCCTTCCCCCACGCCGGGGCCGATGGCGCCCAGCCCCATGGCGATGCCCGCCCCTAAAAACGCGGCTGCCTTGACCAGGTCCGCTCCTTCAATTGCCATGATGTTTTCTCCTTATGGATTTAAAGTTGACGAAGGTTCGCGATTTTGGCTGCGAACGGATTTGTCTGCATTATTTCTTTCCCGTGGTCAAACCACAAAAATCAACACGAGGCTGATTACCATGGCATAAATTGCCGTTGACTGGGACACGGCCTGGCCGACCAGCATGATCCGCATCAGATCACTGGCATGTTCCATGCGGCGGGATACCCAGCGGACGGCACCTTCGGCCGCCATGCCGTTGCCGATTCCCGGGCCAATGCCGCCCAGCCCCATACAGAGTCCGGCGCCGATCAGCGCCATGGGGGCACTCAGCGTTGTGGATTCGGGGAATGATTTAAACAACAATATAAAACTGACCAGCAGGCCGAAAATGGCCGGGGTCTGCCCCACGGCCTGGCCCACCAGCATGGTAGTGGTGGCGGTGCCCACTGAATCCGGCTGCCGGGAAATGCCCTCGCAGCAGGCGCCGGCTGCCAGCCCGCACCCGTATCCCGATCCGGTGGCGGCCAGTCCCGTGCTGATACTGGCGCCGATCAGGGCGGCCCATCCGGGATAAAGGGCGGTCTGGCTGAAATCAATAAAGATCAGTATCAGGGCCACAACCATGGAGAAGATCGCCGGATCCTGACTGACCGCCGACCCGACCAGCATGTTGGTGGTAATCCGGTTGGTGATTGCCGGTTGCCGGACAATGGCCAGGCAGGCCTGCCCCCCGGCGATACCCGCCCCGATACCGGACCCGATGGCGCCGAATCCAATGCAGAGCCCGGCGCCCAGAAAAGCCGCTGCATGGATCATGGCGCTGTCGCTTGAATTGATAAACAGTAGAAGCAGGGCGATGATCAGGGCAAAGATAGAGGCGGACTCGGCAACGGCCTGCCCGACCAGCATGTTTTTCAGCAGATCGCCGGACAGCTCGGGGTTGCGCGATACCGCGATGTTTGCCTGTGCCGCCGTGTACCCTTCGCCGATGGCGGCACCGATGGCGCCCAGCCCCATGGCGATGCCGGCTCCGGCGAATGTGGCTGTTTGAATCAAAGTCTGCGAGTCCCAGGTCATCTCTTATTTCACCTGTACCGAAATATAAACGACTGTCAGCATGGTAAAGACGAATGCCTGAATCGTGCCGACAAACAGGCCGAAGAACGCATTGAGCAGCGGCGGCATCACCATGCTGTAAGTCAAGTGGGACACCACCAGGATGATAATCGACCCCCCCATGATGTTGCCGAAAAGCCGGAAGGAGATGGAAACAATTTTTGACAGTTCGCCGATGATGTTAAGTGGTGCCATGAAAAACATCGGTTCGAAGTATTCCCTGGCATAGCCTTTAAATCCCTTGGCCCGGATGCCTGCGTAATGGGCGATAATAAAGCCCATTATGCCGAGACTGAGCGGCGTGTTGAGATCTTTGGTGGGCTCTTCCAGGTGAGGGACAATCCCCAGCCAGTTGGATAAAAGCATGAAGAGAAACAGTGTGCAGATCAGGGGGCCGTATTTTTCGCCCATCTTTTTATCAAGCGCATCTTCAGTGAGGCCGTAAAACTGAGTGACGAACATTTCGCCGACGATCTGCATCAGCTGTGGAACACGGCCACGGTTTCGGGTGGCCAGGTAGCCAAAAACGAGCAGCAGGACGATGACGATCCAGGTCATGACAATGACTTCAAGATTCAATGTGGCTACGTGGCCGCCCATTGGAATGATTAGTTGATGAATTCTGCCAAGATCGCCCATATTGCCTTTATCCGGATGTCCGTTTCTGCCCCAGGGGCAGTGGAAAATAATCCAGCAGGATCACCAGCTGGACCATGAAAATGCCGATAACCGCTGTGATTAAATCGAACTGGTCGAATTGAATCGCCAGAACCAGGGGCACTGCCAGCAGTGCATATCGTATCAGCCGGGAAGCAAACGATACAAGGAGCGTTGCCCTTTTCTCGCGCCCCATGAGCCAGGGAAGCGTGGATCCGATGAGGACAAAATTAATAATACTGAATAATGTGCCCAGAACGAGACCTTTCCCGGCGGCCTTTGCACCCACAACGATCAGACCCATTGCCACAACTATGGCCAGGGCCATGGCGCGGGTTCCGTATTTTTTCTGGGTTTCTTTAATCGGGTCCATTTTTCAGGGAGTCTGTATCCTTTTGGGTGTGGCTCTTGTCGGTGGTTATATCAATGATCTGGCGATAGACCACATTGGCCCCGCCGAATACACCAAAAACTGTAAAAAGTGTGATAAAGATGCCCCGGGTGCCCATCCACTGGTCGATATATCGGCCTGCAAAAAAACAGACAACAATACAGCCGCCCATGGTCAGACCCAGCTGCATGACAATGGTTAGGTTTTCGGCCCAGGCCCGGTTTTTTTTATAATCGAAGGTCATATTTTTTGTACAGATATAAGCCAAATACCTATCAGTTTCGACGCTTATCTGTCAACAGCTAATCTTCAGGGATGCTGACGCGCAGAAAATATTTGACAATCCGGTTTTTTTTTCATAGGGATCAACCAGCTCCGGAAAAGGGAATCCCGTTAAAATCGGGAACGGTCCCGCCGCTGTAATCGGGGACGAAAGCCGCGAAAATGCCACTGATCTGTTCAAACAGGTCGGGAAGGCGCGGCCGGTAGGATGATCCGTCAGTCAGAAGACCTGTCCGGGGCGGCGTTTTTAAAGCTGCCGACCTGAGATCCGTGCCGCTGGGCACCGAACTTTCGGTGGCCGCAAGAACGTCTGTGGCCATATGTTGCGATGGAAAACCACTATGGCACGTGACCGGAAGGGCCAAGAACCAGGGTGCAACCCTCCGTGCAATGATGCACGGGGGGTTTTTTTGTTTCCGGGCGTCCGGCGCGATGCCTTTCTGTGGATTACCCAGCAGAAAGGAGGCGGATGGATATGTCGTAAGTATGTGTAAATTTAATATGTTATAAAAGGCATAAATTTAGCTGTTACGAATGGAATTGAAAAAGGAGATCCATGATGAAAAAAATATCCGGAGTATTGGTGATTATCAGTGTTTTTGCCTGGATGCTGGCGGCATCCGTTTATGCCGGAGAATCGGTTAAAACCAGACCGGCGATTGTGCTGGCCGGTTTCGGCACCAGCTATCCATCCGCCCTGACGTCGATTCTTAACATTCAGGAAAAGGTTCAGCAGGCATTTCCCGGCATGAAAGTCAAAGTTGCCTTTACCTCCAATATTATCCGCAGAATCTGGCACAAACGCCAGGGCGACGAAAAGTTCTTTTCGGAAAACAAAAATATTCCCGGGGAGATCGTTTATGTCAAGGGGCCGCTGGCCACCATTGCCGATCTTCAGGATGCGGGGTATCGCACCATTGTTGTGCAGCCCACCCATATCTATGCCGGGGAAGAGTTCACGGATCTTTGTGCCTATGTCCGGGGCCTGAACGGGATCACGACCGTCAAGAAAAAATTCATGCCCTTTGTCAAGCTGGTCATCGGCCGGCCGGCCCTGGGCCAGCCGGGGATCGAGCATGATTATCATGATGATATGGCAGCGGTGGCCGGCGCTCTGGCGGCGGATGTGGAACTGGCGGCGAAGAATAAATCGGCGCTGGTCTACATGGGCCATGGCAATGAATTTTTCAGCACGGGGATTTATGCCGAATTTCAGCAGGTCATGCGGAAGATGTACCCCGGAACCCGAATTTTCATCGGCACGGTCGAGGGTTATCCGTCCTTTGACGATGTGGCCGCGGCGCTGGCCCATGCAGGAGTGAAAAAAATCGTGCTCAAGCCGATGATGATCGTGGCCGGAGACCATGCCAACAACGACATGGCGGGCGATGATGCCGATTCGTGGAAGAGCCGGTTAACCCAGGCTGGTATTAAAGTACAGCCGGTGCTCGAAGGCCTGGGGAGTAATGATGCCCTGGCCGCTGTTTATATTGCGCACATCAAGGACG
>CAZNZW010000081.1:0-4467 GCA_964577615.1 uncultured Desulfobacterales bacterium | reverse complement strand
CGAAAAACTGGTCCTGGACAGCTACGTGGCCGGCATCGGCGTATATGCCACTGGTCATGTCGGTCCGGTTACGGTTATTGGTGAATATATCCGTGCCCTGGATGATATTGAATGGGCCGACGGCAATGGTGGCATCACCAATGACGATAAAATTGCCGCCTGGAACGCGGAAGTCGGCTATTCCGTGACCCTGGCCGGCCGGGAAACGATCTTTGCCGCAGGATACCAGGGAACGGACAATGCCCGGAACCGGTTTCCCGAAAGCCGGTATGTGGGATCCGTGGGCGTCGGTATTTATACCCATACGATCCTGACCCTGGAATACTGTCACAACGAATTTGAAAACGACGACAAGGATGATACCGTGACAGCGCAACTGGCAATCCTATTTTAGGTTGCCACTATCTGGTTAGAATGATTATTGTCGGATAATGGATATGGATAAGGGGCACACCACAACCGATCACCCCGTAGTGGCGGCAGATCCGATACCGGCCGGTCGCTGGCTGCCATGGGCACTGCTGTTGCCGGTGGCGCTGGCCGGACTGGCCGTGACGGCGGCCACGATGGGGTATATCCGTATTCCCTTCGGGGAGGTGGTGCGGATTATCCTGGCCGGTGTCGGCGGTCATTCTCAGGGCGCGGCCGCCGTCAAGCCGCTCTGGGCCACCGTGGTCATGGATGTGCGTCTGCCCCGGATCCTGTGCGCCGCACTGGCCGGGGGCGGGCTGGCCATGTCCGGGGCCGTCTACCAGGGGATTCTGCTCAATCCCCTGGCCGATCCATATACCCTGGGCGTGTCGGCGGGCGCGGCTTTCGGGGCGGCGATCGCACTGCTGCTCAACCTGACGGCCACCACCCTGCTGTCGGTGCCGGCGTTTGCCTTTGCCGGCGCCGTGGCCACGCTTTTTCTGGTGATTTTTCTGTCGTCGTCGGCCGGTGGTTTTTCTCACAACAATCTGATCCTGGCCGGTATTATCGTGGCATCGATTTTATCGGCCGGCATCAGTTTTTTAAAATTTATTGCCGATGAGCAGGTCTCGGTGATTATTTTCTGGCTCATGGGCAGTTTTGCCGCCCGCACCTGGGCCGATGTGGTTTTGCTGGGGGGCGTTGTTGCTTTAGGCGCGGCGGTGTTTATTTTTTTCAGCCGGGACCTCAATCTGATGGCGCTGGGAAAACGCAGCGCCCAGTCCCTGGGCGTGGATACCGGGAAGGTCCGGTTGATCCTGCTGGTCTGTGCCTCCCTGGTGGCGGCGATCTGCGTGGCGGTTGCGGGGATAATCGGATTCGTGGGGCTGCTCGTGCCGCATATCGTGCGCATGGTCAGCGGCCCGGACAATCGCGGCCTGATTCCGTTGTCGCTGTTTCTGGGCGCGATTCTGCTTCTGGCCGCCGACACGGTTACCCGGGCCGTGCTGCCCTATGAGGTGCCCATCGGCGTGATCACCGCGCTGGCGGGCGGGCCGCTGTTCTGCTACATTTTCTGGAAGCGGCAGCGATCGGGAGGCATGTAGATGGGGCCGCTGTTCGACGTATCCGGGCTGACGTTTTCCTATGTCGGATCTGATTCGGGAGCGGGTGTTCCGGAATCCCCTTCCCGGCGGGCGATCGTTGATCATATCACCGCAACTCTGCCGGCCGGCCGATTTTACGGTATTATAGGTCCCAATGGCTGCGGAAAGACGACTTTTATTGACCTGCTCATGGGGCAGTTGCGTCCCGGCAGCGGGCAGGTACGTTTCAAGGGCCGGGAGGTGACGGCGATGCCTGCCCGGCAGCGGGCCCGGGAGATGGCGCTGGTCCCCCAGGTGTACAGTGTCAATTTTCCGTTTACCGTGGGTGAGGTGGTCGCCATGGGTCGGTATCCGCACCTGCCCCGGTTTGCCGCCCCGGGCCCGGCGGACCGGGCCATCGTGGCGGATACCATGGCCCGGACCGACACCATCCGTTTCGCTCATCGCCGGATCAACCAGCTCAGCGGCGGCGAGAGGCAGCGGGTGGTATTCGCCCGGGCCCTGGCCCAGCAGGCGCCGGTGCTTTTTCTGGATGAGGCCACGGCGAATCTGGATATCAACCATACGCTGGCCCTGCTGACTCTGGCCCGGCAGCGGGTCCGGGCCGGCGGGACGGTGATTTCCGTGTTTCAGGATATCAATCTGGCGGCCATGTTCTGCGACGACCTGATCTTGATGGGAAACGGCCGGGTCGTGGCCCACGGGCCCACGGCCGATGTGCTCACCGAAGATCATCTATACCGTCTTTTCGGGGTGCGCTGCCGGATCGAAGAGAGCCGGTTTAATCATCAACTGCATGTGATCTTCAAAGCGGAAGACGGGGAAAAGTAGAATGAAGATGTATTATCGGCTGGTTTTTTTTCTGCTGATACTGGCCCAGACCGGCCCGGGCTGGGGATCCCCCCTGGGGCTGGAGGGAACGGCAGGCATTGTGGACAGCGCCGGCCGGCACATTACCGTGACGGCCCCGTTTACACGGGTGATTTCCCTGTATGCCGCCCACACGGAAAACATCTATGCCCTCGGCGCCGAAGGGCAGCTGAGGGGCGTTTCCCGCAGCAGCAACTACCCGCCGGCGGCTGCCGGAAAAAAGGTGTATTCGCCCCACAGTGGCCCCGAAAAATTCCTTGCCGCCCGCCCGGACCTGATACTCGTGCGGCCGATGATTGACCGCGCCTACCCCGGCCTGATCACCCAGCTTGAAAAAACCGGGGTGACCGTGGCGTCCCTGCAGCCGGTCACCATCGACGGGATGTATCGATATTGGCAGGTTCTGGGACGGCTGCTGGGGCGGGAACAACGGGCGGCGGCCATGGCAACGGTTTTTGCCCGGCGGACACAAACCATTGCCCATGTCACCGCAGCGCTTTCCCCGAAAAAACGGGTCTATTTTGAATCAATTCATCAGAAGATGAAGACCTTTGCCCCCACGGCCATGGCGGTTTTCTCCCTGACAACCGCCGGCGGAATCAACGTCGCCGCCGATGCAGCTGCCGTGCGGGGGACGAATATTGCGTTTTACGGCAAGGAACGGATTCTGGCGAAGGGGGCACAGATCGATGTCTACCTGGCCCAGCGGGGCCGGATGAACCCGGTCACGATTGAACGGATTCGTAACGAACCGGGTTTTGATACCATCAAAGCGGTTCGGGACGGCCAGATCCATTTAATCGACGAAGCGATCGTCTCCCGGCCCACTCCGCGGCTGCTTACCGGCATCTGCCGGATCGGGGCCATTTTATATCCGGATCTTTTTCCGGCGTCATTTCAGGATATCTGTAAATAAAAAAGAGGAAATATGGATAAAGAAAAAAAAGAACCGGGAACGTTGTATGGGATCGGTGTCGGCCCCGGCGATCCGGAGTTGATTCCGGTCAAGGCCACCCGGATTCTCGGCGAAGTGGATCGGATTTTTACAGCGTCGTCCACCCGCAACGACTACTCCCTGGCCGTGGATATTGCCCGCCCGTATATTCCCGAAAAGACGCCCGTCGATCCCCTGGCCTTTCCCATGAGCCGGGACATGGCGGTCAAGGAGGATGCCTGGCGGCAGCATGCCCGGCGGATTGCCGGAGAACTGGAAAAGGGCCGGAACGTGGCGTTTCTGACGCTGGGGGATCCATTGACCTATTCCACCTACGGGTATGTGCTCCGCCATTTACAGGCCGACTGGCCGCATCTGCCCATTGTCACCATTCCGGGAATCACGTCCTACCACGCGGCGGCGGCCGCCACCAACCAGCCCCTGGTGGAAGGCGAGGAGTCCCTTCTGGTGCTTTCGGGCGTGGATGGGGGCAAGTGGCTGAAAAAAACACTGGACCACCCGGACAACGTGGTATTTTTAAAGGCCTATCGCAATGTGGCCGGAATCTGCCGGAGCCTGGAAGCGGCGGGCATGGATGCCAACAGCATGGCCGTGGCCAACTGCTCCCGGGACGACGAGGTCGTTTATCGGGATCTGGACCGGCTGAAGCAGCAGTCGCCGAATTACTGGACGCTGATTATCGCCAAACAAAACCACCATGGCCCCAAAAAAACAACCTGAATCCTCCCGGCGGAACCTGTGGATTGCCGCGGCCCTGTCCGTACTGATGCTGGCGGCCGGCATGTTGTTGATCGACACGGTTGACGGCGCGCATCTCTACCGGCGGCTGGCCTTTCCTCTGGGCCGGCTGTTGCTGTTTATTGTTATCGGCCTGGCCCTGGGGCAGGTGATTGAAGCCTCCGGATGGACGGGAAAACTGGGAGCTGTTGCCGGGCCGCTGTTCCGCTTTGCCCGGCTGGGCCCCCGGTGCAGCGCGGCGTTTATCACGGCCTTTATGTCCGGTGCGGCAGCCAACGCCATGCTCTACGATTACTGGCAGGAGGAGAAAATCGACCGGCGGCAGCTCTTTCTGACCAACCTGGCCAATCAGCTGCCGGCCTATTTTCTCCATCTGCCCACCACGGT
>CAZNZW010000080.1:0-9910 GCA_964577615.1 uncultured Desulfobacterales bacterium | reverse complement strand
AAGCATATCGCAGTAGCTGTCAAAGCACTCCCCCAGGCCGCCCATGATCGTACGGGATTTAATTTCGCCAAATCCTTTTATTTCGGCCACCTGTTTCCACCCGAGATCCCACAGCGACTCCAGCGGACAGAAAAGAAGCAGTTTCCGGCTTTCCCCCACGCCGAGGCCCGATATACCCAAAGCCGCGAGAAACCGCCAGTCCTCCACCGGCTGGGTACGGCTGAGCTGAATCGCTTCGTAGAGATTGCGCGACTGCACCGGCCCGAATCCCAGCGCTTCATAGGTATCGACCGTGGTGGCATACAGCCTGGCCAGGCTGTCAATCCCGCCGTCAACAAGCCTGACGATGGTTTTAAGGCCAAACCAGTCGGCGTTTCTCAAAGTTTTAAACCAGTGGTGCAGGCCGCCGGCAATCTGGTCGCGGCAGGTGGCCCGATTGGGGCAGCGCAGAAAATCACCCCGCCACACCAGCGCACTCCCGCAGGAAGGGCACTGCTCCGGGATATCAACTTCTTCACCGGTGGAGATCACCTGTTCCAGTTTGGGAATGACTTCTCCACTCCGGATCAGTTCGATCCTGGCCCCGGGGCCGACCTTCATTTTTCGGGCCATTCCCGCATGATGGGCCGTCACCCGCCGAATCGTTGCCCCGGACAGGCGTATCGGCATCACTTCGAGAACCGGCGTCACATTTCCCGTACGCCCGACCTGCCAGGTGATGGCTTTGACGGTGGTTGTTCCGATTTCCCCCCTTTTCTTATAGGCAATCTGCCAGCGGTAGTGATTGGCGGTGGCCCCCATTCGCACCTGAATCACCGCATCGTCTACCTGGGCCACCACGCCATCGACCGGATAATCGATATTTTCCACTATATCCCGGTAGATCGTCTCGATCTGATCAACGAGCGCGCCGCCGCCACCAGTCCAGGCGCGCAATTGATTATAAGCGACAAACTGCACCGCCCCCGCGTCCAGAGCCGCCTGGGCCAGCGGATTGACTGTATCCGAGCCGAGAATACCGACAACCAGATTGCGTGGGTGTTCGAAGGTTTCCGCCAGGTGCGCGTTAAAATACGATTTGGAGATGACAATTTCCCCCAGCCCGTTACCCCGCCCACCAACGGGAACAACGCCAACGTCAAAGGCGCGGGTAATGTCAAATCCGTAACGGCCGTCCCCACGGGTGACGAGAAGGCGGCCGTCATCCCGGCCGGCCACGCCATCCAGCTTGGCGGTGACCCGGAATTGTGCCGCTTCATTGGCCAGTTGTACAGCCACTTTGTCGACCCGGGCGACAAAAAGCGCCACCTGCCGACGGGTGTATGCCTTCTGGATCGACAGCATGGGCTCGGGGTGTCTGATTCTGCGTTTGGCGGGAAACTGTTCAGGTTCGATCTGCTTCAGGTAGGGATGGTCCGGGGCCAGGGCGCGCAGGCGTTCGACCAGTGCGTCGTAGTCGGGATCGGAAATCAGCGGATGGCCGCTGCGATAGGCATCGTTGTAATCCGCCAGCTGGTCGGCCAGTTCTGCAATTTCCCGTACCGTCATCAGATCAATTCCTGTGCCGCCGCCAGAATTCCGTCTATCGCCGCAATGCGGCCGTCTCGAAAACCGGCCGTTTTAAATCCCGGCTGCCATGCCGTGGGGGTCAATTCATCGGAAACAACCAGGACCCCCGCCACGGCCACCTGGCGGTACCGCGCCACGGTAAAAAGCGCGGCCGTTTCCATATCAACGCCGAGTACGCCGGCTTTCTGGTAGCGGGCGACCTTTGCCCGGGTTTCCCGGTAAACGGCATCCGTTGTCCAGACACCGCCCTTATGGACCGGCACGCCCCGCCCCGAGAGGGCGCCGTCAAGCTGCTGAACCAGTGCGTCACTTGGCGCGACAGCACCGACGCCCGGCCCCAGATAGTGCCGGGAAGTGCCTTCGTCGATCTCGGCCCGGGTGGGAATGACCACGTCTCCAATGCGAACATCCGCCCCCATCCCCCCACACCAGCCGAAAAAAAGCACCTGCCGGCAGCCCCAGGCAATCAGCGTTTCCATGATCATGACTGCATACGGCGCGCCCACCATGGGCCCGGCCAGCGAAATTCCCGGTTCGTCTGTTTTCGGTGTGTACAGGCGGCTCAAATAGATCCGGGAATACTGATCGGCGAGGCCGGGCATCCGGGTGCGAAACTGGGGCAGGTCCGCCTTGGGGCTGACCATCACCGCCACCGGTCCCAGCCGGGGCGACCGCTTATTGCGCACCGGATTAACAATTGCGATATCGTCACCAGCGGGCGCATACGGCTTGATCATTGCGGCCGGGCCAGATCGGCCAGTTCATCCTTGATTTCGTCAATGGTATCGTACAGCCAGATGACATCTTCCATGCTCAAACGCCCGGCCCGGACCGGCGCCCGGTCGCTGCCATCCTTCTTCTTCAGGATACGGGGACCAATCTGCAGCTTCGGTTGTCCGCTGGCATATTGATTGATGGAAATGACCAGTCCCGTCTCTTCACACTGCCATTTTTTCAATACCTTATCTTTTTCAGGGTCAAACGGCATATCTTCTCCTTATATCATTTATGGTAAGTACCAGTCCCGAACAACCACCGATCATCATCAACATCAGAATTTCGGGATTTCTTCAGGCCCCAATCTTCGAGAAATCGGCAAATCCGGTAAACAGGCCGGCCACGAAGCCCAGCAGCGCCAGCCGGTTGCCGCGCAGTGCCGGATCCTCGGCCATGACCATGACATCATCAAAAAAAGCATCCACCGGGCCTTTAAGCGCCGCCACTTTAAGCAGCGCGCCGTCAAAATCTTTCCGGCTCAGATGATCATTGATCTGATGCGCCGCTTCCCGGCAGGCCTGGTATAGTCCGGATTCGCTTTTTTCCTGAAACAATGCTTCCGTCACCGGAGCCGAATCTGTGACCCCTGCCTTGCGGATGATATTCCCCACCCGTTTGAAGGTTCCGGCCAGCGCGCCAAAATCGGCTTTGGCTTTCAGTGCCTCCAGTGCCCGAACGCGCGCCCATACATTGGGCACCGGGTCCACAGACACACTGGTTACCGCCTGGACAATATCCCGGGCATGGCCCTCTTCCACCAGCATCCGGTCCATTCTGTTTTTCAGAAAAGCAAGCACCTGATCGGCAATGGACGGGCTGGCCGTATTTTCCTTATCCGCAGGAATATCGTAAAGACTCAGGCTTTGCCGGATGGCACGGGCCAGTGAAAAATCAAAATGCCGGGCATGCATAATCTGAACAATGCCGATGCCCTGACGACGCAGCGCATAAGGATCGGATGCGCCGGTAGGGGCCAGACCGATGCTGAAAAAACCGCAAATCGAATCAAGTTTGTCGGCAATACTCACCACAGCCCCGGTCATTGTCCCGGGCAGCGCCCCCCCTGAATAAGTCGGTTGATAATGTTCTTCAATGGCCCGGCTTAATTCCGGCGGCTCACCGGCTTTTTCGGCATAAATCCGGCCCATCACGCCCTGAAGTTTGGGAAACTCACCCACGACTTCGCTCACCAGATCGGCCTTGCTCAGCAGCGCCGCCCGGGCCGCATAGGCTTTGAGCGCAGGCGGCGCTTTCCCGTCTGTATCACCGTCTAAAACCGTTTCCGCCAGCCCTTCGGCCAGCTTCTGGACCCGTTTGACTTTTTCATGCATCGTCCCGAGCCGGGATTGAAACATCACGCCTTCAAGCCGCGTCACCCAGGTTTCCATGGCGGCGGCCGCGTCACTGTTGTAGAAAAACTGGGCATCGGCCAGCCGGGCGCGGATCACGCGACCATGGCCATCGGCCACCAGCCCCATGTCTTTGGCCACGGTATTGTTGACGGCCACAAAACGAGGCAGCAGTTTGCCGGATGCATCGACAATGGCAAAATACTTCTGGTGCTCCCGCATGGCTGTGATAAGAATCTCGGATGGCAGCGCCAGAAATTCTGTATCAAACTGACCAATCACCGGCGCCGGATATTCCACCAGATGCGTGACGATATCAACCAGCGCCTCATCGGGCAGTATTTTTCCGCCCGCTTCCGCTGCCGCCGCGTCTATTTTTTCCCGGACCGCCGCCTTGCGGCGGTCGATGTCGACCATTACCTTCGCCGCTTCAAGCCGGGATACGTACTGATCCGGATGGTTAATTTTAATCTTTTTCGGGCTCATGAAATAATGCCCGTGGGTATACCTGCCGCTTTTGACATCGGCCACCGAAAACGGAACGATCTGCCCCCCGTACAACGCCAGGATCGACCGGATGGGGCGCGCAAAGAGGACGGTCTGGGTTCCCCACTTCATCCGTTTGGGAAAAACGAGCCCCGTGATCACTTCCGGTAAAATTGTTTTCAGCAGCGTGCGGACGGACTGGCCCCGCGTCACTTTCCGGGCACAGAGGTAGCGCCCCCTGGGCGTCTCTTTAACCGTCAGGCGGCTCACGGAAACCCCGACTTTTTCGGCAAATTTCCGGGCCGCCATGGTGGGCTGGCCCTGGTCATCAAAACCGATCTTTTCCGGCGGTCCAACCACTTCTTCGGCCAGGGAAGGCTGTTTCGGGGCAACGGCATCGACCAGCACGGCCAGCTTCCGCGGACTCCCGTATCTCGTCGTCGCCCCATGCTCGATGCGCGCGGCGGTCAACCGGTCCGTCAGGCTTTTTGACAGGGCGGCAAGAGCGGGTTCGATATATCCGGCCGGAATTTCTTCCGTTCCGATTTCAAGCAGTAATTTTTCCATGATCTCCTCAATCAGAAGGTGTCGGCAATTTTATTTTTGTCCATTTTTCAGCAGTGGATGCCCCATTTCTTCCCGCTGTTTCAAATACCCCACGGCGCAGGCACGAGACATGTTCCGAATTCGGCCGATATATCCGGTCCGTTCGGCCACGCTGATGGCTCCGCGCGCGTCCAGCAGATTAAACGTATGGGAACATTTGAGGCAATATTCATACGCCGGCAGGACCAGCCCTTTTTCGATGATCCGTTTCGACTCGGCTTCGTACATATCGAACAACTGGAACAGCATGTTGACATCGGCCACTTCAAAATTATACGTGGACTGTTCGATTTCCTGCTGATGGCCGACCTCCCGGTAATAGGTATCATCGTTCCACTTGAGGTCATAGACATTATCGACGCCCTGGAGATACATGGTAATGCGCTCCAGCCCGTAGGTCAGTTCCACCGGTATGGGATGCAGCTCCACGCTTCCCGCCATCTGGAAATAGGTAAACTGGGTGATCTCCATGCCATCCAGCCAGATCTCCCAGCCCAGCCCGGACGCGCCCAGCGTCGGCGATTCCCAATCGTCCTCCACAAAACGAATATCATGTTCATTCGGATCAATCCCCAGCGCTTTAAGGCTCTGCAGGTACAATGCCTGGACATTCGGCGGAGACGGTTTCAACAGCACCTGATACTGGTAGTAGTGCTGCAGGCGATTGGGATTCTCGCCGTAGCGGCCGTCGGTGGGGCGTCTGGATGGCTGAACATAGGCCACCTTCCACGGTTCGGGTCCCAGCGCCCGCAACGTCGTGCCATGATGAAACGTACCGGCACCGACCTGTAAATCATACGGCTGAATCACCACGCAGCCCTTGCGGGCCCAGAAGGATTCAAGTGTGTGAATAACATCCTGAAAATTCATTTTCCCCCTTTTACTTATCAATCACGGTTGACATCGTTTTATCGTCAGGCTGGCGGTTTACTGCGCCGGTTTTGCCGACGCCTTAAATTCAACCCGGACCCCCTGGCTGTCTATGCTGTGGTCCAGCAGACCGGCGCTTGTACGGCGGGACAGCAGGTCCCGCCAGGTGGATCTCAGCTGCCGGATGGATGGCGCCGGTCCCAGCGCCCACAGGCATCCCCCGCCGCCGGCACCGGTAAACCGGGCGCCGCAGCCTGCCGTCCGGGCCGCCGCCACGAGCCGCTCGCCCATGTCATCCAGGACGGCCGGGGTCAATCGCCGACGGATATCCACCTCGGCATTCATGGCGGCGACAGCCGCGGGAATGTCCCCTGTTTTCAGAGACTCGGCAAACTGTTCGGTATATCCAATCATCTGTTTCCATTCTTCCCGGCAGCGGCCGGAAAGGAATTGCCGTATCCATTTGCCGTTGATGTCGCTGGAGACGTGCGGCACGCCGCTGTAAGCCAGCAGCAGCTGATCCTGAAACCGCCGCTGATTCCGCTTGGCAACCAGCACCCGGCGCCGGTACGGCAACCTGAAATCCGTGCGCCATTCCCAGGCATTAACGCCTCCGTAGGCAGCTGCCAGTTGATCCTGATAGCCGCACGGCACCCGGGCAACACCGGACTCGATGGCATGGGCCAGCAGGGATATCCGGGATCGTGTCAGTACTGTTTTGTTTTGACGCGACCCCAGACGGGACAGGGCGGCCACCAGCGCGACCGCAGCCACAGAAGATCCGCCCAGCCCGCTTCTCGGCGGGGATGCGGAATCAATCCGGATATGAATTCCCCGGACCCCGAAATAGGCAGCCACCGCAAAAATCAGACCCAGGGGATGATCAAACGGTGCGGTGTCCGCATCCGCCACCACCGGATCGAACCCCCGCGAACTGACCTTTATCCGATCCGGCGTAAACGCGGAAATATCTATCCGCGT
The DNA here is from genome assembly GCA_964577615.1 of uncultured Desulfobacterales bacterium. GTDB lineage: Bacteria > Desulfobacterota > Desulfobacteria > Desulfobacterales > QNYZ01 > QNYZ01. The sequence goes on along the minus strand of CAZNZW010000080.1, from coordinate 3,272 downwards.
TCGCAGACCGATGGCCAGATTGACGGTTCCCGGACGAAATCGCCGCAAGGGATAGTGGAATGTACTGATATCCAGCGTCCCCCCCATGTCGATCCGGCATGGGGCCGACGCCGTGATAATACCGCCCTTCAGCAGATGGTTCACATCAAGTCGATCCATTTTTTTCCTTCAGGCGGGTCGGCTGTTTTTTACACCGCCCGTGACGCGACGTATTTCCTTTAAAAAACCAAGACTTTTGGGAAGCCTTGCCAGATGATACGTCACAAAAGTTTCAAGCAGCATCAGCGCCTCATCCAGTCCACCGGGGCTGAAACGCATTCGGGTGGCCTGGGCCAGCGGTTTTTTTTCGATCCACAGCAATTGTCTCACCGTTCCCTGTGTCAGCCGCATCCTTCCCGAGGTGCCGGACCGGCATTTTTCGCAGACAATCCCTCCCCGGGCCGGCTCAAAGCGCAGATCCGTCAGTTGCCCGATATCGGTCTGACAGGAAACGCACTGATTCAGACAGGGTGCCAGACCGGTCAGCGACAGAAACCGCAACAAAAAAAGGATGCTCCACATCTGTGCGGGGATACGGTTGTCATTCAGCCCGGTTAATACAAAAAGCAGCAGTCGGTACAGATCCGGCTGCTGGTGTTTTTCTTCCAGATGGATGTCAACAATCTCGGTCCAGAAGCTCGCATAGGCGGTCAGATTGACATCGGTACGCACATGGGCCAGCGGCTGCTCAATGCTGGCTTCCTGCAGGATCGGCATCCCTTTTCCCCTATAGCAAACCGCTTGAATGGGCGCAAATGGTTCCAGAACACCGGCAAACCGTTTAACGCTTTTTTTGGCCGCTTTGGCGATGACCGCGATTTTTCCCCGGGACCGGGTTAAAAGGGTGACCACAAGATCAAAATCACCAAAGGGAACCCGGCGGAGAACAATGGCCCGGGTACTGAACGTCGACATCCCCTAAACACTCAAAAGGGACGTGGCGATGGTAAGGTAAAAAAATACGCTGATGATATCCATCGACGTACTGACAAAGGGCCCGGTTGCCACCGCCGGATCAATATTCAACCGGGCAAAAACCATCGGCACCAGAGAGCCAACCAGCGCGGCGATCGACATGGAGCAGAGGACAGACAACCCGACCGACAGCGTCATGGCCATGATCGAGTATTGAAACTGGGCCACCAGGCCGATGAGCAATCCATAAAAAATTCCCAGGATCAGGCCGACACATAATTGTTTGTAAACAACCCGCCACATGTTACCGATATTAAACCGCCCCGTGGCCAGGCCCCGGACGATAATCGTTGCCGATTGATTGCCGACATTGCCCCCCATGCCCATGACAATGGGAATAAACGCGGCCAGGTACGCCACGCGGCTGAGACTGCCTTCGAAATGACCGATCACGTAAAAAGAAACCAGACCGCCGATGCAGCTGGCAAAAAGCCACGGCAGCCGAATCCGGGTGCTGGTGAGAATCGATTTGTTTTCGACAAATTCGTCTCCAACGCCGGCCATTTTCAAAATATCTTCGGTGGCTTCCCGGCGGAAAATATCGATAACATCATCCACCGTTACAATGCCCACCAGGTGGTTGCCTTCATCGACCACTGGAACGGCCAGGATATCATAGCGGGCAACGATTTTAGCCACTTCTTCCTGATCCATGTCGGTCATGACGGAAAGGACGTCGGGGGTCATAAAGTCTTTGAGCAGGGTGCCGGGGGAGACAACGACCAACTGGCGCAGCGAACTCACGCCGACCAGCCGGTCATGCTCATCGACAACGTATAAATAAAACGGCATTTCAACGTCGAAGTGCTCTTCCTGAAGCGACCGAATGGCTTCAGCGGCCGTCATATCCTGCTTTAAGGCAATAAAATCGGGGACCATGATCCCGCCGGCGGTCTCATCGTCATACCGCAGCAGTCCCTCGACCTCCTCGGATCCCTCAAGATCCATCCGTTTCAGGATTTCCTCGCCTTTTTCCGGTGGAAAACGGCCAATCAGATCGGCCACATCGTCGGTGGGCATTTCTTCAAAAATCGTGACCAGTTCATCCACCGACATGTCTTCCACGAGGTTGAGGAAAACATCTTCATCCAGTTCACTGAATAGAATACCCTTCTGCTCGACATCCGATATCATCCCGAACAGGCGATTTTGTTCGGATACTGTCAGTGAGTGAAAAACAACCGACAGGTCCGCCGCATGTGTCTTGTCGACAATTTTCTGCAGAGACGTATATGCGCCCCGCCGCAGCAGCCGTTTGATCGTATCGACCAGACGTTTCGATGGATCGATCCGCAGAATATATTCAGTTTTAGGCGCGACGGGTTTCGTCATGGTTCTTCTCTTTGCCCGGCCAGTGAGCCGCCAATTCCGGCTATTGAAAAATTAACGGGAAGGGGTTCCTTACCATATTGAAAAAAACGTGGCTACGGAATATTAATATTTACAATCTGCCCAGCCTTCCCACTCACCGGAAGTGCATGGTCATTGACAAACAGACGGACGCCCCGAGCGTTGCCGATCAGGATATTGAAATGATTGAAAGCCGTCAGATCCATGCGGTCGCCTTTTTTCAACTGATACTTGACGGCGGCCTGATCATCGGCAATCACCTTCAGCCATGTATCGGAAACAGCCCGGATGGACAGCAAGTATTCCCCGGCGGCCGACCGGGGTTTTTTCGCCCGGGTTTCAACCGGCTCCCGGCCGCTCGCGTGTAACGTGGCATTGGGGGGCGCCTTCCCGCCGGCATCAGATGTGGCCGTCTTCGAAGATCTGAAACGGCGCCCACTGCCGGCGACCTTAATATTTTTCCCATCGACCGGGCAACCTTCCGGTGCCGGCTTATTCGCTGTGGTTTCCGGCTCTTTTCCGGAAAAAACGGGCGGCCCCCCGCTAAAACGGAGCATCAGGTAAATCGATACTGCGGCAACCAGCAACAACACGCCAGTGCCGGAAACCAATTTAAACCAGCGGCCGGTACTGGATCTTATCCGCCCGATTCCCGACGTCCCGATTTCCTTTCGACTCTGTTCGTAGCGCCGGGTAACCTTTTCCTCGCTGGCCCCTACCGCCCTGGCATAATTTCGCAACAGTCCCTTGACGTAGATTTCTGCCGGTAATTTATGGTGTTCCTCTTTTTCAATGGCCAGCAGGGTCTGGATCCGAATCCGCGTCTGTTCCGAGACATCGGCCAGGGAGATCCCCCGGGCCAGTCTTTTCCGTTGAAGATACCGGCCAAAAGCGCTTGGGGCATTTTG
>CAZNZW010000079.1:0-9992 GCA_964577615.1 uncultured Desulfobacterales bacterium | reverse complement strand
CTTACGCTTGACTAAAGATTGCCGTCTATATATAGCTTAGCGTCAGTGCCCAGATTCGCATCTCTGTTTTTTTTATTATACCGGTGAGTTATTTATGCCGAAGGCAAATAAGCAGGACAAAACAACAGTCAGTATGCCTTCGCCGGCAAACAGAGAAAAACCATTTAAGCTGGTTAAGGTCTTTTCCCTGACCAGCCTGATCCTGGTATTTGTGGGAACCGTTGTCATTTCCGCACTGAATATCAGATGGGCACGCCGGATTCAGCTTGAGAAAAGCAAGGAATATGCACAGGTTCTTGCGGAAAATCTGAACCACCAGGTTTTCCAGCAATTTATCCTTCCAACCGTTATTAAATTCGGCCGTACGCAGTTAAGCGATCAAAAACAGTTTGAACGGATGGATAAAGTGGTCCGCAGTACGCTGCACAGCTTTGATATAAAAACGGTTAACATCTATGCCATGAAAAATGTCATTGTCTACAGCTACGACAAAAAATTGATCGGCAAAGAAAATATGGGAGGCACCGGTTATGCCCAGGCCGTCAAGGGCCGGTCCTTTTCCAAACTTGTCCAGACCGGAAATTTCTGGGAAATCTTACTGGGTATCCCCAAGGAGAGCCGGTTGCTCACCTTCACCCCCTTGAAAGCGGACAAACTGATCCTGCCGAAGGAAAATTTCAACAAATCCTTACCTGTTCTGGGCGTTGTCGAAATCGTACAGGATATTACCGGGGCCTATCGCGGTATTTTCCGGTATCAGGTCCTGATCATCCTGACCAGCGCCCTTGTCATGGCAACTCTTTTCCTGATCATGTTTTATGTTGTCCGCAATGGAGAAAAAATCATTGAACGGCGGGCCCGGGAGCGCCTGAAGCTCGAAGAACAGCTCAGCCGGGCCAGGCACCTGTCATCCCTGGGAGAAATGACGGCCGGTATTTCTCACGAAATCCGCAATCCCCTGGGGATCATACGCAGCTCAGCCGATCTGCTGAAAAAAAAGATGGCCACACTGGCGCCGGACAATCCGATCCCCGCCGTCATTGTGGAAGAAGCCACGCGTCTGGATAAAATCATTTCCGATTTCCTCAACTATGCCCGGCCGAAAATACCCCATCGCATCGGCTGCCGGGTGGAAGATATTCTGGCTAAAAATATCGCCTTTCTGTCTTCCGAACTGGATGCCGGCGGTTATTCCGTGGCAATGACCCCCGCGGACCGCCTGCCCGAGATCAACGCCGATGCCGATATGCTCTATCAGGCATTTTTGAACCTTTTAATCAACGCCATGCAGGCCATGCCTGACGGCGGCGAAATCGACATTGATATCACGGCGGACCGGCGGATGATCCAGGTCCGTTTTGACAACGACGGCGCTCCCATCGACACCGATCATCTCGAAAAAATATGGGAGCCTTTTTTCACGACCAAGGAAACCGGCACCGGCCTGGGGCTGGGAATTGTGCAGAATATCATTCAGGCCCACGGTGGAGATATCCGGATTCGCAACCGGGACCCGCGGGGCGTCCGTGTGGAAGTCACCTTGCCACTCGCATAGGCCGCCGCCTTGCCATACCACACAGGGAGATGTTGACCGGCCAATGGAAACCATTTTAATTGTCGACGATGAAAAGAACTACCCGCCGATTCTGGCCGCCGTTCTGGGAGAAGAGGGGTACGACACCCTGACGGCCAGCAGTGGCCACAAGGCCCTGGAAATTCTGAAAAATTCGGATGTCGATCTGGTTCTGGCCGATCTGAAGATGCCGGTCATGGATGGCATCGAACTGCTCGCGCACATTAAATCGCAGGACGCCGATATTCCCGTTATCATGATGACAGCGCATGGCACGGTCGAAAAGGCCGTTGAAGCCATGCAGAAAGGCGCCTATAATTTTATCCAGAAACCGTTTGACAACGAACAGCTCGTTATCTTTATCAAAAAGGCCATGGCCGTCTATCGACTGGTCAAGGAAAACCGCAACCTGCGCGACACATTTCGCCAGCAGTACAGCTTCGGCAATATTATCGGCAAAAGCAAACCAATGCGGTCGATTTTCGACCTTATCCGCAAGGTGGCGCCGTCCGGCGCGTCGGTTCTCATCGAGGGTGAAAGCGGCACCGGCAAGGAACTGGTGGCCAAGTCAATCCACTTCAACAGCCCCCGCAGCAAAAAACCGTTTATTGCCGTCAATTGCGCGGCCCTGGCCGAAACCCTGCTGGAAAGCGAGCTGTTCGGCCATGAAAAAGGAGCGTTTACAGGGGCGGCGGCGACGCGCAAGGGGCGTTTTGAAGTCGCCGACGGGGGCACCTTGTTTCTCGACGAAATCGGTGAGCTGCCCCAGAGCCTGCAGGTCAAACTGCTGCGGGTACTTCAGGAAAAAACATTTGAAAGGGTCGGCGGCATCAAACCGATTCAATCGGATATCCGGCTGATCGCCGCAACCAATAAAAACCTGAAAAACGAGGTGGCGGCACAGCGGTTTCGGGAAGACCTTTACTATCGTCTGGATGTGGTCCGGATTCAACTGCCCCCGTTGAGGGCGCGGACCGAGGATATTCCACTGCTCGTTGCCCACTTTATTAAAAAATATACCGGCGAGCGCCCGGCCGACCGGTCGGTCGTCGATATTGCCCAGACTGTTATCCGGGCATTTTACGATTACGCCTGGCCGGGGAATGTCCGCGAGCTGGAAAATGTTATTGAGCGGGCGATGATCCTCTGCCCGGGGCAAACCATCGAAGTGTCCGACCTGCCCCGGGATTTCCAGGCCGGTACCACCCGCCCCCTGGGCCTTGAAAAAATCCCCGAAAATGCCAGATTAAACGAGACGCTGGCCATGGTTGAGAAAATGATGATCGAACGGGCCCTGAAACTGAGTGGAAACGTCCAGGCCCGCGCCGCAGATATTCTCGGCATTGGAAAAAGCGGGCTGAATCAAAAAATAAAAAAGTTCGATCTCAAGATCGGCTCAAAACGATAAGCGCCGTTTCATCGGATACCCGCTGGCGAGGGCATGCTATCCGGCAATTTTTTCCTTGACGATATTAATATATATCGAATCGGCAAATTCGGCATTTATCTGCTTGTAAAGCGCCAGGGCCTTGTCCGGTTTCCCCTGTTTTTCATATATGCCGGCCAAATCAAACAATGCCTCGTCTTTGGATGGGCCGTTGGGCAGCGCAATGATCTTCTGGAAATACGCTGCGGCCGCCTCATCATTATGACTGGCCTGATATGTGTGCGCCAGATCGCTCAGGATAATGGCATGGTATAAAGGCTCCTGCTCGAAATCAACCAGTGATTTTTCATATAATTGACCGGCCCGGTCATAGGCCTTGGCATTGAAGCAGATATCGGCCAGGTTTTTTCTGGCAATCCGGCCCGCGCCTCGGTTTCCATATTCATTTAATATATTTTCATAATCCGATTTTACCGCGGCATAGACTTTTTCCGGAGAGTCACCTTTTGCCATTTCCCCGGCATATTTGACCCGGGCCTGGTTCAATAAAGCAAACCCCTTAAGCTCTTTTTGAGTGTCAACATAGCGATACCCGGTAATGGCCAGTATCAGGGCCACCAGGACAGCCGCGCCAATACCGATCCGGATGGCATGGGTCTGTCCCCATTGAATCGCTCTGCTGGTGATTGTAATAAATTCATCCGGTTGTTTCAGTTTTTTTCGTAAAGCCTTCTTCTTCGCCATTACACTCCATCCGTTTCCACCTGATTCAGGTGCGTTTCATTCGTTATACAGTATTTCGGGAAAACAGGCACTACCAGACCAGCGACTGGTGAATCCAGCCGGTGTCACCATCCGCATGTTGAATCTGGATCCATTTCCCCTGCCGTTTTTTCACTTTAAAAGGGATGCCGCTGTCCAGATTGAAAAGCACATCGTACTTGGCCCCGGGGCCTTTGCGGATATTGCACTTGTTTTTTCGAGTAATCACCGTGGAGACCTTTCCCACCAGGGATTGATGCACCCAGCCGATGTCTCCCTCAAAATCTTTAAACTGATACCATTTTCCGTCGCGCTTGATGACTTCGATTGGATGATATTTCTCGATTTTCCAGAGGACCGGATACTCGGCCCCCGCCCCGGAACGAACGTTGGCCGTCAACGCCGTCACCGCCATCCGTTCGGCCAGCACATCCGGCGGCGCCAGCACCAATAGAGCCAGACACAGCCCGATGGCGGGTATATATTTTCGAAATGTCGGCATTTTTCTTTCTCCATCCCCGGGTGTCCACGGCCGGCTTCAGGTTGTATCCGGGATAGCCAGCGGCCTATCGGGTATGGCCGGGAATCTCGTAGGTGGTGCAGTTGCCGCTGGAACAGGTACGGGTGGTTTTGCTGCCGCCGGTTTCCCCGCCACCCCCCGGACCAACGGCGTAACGGGTCGCGCTCAGGACCCGCTCAAACGACGTCGATCCGCATTCAGGACACTTGACCGTCTGATCATCATCCGATCGGATCAGGAGGGACTCAAAAAACTCCTGGCACCGGCTGCATTTGAATTCATATATCGGCATCTGCCCCCCCACTGTTTTTTCAGGATCGCGTACATCCACTGTCAAACGATCAGCCCGGACGTTATTTTAAAACAGATCGGTGATAAAAATCAACCGGTCTCTAGCATTTCCCGGGCATGATCCAGCGTTTTCCGGGTGAGTCTTTCTCCGCCCAGCATCCGGGCGATTTCCCGAATCCGTTCCTTGCGGCACATCGGCGCAATCGCCGTAACGGTGCGCCCGTCAACAACCGACTTATCGATCTTTAAATGATGATCCCCAAACCGGGCAATCTGCGGCAGATGGGTAATACAGATTACCTGATGGCTCTGCGCCAGACGGGCCAGCTGCCGGCCAACCACTTCAGCCGTACCGCCGCCGATCCCGGCATCCACCTCGTCGAATACAACGGTTTCCACCGAATCGGTTTCCGCCAGAATGGCTTTCAGCGCCAGCACCACCCGGGACAATTCCCCGCCGGAAGCGATTTTGGCCAGCGGCTTGAGGCTTTCTCCCACATTGGGAGCAATCATGAAACCCGCCTGATCAATCCCCGTCGACGTGATGGGACACGCGTCGATGGTGAGGGCTGCCGGCAGCCGGGAAGCGGTCGTTGCCGCCGTTATTTCGACTTTAAACCGGGTTTTGTCCATGCGCAGCAGCGCCAGCTGCGCTTCGATGGCGCGACTCAGCCTGCCGGCGGCCCGGGTCCGTTTTTCGGATAACCGGCGACATCGGTCGGCCAGCGCCCCGTGCTGTTGCGTAATTTTCTCTTCCAGCCGGCCGATGGTATCGGCAACATTTTCCACCCGGGCCAGTTCCTTCTCGGCCTTTTCCAGGTGCGCAAAAACCGCATCCAGCGTGCCCCCGTACTTGTGTTTTAATTTAATGAGCGCATCCAGACGCATTTCCACGTCTTCCAGCCGTTTTTCATCGATGCGGACGGTGGCCAGATACGACCGGAGGGTCTCGGCCAGATCCTCGGCAATCACGGCGGTCTCGGCTATTTTTTCGGCAATGTCGGTCAGCTGGGAATCGATGCCGGCCGCTTTTTCAAGATACTGCCGGGCATCGGCCAGCCGTTCGACGGCGGCGCCCTCCATGCCGTAAAGCGCCTCCATGCCCTGGTAAACCGCCCCGTGGAGGGCTTCGGCATTTTTCAGCCGCCGCTGTTCCCGCTCAAGCGCCGTGTCCTCATCGGGCGTGACACCGCTTTTTAAAATTTCATCCCGTTCAAAGGCCAGCAGTTTCAACTGGGCCGATCGTCCCTCCCGCAGGGCGATCAATCCGTTTAATTCATCGATCATCGGCGTCAAGGCCGCATACGCTTTCCCGACCTGGTGTCTAAGGCCGCTTAATCCACCGTATTGATCGAGGATATCGAGATGGTTCTCGGGTTTTAATAGGGTCTGGTGGGCATGCTGGCCCGAAATGCTGGCCAGCTTCTCCACGATGGCGTTTAAAATACTCACCGTGGCGAGACGGCCGTTAATATGAATCTGGTGCCGGTTGTTTCTTGAAATAACACGCTGAATCAGAAGGGGGCCATCCGTCGCATAGCCCCGGGCCGCCATTGCCTTGGCCACCGGGCTGTTTTCCGCCACCGAAAACAGCGCTTCCAGTTCGGCGGCATCGGCCCCCGTTCGCACCATGCGGGACGAGGCCCGGCTGCCCAGGAGCAGATTGACGGCCTGAACGATGATTGATTTCCCGGCGCCGGTTTCCCCGCTTAAGATGGTTAATCCCTTTTCAAACCGGATCCGGATATCATCGATGATGGCAAAATTGCGAATGACAAGTTCTTCGAGCATATTGTTCACCGAAATGCGTCGTTGGGCGACCATCGGGACCGCCGTGTCTCAGCGTATGGCATAGCTGATTGTTTTTGTAAAGATATCGACCTGTATATGTATTTATGGTATAAGGACAAATTGTATTATTTCACCTGACCCGACAGGACACCCATGACAGATTTAAAAAGTGTACCAGCGATTACCCCTGTTATTCTTTGCGGCGGCTCGGGCACCCGCCTGTGGCCGCTGTCCCGCCAGCGGCACCCCAAGCAGTTCCTGCCGCTGGTGGACGAAAATACCCTGTTCCAAAATACCCTGCAAAGGCTCACCGGCGGCGCGCCCACGGCGGCGCCCGTCATCTTGTGCAACAACGCCCACCGCTTCATGGTTGCCGAACAACTACAGGAAATCCACTGCCCGCCGTCCGGCATTCTTCTGGAACCGGTCGGCCGAAATACGGCGCCGGCCGTGGCGGTGGCGGCGTTCCACGCCCTGACCCTTTCCGATGATCCGGTTCTGCTCATCCTTCCGGCCGACCACCACATCAAGCAAACCGACGACCTGCACGCCGCACTCGCCATGGGGGCCCATCTGGCCGAAGAAAATTTTGTCATCACCTTCGGCATCGTCCCCCATGCACCGGAGACCGGTTATGGCTATATTGAAAAAGGCGAACCTCTGGACCGGTGCGCCGCCGGAGCAACCACCGCCTGCCACATCTCGCGCTTTGTGGAAAAACCCGACCGCGATACCGCCCAGGGCTACCTGGATTCGGGAAAATATTTCTGGAACAGCGGCATGTTCATGTTCAAAGCCCGCCGGGTACTGGCGGAAATGGCCGCGTTTGCGCCGGAAATTGTTGCCGCCTGCCGCGCAGCCTACGAAAATTCCCGGCAGGATCTGGATTTTATCCGCCTGGACCTTGAGGCCTTTGCCGCCTGTCCGAGCGACTCCATCGATTATGCGGTCATGGAGCATACCCGCCGGGGTGTCATGGTTCCGCTGTCGGCCGGCTGGAGCGACCTGGGATCCTGGCGTTCCCTCTGGGAGGAAGGCGCCAAGGATGCCCACGGCAATGTGGTTTTCGGTGATGTCATCGCCAGCAACGTCCGCGACACCTATCTGCGCGCATCCCATCGGCTGCTGGCCGTGGTCGGCCTTGACGGGCATGTTGTCGTGGAAACGCCCGATGCTGTCTTTGTCGGTCCCAGGGACCAGGTGCAGGATGTCAAGGAAATCGTCGGGCGCCTCCAGACGGCCGACCGGCGCGAGGCCCGTGTGCACCGGCGCGTTTACCGGCCCTGGGGATGGGCCGAAGACATTCTCGAGGGCGACCGTTTTCAGGTCAAACATATTACGCTCAAACCGGGCGCCGCCATCACCCTCCAGAAACACACTCACCGCGCCGAACACTGGGTCATCGTCCAGGGAACGGCGGATGTCATCAAAGGCGATAAACGGTTTGTCCTCAACCAGAACGAATCCACCTATATTCCTCCCGGCGTTTCCCACCGGTTGAAAAATCCCGGCGAAACATTTTTGAGCCTGATTGAAATTCGAACCGGACAGCCCCTCACCGAAGCCGATGTCAAACGCATCGTCCCTGCCGGTACACCGCCAGACCAGCGGTGAATTTTCCACCGGCGGCCGGCTCCAAAATGGCGGGTAAAACGATTTACCGGTTGAAAATACGCCGGACCCGTATTACATTTTCTCCTGGAATACCATCTGCGTCAGATACCACAAAGGGGGAGCCACCGGAATGAAAAAGATCCGTGTAAAAAAAGGATACCAGCCACGGATTTCCGGCGCCCCGGCCGATACGCTCACGCCGCTGGCCGGTCCCGGCCAGGTGGCGGCCTGCCCGGCGGCCATCCCCTGGATCACGCCCAGGCTGAAAGTCCAGCCGGGCGATACTGTCCGGATCGGTACGGTATTGTACGAGGACAAGCAAAATCCCCGTCTGCGGTTTCTTTCGCCGGGCGGCGGCCGCATCGACGAAATCCGCCTGGGGCCCCGGCGCCGGATTGACGCGATTGTCATTTCTCTGGATCGGGAAGAAAAACAGGTAACGTTCCCCGCCTTTACGGCCGGGCAGCTTGAAACAATTTCCCGGCCCGACCTGGTGGCCCACCTGTGTGCCGGCGGCGTCTGGCCACTGCTCCATGCGCTGCCGTTCCGGACCATTGCCGATCCAGATACGGTTCCGCCAGCGATTTTCGTCAGCCTGGATAATGCGGAGCCATTCCAGGCCAGCCCCGATGTCTATCTGGAAAATCAAACCGGTCTGTTCACCGTCGGTCTCCAGGCGCTGAACCGGCTGGCCGATCAGGTATATGTGGCCGCGGATGAAGGCCAGACGGCCCGGCGCCCCCTCAACGGATCGGTCAATCTCACTTACAGCGGCGCTTACCCGGCCGGCGATCCCGGCGTGCTCCTCTACCACCTCAAGACCGGTGCCGACGAAAACCGCAGCTGGTTTATCACCGGCCAGGACGTCCTGCTCATCGCCGAACTGCTGAAAACCGGGCGATACCCCACCCGACGGATCATCGCCGTGGGCGGCAGCGCGGCCCGGGAAAAACACCATCTGCTGACGCGTCTGGGCGCGCCGGTTTCCCATCTGCTGGGCGGCGACATGGATGCCGCCGCGCGCTGTGTGTCCGGCGGGCTTTTTCACGGCCATGCTGTTGCCCCGGCCGATTTTATGGGCCTGTATGAAACCGCGCTGACTGTTTTGCCCGAGGGCAACGAAAAAGAATTCCTCGCGCTTTTTAATCCCGGCTGGCGCAAGCCGTCCTATTCCCGCGTTTATCTGTCCACGGTCAATTCAGCGCCTCTGCCGGCGAACTGCAACCGGCACGGCGATGAACGGGCCTGTATTGCCTGCATGCACTGTGCCGATGTCTGCCCGGTGGACATCCTGCCCCAGCTGACCTACAAGGCAATCCTGGTGGACGAGGTGGAGGAATCCCTCGCCCACGGCCTGCTTGACTGCGTCGAATGCGGCCTGTGCACTTACGTATGTCCCTCGAAGATTGAACTGACCCAGACGCTGAAAACCGCCAGAGCGGCTTACCGCAAGGAGCAGGCGCACGGATGAAAACGATCAAACGCTTTTTTGATGCCCAGCGGCCCCGCTTCAGCCCCGGCGGCCGGCTCGAAAAATGGTTTCCGTTTTTCGAAGCCATGGAAACGGTTTTCTTTGCATCAGATACGGTGACCGCCGGGCAGGGCCCCCATATCCGTGACAGCCTCGACCTGAAACGCTATCTGGCCACCGTCCTGCTGGTTCTGATGCCGCTCTTTTTTTTCGGGGTGTATAACGCCGGTTTTCAGTCCCGGCGGGCCGCGGGAATCGCCATCGGTTTCTGGCCGGTCATCTGGACCGGCGCCGGGATCGTGCTGCCCATTGTCATTGTTTCCTACGGTGTCGGCTTTGCCTGGGAGATCCTCTTTGCCGCGGTCCGGCGCCACCCCATCAGCGAAGGCCTGTTTTTAACAGCCATGCTCTTTCCGCTGACCCTGCCACCCACCACCCCGCTGTGGCAGGTTGCCCTGGGCATTTCCTTCGGGATCGTCATCGGCAAGGAGATTTTCGGCGGGACCGGCCGCAATTTTCTAAACCCCGCCCTGACCGGCCGGGCCTTCCTCTATTTTGCCTATCCGGCCCAGATGACGGGTGA
>CAZNZW010000078.1:5110-10374 GCA_964577615.1 uncultured Desulfobacterales bacterium | reverse complement strand
AAAATGAGTGGTTTAAAAAAATTGATGATCGCAGTGGTATCCGTGGCCGTGATCGGTTTCAGCGTCAGTGTATGGGCGCATGGCCGCTGGCAGGGGGAGGATCAGGGTGCCTGGAGAGGGTGCCGCGCCGGTATGGGATTTCCCGGGGAATACGCGGATGAAGATGATGCCCCGCCGCTGACCCGGGAGCAGTATCAGCAGATGGATGCGCAGCGGACATCGTTTCTGAATGAAACACGGGAACTGCGGGCGGATCTGGTTGAGAAGACGGGCACACTGCAGAAAGAACTGGCCCGGGAAAAACCGGATATTTCCGCGGCAGCCCGGCTGCAGAAGGAAGTTTCCGAGCTGCAGGCCCGGTTGGCTCAGAAGCGGATCAAACATATGGTTGAGATGCGTAAACTGGATCCCAGGTCCTGGCATGGCTGGATGCACGGCCGGTCAATGATGGGCGGTGGCCAGATGATGATGGGATTTGGCATGAAACCCGGCATGCGAGGGCCTGGCATGAGATCGGAAATGGGCCGGGGCATGCGGTCCGGTATGGGACCCGGTGCCGGGTACGGCGGTTGCCGGGGATGGTAGGATGCCGGTTAAAGAAGGTAAAATGCGGGCCGCATGCATCGGAGGCGCGGATATGTTACGGAAAAACGGGATACAGAGAAGGGGGGCCGGCCTGCCGGCTCTCTTGCTGGCGGTCGCTCTGTTCGGTGGGACTGCCTGGGGGCAGCCGGGCGGGCATGGCCCCGGATGTTTTGGAGACTGGATGATGGGCGGCCGGGCCGTGGGCGGCATGGGCATGATAGTCATGTTTTTGATCTGGGGCCTGTTCATTGTTGGTTTTGTGCTGCTGATTAAATGGTTGCTCCAGACCACTGGAAGCAGGGGGCAGGGGGATGCCGGTGCCGCAGACAAAGCCGTGGGAATCTTGAAAGCGCGTTACGCCCGGGGCGAAATCGACCGGGAGACGTTTGAAACCATGAAACAGGATGTGGGGCGCTGATACCGGCAAACGATTCCGGGCAGGGGGTACCCTGTCGCAAAGGGACCAGCTTCCGGCAGATTCGGAAGAAAGCGGGCCAGCCATTCCGGAAGGGCAAATGGCCGCGCCAATACGGCGTGACCGGCCATTGCCGGTCAGCTCCGGGGTCCCGGCGTGCTGTTGGCGAGCTCTTCGGCTTCGCTGATGCAATACATCAGGTGCCGGGGAGATTTGGCGTCTCCAATGAGATGAAAGGCTGCCCGGCTATAGTCGGCCAGTGCGCGGGCGTCCCGGATGGCCTGCTGTTTTTCCGAGATGACCACGGAATCAAATCCACTGAGCGTAATCGTTTCCCCGGCGGTTTTAAAAACCGCTCCGTCGTCGGTAAAGCGGGTGATCGACACCCGCTTGTACAGGACAACGCCATCCCCTTTCAGCCGTTCGCGCAGGTAGTAGCGGTCGTTGCTGGACATCTCTTCGGCAAATCTTTTCCGCCGGTTGAGCACCACGACCCGTTTGCCCCGGCCGGTCAGCCCATCCGGGGCGTCCTCCGGCGCGGCCAGAAAATCCGCCGTTATTAATCCCGTCATACCGCCGCCCAGAACGATGATGTTGTCTCCAGCGGACGCGTCGCTTTGTAGCACGTCAACGGTGGTCGTCAGCGTCATGCGCGTGTTAAACAGCCCTTTGACCACCGGCATGTCCGGCAGCGAACCGGTGGCCAGGATTACCTGATCGGGATCGATGGCATCGATCAGGTTCGCAGTCAGCGGGGTGTTGCAGCGGATATCGACTGTCAGCCGTGCCAGTTCGTTTCTGAAAAATGCGAGAATATCACCCAGCTCCCCCCGGCCCGGTGCTTTGGATGCCAGAAAAAGCAGACCGCCGGGCGCCGGTCCCTTTTCGCAGATGACGACCCGGTGGCCATTGATCGCAAACTGCCGGGCGGCGGCCAGACCGGCCGGGCCGGCACCGGCAACTAGGATTGTCTGGGCGGAATCGGGTTTGGAACGGCGGCGGATCAGGTATTCCCGGCCCACATCGGGGTTGACCACGCAGCCGCCGGGTTCCTTGGCCAGCACGGCGTGGATGCAGCCGAGGCAACAGCCGACGCAGGGGCGGATTTGCGCTGCCTGTCCGTTTTGCGCCTTGCGGGGATAATCCGGATCAGCCAGCAGGGACCGTCCCAGGGCAACCATGTCGGCCCGGCCCTGTTGGATAATCCGGTCGGCATGATCGGGGTGCTTGATCCGGCCGACAGTGATAACGGGAATGCATACCTCCTGCTTCACGGCCTCGGCCAGGTGGACGAAACAGCCGTGGGGCGTATACATGGAAGGGATTGTCAGCTCGGTGGACCCGTAAACCCCGCCGGAAACATGAAGGTAGACCACGCCCGCTTTTTCAAGCAGCGGCGCAAGCCTGACTGCTTCTGCAAGTTCCCATCCGTTTTTAATATAATCGTTTCCATTGATCCGGATGCCAATGGGAAGTTTGTTTTTCGTCTTGGCCTGGATATCCTCGATAATCTCAAACAAGAACCGGATCCGGTTTTCAAAGGATCCACCGTATTCATCCGTTCTGATATTGGAATTGGGTGCCAGAAACTGGTTGATCAGGTAGCCGTGCGCGGCGTGGAGCTCGATGAAATCGAATCCCGCCGCCTGGCAGCGCCGGGCCGCATCGCCGAAGCATGCGACCAGTTCGGCGATTCCCTTGAGATCGAGCGCCCGGACCTTCCCCTTGACCACTGCCGGCGCCGGAATGGCCGAGGGCGCCACTTTCTCGGGCAGATACGACTGCCGCCCCCCATGCATGAGCTGGACCCCGAAAAGAGGGCCGTGCGGCTTGACCCGTGCCACCATTTCCCGCAGCGGCTCAATGCAGTCATCCCGATACATCTGAGGAAGATCGGGCAGCTCCTGCCCGCCGGGGTGGACCCCGCCGCCGCCCACAAGCATCATGCCCACGCCGCCTCTGGCCCGGGCAACGAGATATTCAATCAATTGATCCGTCACCCGGCAGCGGTCGTCCACGCCGAAATTAATGCTCATGGCCGACATCATCAGTCTGTTTCTGGAAGTCATCGGGCCGATCTCAATGGGGCTGAACAGATTGGATAGCATGGATATCTCATCCCTGTAGGTGGTTGGCCGGCCGCCAGCCGGCAGGTGGTCCTGGCGGGCATGCCGAAACGGGTTGCCGGCATGACAACGATGACGAAAATCAGCGACTTTTTATCAGATTTGTGATAAAGACGGCAACAAAAATCAACCATCGTGCGGATATATATACATCCCTGTGAAAAGGAACCCCTTGAAATGGAAGAGCAGAAACGTATTCTGACGATGCTGGTGGAAAACGAGCCGGGCGTCACCGCCCGGGTATCGGGCCTGTTTGCCGGGCGCAATTACAATATCGATACGATTTGCGGCGCTCCCACCCACGATCCGGAAATATCGCGCATCACCGTTACCACCCAGGCCAATCGCCAGGTATTTGAGCAGATCATGAAGCAGGTGCGCCGCCTGATCAATGTGATCAAATTGCGGGACATGACCGGTGAAGGGGCGGTCAAACGCGAAATGGCCCTTGTCTGTGTACAGGCGACCGTAAAAAACCGAACCGAAATCATGCAGATCGCCGATATTTTCCGAAGCAAAATCGTCGACACCGGGTCCCAGCATATCATTTTGGAAGTCACCGGCCGGCCGGAAAAAATCAATGCCCTCCTCGGCCTGCTGGAACCCTACGGAATTAAAAAACTGGCCCGCTCCGGTGTATTGGCGCTTTACCGGGAGCCGTGAACAACGGTTTTTTCGTCTGGCTGATGCCGACGATACCCCCAATCAACCCGCCGATCAGATGCGAAAGAGGCACCGGAACCATGCCGGTGTGGTGATTGGAAACGAAAATAGTCTGCCCGGTAATGGTTTCGTAAACTACTTTGGCCAGCAGAGCCAACAGCCCTGCCGCGAACACCGCCGCCCATCCCCGGTTTCCGGACATTTTTTCCCGCTGGGCAAGCTGCGTAAACAGCAGGGCGTAAAGCGCGCAATCCAGCCCCGATAATCCACCGTATACCTTTAAACCCGGCAGTCCCCACCATATGCCGACAGGGATGAGAATGACGGAACCCATGATTGTCAGGCAGGTCTTTTTTTGATCCAGCAGCTCGCATACGGCACCCAGGCATAAAAAAGTGGCACCCGACCAGAACAGATGATCCCAGGACAGGTGCACCCAGTGGCAGGTCACGACCCGCCAGATCTCCAAGCGCCCCAGCAGGGCCGGGCGGTCATAGAGCAGATCGACTCGCCAGCCGTTGGTCATGTGAACGATTACGGCCACCAGGGTGAGCAGCAGCGAGGCGAACGGAAACCGCCTCGCTGCCTGATGATTAATGCGTGTTGGCGCATCGGTGATGGTTAACATTTCCATTTTATGGTTTTTTCTTTCGCCGGGAGACCCGTACGGCGCCGAATCCGGCAATCAACAGGCCGATTGACCCGGTGAAGGGATCAATGGCGCCCCCACCGCCGCCGATATTCGGCACTTTGAATTTAAAAGCCGGTTTTTTCCGGTCCACCCGGTAGTTTTTAACCGGCTGTTGAACGCGCCGGGACCGGGCCTGTTGCTCGCGGGCAATGCGCGGCAGGTTTCGGCGCTCAATACCCCGCTCGGCAAATGCGGTATCGGAAAGAACCACCATGGACGTGTAATCGGTAACAATCTGATAATCCAATCCCAGGTCACGGATGGCGCTTTCGGATTCGGTCGACTTCATCTGGCCGATCCGCTCCATGGCCGCCATCTTTTCAACGGTTGCCAGGGCCCAGAGGCGTTCCAGCTCAGGGTTATCGGTGTCGATCTCGGGAAACACAAACTCGCTGGTATAGGTTTTATCCTTGCCGGTCAGATTCGCCGTCAAGGTCACCCGGGCCGGGCCGCCCTGGTGGTACTTTCCAAAAATGACCAGTTGCTGGCCCCGGTAGATTTTTTTAAAGGTATCATCGGTCAGGTCAGATACCTTGACACCTGAAATTTTCACATGGGCATCGAGCAGGGCTTCATAGTTGATTTTGCTGCCCGCCAGTAATAATTTTCCCATGATATCATCCGCATTGGAGATATGGTCATAAAATCCGCCGGAGGCCTCGGTGATCGTCTGCATCAGCGGCCAGTTGGCGCTGTTGCCCAGCAAAAATCCGAAAACGCGCACATCTACCTTCTGCAATAGCTGATGAAAATCGATCGGGTCAACAATCCCCGTATTGGTCAC
>CAZNZW010000078.1:0-5010 GCA_964577615.1 uncultured Desulfobacterales bacterium | reverse complement strand
CCTTCTGCAATAGCTGATGAAAATCGATCGGGTCAACAATCCCCGTATTGGTCACCCCGTCGGTAATCAGGATAATATTGACGGCGCGGTCATCGTCCAGTCGTTTAAGGCCCTGGTCGAGCCCCGCATATAGATTGGTGCTGCCGCCGGTGCTCAGCGGATTGAGGATCTGTTGGGCTTTGGTCAGTGAATCCGGAGTGGCCGGCAGCCAGCCGCGCGTCAACTCGCGGGCACGGCTGTCAAAAGCGACCAGCCGGAATCGATCCCCCGGCTTGAGCTTTTCAAGGGCTTTGAGAACGCTCCGTTTCAATGTGGACAGCTTGGCCTGCATGCTTCCGGACACATCCAGTACGAAACAATAATCCGAGCCATGACTCAGCGGTTTCAAATCGACCCCCGGCGTAATCACCATCATAAACGTACCGTCTTCATTTTTATCATCCCGGAACGGGATGACTTCCACGCGGCCGGGCAGGTTATCTTCGAGACGGTAGTAAAAAACAAAATCCCGGGTCAAACTCATATCGCTGAGCTGCATGGCCACCGTATAATGATCATCTCCCTGTTTATTGATCGTGGCGGCTGCCTCAAATCCGGGGATGCGAACATCTTTGACTGGACAGGCCGATTTCAGTTCCAGGTTCATGGAAACCGTATTTTCCACCTTGGCGTGGGTGGTCCAGAAACTTTTCCCGGCTTCGTCCGTGCCGCCATCTTCCAGGGGATAGAGGTAGCGGCCGATACCGGCATCCATTTTCAACGGCTGGTAGTAAAGAAACCGTATTCGGGTCTCACCATTGGCGGGCACCGGATAAACCTTGAACGCAAAGGTGTAAAATTCGTTCTTTTCAGCCAGACCGGTATCATTCCCCTTGCTTTTTTCGTCTTCGTAGATCTGTCGGGCTTTCTGCTTTTCCAGCACTTCCCCATGGATTTCACGCTCACCAGCATAGATGGTCACCTCCGAGAGGCTGGCACTTTTGGGCAGGGGGAAGCTGTACATGGCTTCCAGATCTTCGGCATTGGGGTTGAAAAACGTTTGTTGCACCTCGGTCATGGCAAAACCATTATTGATCACCACATTGACATGGTGATCCATGATCTGGATGGGTTGATGGCCGGATCCCACCGGCGTCAAAATTCCGGCGGCATGTCCTGCGCCGGCGGCCAGAGCGATGGCTGTAATAAGTATGATTGAGGTGATTGTCTTCTTCATGATGGACTCCTTTTATTGTGGTAATGCCATGCATGAAGAGCAACACTTGTGCCAGGCAGAAGAATCTGGGAAAAAATGACCGATTGGGATTCATAACTCGCTATAAATACGGTTTTTATGCGGCGGCCGTTGTTTTATTCGGTGCCCTGTGGTATTGAAGAGCAATATTCAAATTTTGTATAGCCAGTTCAGTTTTTGTACTATCTATTTTTGTACATATACGGAAATCCGGCAGTCGGTAGCCCCGGCTTCACCGGGCACCAGCAGGAGGACAGGATGGCGCTTATCAACCCCGAAGACCGCCGTTTCATGGAAGCGGTTTCCCGGCTCAGCTATGTCAACCCGTTTTTACCCGCGCGCATCCAGTACGAACGCGAGGCCCTGGGAGATGCGTTTGACGAATCCAAGTCCGACTGGAACCTCCTGGGCGATGATCCGGAATTTCACCTGGTCAATACCCAGAAAATAACCGACCGGGCCTATCCCCTGCTGATGACCCTTCAAAAGCGTCTGACAAAGGGTGCGCCTGCCACCGGAAGCGAGCTGAAACTCTATGAAGATACCGCGCTCTTTCTGATCTACCACTATTATGCCCAGCAGTTTAAAGCCGATATTATCCACCCCAAAAAGGGCCGCACCTACAGCTATTTTAATGAATTCTTCCATTACTGGGAATTTTTATTCGATATTGACGGCTATGATCTGCCGAAAAAAGACGAAGCCGCCCATATCTTTGCCTGTCTTTTCCAGGTTCGCCGGGCGTTCCTTTATATTTTCCGGGCCATCATCGGACGGTCCAAGGTGGCGGCCAATCTGCGGGCGGCTGTCTGGGACTCTATTTTCACCCATGACATGCAGCGTTATCGCCGATCCTTTTATAACCGCATGGGTGATTTTACGACCCTCATCATCGGGCCGACCGGTTCCGGAAAAGAGCTGGTGGCCAATGCCATCGGCCAGTCGCGCTATATTCCCTTTGACAGGAAATCCTTGACATTCAAGGTCGACTTCTTTAAGACCTTCTTCCCCATCAACCTGGCGGCATTGCCCGCTACCCTGGTGGAGTCGGAACTCTTCGGTCACCGGCGCGGCGCTTTTACCGGCGCACTGGAGGATCGCAAGGGCTGGCTGGCCGGCTGTCCGGCCGAGGGTACCATTTTTATTGACGAAATCGGGGAGCTGGACCCGCTGATCCAGGTCAAGCTGCTGCGGGTAATTCATGCCCGCACGTTTCAGCGCCTGGGGTCAACCCGTACACTTGAATTTAAGGGTAAGATTGTGGCCGCCACCCATCGCAATATCCACAATGCCATGACCAAAGGCCGGTTCCGAAAAGATCTCTACTACCGGTTGTGTTCGGATTTGATCACCACCCCTTCGCTCTACGAGCAAATGCGTGAATCCCCGGATCTGCTGTGGGACCTGGTCGGGTATCTCTCCAAGCGGATCGCGGGGGATGAAAATGAGAAACTGGCCAAAGACGTTAAATCCTGGATCAGAGACAGGCTCGGTCTGACATACGACTGGCCGGGCAATATTCGGGAACTCGAGCAATGCGTCCGCAATATCATGATCCGGGGAACGTATTTTCCGGCCACAAAAGCGGTTCGGAATCCGGGACCTGAACGGCGCGATTTTGTGACGGGCGACACGCTCAGCCTTGAAGAAATGTGTTGCCGGTACTGCAGCCGGATATATGGTCAGGTCGGATCTTATGCGGAAACAGCCAGGCGGTTGAAAATCGATCGCCGCACGGTCCGGCGGTATGTGACCGCTAAAAAAGAACCGGATGCCGGTCCCGCGAAAAACAGGAATCGGCGGTGACCCCACCCACGCCTAACCGTGACAGCCTGTTTAAAAGCATCGGCTACCTCATCGGTGGCGTATTTGTTTTCTCGCTTCAGGACATCATCATCAAATGGCTCAGCGGCAACTATCCGGTCCATGAAATTGTTCTGATCAGGAGCCTGTTTGCGATTGTTCCCATTCTGCTCATTGCCCGTTTGGATGGCGGACTGTATCTGCTGCGGACAAGGCGTTTAAAAACGCAGATTATCCGCTCCGCATTGATGTTTGGCTCCTATATCTGTTTTTACCTCTCTCTGGCAGCACTTCCCCTGGCGGAAACCGTGAGTCTGTTTTTTTCGGGTCCCATCTTCATTACGATCTTATCGGTCTTTTTCCTGGATGAAAAAATCGAGTTCAGCAGCTGGGTGGCGGTTCTGGTGGGATTTCTGGGCGTGGTGATCATGCTGAAACCGGGGGTACACAGGGTCGATCCGGCCGCCCTGATGGCCGTGCTGGCCGCACTGCTATACGCGATTGGCTCAATCATTACCCGGAAACTGGGAAAAACGGACAGCGGCATATCGCTCGCTTTTTACCCGACGGTGATGTATATCGTTTTCTCGGCCGTGTTGACCATCCTCCTGGGGTGCAGGGCCGTTACCGATCCCGTGCATCCCAGTGCGGCCTTTCTGCTTCGCGACTGGCAGCTCCCCTTACAAGGCGACCTGGTTTTACTGATCGCCATCGGTCTGATCGCCGCCACAGGGTTCTATTTTCTTTCGCAGGCCTATCGACTGGGCCCGCCGGCCGCCATTGCCCCGTTTGAGTATATTTCCGTGCCGCTGGGTGTACTGTGGGGGTATGTTTTCTGGAAGGATGTTCTGGGGCTGCAATCCATTATCGGCATGATACTGATCGTGGGGAGCGGCCTGTATATCTTTGGCAGTAAAAAATTATTGGCCAACAAATATGTGCTGAGTGTCTTTAAGATAAAGATCCGGAAATAGCCGGGCGTCTATTCCTCATCCCATTTATCATCGATCAGCTCGGTCAGCACCCCGTTCATCTTTTTGGGATGCATAAAGGCGAACTCGCAATCGCGAAACTGCCGGGCGCCGCCGATAAAGGGGTAGTCTTTTTCCTTTAATTCCGCCATGGCCTCCCGGGTATTGTCCACATTGAAGCTGATCAGCATGATGCCCTCGCCCCGTTTTTCAATGAACCTGGCCACATCGCCATCCGGAGAGGTGGATTCCATCAGCTCGAAACCGACCTCGCCGACCATATAGCGCGCCACATTGATCTTTTCGGGTTCATCAATATAGGCGTCATCCGGTTCGGTTTTTCCCAGAAGCGGCTCCCAGATTTTCTTGGCGGCTTCCAGATCTTTCACAGCAATGCAGATATGATCAATTTTGTTTAATTTCATCCGGTGCCCCTTATATATTTAGAATGGTCGGCGGCCGGGGATGCGGCCGTCAGCTCAGGCGCTTAGAAATTCACTCAGCTTTGTCTGCGCGGTTTTCGAAATATCGCTGAAAAAAATGGCGACATGGTGTCTGTCCGTATTGTCCGGGTCGGCTTGTGACCGGACAACGGTTCCCTCACAGGTGACCGGACCGGAAGGCAGCTTCAGGGCCAGCATCAGGCGGGTCATTTCCGGCAGGGGACGGTCTATTGCGCAATAAGTACCCACAGCGCTGATGTTTTGCGTTTCTCCCCGGATATCGTATCCGAGTGCGTCCAGATGCATATCCAATGGAATATTCCGATCAACACGGCGGTGCCGTCGTCGTTCGGCACCGGCTTTCCCGGCTGTGGTAGTGGCCATCGTATTCCCTCCTGAAAGGATTGGCAGTGATGGGGCGCGTGTATGGTGACGGATTGAATTTTCAGCCAATTTCCAATAAATGTCAAGTCCGGTCTCATCCAGTCAGTCGAGACTGATTATTCTGCCGGCACCGGCAATTGACTTCCGGTGGCGACTCTGGTAACCGGTGCAAAAA
>CAZNZW010000077.1:8055-11295 GCA_964577615.1 uncultured Desulfobacterales bacterium | reverse complement strand
AGGCAGAGCAGCTGACTCTTAATCAGAAGGTTGAAGGTTCGATTCCTTCACGGCCCACCATCAACAATAACATTCAGGGGCATCCACCGGTTGGCGGGTGCCCTTTTTTTGCGCCGTATCGGTATTTCGCAATCCTTCCCGCCTCACCTGCAGCCAGTGCTGTCGCCCCTGTAAAAAAAAATCGGAAAAAGGGGCGAAGCGGACGCTTCAGCCGTTTCAAGCTACATGGACAAGACGGGGCGGCCGGGTGATGGATTCAGTCTAATTTGCCGGTGAAGCAGCTGATGGCGTTTCCGTGAACAGTTCCTGGGCCTGGTATGAGCTGCGTACGAACGGACCGCTGGCCACGTGGCGGAATCCTTTTTCGAGGGCGACTGTTTTCCAGGCATCAAATTCTTCCGGCGGGACGAACCGGGCCACGGGCAGATGGTCTCGGGTTGGCTGGAGGTACTGGCCCAGGGTGAGCAGCTGACAGCCGGCATGGCGCAGGTCATCGAGGCAGGTCCGGATCTCGCCGTCGGTCTCGCCGAGGCCGAGCATGAGGCCGGACTTGGGGGGGATGCCCGATGCGTGGGCGGCCACCCGGTTTAACAGGGTCAGCGAGCGAGCGTATTCGGCCTGGGGCCGGACCGTTGCGTACAGCCGATGTACTGTTTCGATATTGTGGTTGAGCACGTCGGGCCGGGCGGCCAGCACGGTTTCAAGGGCCTGCGGATCCCCCTGGAAATCGGGAATCAGCACCTCCACCCGGACGCCGTTTATGGCCTGCCGGAGCCGGTGAATCGTTTCGGCAAAGAGTGCGGCGCCGCCGTCGGGCAGGTCGTCCCGGGTCACCGAGGTGACGACAACGTATTTAAGGTTCAGTTTTCGGGCGGCCTCGGCCACCCGCCGGGGTTCGTCCGGGTCCGGCAGCTGTTTCGGGCCCGGCGGGACATTGCAGAATCGGCAGTTTCGCGTACAGCGATCCCCGAGAATCAGAAACGTGGCCGTCTGCCGGGAGAAGCATTCAAACTGATTGGGGCATTTGGCCTGCTGGCAGACCGTGTGGAGCCCCCGGGCGCGGATCAGGTTCCGTACTTTTTCATGTTCCGGCCCCGAAGGCAGGGGGCGGCGGAGCCATTTTGGTTTGGCGCCCCGCCGGGGAATTTTATGCTTGTCACCGGGAGGGGCTTCCGTTGCCGGCTGACGCGACCCGGTGGCCGGGGCACCGGTGGACGGGATCTCGGGCAGGCGCGCCGTTAGATCGGACAAAGAGATAAAGTCCGGCGTGATGTTGAATATTTCGGCCAGATGCGTTCGCATCCGGCGGCGGGCATCAGCCATGGCAACAGGCGCGCCGGTCTCATTTACCACGGAGGTCATCCGGACCCCCTCCAGCCCGCAGGGATTGATCCAGCCAAACGGTTTCAGGTCCAGATTGACGTTCAGTGCCAGACCGTGAAAAGAAATCCCGTGCCGGATGGCCACGCCGATGCTGCCGAGCTTGCGGCCGGAAACCCAGATGCCGGGGTTGACCGGACTGCGGGCTGCGGTCACGCCGAAATCAGCGGCTGTCCGGATCATGGTTTCTTCCAGGGCGCGGACATAGGCTTTCACCGACCCCCCGTTTTTTTTCAGATCGAGAATCGGATAGACCACGACCTGTCCGGGCCCGTGATACGTTATTTCACCGCCGCGTTCCACCCGGATGACGGGGATCTGGCGCCGGGCCAGAAAATCGTCGTCAACCATCAGGTGACGGCGGCTGCCGTGGCGGCCGATGGTAAATACCGGCGGGTGTTCCAGCAGCAGGATAACATCGTCGCCAAAGCTGCCGGCGTATCTGGCCGCGACAATCCGCAGCTGAAGGGCGCGGGCCTGGGGATACGGCAGGGTCGCAAGGTCCACGGCCAGGCATTGGCGGCGGGAATCCGGATGTGGGGGACGGGTGGTCATAGCGGCCGAAGCGTCTTACGCATCGCTTTCAAGCATGTCAACGTAGGCCGCCGAATCCATCAATGTGTTGATTTCATCCGTATCGGCCGGTTTAACCTTGATGAGCCAGCCGCCGTCGTAAGGATCGGTGTTGAGCGTTTCGGGGAGATCTTCCAGTTGATCGTTAATGGCGATGACCTCACCGGAAATCGGCATATACAGCTCGGAAACCGCCTTCACGGATTCGACCGTACCGAATTCATCGCCGGCATTGAACGTATCGCCCACCGCGGGCAGCTCGACAAAAACCACATCGCCCAGCTGGTCCTGGGCATAGTCTGAAATTCCGATTTTAACGGTGTCACCGTCGGCAATGACCCATTCATGATCTTTGGCGTACCGCAGATTATCTGGAAACGACAGCTCACTGATCTCTTTCATCTTCCGTACTCCTTTTTGGGTATCCGCAGAAAAAAAACATGTCACCACTATAATGGCAATCGGTTTGATTGTAAATAAATCGGGTTGATTTTTCGATGGATTCAAGGCTTGTGGAAAGGCAACCGGTTTGGTAAAACGAACGCTGATTCCCGGCGGTCTCAGTCGGGGCCGTCATCATCCCACCACCGGAGAGAAAAACATGGCAGAGAAAATAACCATCATCGGCGCCGGGCCCGGCGGATACGTGGCCGCGATCCGGGCCGCCCAGCTGGGGGCCGACGTGTCCCTGATTGAAGCGGACCAGGTCGGGGGCACCTGCCTGAACCGGGGCTGTATCCCCTCCAAGGTGCTGATCACCACCACCGGGCTGCTGGAAAAAATCAGGCATGCCGATGCCTTCGGCATTTCCGTGGACGGATCCGTCCGGCCGGATATCGCCCGGTTGATGGCACGCAAAAATACGATCATTCAAGGGCAGATCAAAGGCATTCTCGGCCTTTTGAAGCGGCACAAAATTACCCGTTATACGGGCATAGGCCGGATCACGGGGCCGGGCCGGGCAGCGGTGATATCCGATGGCGCCGACCCTGTCGAACTGGCCTGGGATCGGCTGATTCTGGCCACCGGTACCCAGCCGCTCAATGTTCCCGCCTTCCCCTTTGACGGCCGGAAAATCATCTCCAGCGATGATGCCCTGTCGCTGGAAACGATTCCGGCATCGGTTGTCATTCTCGGCGGGGGCGTCATCGGATGTGAATTTGCCTTCATTCTGTCCAGCCTGGGGGCTGAAGTGACGCTGGTTGAAGCGCTGCCCCGGCTGCTGCCGCTGCCGTCGGTGGATGCCGGCTGTTCCAAGATTCTTCAGCGCGAGATGAAGAAACGTCG
>CAZNZW010000077.1:0-7955 GCA_964577615.1 uncultured Desulfobacterales bacterium | reverse complement strand
CGTCGGTGGATGCCGGCTGTTCCAAGATTCTTCAGCGCGAGATGAAGAAACGTCGTATCCGGTTTCTGGTCAACCGCACGGTGACCGGCTATACCGATGCCGGGGACCGTCTGGAAATCACTCTCGGACCGTCGCCGTTTCTTGAAAATCCGTCGGAGAAGGATGCCATCCAGGAAACGATCACGGTGGACAAACTGCTCGTCGCCATCGGCCGGCAGCCCGGTTCCGCGGATCTCGGGCTGGAAACCATCGGCGTGGAGACAGATAAAAAGGGATGGATCGTCGCCGACACCCGGATGCGGACCCGTGCTGAACATGTCTACGCGGTGGGCGATATTCTGGGACCGGCCAAAATCATGCTGGCCCACGTAGCGTCCACCGAAGGGATGGTCGCCGCGGAAAATGCATTGGGCGGCGACCGGAAAATGGATTATCATGCCGTACCGGGCGCTATCTTTACGTCGCCGGAAGTGGCCAATGTGGGGCTGACCGAGGCCCAGGCCACTGCGCAGGGCATTGCCTGTGAAACCCACCAGGTCCTGATGCGTACCCTGGGTAAAGCCCAGGTGCTGGGCGAGCTGGCCGGTGAAGCCCGGGTGGTGGTCGCCGTGGACAGCGGCCGTATTCTGGGGATTCATCTGGTGGGCGCGCATGCCACGGATCTCATCGCCGAAGGCACCCTGGCGATCCAGCATGGCATGACGGTTAACGACATTGCCGCCACCATTCATGCGCACCCGACACTGGCGGAAATCATGCTCGAGGTGGCGCATAAGGCGCAGGGCCATGCCATTCATGGATAGGATATGAATAGTAGGATATGAATAAGAGGGTGCGGTAAATGGCACTTCATTTTGCGATAGAGGAATATGCCGATCGGCGTCGGCGGACGATTGACCGGCTGGTGGAACAGAATCTTGACGGCCTGCTGATTTTTCGCCAGGAGAGCATGTATTACCTCACCGGGTATGATTCCTTTGGGTATGTGTTTTTTCAATGCGTGTATCTGGGGGTGGATGGCCGGCTGATGCTGCTGACCCGGGCGCCGGATCTTCGTCAGGCAAAACATACCTCGATGATCTCGGATATCCGGATCTGGGTGGACGGGCCGGATGCTGATCCGGCGGGCCACTTGCGGAAAATACTTGGCGAATTTGGATGCCGGAACCATCGTCTGGGCGTGGAATACGATGCTTACGGATTAACCGCCGCCAACGGTATGCGGTTGACCAGAAGCCTGGCCGGTTTCTGCGCGCTGGTCGATGCATCGGATCTGGTCAGCCGGCTGCGCGTGGTAAAAAGCCCGGCAGAAATGATCTATGTGATGAAGGCCGCCGAACTGGCCGACAAGGCCCTGGATGAAGCCCATCGGCTGGCCGGTTCAGGGGTGGACGAAGGGGATATTCTGGCGGCCATGCAGGGAGCGGTTTTCTCCGGCGGGGGGGATTATCCGGGGAATGAATTTATTATCGGTTCGGGAGAAGACGCCCTGTTATGCCGGTATAAATCCGGCCGCCGAAAGCTGGGCCCGCAGGACCAGTTGACCCTGGAATGGGCCGGTGTCTACCGGCACTACCATGCGGCCCTGATGCGGACGATTCCCATTGGCCGGGCCACATCCCGGCATAAAGAGATGCACCAGGTGGCCCTGGATGCCATGGATGCCTGCATGGCCGCCTTAAAACCGGGCCGCCCCATTGGCGAGGTGTTTGATGCGTACGCGCAAATCTGCGATGCCGCCGGCATGCGCCGCCACCGGCTGAATGCCACCGGTTACAGCATGGGGACGACATTCGCGCCCAACTGGATGGACTGGCCCATGTTTTATCATGGCAACCCCGTACCCGCTGAACCAAACATGGTCTTTTTTCTGCACATGATTCTGATGGACAGCGATACGAATCAGGCCATCTGTTTCGGCCATACGGTCGTGGTCACGGAAACCGGCTGCCGGTCGCTTTCCAATCGATCGATGGCGCTGGTTGTAAAATCATGACGGTGAGGCGCCGCAGCCGCTGGCCGCGGAAAACCGGCAGAGTATACTGTTCAGGTGCCGTGTCTGTCTGATACGGAGCCGGTTGTTATGGCCGGCCACATATTTTGAGAAACACGGCACCCGATCAAATGGAACGATTGACGATGCCGTCAACAGGACGGAATCTAGAATCTTAAATAGGGCTTGAGCTTTTTCAGCGTTTCCTCGCCGATTCCTTCCACGCCCATCACATCATCGAGACTTTTCAGTTTCCCTTTTTTCCGCGCTTTCATAATCGCCTTGGCTTTGACTTCGCCGATCCCGGGCAGCGTCATCAGTTCTTCTTCACTGGCCCGGTTGATGTTTATTTTTCCCTTGGGCAGGGGTTTGGTCGTTGCCCGGGCCTTGGCCTTGGCTTTGGCAGTTGTTTTTTTGGCGGTTTTTTTCTTGGTGGCTTTCTTGGCCGCTTCCGTTTTTTTCTTAACGGCTTTCTTGCTCTTGGTGACTTTCTTCTTGGGTGTTTTCTTCGTTGTTTTCTTTGTTTTTTTCTTCAATTTTTTAACTGTTTCCTTGGCCGGTTTTTTTTTCTTGCTGGCGGCCAGAGTTGGCGTCGTCAAAACCAGGGTGAACGCAAACAGGGCCATCATGGCGATCAGTACGGTTCCTATTCTTTTCAGTTTCATCTGGACCCTCCTTGATAGGATTGAATAAAGGTGAACGTTACCCCCATAATGACAATATATCGGATAAATTTCAAGCCATTTCCTTCGGGTTATCGGGTGGGCCCGGCTGGATCCGCCGGCCGAAAATACGGGCGGCGTCGATAATGGCATCCAGATCCAGCGCAGTCAGCCGCCCGTCGGCCACCCGCCGCTGGCCGGCAATGATCGTGTCGTTCACATCCGATCCCCGGGCGGCGTAAACTATATGTGAGGCCGGGTGGTAGAGCGGGACCAGATGGGGCCGCCGGGTGTTCAGGATAATGACATCGGCCTGCTTGCCGGTCTCCAGGGAGCCGATCAGGGCGTCCAGCCCGATGGCCCGGGCCCCGTCGATGGTGGCCATGCGCAAAACGGACCGGGCGTCCATCACCGTCGGGTCTTCCCCGGCACCTTTATGGATTTTCGCCGCTGTGTCCATTTCGCCGAACAGGTCCAGGTCGTTGTTGGAGGCGCAGCCATCCGTGCCAAGCCCCACGGTAATGCCGCGGGCGGCAAGTGCGGGGACCGGGGCGATGCCCGCGCCGAGCTTCAGATTGCTTTCCGGATTGTGGGAAAGACCGGCACCGCTCCGGGCCAGTATGTCCATGTCGGCTTTGGACAGATGAACGCCGTGAACCAGCAGGGTATGGCGGTCGAGCAGACCGAGCCGGTCCAGATAGGCCACGGGTGTGTCGCCCTGTGCGGCCCGGCTTTGCGCAACCTCGGTGCGGGTTTCGGCCACATGGATCTGGAAAAGCACGTTCCGGTCATCGGCCAGTTTTTTGGCGGCCTGAAGCGTTTCGGGTCCGCAGGTATACGGAGAATGACAGAACACCGACGGCGTAATCAACGGGGCCTTGTTTTTCCAGTGGTCGATAAAATCGGCGGCGGCTTGAATATTCCGGGATGGGTCGGGGACGCCGGGCGCCGGGAAATCGATCACACCCTGGCCGAGAACGGCCCGCAGGCCGGTCTGACTGATCGCCCCGGCCACATGATCTTCGTGAAAATAGCCATCGCAACAGGTGGTGGTGCCCGACAGGAGCATCTCGGCGGCCGCCAGCCGGGCCCCGGTCCGGACCATTTCGGGATTAACGCAGCGGCCCTCTGTGGGGAATATATATTCGTTGAGCCAAACGTCGAGGGGCAGGTCGTCGGCCAGGCCGCGCAATAATGTCATGGGCAGGTGGGTATGGGTGTTGACCAGGCCCGGCAGGATGAGTCCGCCCCCGGCATCGATTGTCTTTCTGGCTGCCGGCAGGGGAGTGCCCGGCTGGCGGGCTTCCACCCGGGCGAGCCGGGTTTTGTCGATACAGATAAGTCCGTCTGAAATGATGTCGTTCGCCGTATTGACGGTCAGGATCGTACCATGATGGATGACGAGGTCATAGGTCATGAGCAGCCTTTCGATGAACAGAAGTTGTCAGCAAAAATGATGTGCGATTGGTCCGGGGTTTATTGACTTGCGCCGGCCGGAAAGATAATAACGGGATGTTTTTATTTTGTCCAATCATCATCCGGCCCTTGCCGGTAAAACAGGAGACAGGCGATGCAGACGGTGGATCTGATCATTCAAAATGGAACCGTGCTGACCTTGAACGACGATAACCGTGTGCGGGAAAGCGGGTATGTCGGTATCAGGTCCGGGAAGATCACCCACCTGGGAGAAGGAACGCCGCCGGTTGCGGCCGATACCGTCATCGATGCCGGGGGCGGACTCATCCTGCCGGGCCTGATCAATGCCCACACCCATGCCGCCATGACCCTGTTTCGCGGCCTGGCAGACGATTTGCCGTTAATGGACTGGCTGGAAGGCTATATCTTTCCGGTGGAACAGAAGATGGACGCTGATTTTGTCTTTACCGGCACGCAGCTGGCCTGCGCCGAGATGATTCTGTCGGGGACCACGACGTTTTGCGATATGTACCTGTTTGAAAACGAAGTGGCCCGGGCCGCCGATCAGGCCGGCATGCGCTGTCTGGTGGGAGAAGTCCTCTACGATTTCCCGTCGCCCAACTACGGCCCCATCGAGGCCGGTCTGGCCTACACGGAAAAGCTGATCGACACCTGGCGGGCACACCCCCTGGTGTCCATTGCCGTGGAACCGCATGCCCCGTATACCTGCAGCCCCGATCTGCTGGCTAAAACCCGGGAACTGGCCATCCGGCATGACGTCCCCCTGATTATCCACCTGGCCGAAACGGCCACCGAGACCGATACGATTGTCCGGCGCAGCGGCCATCGGCCGGTCGGTTTTCTGGCCTCACTGGGGCTGTTGAATCCGGGATTGATTGCCGACCATGTGGTGCATGTCACCGATGATGAAATCGATCAGCTGGCCGAATGCGGCGTCCGGGTCGTCCACAACCCGGAAAGCAATTTAAAGCTGGCGTCGGGCGTGGCACCGGTGGCCCGGATGATCGCACGGCACATCCCTGTCGGGCTGGGAACGGATGGCTGCGCCTCCAACAACAATCTGGATCTGTTCGGCGAAATGGATACGGCTGCCAAAATCGCCAAGATCGATGCCATGGATCCCACCGTTCTAAACGCGGAAATGGTCCTGCGCATGGCCACCATCGACGGTGCCCGGGCGCTGGGCCTGCAGGACAAGATTGGTTCGATCGAAATCGGCAAACAGGCCGATATCATTATCATTGATACCCGCCAGCCGCACCTGACCCCCATGTATCATCCGTATTCCCAGCTGGTCTACGCGGCCAGTGGCCGGGATGTGCGCCATACCGTCATCAACGGCCGTCTTGTGATGCGGGACCGGCAGCTGATCACCCTTGACCTGGAAGCCGTTCTGGCCCGGGCCGGAGAAAAAGCGGATCTGGTCAGGAAGTGGGTGAGGCGATAAACCACCCGTTTCCCACGGCAACAGTTTCTGACCGGTGCGGCAGGGGACAGCGGGCGCGGCCTTTTCTGTCCCGGCAGTCCCGATAAATCGGGACTGCCGGGATGTTGACTGCATATGAAACAGCGGATCGGCTACTTATGGTATTTCCCTTTTCCCCGGGCCCGGCCTTGCCCGTGGGCCTTGCCATGGCCAACCGCAGTCCCGTGACCGATGGCGATGCCCTTGCCGGAAACCGTTCCGGTGCCGCGTTTGTACTTGATATGACCGCTGGCATCCTGGTAAATGACGATGCCGGTGCCGCTGGCCGTGCCGCTGGCGCCAACAACGCCCTGTCCATGGACGCCACCGCGGCCGCGAACATTACCCTTGCCCGTTACTTTTCCGGCAAAACCGACACTGGCCGTCAGGGCCAGGCCGACGACGATAATCAATATCATTTGAACATATTTCATTTTAGGCTCCTTTTGTTTGATGAAGTTATGGTTCAGCGGTGCACCGTCATGGAAGGATTTTCCATGTTTTATGTCACGGGTGTGACAATTGAGCGCTCAAATTATATTGTTCTACTGCTTTTCAGTGTCGACAACCTGAGGAAAAATACCAGGGCGATTCCGATGAGGATGAAAAACAGTGATTTCACAAATGTCATCGGAGTCATTTCAAAGCAAATCCGGATTTCAGGTTAAAGTGAATTGGCCCGCAATGGCCGTTTGCTTCAGCCGGAAAACAAAGCCTGCAGCTGTTTGTTTCCGGTGATAAGTTTGCGGAATTGTTTGCGCTGCGGGTCATCCAGGGCGGCGAAAAACTGCCGGATAATAGCTGAAACCTCTTTTAAATATTGCGCCTGTTGAACGGTCAACCGGTCAATCAGCTTATCTGTTGCCGCCGATGGCCCTGTATCGGCCGCAAGTTGCCGGATCAGGGCCTGCTGCATGCCTTTTGTCTGGATGCGATGATCTTTGCGCATCTGCCGGGCGCGATTTCTCAGCTTTCTGAAAAGAGCCTGCTGCGCTGGCGTTAAATTCAACCGGTGGGCCACTGCCTCAATCCGGCGTGTCTTTGTGGCCAGCCGGGACGCATTTTTCCGGGCCACCCAGTAGCCGCCGATAAAGAAGCCGTTGAGCAATAAAGATGCCGCCAGCGCCAGGGAAAATATTTTTTGATTCATCACCCGTCCTCTCCATCTGCATCACTGTTGGTAAGGGATTGAACCAATCCGAACTGCAGCTCTGCCGCCATAGCATGGCGGACAAAGAGCTGGTCGGCCCCCGTTCGGTTACCGAGGTAGAAGCCGGCCATACAGACAGCAATCAGCAACACCGGCGCAAAGACCGGTTGTAACGGCAGCGGGAAGAGCCATCGGGCAATGCGCCGCCGGATCCCGGCACGGGGAGATACGTCGGGGGCGACAAGGTGGCACGCGGCGCGCAGATCCTTTTCCGCCACCGGTGAAAGCAGATCTTCATCGATTTGCCCAAGGAATACAATCGTGTCAAGACAGGACGGGCACGTCACAAGGTGCGCTTCAATATCGTGTTTTTCGGTTTGAGACAGGCGATGGTCAAGATAGGCGGCCAGTAAATCGGCTTCCGGACAACGGTCTGCCGCTGCCGCCCGTACCCGGCAGTGCGTCCACAAATCCTTTTCTTTTCGTCTCTGTTCACAATGGTTTTCTTTGCTGTTCATTTTTGCTGTCCTCACCGTCTTTTCTAATGGGTTATACGGTTAAATGATCGAAACATCCCCTTTGCCCGTTTTGTCCCCCAAAAGTGAGCGCAAAGAGGCAATGGCCTTGTGACGGGCGCTGCGTACGGACTGTTCCTTGATTCCCATGAGTCGGGCCACCTCCCGAACCGTCAAGTCTTTCTCATAGAGCAGTTTCATGATCAGCTGCTGGCGGGGCGGCAGCCGATTGATGGGAATTTCGATCCGGGCCGTTTCCGGCGGCGGATTGTCTTTGGGCTCGGAAATATCGTCGATGGAAAGTGTCACCGGGCGCCGCTTTCGCAGATGATCGACGGCGATGTTTCTGGCAATCACCGCCACCCAGGTAGACAGCTTGGATCGGTGCGGGTCATATTTTTTAAGCAGTTCAAAATCCCGGCGGCAGAGTTTGACAAATACATCCTGAAGCAGGTCCCCCGCCTCGCTGGCGTTTTTTCCGGAACGGGAGAGGGTATGACGGATCACATGGTTCACCACGGGGGAAACAGACCGGACAAAGTGTTCCCACTGCCCGCGGTCACCACGAACCAATCGATTGATATCGACATGGTTTTTTCTTCTTTTCACAGCCGTTTCATTTGCCCCGATTATTTTGCGACATTGTTCTAGTATACGATATTTCCGGGAAAAACATCCCTTCGGAGAAGAATCGATTGAAAAATGAAAAATTTTGTCAATATAGTTGACAGTT
>CAZNZW010000076.1:0-11923 GCA_964577615.1 uncultured Desulfobacterales bacterium | reverse complement strand
CGTGCCGAATTTTTTACTGATATCGGCCACCATCCTGACGGTACCGGCCTCCACGGTCACATCCAGCGCGGTTGTCGGCTCATCAAGCAGCAATAAAGAAGGATTGGACAACAGCCCCATGGCAATCACCACCCGCTGTTGCTGTCCACCCGATAACTGGTGCGGGTGGGATTCCATCAACCGCTCAGGATCGGGGAGTTTAACATCAGTCAGCATCTGCACGGCCCGTTGCCGGGCTTCTTCCCTGGTAATATTCTCATGGACCAGCGGCACTTCCACGAACTGGGGCTTGATCTTTATGTTACCAATCCAGTCTTTATGCGGAAGGGGCCTCGCCAAGGCCGGTTAATCCCTCATCGGTTTCCACCTCTATGATGGTCTTAGATGTACCTGGGTATTGGCCACCGGTCCACCAGAACGGCGTTTCCAAAGGGATATTCACCGGAGTGGCTTTTATTTTGATGATTTTCATGGCTCCGTCCTTTCTAGCATATAGCGATATTTCACGCCAAAAACATTGATTTTATGCTTCGCCGATTTTTTCGTTGATAAATAACGCCACGACCATTCCGGCCAGTGCGGCCACGGCAAAACTGAAAAACAGAGCCCCGTATGAGTGAAAGAGGTCAACGATCTTTCCGGAAAGCGGCGTAGTGACAATACCGGCGGCACTGGTAAAAGTCGCCAGGAACCCCATCCCCGTGGCCGTCAATTTTCTCGATAGAATATCGGCCGGAAAGGTCGCCAGCAGCACATCCGGCATGAGAATCATCAGGCCGACCAGGGCCAGCAGCACGATTGCCACGTTGATGTTGAGGTCAAAACCCAATAGAAAACAGATCCCGGCCAACACGCCCATTTCGATCACAATCAACGATTTCCGTTTTCCCTGAAAGACACGGTCCGACAACAACCCACACAGGGGAGAAGCGAAAATCCCCGGCAGCAGAACAAGCGACGTCAACAGACTGGCCCGATCCACGGATACGGCATACCTTTCAGTTAGAAACGTCGGCATCCAGACAAGGCAACCGAACTGCACATAAACAAAGCAGAAATATACCAGTGCCACGATCCATAATGTCCGATGGGTCAACACCAGCCGGATGCGCGATGTAAAATCGCCGGGAACGATCTGCTCAAGGGCGGCTTCGTCCTCAAAACCGGAATGCCCTGTGTCGGCCGGACTGTCCCGCACCACGAGCCAGAAGACGACCAGGGTGCCCAGCATCAGCACGGGTGGAATCATAAACGACGCCCGCCATCCCAGGCGGTCGCCGATCAGCCCGCTCATCCGTATCCCGGCACTGCTCCCGATGGTGACACAGGTAATAAAAAACCCGATGGCCGTGGCCCGCCTTTCTTTGGGAAACCAGTTGACCACCATCTTGATGGCCGAACTCCACCCCACGGCCTGTCCCATGCCGTTGATCAGCTGCCCCAGTGCCAAAAAGGCAAAGCCGTTTACCTGACTGAAAATCAGGTTGCCGATCACCGAGACAATCCCGCCGGCGGCCAGCATTTTCCGGGGACCAAACCGGTCACCCAGATAGCCGGCCGGCAGTTGAAAGGCCATGTAACTTAAAAAGAAAAACGCCAGCAGTGCGCCAGCACGGGCATTGGAGATATCCAGGTCCGCCTTGATCAGCGGGATAACCGGTGAGTAGTTGAAGCGATTAAAATAGTAAACTGCGAACAAAATCCAAGTCAAAAACAGAACGACTATCGCCGGTGACCGGACCCGTTGAATCATCTATTTAACATCTCCTGCTGTCGGCGATGAACCAGATCAAATCCGGTATAACAAAAACTGGCTATTTAATTGACGAATGAATATATCCCCTTTAGCGGACATCCGCCTCACCGGACGATTTATCTGGGTCGTCTTTTCTCGAAATATAATGGGCATAAAAGCCCCTATCGGCCTCTCTGCCATCAAATGTTTCCATCGCCTCAACTACCGTATTGTGACGCATGCCATCGATGTTCTTGTATAAACTGGTATCACCAATTGGATACATACTTAATTTTCATATGTCAATAATTAAACAATACAAATCGCCTGCCATTACTTGTAACTACACATTAACTACGCATATATATTTATTTTTATAATTATATTGGATTCATCCGGGATGCTATTCGCTTGACAGTTGACTTTTGTTCGTTAAGGTTTTAGTCTCCTTACAGGTAATACCAATTATGATATAATGGATGTCCATGAGTAACAAAATCACCACATCACAAAAGCTTCAGCGCACGATTGAGGAAGCGATCCTGAACAGGCAGTACCTGCCCGGTGATCGGCTGCCATCGGAGCGCAACATTATGAAAAGGGACCAGGTGGGTCGCAGCACGGTCAGAGAGGCGTATCGTTCGCTGCAGCAAAAGGGGCTGGTTGACATCAGGCCCGGCGATGGTGCATTTGTCCGGGAGATTGACAGTGCCAACGTCGGCGACACGCTCGCCGCCCTCATCCGGCACCGGGGCGTTTCCGTTCGACACCTTCAGGAATTCAGGGAAGCGGTTGAGGTCCGCTGTGCTGCCTATGCCGCAGAACGCGCCACCACGGAACAAAAAGATCACCTGAAAAAACTAATCGATAAAATGGAAGCACGGTATCGTTCCCATGGCCCGGGAGACATTCAATTTTATGAAATGGAATTGAGCCTTCACACTCAGCTGGCCAAAATATCAGGCAATCCCATGTTTGAATGGTTCACGGCAACGTTCCAGAAAAACGCGGATTCACTCTGCAAAATACTGGCCCGCCAGACAGAAAAATCAGAGGAAGCCCTGGAAGACTGGCACCATTTCATCGACGCGCTATACCAAAAAGAGGTCACCCGGGCATCCATGATCATCAGTTCGCATATTATCCGGTTTGGCAACATTCTCGAAAATGCCGAACCTTTTAAATCAGATCAAAGCTCACAGCCAAAGGACAAACCATGAAAACACCGTACCACGCCATCATCATCGGTTCGGGCATCATTGGCTGCAGCATCGCCTATGAACTCAGCAAAAAAGGATGGAAAACCCTGAACGTCGACACGCTCCCCGCTGCCGGCAACGGGTCAACGGCCAATACCTGTGCGGTCATCCGGGTGCACTACTCCACCGTTGACGGCACCGCCCTGGCACTGGAAAACTACCACTACTGGTCCAACTGGGGAAAATATCTGGGCATTGAAGACCCCATGGGAACGGCTGAATTTATAAAAAGAGGCGTGCTTGTTTTCAAATCACAGGCCAATGACAACCTGAGAAAGGTCACGTCCACTCTGGACGCGCTGGATATCGATTATGAACAGTGGGACATCAAAAAGGTCATAAAAAAATTCCCCCTCATCGATGACGCCAGCTATTTTCCGCCTCGTCGACCGGACGATCCGGATTTCGGCAAGAAAAACAGCACCCCGGTCGCCGGCGCCGTTTACTACCCTCAGGGCGGTTATATCTCCGATCCGGTCCTGTCAGTCCATAATATCCAGGTGGCCGCGGAATCCCATGGCGCCGAGTTTCAATTCAACAGCCGGGTGGCCGATGTCCTGAAGGAGAACAACCGGGCTTTCGGCGTCCAGTTGGTCGACGGCACCGTCATTCAGGCGCCGGTGATCATTAATGCCGCCGGTCCCCACTCTTTTGTAATCAATAACATGGCCGGCGTCGTTGACGGGATGAAAATCAAAACACGCGCCTTGCGGCATGAAGTCGTTCACGTGCCGGCCCCGGAGGGGATTGATTACGAATCCATCGGCTGCCCGAGCTCGGACAGCGATATCGGCGGCTACTGGCGGCCGGAAGTCGGCAACCATATCCTCTCGGGCAGTGAAGACCCGGAATGTGATCCCCAGCAATGGATCGACGATCCGGATGATTTCAACCGCAATCTCACCGACCAGGCCATGGCCCAGGCCTGCCGCCTGGCCCTGAGGATTCCGGGAATCCGCATCCCCAACCAGCTCCAGGGAATCGTTGATCTTTACGATGTGGCCGACGACTGGATTCCCATTTATGATAAATCCGACCTGCCCGGATTTTATATGGCCGTGGGTACATCTGGGAATCAGTACAAAAACGGCCCGGTTGTCGGAAAGATGATGGCGGAATTGATTTTAAAATGCGAAGCCGGTCACGATCATGATGCCGACCCGGTAACCTTTCACCTTGATTATATCAACCGGGATATCAGCCTGAAATTCTACTCGCGCCTGCGTGAAATCAACAGGGATAGCAGTTTTTCGGTGCTTGGGTAATTTTGTTATATTTCCCCAACAGCTGAAAAGAAGAATGGGTGAAGATATTTGCAATAATATTTGATGCGGAGTTCAGGAGTCTGCGCCCGGTGCTGGCACCATCTTTGAACTTCCGGATTCCAAATTCGACTTTGGTTGCTTTGGGTTTGTAAAAAGCGGCCTTTCTGTCTTCGATATCGATGGTGGAACCGTAGGGTTTCTTATTCCTTTAACAATAACAGATAGGGCACCCGGGCCTTCCCGGTTTGACGGCCGGGATGCGCCACCAGCAGGGTGATGGAGCGGGGCGGGAATGCTTCACTTAAAGACGGGTTGACCTGACGGTCCGGCAGGTGGACGATTCGGGTGGTATCATCGCCGCTGTAACGGTAAGTTTCCAGAACATACCGGCCGGAAACGCCCGAAAGGGTCAGGGGACTTTTAAGGGTATCCGCTGTTTTGTTGATGATCATTACGGTCAAGGCATTATCGCTGTTTCTCCGGGCGGCATAAATGGACAGCCGGTCCTGATCACTGCTGATGGCCAGGATACTCTGATCGCCAAAATGGCTGCCCTGGCCGTCATAATTGCGGTACATGCGAAAGGCAAAGCTCCCCGGTGAATCGGATGCCGGCGGATCCCAGAGCGTGGCCAGATCAAGGCCCTCCCGGCCGAAAATTCCCAGGATATCCGCCTGGGCCAGGGCGCCGTTGATGTGTTCCAGCCCTCCCCAGTTGTACTCGGATATGGCCAGCCGGGTGCCGGGGTAGTTGTTGGCCACCCATTCCCGCATCCGGGGAATGAGACGGACAGGTTCGCCGATCCAGCTCTCGTCGGTATAGGCCGGGTCCCACAACCCCCGGGTAGACCGCAGCCGAAGGGCCTGCAGATCCGCATTTCCGGCAGTGGTCAGGGCCTGGCCGCCCTGGGGATAAAAATGGAGGTCAAGGTAGTCGAGAATCCGAACGCCGTGCTGCTGTTCATAGGCGCGCATCTGCTGGAGATACCACGGCACAAACGGGGTGCCGCCGTGGGCATTGCGGTCGGGCGGGTTGGCCCAGTTTCCGGACTGGGCGTCCACCGCGGAATAAAAATAGGCGGTCCATCCCCAGAGAACCGGCCCCAGGGTCAAGGCGTCCGGATCGGTTGTTTTGATGGCCGCGCCGTACGAAAAGCTGCGGTCCCGGATTTCATTATAGCTCACCGGATCGGGGTGGACATCCCGGTGGGTATGGTGCCAGAGCATCGGTTCGTTATCGAGGTTGAATAAACGGACGCCGCCGCCGGCGGCATTTCCAAACTCACCGGCCAGATGGGTCATCCAGCTCTGGACAAAGACCGGCGTGATGGAAATACTGGTGTCGGCAGGGGCATTGCCGGTAACGGGCGTGGTTCCGTCCGGACGAATCCCGTTGCCGCAATCCGGCCGCCAGGGATCCGTATACTGCTGGGGGCCGTATTTGCTGACACTGAATCCACAGGCGTATTCCCGGCTTTTGGGGGTCCAGCCGATGAGGGGAAGCGTTATCAGGCTTTGGGTAGTCGTTGCTTTATTTTGTGAGATGAAATGGTCCACTGCCGAGCCGGCCGGTAAGTTTTCAGGATGGGCGTTGTCATTGGGAATATTTTCAAAAAACCAGTCACTGGCCCGGTTGGAAGTATCGGTCAGATAATTATAACGGGTGGTGGCATTGCCTCCCCAGCGGTTGACGGGCAGCCGCAGATCCGATGCCAGTAACGGATCTGCAAAATTGATCCCGTAAATATAGGGGCTGATGGCATGGCGGATAATGGACCGGTTCACGGTAAGGAGCGGCCCGGTTACCGGTGCCGGGGGGGGCATCCCGCTGTTCATCAGCTTGATGTCATCCAGATGAAAAACAGGTTGTGCCGCCCCGCTGGTATCCTGCCAGGCGACACCGCTGATCTGTGACGGCGACCCCAGATCCGCCAGCGGAACATCGATTTGCGACCAGGTGTTTGCCTGGGATGTGATCACAACGGAGCTGTCGATGAGGGTATTGCCCCCATCGGCCAGCATCACCTTGAGCGAGTTCCCGCTGCTGCTGTCACCGTGGATATAAAACCGAAGGGTATCAAAACTGCTGGCGTTGATATTGGTGTCATGGTGAAGGTAGAGGCCCGCCCACGGCTGATCCAGGGTTGCGGAAATGGCTGCCGTACCGCTGTGTACGGGCGCCGTGCTGCTGAAATCAACCGTCGTATTCCAGGACCAGCTTTGCCAGCCACTTTCCAGATGGTCACTGTAAATAACGAGGTCGCCCTGGGCATGCCCGAAAGCAGTCCCCAAGAGAAAAAGTATGATGACAATCCGGCAGAAAATCATTTTATAAAAGGAAGCGATGGTATGTTCAGGCTTTATCCGCACAATATTACCTCCATGTTGGATCAATTTCCGGATAGCAGGAGTAAAACGG
Source organism: uncultured Desulfobacterales bacterium (assembly GCA_964577615.1). Taxonomy (GTDB): domain Bacteria; phylum Desulfobacterota; class Desulfobacteria; order Desulfobacterales; family QNYZ01; genus QNYZ01. The sequence goes on along the minus strand of CAZNZW010000076.1, from coordinate 5,246 downwards.
GCGCCATCACGGCCGCCCTCCCTTTGTCTTCTCTCGGTCCATAGTGGGGAAGCAGGGTGCCGGTTTCATATGCACCGAGATCCGGGCCGCTTCCCGTGTAATGATCGTTGATATTGGGCAGCCGCGTGCCGGCATTCACGGCGTTGCAGCCGTTTTTCAGGGTCATGTATTGAAAGGGCATGGATACGGGCGGCGCGGCCGGTACATTAAAAGTGGTAAAACAGGTATCCTTGTCAATGTGGATGCCATGGGGCTCCAGCCCGGTGGCCGTCTGGAAATCCTGCAGGGTGTGATACCTGGCGTTAGCGCCCCATTTAAAGGCATACACAAAATTTCCCCAGTCAAAGCCGTCATAGTCCAGGTCAGTTCGCCAATCGGAATCTCCACCCACACCGTTTTCCCAGACATATCTGTCTGTTACCGACACCCAGAGATTGTTGTTTGATTGAAAATTCAGCATCCGCTCCGAGCCATAGGCCAGAACCCCCTGCCACCCGACAAAGGTGTTGTGGGCGATGAGCGCTCGGGTTGATTCACGCAGTTTAAGGGCCACATTACCGGCCACCACCTGGTTGCGGACAATATACCAGGGGCCGCCGTTCATCGGCTGGAAACTGATCCCGGCATGGCGGGCGTTGGAGATGCGATTGTTCCAGATCCGGATATTGGCGTAACCGTAATCCGGTTCGATACCGTCATCGGTTACATCAAAGATGTCATTGCCGAATATATCGCAGTTGTGATCGGGATAGGAAATACCGTCGGCCACCCGGGAAATGGCGTTGTGGGCCACGGTATGACCGCTGGTATGCTCAAGCTCGATCCCTTCCCCGCCCCAGCTTGACGGGCCGTCCGGCTCGTTGATGACATCCTTGTCGCCGATGATGGTGTTGTCCGTGATGTACCAGTTGGCGCCGCCATGGTTCAAGACAATGGAATAATAAAAATCAGTAAACCTGTTTTTCCTGATGACAACATGATCCGGGGCGTTATACGTGCGAAGACCATATTCATTGTCCACATCGGTATGACCTTTGACGTGGACGCCTTCCAGCCAGATATAATCCCCGGCCATGCGCACCGGATCGTCAAAAACCACCTCGCCGTCACCGGCCGCCTGCCAGACGATATAGCTTCCCTGCACGCCATCGGCATCCAGTTGAATTTCTCCATTGCCGTCAAACCCGCCATAATGCCCGGTGTGAAGCAGAAAAATATCACCCGGTCGGGCATTGTTCTGGGCCGTTTCAATGCCCAGAAAAGGAGCAGATGCGGAACCACTCCCGCCGCCTGATCCGGGGATCACGTGCAAAGTGCGACCGCCAACGGGTTTGGCCGGAACCGAACGGGTGGAAAGGGTCTCTGTCCGGCTGTTCGCACCGCCGTCCGGATCTCCAAGATCCAGACGAACTTCATAGGTCTCAGCCGGTTCAAGAAAGAGAATGGAACCGGCGAAACCGTTGAAGCGCTGAGTGGCGCCATTGATCGGACTCGGGGGAAGATAATCGACCCGGTACAGGGGCAGCGCCTCCTGCCACGACCCCGTGCCTGCTTTTCGATACCGTACCCGGCAGGTGGCATCATGATCGTCATCGCCTGAAATACGCCACTCAAAACCGATGGAATGGATCGTCGCATAACCACGGAACGCGCTCGGCGCCGTGGTATCGGCAGAAAAGACGACGGCCGCGAAAAAGAAAACAACGAACAGGATGAGCAGACATGCCGAAAGGATATGACGCATATTTTTCCCTATAATTGAAAAGCCGGCGGCAGGCAATCGCGCAGCGACCGGTTATTTACAATTGCGGCGTTCTCCGGTTAATCACCACGCAATAACTGATAAACCGGCACAATATTTCCTGCATTTGAAGACCCGCCGGGAAGCAGAAGGATCAGACCGTCGCGGGGCGGCAGGATTACCTTACTGACCTTTTTGCCGTCGTTCACGGCCGGGGCTTGCGTCCCTTTTATTTTTCTATACGTTTTTCCAAGGGAAATGAGACGGGGCTGACCGGTCGCATTGACCAGGACGGTTCCGTTTTGATAATCACGGCGCCACACTTCCCGGCTGCCGGCCTGCAGGCGGACATCGTCAATCCAGACCGTACCGGTCGCCTGGCCGAGGCCGAAATAAAATTCCGCCACAGAATCGGTGGTGTTGGCCGTGACCGGCAGCTCATATTTCTTCCAGGTAGAAGAGAGGACCACGGGATCAATCTCGAAATAGGTCTTCCACGGATCCGCGCCCTGCTGGGCCCAGACGCTGACCGGGCGGCCATGGTCGGCCTTGGCCCAAAAGGATACGGTATAGTCCTTATTTTTCTGCAGCCCGACCGGATGGAAGGAGAAAGAGACTTTCCAGCCGGTACCGCCTGCCTGGGTTATGTTGATTCGGGCGGAAGATGCGCCCGAGCCGGCGGTTCCGGCATCCCGGGTGAGGGTCGCCGCATACCCGCTGTCCGCCCACAGATTCCATTGGTTCAGGTCTCCCTGGGTTTCAAAATTGCCGCCGGAAACCAGGTTCGGTCCCAGCTGGATACCGGCGGGGCGATAGGCAGGGCCGAGCGGTTGTCCCAGGTATCCCCGTTTTTTGCCGCCGTTGTCGTATTCATCAAACCACATTAAGCAGAGGGTCCCGTGGCCGTTGGTGTTGATTTCATAGCTGTAAAAACCGTCACCGAGCAGGGCCGTGGTCAGGCCGAAGCGCATTTTACGGTAATCGGGCACAAATCCCGGCCGGGTGCAGGGGTTGACGTAGGCGATATCGCCGGGCGGCGGGACCGAATCGTCTTCGTAGGTTTCGATGGTGGTCAGGTTGGGATGTCTGGCACTGGCCAGCCAGTCCAGGTAGCCGCCGATATCCGGTACGGGGCCAAAGACGGTCTGGTGCCAGTCCGCCCGGTAGGAGCGGCCGTTTGGCAGGGGGAACCCCTCATAATTGTTTCCGTTCAATAGATCATAGTTGTCCATTCCCCAGTTTACATAAATGATCTTCCCGTCCCCGACGGCCTGACGAAGGGTGCGCTCGTAATTGCGCAATCCCTCGTTCCAGGCGGCGTCAAAGGCCGTGTAGTCATCGGGAAGGGTGTTGGACTGGTCCGGATCAATGGTCCGGGCGGTGGATGAACCGATCAGCCAGCTCTGGTTGGGATCGGCGCGGTCAATGAGGATGCCGTCCCATCCGGGATGCGACAGCATGCCGGCGCCCCTGCGGGCATGGTAGTCCTGCCAGCGTTCGGCCCCGACAGCCGGGTCGGCAATGCCCGTGGGGGACAGCGTGCTTAGATTCATAAGCCAGGTACCGGGCCAGAAAGTGATATGCGCGGCGATCCGGGTGCCGGCGGGATGGCCGGATGCGGGCCGGACAAAACCGCGTTGGACGGTCAGGGTTTTGGCTGTGGTATTGACGGCGTCCACAAGGACGCTCTCACCGTCTATCAGCACCGTATCGCCCGCCACAAACAGCGGATAGGTGGTAGTGCCATCGCTTACACTCATTTCTGCCACATGGAAGGTTGTGGTGGTGGCATTGACAGACCGGGTGAGCGTGCTGCCCACCTGGGTGAGAAACCACTGGGGTGGCATTTTCAGGATTTCGGCATAATCATCACCGTCCGGCCAGTCATAGGACAGCTCGCAGGCATTGGTTGAATTCAGCAGGATGATTTCCGGGTTGCGGGCCTTCAGCGGGCCGATGGCGTTTTTTTGTTCATTAAACAGCAAAACATAATCATACCGGGCAATATCGTCCAGTGATTGCGTTTCCGGATCCGGCCACCACATGCCAAGGCGGGGGAAGGGAAGGGTCAGGGGCTGGCCCGGTGTCCAGGCAAACAGAGAAGAAACGCTCATTAAAAATATCAGTGTAAAGCTGAGAAAGAAAAATGACAGTGGCCATCGATGCCGTGATCTATTTGGTATTCGGTATTGCATACATCTATCCTTTAAAATAGTGATTGTCCTGCCTGATTCGCCCTGTTCGTTATCGCATATCCGGCAACCATATCATGGGCCGTCATTTTTTCACCTGCGCAATGGAAAAAATATCCGGGTTCGGAGTCCGGGCTTGAGTGATATTGTTGCCCCTCTGTACAAACTCAGGCACCCCCACTCCGTTTGATGATCTGGGCAACACCGGATGTCGATATGCCCAAATGCCTGGCCGTTTCCGCAAGTGACAGGCCATATTCACAAACCAGTTCCAGGGCAATCTCTCTTCTCAGTTTCGGTAAAGGCGGGCGACGACTGCCGCCCTGGAGCGTGGTGGTTGTGACTCCGGCAGCGCGGCAGTGCTTCCTGATCTCTATGTCGATTTTTTTTCCTAACTCTATTTTCGGCAATTGATATTTGACCTGCGCTGCGGCCTGTTCAATCACTTTAGATACAAAATCTCCGCTGCCGAGTATACGTTCATCGCTTTCCTCTCTGATTCCACTCTTTCGCATTGCCTTTACCACCGACCATCCCCCCATGGATCTGATCAGACCACCCCCTGTCAATTCCGGCCGCCTGCCCAGTGAAATTCCTTTTTTAACAAATATTCGATAGGCTTTCCGGGCCTCTTTTTCTTTTCTGCTAAAACATTTCAGGATATATTTAACGTCCTGCCATCTGTTTTCGCAACGGCCCATGATGACGCCATGACCGCACCAGGGATACCGATCAAGCGCAGCCATGCTCTTGACCATCCCGGCCCGAAACGGATTTAAATGAATATAGCGGACCAGTTCTTTCAAATAGGGTTCTTCCTCGCATATAATGGATTTATAGCGGTTTTGAAATACATGACCCAAGCGGTGGTGCCGACGGTTGTATGTCATGGCATATCCTGAAAGAAACCGCCGCATGAACGTCGGCAGGCCGGCGGCGCTGCTGCGCACTAATATATGGGCATGATTGGTCATCAGCACCCAGGCGTAAATGAGGGTCTTTGTTTCCAAAGCCACCCCGCCCATGCGGGCAACAAATGTTTCGCGGTCTTTATCATCACTGACGATCTTGCGTCTCTCAATACCCCGGATAATCACATGGTGTATCGTTCCCGGCGCATCTAGCCTTGGCCCCCGTGGCATTCTACCCTCCTGTTTATGCTTGTTCCCATTTGTTCCGAACATTCTCATGGAGAATAAAGTTTGTATACTTTGTAAACAACGTCCCCTACTCCTTAAAAGGGGGGGCCTTTGGGCTGCTCGACCCTACTCCCGGCGCTTTCGCAACGTCCCGGATTCTCGTTTTTGAACAAG
>CAZNZW010000075.1:0-12133 GCA_964577615.1 uncultured Desulfobacterales bacterium | reverse complement strand
AATGTTGAGCAGCAGGAGCTGCCCGATGGTGTGCGCGAATCCGGGGACATCGGAGAGGCAGGGAATAACGATCATGCTGCGGTCGTCCTTCCGGCCTTTGCCAATGTAAACGTTTCCCTGACGGACGATGATCCGTTTGGTGCCCCGCAGACGATTGTCACTTTCGATCCGGGACGGGATCGGCGCCAGCACGCCTTCTTTTTCAATGACCTCGATGCGGGTCTGGTCGGTCAGTTCTCCCAGATCGTTCAACCCGCTGATGCGGTACAAAATAGCGCCCTGGATGGTCTGTGTAATGGCCTGGAGGTTGCGCAGGACGATGACGTTGCGGTTGATCAGGCGGGAAATGGGTATATCGTGACGGATCAGGGCGTCAAAGAGGATCCCCTCGGTGCGGTCGGTGATCCGGCTGGTTCCCACGGTGACGGTCTTGGCCTGGTGTTTGATCGCGTCCACCGGCCGGGAGAGGGTGTTGATCGCCTCGCCCAGGGTGACGAAGAGCGTATCCAGCATATTGCGCGCCGACCCCTCTTTTCCAAAATCAATCTTGAAATCGGAGACGGGCAGCCGGCCGGAGAGGTATTTGAGCAGCAGGCTCAGATCGGTGGCCAGCGTCAACCCGAGGACGGCCGGAAATCTTCCGTTCATCTTGCGTTTCCGGAACCGGCGGTAAAATCCGGCGATTTTTTCCCGGAAGGTCGAATCGAGGATGATGTCGTAGATATCCAGATTCTGCCGGGAATACCGGCGCAGATCCTGTCGCAGTTCTTCGCGGAAATGATAGATAAAGCGGGAACCGGCGTGAATGGCCAGGGCGGCATGGTAGCCCCAGATATGGCCGGTGAGCGTGTTTAGAATCGGTGCCAGGTGTTCACTGACCCGGGGAACGTAGAGCACATGGGCGGCATAGGGAGTAAACCGGTCTTCGCCCTCATCCGTGATGACGATCGGCGCGGCCTTGTGGGCCCGGAAAATAGCGGTGTCCTTGACCAGATCCCCCACCACGGACGGCCGGGCGCCGGCCGCGCAGACGATGATCAGCGGTTCGGCCGACAGGTCGATATGCTTTTTGTCTTCGACGAAATCGGACGAGATGGTCTTGTAGCATAATTCGCTCAGTTTGATCCGGATCTCGTCGGCCGCGGCCTTGTTGGGACCGCTGCCGACGGTGGCCCAGTAGGTTTTCCGGGTAGCCAGATCTCCGGCCGCCGCGGCAATGGCGTCGGTGGTGGCCAGAATCTTGCGCATGTGTCCGGGCAGTGCGCGGAGCTCCCGGATCTGGTCGGAGATAAAGGCCCCGTCACGCCGGCCGGTGAGCCGGGCCAGGTGCAGGCCGAGTATGGCCCCGGCCACAATCTGGGCGTAAAACGCCTTGGTTGAAGCCACCGACATTTCGATGTCCCGGCCGCTGCTCGTGTAAATCACGCCGTCGGTTTTAAAGGTCAGATCCGAGTCCCGTCGATTGACAATGGCGAGTGTATGGGCACCCCGCGCTTTGATCATGTCGACCGTGCGATTGGTATCCGTGGTGGTGCCCGACTGGCTGATGGCCACAACCAGGACGTCGGCCATGGCATCGGCGTCGTCGTCTGAATCAATGGAAAATCCGCTCAGCTCCGATGCTTTCAGGGCACGGGTCAAAATGGCCGGGTCATTGAGATAATAGCTGGTAATGTCGGCGCAGGTCCGGGCCGCAATCCCGGCGGTTCCCTGCCCGATAAAAAAGATACGCCGGATTTCCTTTTTTTCAAAGGCCGCCTGCAGGCTTGCCGGAAAAGTGGCTCTGTCCAGGACGATCGTGCAGCGGTCGGGATGATCCGGATCGGTGGCCCAGCGGGTTCTCAGGGTCTGCGTGACAGAATGCGGGGCTTCGTTGATTTCCTTTAAAAAATAATGGGGGAAATCCTGACGGTCGATATCCCGGGAAGTAATTTCAGTGGTTTTAATGTCGGCGTCGGTCAGGGTGACGGGGGTCCGGTCGTAATACATCGCCGTGACGCCGGACAGACCGCCGCCGGACATCTGGTCGAGAATAAAAACCTGCCCCTGGGTCTGGCCATGGGGGCCGTCCACCACTGTTTCGCCGTCCAGTTTAAGGTAAGTATCCGTTTCTTCAACGAATCCGTAGACTTCCGAGACGGGCATGTAATGATCCCCGGCCAGGCCGATGAAGATCGCCTGGCCGCTGCCCTTCTGGGCCAGAAATATTTTTCCCGGGGCCAGGTCGGTGTGCATGCTGATGGCATGGGAGCCGTCAAATTCGTTCACCGCCAGGCGGAACGCTTCGGTGATGTCGTGGCCGGCCTTGAGGTGCTTTTCAATGGTGAGGGGAATCATTTTTGTATCCGTGGTGATCTCGGACGGAATGCGGTATCCGTCGGCCTCAAAAGCTTCCTGCAGGGCGAGATGGTTGTCGATGTCGCCATTGAGACAGACGTGGATGATTCCCTGCCGATTATTGTCGTCGCGGGTGACGTTGTCCACGGGATGGCAGTTGGGTTCCGTGATGGCGCCCACCGAGGCCCAGCGGGTGTGGGCACAGATTGTATGCTGAGCGTATGGCGCGGCAGCGAGGATCTGGAGAATCCGGTCGCCGCGGATCTGATGACGCAGAAAATGAACATTGTCACCCAGGCTTCCGATCTCGGCGGCGGTTTTGTAGGTCAGGGTCAGGGTGGTCATTGGTACGGCCGGAGTCGCGGCATGGCGAATCCGGATATTACCGTTGACCAGGACATCGGCCCGGATCCGGTCACTTAACTGCTGGGACAGTTTTTTTTCGGCCAGGGCCTGCTCAAAGCGGACAAAATCCGGCCGGGCCATATGAAACATCAGGGAGATCCCGGCGGAATCCCGGCCGCGGACTTCGAGCCGGTCGATACTGTTTAAGACGGCATTGATCTGTCTGAATGTGGCAATGGCGGATGTTGTCGGATGGGGCGATGCAGCGCTCATCAGTGCGGTGACCCGCTCGATATTGGCGATGACTTCCGTGGTCAGGGTCCACTGGATGTCTTTCAGGCGGTCAACGTTTTTCAGTATCTGCGCCACCTCAGCCGGCGTCAGCCGGGGGCGCAGGGATGCCAGCGTTTTTTCTTCAGCTTCAATAATCTCCTTGAGCCGAATCGTCAGGTCAGACAGCGCGGTCTGTATTTCCGGCTGATGGAATATCCGGGCAAAGCAGTTGTCTCGCTTTAATTTGCGGACGGCCTGCCACAGATCGGCCAGGGTGGCCGCGCCGTCAAGATGACCGGTTGAGATGGCATTGTCCGGTGGCGTGAAACAGGCCAGACGACGGTTTTCGACCCGGGCCAGGATGGCCGACAGGGTCTCGATGTCGATATCGGCCGGTTTTGGGGATTTGACGGCCACGAGGCAGGTCAGGCCGCAGGAGATCCGGCCTGGGCTGAGGGGGAAAAAAACAATGGCGCCGGGGGGGACGGCCGCCAGGGACCGGCCGAAATAAATCCGGCGCTTTAGGAAAGCAGCTATACGAAAGCGCTTTTCGCGGCGGCCGTCAACCGGGCGGACAATCGTGTCGGAGCGGGTTAATAAACGTCGGGTCATGGCAGGTTCATCCCTTTTTCAGCTTGTCGGCACCGGGCTTTACCGGTGCGGAACGCCTGGCGAAAAGATCACGAAAGAAAGATTTTATGGCGATCCGGGCGTATTGTCCGGATTTGGTACCGATGAAATTTTCATGGGCCACCATGGCGGAAACGACCACGCTTTGACCGCTGGGCCTGTCCGTGGCAAATCCCACAAACCAGTCATAGCGGGGATTGTTGTTCATACTGCCTGTTTTGCCGCCAAGATCCAGGCGGGAGAGGATCCGGTCGCGGCGATATCCCCGGAACATCTTGCGGGCAGTGCCTTTGGAAATGGTGTTGCGCATGAAATCGGCCAGGGTTCGGGCCGTACGGGCATCAATCGCCTGTTGCACTGTATGGACTTTTCCCCGGTAGACGGTCATCCCGGCGGCATCCGTCACGGAATCGACAAATACCGGTTCGACCAGTTTTCCGCCATTGATAACAGCGGCGGCAATCATGGCGCCGTGCAGGGGAGATAACGTGGTTTCCTTATTGAATCCGCAGGCCAGCTCGGCCCACTGGTAGGGAGCATCCGAAGCGGAGAAATGGCTGGGCGCCACCGTGAAGTCGAGGTTGAACTGATGGTTAAATCCAAAGGCTTCGGCATAGGCGACCAGTTTTTCCCTGCCGAGCCGGTGGGCCCCCAGCTTGCCGAAAACGGGGTTGATCGACTGGGCAAATGCATCTTTCAGGGCGACCCGTCGCGTGTATTTGTTCTGCCGGTCTTTCAACTGGTTTTTGTAAAGGGTATATTTGCGGCCGTTGTAGGTCATTGTCGAATCCGGCCCCAGATGGCAGGTCTCGATCGCAGCGGATGTGGTAACGATCTTAATAATGCTGGCAGCTGGAAAACGGTTGTCCGTACAGATATTGTGGCTCGGGTCGGCTCGGTCGTAGCTGACCATGGCCAGGATGCGGCCGGTGGCCGGATTCAAGACGACAATGCCGAGGTAACGGGCATGCGCCACCCGTAATTTAGCGGCGATGGCATCCTGGAGCCGGGTATCGATCGTGGTCTTAATCTGATAGCGGGTATTGTTGCTTTCAATGGAAAAGGTGCTTGCCACCATTTGCGCCGGGCCGACATGGGCGAGCATCCGCCGGAGAGCCTGCCGGTCAATAGACTGAACCGGCGGGGCGGGTTTGTTTTTGTTTCGGCTGGTTGCCCCGGCAGATGTGTCGTTCGGCCAGATACCGGTGACAGATGCCCCGTAGCCCAGGCAGAGCGTGACCACGATGATGAGCGCCAGAATTTGCCAGACCGGAAACCGACGCCGATGGCGCCGCGTTTTCGATATCGGCCGCAGCGTTTTCTGGTAAGCCCGCCAGCCCGTGTTATCAGTGGAAGATAAATTTCCCAATCGGTGTCTGCGTATCATTATATGCCGTTCTCAATACATTTAACCGGTATTTTTAAATGATAAATCCGGTGTTCAGGTGTCGGTCCGACGGGGTCAGGACAGCGGCGTTCCAGGCGGTACCGGCTGGTCTGGCGCCGCCAGGGTAAGGCCTGTTTCATCCACGGCTGCCAGGACCATTCCCTCGGACCGCACGCCCATCAATTTGGCCGGTTTGAGGTTGGCGACGATGATGACCTGTTTGCCTGTCAGTTTTTCTGGTGTGTACGCCGCGGCAATACCGGCCACCACGGTTCGGCGGTTGCCGGCCAGATCCAGCTCAAGCCTGAGCAGCTTTCGGGCCTTCGGGATGGCTTCCGCCTTGATGACAGTGGCCACGCGCAGGTCAATCTTCGCGAAATCGTCCATGGTAATCTGTGGTTTGACGGGGGGCAGCGCCGGCGGATCGGCGGCAGGTTCACCGCCCGGGGGGGGCGCCGGGTTTCCAGCGGATTTTTTTTCCGCCCGGGTGTCTACCCGGGGAAAAAGAGAGATGGCCCTGTGGATCTGACCGCCGGTTGCCAGACCGTTTTGCGTGCGCAATACGGTCAGGCTGTAAAAAGGTCGATCGGCCCGGGAATCGGTTTCACATCCAAGATGGGTGCTCATGGTTGCTGCCGTTGCCGGCATGACCGGATAGATTAATCCGGCGACCACCCGCAATCCTTCCAGCAGGGTGTAAATAACGACTTCAAGCTGGGGCCGGTCGGCGGCTTCCCTGGCCAGCGTCCAGGGGGCCGTTGAATCAACATACCGGTTCATTAACCCGATGAATTCCCAGACGGCATCCAGCCCCTTATGAAAGGAAAATGCATCAAAAGCCGCTTCAAACGCATCAATGGTCCGGCGGGCCTGGCCGGCGACATCCAGGTCGGTCCGGGGAGATTGGGAAAAATCCGGTGCCGGTATGCGGCCCTGGAAATATTTATGGGTCATGGCCACAACACGTGAAAAGAGATTGCCGAGGTCATTGGCCAGATCGGCGTTGATCCGCTGGATCAGGGCTGATTCGGAAAAGCTGGAGTCCAGCCCGAAAACCATGTCCCGGAGCAGAAAAAACCGGAAAGCATCGAGGCCGTAACGCTGGATCATATCCAGTGGTTTGACGACATTGCCGATGCTTTTGGACATCTTGCTGGCATCGATATTCCAGTAGCCATGTACGTTGAGATGCCGGTAGAGCGGTATTCCCGCTGCCTTGAGCATGATGGGCCAGTAGATACCATGCGGCTTGATGATATCCTTGGCCACGATGTGCTGAGCCGCCGGCCAGAATTTGTGATACAGATCACCTTCCGGATATTCCAGGGCGGAAATATAGTTGAGCAGTGCGTCAAACCAGACGTAGGTAACATAATCTTCGTCAAAGGGGAGGGTAATTCCCCAGGTCAGACGGGTTTTGGGCCGGGAAATGCACAGGTCCTCCAGCGGCTCCCGCAAAAAAGCCAGAATTTCGTTGCGGTACCGCTTGGGCCGGATGAAATCGGGGTGGGTTTTTATATGGTCGATCAGCCATTGCTGATATCGGCTCATCCTGAAAAAATAGTTGGACTCGCTGACCGTCTCCGGTGCGGTCTGGTGATCCGGGCATTTGCCGTCAACCAGTTCCCGTTCGTTGTAAAAGCGTTCACAGCCGAAACAGTAAAGGCCGGAATATTCGGCAAAATAAATGTCGCCGGCCGCATGGATCTTTTCCAGAATCCGGCGCACGACAGCCTGATGGCCGGGATCGGTTGTCCGGATGAACCGGTTGTTGGAAATATTCAATTCCGGCCATAGACGGCTGAACTGGCCGCTGATGCGGTCTACATAGGCCTGGGGGCTGATGTTTTCTTTTTCAGCGGCCTGGACGATTTTGTCACCATGTTCATCGGTGCCGGTAAGAAAAAATGTTTCCTGTCCGCGCATGGTGCTGAAGCGGGCCGCGACATCCGCCACAATGGTGGTATAGGCGTGACCCAGGTGAGGGCTGGCATTCACATAATAAATAGGGGTTGTTATATAAAATGGTGTGGACATGTTATTTCCGTTTCAATGGTTACGGTCAATCCGGTCATCGGGTCTGGCGGTATTTTATCTTTTGCGCTTCGATTCCCTGCCTTTTTTTCGGGGCAGGGTGTTTTCATAAGTCAAACAACACATCAGACGGCCGCAAAGGCCGGATATTTTTGTCGGGTTCAGGGAAAGGCCCTGGGCCTTGGCCATGCGGATGGAAACCGGCTCGAATTTTTCAATGAACATGCTGCAGCAGATTTCGCGGCCGCAGCGCCCCAGCCCCCCAATCATTTTGGCCTGGTTGCGGATGCCGACCTGGCGCATTTCCACGCGGACTCTTAATTTCTTCACCAGCATTTTGACCAGTTGACGGAAGTCGACCCGGCCCTCGGCGGTAAAGAAGAATGTCGTTTTTTTGTTATCAAAACTGGTCTCAACCGAGAAAAGGTTCATCTTCAGACCGAGTTTATCGATGCAGTGCTGGCAATACGTATGGGCAAATTTTTCAGTTTTCCGGTTTTTGGCCAGCTGGTCCCTGTCCTTTGCCGTGGCCAGCCGGAATACTTTTTTCAACGGCCGGGTATTTTTTTTCTCATTCCGGTTTTCCGGTACCAGGGCCACGATGCCATATCCGAGGCCCTGCTTGGTTTCCAGGATGACATGATCTCCCGGATTTAAAACAAATGCGCCTGCGTCAAAATCATATATTTTTCCGGCGGAATTAAACCGGATACCGACGATTTTTCCCATGATTTCCAATCGATGCCATTCCATCAACGGGGGATATGGCCTGCATTAGACTGATTAAAAATGTTTCCAGGGCCAGCCGGGGATTGGCATTGGCCCGGATCTGCTTTTCTGTTTTTTCCAGGTCCTTGAAACAGTTACTCAATGTTCGGGGTGAAACGGATGCCGCCATTGGGGCAATCTGATCCGTCTTGTCGCGATTAATGACCTGATCGGCGGCAAACGGCAGCACCGCCGCGTCCCGCAGCCATGATTTGATGATACCCAGCCGGTTGGGAAGCTGCTGTGAATCTCTTGCCAGCACATCCGCAATGACCAGGGTTCGGCGGAAACGGCTTTCCCTGTCTGCATTTGCCGGGTGGTGCATCTGGATTAACTCGTCGATCAGCCAGTCCCTGTGGCGAAGCCATTGTTCCGATGCGGTATCCCGGGCCGTTTGGTCACTCCCCCCGGCCATGGCCGCGATGATTCGGGCCGACGCGGCATCGATACCTTCCGACGCGGCGATGGCTTTGGCAATTTGTGCCTCGGGGAGCGGGGGAAACCGGAGATGCTGGCAGCGGGAGGTAATGGTCGTGATAAGATCCGAGGGCTTACTGGCGATGAGAATCAGCGTGGTTCCCGCGGGCGGCTCTTCCAGTATTTTGAGCAGCGCATTGGCGGCCGGTACCGTCATTAGCTGGGCTTTTTCGACAATGGCAAACCGATGGCGCGCATCGTAGGGTTTTAAAGCCAGCGCATCGCGAAGTGACCGGATATGGGCGATTTTAACCGCATTGTTGGCCGGCTGTACACGGATAATATCCGGATGCATTCCGGCATTTATTTTTTTGCAGGTTGGGCACGTTCCGCACGCCCGCCACGCGGCGCCGTCTTTTTCTCCAGGGCGCCGATCGTCCCGGGTGGTAGAATCCGCCTTTGGCGCTGTACAGTTCAGCGCCATGGCAAATTCAATGGCCGCATGGTATCTGCCGACGCCATCAATTCCCGTAAACAGCAGCGCATGCGGAATCTTTCCGGTGCGAAGCAGGTTGGTTAATACCCGTGCCGCCCCCGGCCGATCAGTCATTGTTTTTTCTGCCCGCACATTGTTACTGATTGACCCGCTCTCTGATTTCTTTTCCGGGTTTGAAAAACGGCAGTTTTTTAGGCTTGATCCGGACCTTTTCGCCAGTCTTGGGGTTGCGTCCGGTATAGCTTTTGTAGTTTTTCACATAGAAACTGCACAACCCGCGGATTTCCACCCGATCCCCTCTGGCCATGGTTTCCGTCATGTCGTCGAAAAAAATCTGAACGACCCGGGATGCTTCCGTTCTCGAAATATTTGCTTCGTTTTTAAGCCGGGTAATTAGCTCTAATTTATTCATTTATCCTCCTTGGCTGATATGCGCTCTTTCGTATAATTTTGGTATATTAACTAAATACAGAAGACAAGTCAAGATGGTAATTACTATAAAGGCGACAACTCCACATCGGCTTCATCAACCTCCACGGCGGCAAACTGACCAAGGGCGTCAATGTGTACAATAACGCGATAATTGCCCCGATATTGGGAGAAAGAACCGATGACGCCGGTAAACGGCCCCCGGGTCACCACCACGCGGTCGCCCTTTTTAAAACGGGAGCCGGTCTGTATTTTCTGGTCGGTTTCCGTCATGATTTTCAGGGAAGCGATGGTGCTCTGAGAAACCGGCAGGGGACCCCGGCGGTTTCCAATCAGGCGGACAGCGCCGGCTGTTTTAAGGATTTCGAGATGATGTGCCGGGTTTAAGTCTGTTTTAACAAAGAGATAGCCCGGGAACAGGGCTGCCCGCAGCATAACCCGCCGGTCCCGGCGTTTACTCTGCACCAGAATCTTGGGCAGGAAAACGGAGACTGATTTTTTTGCCAGCGCCGTGTACGTTGTATCTTCAAATCGGCTTTTGGTATGGAGGACGTACCATGCGGAGGTCAGACGACTTCCCGGCATTATGCTAATTCTCCCCGCTGATTTTCTTGGCAAAACTGTGCCGGAATCCGCCCAGGCCGTTCAGAGAAACGGAAAAGGCGTATTTCTGATCGTCAGCCTCTTCCAGATAATCAAATGAGAGGGTCCAGCAGTCGGCCCGGTATTGCCAGCCGGCCCCGCGTTTGACGTCTTCCTTGGCGATGACATCCCGTTCGTATATGGCATGCGCCGACAGCCGCCGGGTAATTAATGCATAAAGATATAACTTCAGGTATTCCTGCTGATCGCCCTTGACGCGATAACTGGCATGCAGACGGTCGCCGCGCGGATCCCGGATGATCGCCTCGGCATTTTTTTCTATATAATCATTGTCGTACGTATCCCATTTCATGTCCGCCTTGGCCCATAAATACGGTGAGGGGTGAAAGCGTATTTCTCCGAAAAGTGGTGAAAACGGTCTGGATTCTTCATCATCCTGATTATCTTTGGCTTCGTTAAAATCATAACTCTGGGAAAGAAAAATCCTCAGGAATTCACGGTAATCGTAATTTGTCAGCCTGCCCGGTGATTTGAGCTTGGAGGTGAAGGTGCTGATCAACCGGTATGTGACGATATTTTTCTTTGAAATGGTCTTGATCGGCGAAAAAGCAGGCAGATCATCCTGGTTCTGGTCCGGTATGAAAGAATAGGAGATCTGGGGCCGGATGGTATGTTTTATTTTATCCACCCGGCGGCCGCCAACAGCGTAGACCCGGTATATTTCTGATGAGAATTCAGTGCCGATGTCAAAAATATTCCGGTCAAAAGATGTTTCCTGATCGCGGCCGTCATTTTCGGTGTCGCTGACATACCAGTAATTGTATCGCCACCCGGCGGAAGGTTCGATGGTGAAAAATCGTCCAGCCCGCAGTGGCAGGAACAGGCGGGGATATAATTCCGTTTCGTGCAGGCCGGTGATCGGGCTGCCGGAATCGCTGTCCTTGCGATAGTAATGGATATATCGACTGTCGAGGGTGTAATACAGCGGTGTCTGGTAGACTTTCTGTTTGGAGCCGTTGAAGGTTACCCACGGCAGTTGCTGAATCGTCGGGTCCCGGTCGCTGAACCGTCGCCGGATGACATCATCATACCACGTAACACCGGTATTCAACCGGTACCGGGACCAGGTCCGGCTGATATTAAGGATGTTTCGACGGACGGTTTCATTGTATTCGTCCAGGTCCCGCCCGAAGGTCTCATGAAAATAGGCATCGCTGGTGTCAAAGCCGGTTAATCCGTTTTTAAATTCCAGAAGATAATCCTGGTCGCTGACGATATCCAGGTCAATCTTGGCCGTCAGTCCCCACGGCAGTGTTTCCTGGTTATGTTTCATCCGGAACCAGTAACGGTCTTTATTCGGCCGCAACTGGGTGTCATGGGTGTAGCCCCACCGGTCGCTGGAATTCCCGGTTCCGTCGTCTACCCGGCGATCGTTTAAAAAGTCGAACATCATCGTTCCCATGGACTGCGGGTCCAGGATATATCGGAACTCGGCCCCCCATTTCTCTCCCCGTTTTTCCAGGTGCTGCCAGTACAGAGTCGCGTCCGTATTGTCGCTGATGGCCCAGAAAAAGGGCTGCATATATCCAAATCCGTTGCGGTTGTCCGACAGCGTAAATTCGGGCGTTAAAAACCCGGACTGCCGTTTTTGTTTAACAGGCACAACCAGGAAAGGAACATAGAGGACGGGGAGATTCTTAATCCAGAAGGTCGTGTGCCAGGCCGTGGCGTAACCGCCGATGGTCACGTTGATATCTTTCCCCGTTATTTTCCAGTCCGGTGAGTCTCCACTGCAACTTGTAATACTCGCGCGTTCGGCCGAGTACGTGCCTTCGCCGGATTTTCGGATCTGATTGCCGCTGATGTAAAAATGGCGGGCCTGAAAAAATGCACTGCCGCTGTAAACAATACCGGTTTCCTGTTGGAGATCCAGTTTCATCCGGTCACCGCTGAGAATGTCCTGGCCGGCTGTGACCACCACGTGGCCAAACGCCTCCGCCTTCATTGTTTCGGTGCTGTATCGAACCCTGTCGGCGGTGATCCTCCGGTTTCCCTGAACCAGAGAAACGTTGCCCATGGCCGTAAAATACCGCGTTTTTTTGTCGTATTGGACATCGTCCGCGTGGATCTGCCATGGCAGATCAGCCACAGGTGTTTTTCCCGAAGACAGGGCGGGGGACAATAATACAACCAGGACAAACAGGTTGATCGCCAGAAAGCGGCGGGCCAAATAAATCATCTGTGGAAAATGCGATTGCCGGTCGGATACCATGTTCAAATGTTTCCTTAGGGTCTCTGTGTGAAAAATACAGCGTGGTTGCCAGGGACCGGCGGATTGAAGTTTATCCGCCAGCATACTATACAGACCTGCTATAAATCCGACCTCGTTGAAAAAGTCAAGGTTTTGTTGTAAA
>CAZNZW010000074.1:0-12293 GCA_964577615.1 uncultured Desulfobacterales bacterium | reverse complement strand
ATTCAATTCCTCATCATGGCGGTTGCCAATTTCAAAGGGATGGTGGCCCGCCATGAGTGATATCGGTATCGGCATGATTTCCATTATCGGCATCCTCGTTCTGATCTATTCGGGGATGCACGTGGCCATTGCCCTGACCCTGCTCTCCTACCTGGGGGTGGGGCTCATCAAAGGCAACTGGGCCATTGCCGGCAAGCTGCTGGCCCTGGCCGCCTCGGACAGCATTTCCGGATATATTTTCGGCGTGGTGCCGCTCTTTGTGCTCATGGGGATGTTCATCTCCGTGTCGGGGATCGGCAAGGATACCTTTGACGTGGCCAACCGGCTCTTCAGCGGTGTCCGGGGCGGGCTGGGCATCTCCACGGTGGCGGCCAACGCGGTTTTTGCGGCGGTCACCGGGATTTCCATTGCTTCTGCCGCCGTGTTCACCAAGGTGGCCGTTCCGGAAATGATCCGCCTGGGACATAAACCGCGCTTTGCCGTGGGCGTGGTCACGGGATCATCCGTGCTGGGGATGCTGATCCCCCCCAGCCTGCTGCTCATCCTCTTCGGCGTGCTCACCGAAACATCCATCGGCGACCTGTTCAAGGCGGGAATCGTTCCCGGCCTGCTGCTGTCCGTGGCGTACTGCATTGCCATCGTCGTCATGGCCCGGCGGTTCCCGGAATATACCGGCGAGGTCACCCAACGGCAAAATGATTCGGACCGGATGTCCGGCCGGGCCATCTTCTGGAAGCTGACGCCCATTGTCCTGCTCATTGCCCTGGTGCTGGGCGGCATTTACGCCGGATGGTTCACGCCCACCGAATCCGGCGCGGTGGGCGCCCTGGGCGCCCTGCTGCTGACCCTGGGAAAACGAAAGCTCACGTGGGCGGGCCTCTGGCAGGTGTTGACCGAAACGGGGCACGTTACGGTTTCGATTCTGTTTTTATTGATCTCCGCCAATATCTATGGCCGGATGCTGGCCCTGTCCGGCATTACCGGGTTCATCGCCAACTGGATCGGTCATTCCGGACTGGGACTCTATCCCATCCTCGCCATTTATCTGTTGATCGTCCTGCTCATGGGAACGATTCTTGATTCCACATCCATCATGATGATCATCGTTCCCCTGATCTATCCGGTGATGCACGGCCTGGGTGTTAATTTTGTCTGGTTCGGCCTGGTGACGGTCATCGCCATCGAGGTGGGCCTGATCACGCCCCCTTTGGGAATTGCCGCTTTTGTGGTAAAGTCCACCCTGGATGATCCGGCGATTACCTTGAATGATGTCTTTGCCGGGGCCCTGCCCTATGTTTTTATCATGATCCTGGTACTGATTCTGGTGGTCATCTTTCCCCAGATCTGCCTGGTACTTGTCCGCTGAAAGGAGTGTTTGACCATGGATAAATTTATCGTTACCGCCGCGCTGACCGGCGCCATTCATACCCCCACCATGTCCCCTTATCTTCCCATTACGCCGGATGAACTGGCCGAAGAAGCCCGCCGGGCATACGAGGCGGGGGCATCTGTGATCCATGTCCACGCCCGGGACCCGGAAACAGGCCAGCCGTCGGCGGACAGCGCCCTGTTTGGCGAAATCCTGGCCAAAATCAAGGGTGCCTGTGACGCGGTGATCTGCACCACCACCGGCGGCGGGTTCGGGATGACGGTCGAACAACGCGTGTCGGTCGTCAAAACCTACAGCCCGGAACTGGCGTCGCTGAATGCCGGGTCACTGAATTTTGCCCTGCATCCGCTGCTCGATAAAATCAAGGATTTCAAACACGCGTGGGAGCCCCAGTACCTGGCCATGAGCGAAGATTTCATTTTTCCCAATACCTTTAAAACCCTGAGGGAGTTTGCCGATTTTTTCGCCGAGGAAAATACCAGGCCGGAATTTGAAATCTACGATGTGGGCATGATCAACAACCTCGCCTTTCTACTCAACAGGGCCCGGATCAAAAAACCGGTTTACCTGCAGTTTGTTCTCGGCATTCTCGGCGGGTTGCCGGCCACGGTCAACAATCTGGTCTTTCTGCTCAATACGGCCAAAGAGGCGCTCGGCAACGATTTCGTCTGGTCGGTCTGCGCGGCCGGCCGGGCCCAACTGCCCATGTGCAATGCCGCTCTGCTCATGGGCGGATTTACCCGGGTCGGGCTGGAAGACAGCCTGTTTCTGGAAAAGGGAAAAATGGCCCAAAGCAGCGCCCGGCAGGTGGAAAAGATCATCCGGATTGCCCGGGAACACGGCATGGAGCCGACCACGCCCGACGAGGCCCGAAGTATTCTGGGGCTGAAGGGGATTGACCAGGTTAAATATTAACGGTTTCGTAAAAAACAGACAAATGGAATCCATGCCCATGAAACCCCGCCGTTCGATTCTTTCCGTGCCCGGACATGTGGAAAAGATGCACGCCAGGGCCTGCCGCAGCACCGCCGATGTAATCATGCTCGACCTGGAAGACAGCGTTCCCGCTGATGCCAAGGCTGACGCGCCGGGCGTGGTGATTCAATCAATCCAAGCCCTTGACTGGGGCGGGAAGACCCTGACCGTGCGGATCAACAGCCTCGACACGCCCTTTGCCTACCGGGATCTGACGGCCATTGCCGAGGCCGTGGGCGATCGTATCGATTCGGTGGTTCTGCCCAAAACCGACCATCCGGGCGATGTTCATTTTGTCAGCCGGATGCTCGACGGCATCGAGATGCACAAAGGATTGACCCGCCGGATCGGCATCGAGGCCATCATTGAATCCGCCCGGGGAATGGCCGCTGTTTCCCAGATTGCCTGCGCCGGTGACCGCCTGAAAGCCCTTGTTTTCGGCATCGCCGATTACTCGGCCTCGATCAAGGCCCGGCTGGTTTCGATTTCCGGTCATGGTGAGGAAGCCGATATCTATCCCGGCCATCGCTGGCATTTCGAAATGAGCCGTCTGGTCATGGCGGCCCGGGCCAATGACCTGATGGTCATCGACGCGCCTTACGGAAATTTCAAGGACCCGGAAGGCCTGAAGGCCGCCTGCGCCATGACCTGTGCGCTGGGGTTTGACGGCAAATGGGCCATTCATCCGGATCAGATCGAAATCATCAACCGGGTATTCTCGCCGTCTGAAGAGGATATTGCCCGGGCCATATCGGTGATCCGGGCCTACGAAACCGCCCGGGCCGGCGGCCGGGGCGCAGCCGCCGTGGATGGGCGCATGATCGATGGCGCCACCCTGCGCCTGGCCCGCCAGCTCAAAGATCAGGCGGAATATCTGGGGCTGATCGATTCGTCCAAAGCCGCTGAATAACCCCGCGACACCTGCCCCTTCCCCCACAAAAACCCGGTTCCGGGTTGCCATCCCCCGCGGCCGCGGTTATGTTATGGTGCAGGCTTTTTTACAAAGCCCCTGCTTTTACCCTGACGAACGGCTGACCATGTATAATAAATCCGAACGGATAAAACTGTTTGACGCCCTTTCCCGACCGATTCTGGTCATCGACCTGAATTATCGAATCGTGGACGCCAACCCGGCGGCCTGTACTTTATTGCGGCGGCCATATGACCGGATCATCGGCCAGGCCTGCCATCAGATCAGCCATCGGAATAAAATCCCCTGCTGGGAAACGGGTGCGACTTACTGCCCGGTGAAGCTGTCGATGGAAAACGGGCGCGCCATGCGGGTCGTACATAAACACCAGCATGACAGTCCATACAAGATTGAGGAAATCGTGGCCACGCCGGTTTTTGACACCACCGGCAACCTCATCTATGTGATCGAAGAACTTCGGGATATTTCGCAGCTGCTGCAGCCGCAGGACGCCCCATCCAGTCCGCAGATCATACCCGTCTGCGCGGCGTGTAAAAAAATCCGGGATGATCGTGGCTGCTGGCAGCCGTTTGAACACTACCTGGGAGACCGGCTGCAGGCCCGGTTTTCGCACTCCATCTGCCCTGAATGTCAGCGGGCCCATTATCCGGAACTCAAGGGGGCATAACAAATGATCTTCATGCTTCGCGCGTCAGCCAGGACATGCGGAAAGGCACGCCACCGGTTCATGCTTTTCTTTTCCGTTGTCATTGTAATGAGCATTGTTTTTTCCGGCCGCTCCCGCGGCCAGGAAAGCGTCCAAACCGCCGCCACCAAGCCCCTGTGGGAACTGGGGCTCTTTAATGGCGTGGCACACCTTCCCCTGTATCGCGGATCGGCCACCTACCGGACGTATGCGCTGCCGCTGCCGTACCTGATCTATCGGGGGAATGTGTTCCAATCGGACCGGGATGGCGTTCGGGGGATTTTTTACCGGTCCGATTATCTGGAAACCAGCCTGTCTGTCTTTGGCAACCCGCCGGCCCGGGAAGATAATTCGGCCAGGGACGGGATGGGCGACCTTGACGCCATTGTTGAAATCGGGCCGGCGCTGAAATGGTTCTTTCTCGGCCACGCCCCGCATCAGTACCTGTACCTGTCTCCGGCATTTCGCGGGGTCGCATCCGTGGGTATACCGGACAATATCGATTTTAAATATCAGGGATGGCGGTTTCTCATCAACCTGATCTATCAAAACGATGCCGTCCTGGGCAATCGCCACTGGGGCATGGGTCTGAATCTGGGAATTGATTTTGCCGACCGACGCTATAACGGCTATTTTTACGATGTTTCCCACAGAGAATCCGCACCCGGTCGCCCCGCCTACAGGGCCGATGGCGGATACGGCGGCATGATGCTTTCAGGCAACTTGATTTATCGGATTAACCATCGCTTTTCCGTGGCCGTTTACGGCCGCTGGGACGGGCTGGCCGGCGCCGTTTACCAGAACAGTCCCCTGGTTGATGAAACGAATAATATCACGACCGCGGCCGCCCTTATCTGGACCCTGGCCGTATCCCGGCAGCGCGTTGATGCCCGGTATCAGGAACGATAGCGCACAAAAAACCGGACGGCCCCGGCAACAGGGCCCACCCGGTTGATTGCAGATAATTTCCGGTAAGCCGCCAAACGTAACAGCACCATTGCAATGCATCGCTTCCACCCGGCCCGTGTGGAAACCCATTTGACCGCCCACAAACGGAATAAGCTGGGGGGGGTTAAATACTTTCTTTGAGTTTTTTGCCTGCCTTGAATGTGACAGAGTTGCTGCCCTTGATTTTGATTTTTTCACCGGTCTGGGGATTACGGCCCATTCGTGTTTTGCGGTACACTTTGCGGAAAGTACCAAACCCGACCAGCGTGACCTTGCTGTTGCGTTTCTTAAGCCCCTTTGTGATCCCTTCGAGAAAAGAGCTCAGCGCCGCTCCGGCCGCAACCTTTGAAATACCCGCATCTTTTGCCATTTTTTCGATCAATTCCGCCTTCGTCATTTCCCCTCCTTTAAGTCATTAAAATTAATATAAAAATAATACCATGTCACCGGTTATAAAAAATATTTTCTATTGTCAAGGATAAACTGCACTAATTCAATATAAAAATAGCATCTTCTCCGCAAAGGCCGGAGTTTAAGGCCCTGGCGGCCACCCGTCTAAACAAAATGCAGTCATTCCCATATCTTGTGCTTTTAAATTTATTCTGCACACTCTATTGTGTTTTTTCTTTACATACCCTCTGATTATTGGTATGCATCGCCAGCAGGCTCAGTAAGTTTTTTGATGCCGGGTTGAGCCCCCTGTAAGACTGTCTTTGCTAACGTACGGTGACGGCAGATAACCCGCTGACATATCTTTCTGTGGAGATATCGGCTGTTTTAAAAATCCGAAACACCTGGCAGCCTGAAACTCGTTTTATGTGGTGCAAAAAATATCAAGGAATCGTGAATGCGGCTGAAACAGCTTGAAATAACTGGATTTAAATCTTTCTATAATAAATGCCGGCTCGATTTTCCCAAGGGGATTACCGCCATTGTCGGCCCCAACGGGTGCGGTAAAAGCAATATCGTTGACGCCATGCGATGGGTCATGGGAGAGCAGAGCGTCAAACAGCTGCGCGGAAAAGCCATGGAGGATATCATCTTTTCCGGTACCAACGGCACCCCCCCCTTGAATCTGGCCGAAGTGAACCTGACCCTGGTCAACGACAATGGTTCCGCCCCTGAAGAGCTTCGGGATTTTTCTGAAATCATGCTGACCCGCCGGCTGTATCGTTCCGGTGAAAGCGGCTATTTCCTCAATAAACAACCCTGCCGCTTAAAAGACATTCGCAACGTTTTCCTCGGCAGCGGGATGGGCACCCGGTCGTACTCCCTGATCCAGCAGGGCAGTATCGGTGCCATCACCGATGCCGGTCCTGAAGAACGGCGTCATTTTGTTGAAGAGGCTGCCGGGACCACCCGGTTTAAAGCCCGCCGCGTCGAAGCGCTGAACAAGGTAAAAGCCACCCGGCGGAACCTGCTGCGCCTCGATGATCTGATGGTTGAGATCAAACGGCAGATGAACAGCCTCAAACGCCAGGCCGGCAAAGCCCGGCGATATAAAAAATTTCAGGTACTTGCCCGGGCCGTGGATATCCGCTTGAATCTGATGCGTTACGACGCCCATGCCCAAAAAATCGAAGAAACCGGAAAACTGCTTGAAAACCTGCGCAATACCGAAGGCTCCCAAACCGCGCTGATTCGAAAAATCGATGCCGCCATCGCAGAAATCAGGCTCAAGCGCCAACAGAAAAACGAGCAGCTGGCCAATGATAAATCAAAGCGTTCCGAGCTTCAGCGAACCCTGGACCGCAACGAGAATACCCTTTCCAATCTCCACCAGGAAGCAGACCGGCTGACAGGGGAGGTCGCCGAGCTGGAAACCGCGCGAGAAACTCTGGATCAGAGAAATACCCAGATTCGTGACGAAATCGCGCAGGCCCGGGCTCAGATAGATCGCCTGGAAGAAAAAATCGGCACGCTGACGGAAACAATCCGTTCCGAGCGGGAAGCCACGATTGAAACCCGCCAGAGTCTCGACGCATTGAGCCATCGCCTGGAAAGCGCCAAAGCCGAGCTGATGGAATTGATCGCCCAGGAAACCCGATATAAAAATATCTATCAGCATGCGTCGAGCAACAAACAGAATCTTCATCAAAAACTCAAGCGGAAAGCCGAAGAAGAACTCGCCGCCCGGGAGGAAAGCGACCAGTGCCGCAGCAGCCAGGCCATGGCTCGGGAACGCCTGACCGCCATACGCGGACGCCTGGCCGATCTCGATGGACAGATCGACACGACCCGGCAGGATCTGGGCCGGCAAAGCGATGCCTTGAGTCACCAGATCAAAACGGTACGCACGCTCGAGCAGAGTCGCCACCAGATTGCCTCCCGCCATGCGGTCTTAAAAAAAATGGAGGACAACTTTGAATGGTATCAGGATGGTGTCCGCACCATTATGCAACTGAAACCATCGGTTGAAAACCGGGACAGCTCAGCGCCCCATCCCCTGGCGGAAGATATCATCGCGCTGATGGCCGATATCATTACCCCCGCCGAATCCTACGAAACCGCCGTTGAAGCCGTTCTGGGCGATGCCCTTCAATACGTCCTGATCCGCAATCAAAAAAGCGGTCTGCAGGCCATTGACTACCTGAAAAAAGTTCAGTCGGGGCGCAGCGGCTTTATTCCGGTTGATCATCTTCCCGACGCCCCGCCTGAAGATAATCCGTCACCGGCCGGTTCCCGCGCCCTTTTGAATTATATAACGGTCAAAAAGGGATTTGAGGCGGTGGCTCAACTGGTACTGGGCGCCGTCGATATCGCCGAAAACATGGACGAGGCGCTGGCCGCCTTTAATGCCAATCACTCCAGACGAACCATCGTCACCCGCGCGGGCGACGTCATTTCCAGCCATGGCATCATAACCGGCGGCGGGAATAAAAAACTCGGGGGCATACTGGCCAAAAAACAGGAGTTAAACACCCTGCGGGCACAGCTGGAAAAATTAGACCGGCAGATCGACGCTGCCCGGGCCGACCAGTCAAAGAAAGAAGAGGCGGTTAAACAATCCGAGATTCGCCTGCACAAACTGACCGTTTCCAAAAACGAGGCCACTCAGGCGGAAATTGCCGCGGAAAAGGATCTTTTCAAGGCCGAAGAGTCACTGAAAAACGCGGACCAGCGCCTCGAAATCGTCCAGCTCGAACAGGAGCAGATGATGGGCGAGGAAACGGATCTGGACGAAGAAATCAGCCGCTACGACCGCGCGCTGGAAACCATCACCCAGCAGGTCGAAACGGCTCAGGAGACCGTGTCGGGCACCAACGCCCGGATCCAGGCCCTGTCGGCGAATATGGAAAAAATAAACCGCCGCGAGATGGACCTTAAACTCGAGCTGACTTCCCTCAAAGCCCAGCGGGATAACCATCACAACAGTATCCGGCGCCTGATGGAATTTTTGTCAGACCAGGAAACCCGGCGCACGCAACTGGCCGGCGACATCGAAGCCAAAATCAATAAAAAAAGCGCCGCCCT
Organism: uncultured Desulfobacterales bacterium; assembly: GCA_964577615.1. GTDB lineage: Bacteria > Desulfobacterota > Desulfobacteria > Desulfobacterales > QNYZ01 > QNYZ01. Next base: position 3,890 of record CAZNZW010000074.1, on the reverse strand, counting down.
GGAAAAAGCCGAAGAGATTAAACGATCACTGGACGGTATGTACCAGCAGCTCACCCAGGCCAGCGCCAAAATCGATACGGATGAAAAAGACTACCATGCTTTTGACGCCCATCTGACGGAAAGCGAAAGACAGATCGCGGCCACCCGGGACGATCATGAAAAAACCCTTCAGGAAACAAGACTGCTGGAAGTGACGCTCAGCGAGCTGACCATCACCCAGAAAAACGTGGCCGACCGTCTCGGCGAGCGGTACCACAAAACGATTTCCGGACTTCGGGAAGAAATGGCGGCCGAAGACGGAAAGGACGCCGCCTTCCAGGAAGAGACCACACCCGAAGCACTTGAAACCGAATTAAACACGCTGGAAGAAAAAATCTCGGCCCTGGGTGAAGTCAACATGGGCGCTATTTCTGAATTTCAAACCCTCGAGACCCGATATAACTTTTTGACCGAACAGCGTGAAGACCTGGTCAAGGCCATCGACGGGCTGGGCCGGGTCATCGCCAAGATCAACCGGCTGACGCAAAAACGATTCATGGAAACACTGGACCTGATCAACGAAAAACTGGCCACGGTGTTCACCAAACTGTTTGAGGGGGGTACGGCAAAACTCATACTGACCGAACCGGATAAACCGCTGGAAAGTGGCGTGGAATACATGATCCAGCCCCCGGGAAAGAAGCTGACCCGGCTGAGCCTGCTTTCCGGCGGTGAAAAAGCACTCTCGGCCATTGCCTTTATCTTTTCGATCTTCCTCATCCGCCCGGCATCATTCTGCTTCCTTGACGAGATCGACGCGCCGCTTGATGAGGCCAATGTGCTGCGCTTTAATCGATTGATTCAGACCATCGGCGAACAATCCCAGATTGTGATGATCACACATAATAAAAGAAGCATGGAATTCGCCGAAACCCTTTTCGGCATCACCATGCCGCAAAAGGGCGTCTCTAAAATCGTATCGGTTAATTTCACTCAGGCCGACGCCTGACCCGTCAACACGATACCATCTTGACTTTCTCAGATTTTAATGCCAGACAGCGGATTGGCCGGGCAACGGATTGAAAGGATCACCCGCCTGATTTTCTGTACGTTTATTTTAAACCGGATTGCTTTATTTGGAAAGAAACCATCATTATGCCGCCGATTGTTGAAACCATCCAGGCACTTGTTGCCAGTGTTCCTCCCGCCGACCTGTGGGCGCTGGCGGGCCTCCTCCTCCTTTTTCTGATTTTACGCCTGTCCCGCCGCCGAAAAAAGACTGATGCGGCAAGCGATGCACCCGCACCGGCACCGTCTGATCAACCGACGCCGTCCGATGAACCATCGCCGGACGAAATGCCCGCCCCGCAGCCCCTGCCGGCGGCGCCTGTACCGGAAGAAACCGCACCCCTGCCAGCGGCGGATGAGCAGATTCCGGTGAAAAGCTCTCCCGCCCCGCCGGAACCACCGGCTGAGCCCGCGACACCGACGCCCGCCGCCACAAAGGGAAAGCCGTCTCCGTCGTCAGGGAGTACAGAGACCGCCGCCGCCCAAACAGCGCCGATATCACCGGCCAGAGGCACCCGGACCGGGATCGCACCTGAAAAAGCGCCTTCCGCTGTCACCGAAGAACCGGTTGCCAAACCGGCAACAGAAAAATCATCCGGACTTTTTGCCCGCCTGAAAAACGGTCTGACAAAAACCCGGCACTTTTTAAGTGCGGATATCGATGCACTTTTTCAGGGCCGGAAAAAAATTGATGACGATCTGCTTGAAGATCTGGAAGAACTCCTCATTACGGCGGATATCGGCGTACAGACGACCATGGATCTGATTGACCGTATTTCCACTCAGGCCACCGATATCACCGATGCCGCCGAATTAAGAGATGTGCTGAAATCAGAAATCCAGACTCTGCTCAAAGCCGATGAGCCATCGACGCCGGATACTGCAACAGCCCCCGCCCCCCGGGTTATCATGGTCATCGGGGTCAACGGCGTCGGTAAAACCACAACCATCGGCAAGCTGGCCGCCCACTACGCGGCCCAGGATAAAAAAGTACTCATTGCCGCCGCCGACACCTTCCGGGCAGCGGCCGTGGAACAGGCCGCGATATGGGCCGAACGCAGCCGTGCGGACCTGGTCCGCCATCAGGACGGATCGGACCCGGCGGCCGTGGCCTTTGACGGTGTCGAGGCCGGAATGGCGCGGGGATGCGATATTGTCTTGATTGATACCGCAGGCAGGCTTCACACCAAAATCAATCTGATGGAAGAGCTGAAAAAAATCAAACGCAGCATCAATAAAAAAATGCCCGGCGCGCCCCACGAAATCCTCCTGGTTCTCGATGCCACGACCGGCCAGAATGCGCTGACCCAGGCCAAAAATTTTAATGACGCCCTGGATGTCACCGGTATCGCCTTAACCAAACTTGACGGCACGGCCAAGGGCGGTATCGTCGTCAGCATCTGCCAGAGCCTCAACGTCCCATTGCGATACATCGGCGTGGGCGAGCAGATCCAGGATTTACAGCCATTTGACGCCCGAAAATTTGTCGATGCCCTTTTTTAAAGGATGCCGGATTTAAAAGCCGATAATTATTTTATTATTGAATCCGCCCGGCCCGCATACCGGTAAAATTATACAATATTTAATATATTCAACCTATTACGGATAAACCGCCGCCAGCAGGCAAGATGTTTATTTACGGAACGGCCGTCTGGCTGGTTTTGAACGCAACCTAATAAACGGGTGAAAAGGCAACTGGCACCGTTTTTTTGTTGACATGAATTTTTCCTAAATATATACAGCGAGTTGAAGAAGAGGTTGAACCACTTGAAAGGTCCATTCATACTAGGAGAAAAAAGATGACGAAAGCTGAGTTGATTGAACAAATGGCAAATGATGCGGGAATCTCCAAGACAGCAGCGGCGGCAACGCTGGATTCTTTCACTAAAAATGTCACCAAGGCATTGAAAAAGAAAGACGGCAAGTTAACACTGGTCGGTTTTGGTACTTTCAGCAAAGTTCGCCGGAAAGCGCGTAAAGGCAGAAACCCTCAGACAGGCGAAAGCATCAAGATTAAGGCACATAATGTTGTAAAATTCAAAGCCGGTAAACGGCTTAAAGATTCCATCTAAGACTTAATCTGTATATTGGATTCAACCTTCATCCAGAATTAAATCTTACACAGATGTCACTCGAAAAAGGCCGTTGCCAACTGAAGCAGCGGCCTTTTTCAGTAAGTAATATCAAACCGGTTGAACTGCCCGGCGGCCGGCTCCCATTTTACTTCTACCCGGTCCACGCGGGAACGGGGCGCCCCTTTCCGGCACCAGGCAATCAATGCGTCAACATTTTCCCGGGTCCCTTCCATCAGGGCTTCCACTGTTCCGTCCATCTGGTTGCGCACCCAGCCGCAGACACCGAAACGGGTCGCGGCTTCCTGAGTCTCAATCCTGAAGAAGACGCCCTGTACCTTTCCGGATATAATAACGCGGGCACATACCTGCTTTTCCATGTTTCCTCCCTGCCATGCGTTTCATCCCGTTGCCGTGGCCTACTTCTTTTCATCGATCAGGCGCATAAATTCTTTCTCTGTCATAACCCGCACACCTTTACTGCGCGCCTTCTCCATTTTCTTTGATCCGACGTTGCGGCCACAGACCAGCAGGTCCGTCACGCCGCTCACGCTGGTCTGCACTGTCGCGCCCAGATTCCGCGCCAGGGCCTGCATGTCGGACCGCGAACCGGCAGTCATTTTCCCGGTAAAGACGATCTTTTTTCCGGAAACAGGCGTTTGTGCTTCCTGCTCTGCCCGGCTGGGCGCCGTGCGGATCAGGTTAAACCCCAGGGAAAGCATATCGCAGTAGCTGTCAAAGCACTCCCCCAGGCCGCCCATGATCGTACGG
>CAZNZW010000073.1:0-12630 GCA_964577615.1 uncultured Desulfobacterales bacterium | reverse complement strand
AATCGTACCTACGTTTACGTGCGGTTTCTTCCGCTCAAATTTTTCCTTGGCCATCAGGGTCCTCCATTAAAGCAACTGGGTTTTATCTGAAATTATATATGTTTACCAGATACGCATAAATAAAGCCGGCGCAACAAATTTGACCGTGACGCACGGCTCGATTAATTTTCAAGGCTGTAAAATGAGAACCTACCAGCGAAAATGGGCAAACGCCTTGTTTGCTTCTGCCATTTTGTGGGTATCTTCCCGTTTTTTAACTGACTGCCCCCTTTTGTTTGCCGCATCGAGCAATTCGGCCGACAATTTCTCCGCCATTCCTTTTTCATGACGACTTCGAGAATAGGATATCAACCAGCGAACCCCCAATGCCGTTCGACGGCTCGGCCGGATCTCGGTTGGTACCTGATATGTAGACCCGCCGACACGTCTGGATTTAACTTCAACCTTGGGGCGGACATTATCAATGGCTTTTTCGAAAACAACCAGAGGCGACTCGCCCGTTTTACCTTCAATGATATCAAATGCATCATACAAAATTGCTTCAGCCGTACTTTTTTTCCCATCCCGCATCAATTTATTAATAAATTTTGAAACCAGTTCATTGTTATATTTATGATCTGGAACAGTGGGACGATGCGGAACTTCTCTTCTTCTTGGCATATCGATTACCTTGTTGGGTCAACCTGTTGAATTGACCTGGACTATTATAATTGAAAACTATCTCAAGCCTGTTTCAAAATGATATTATTTGGGTTTTTTGGTGCCGTATTTTGAGCGCCCCTGCTTCCGATCATCTACGCCCAGAGTATCCAGCGTACCACGAACAATATGATAGCGAACACCCGGAAGATCCTTAACCCGACCGCCTCGCACCAGCACAACCGAATGCTCCTGCAGATTATGCCCCATCCCAGGGATATAGGCCGTAACCTCTATCCCGGTGGTCAAGCGAACACGGGCAACCTTCCGAAGAGCGGAATTCGGCTTCTTCGGAGTTGACGTATACACTCGGGTACAGACCCCCCGCTTCTGGGGTGCGCCTTTCAACGCCGGCGTGTTGGTCTTTTTGGTAATGCGTTTTCGTCCCTTACGCACAAGTTGGTTAATTGTGGGCATATTTCCCTCTATTTAAAAAGCCTGTTTTATATTTGTCTCTTTTTAATCTTTATCTAACCCTTAGACGATAAATTCCGGCAGCGCCTTAGTAAAACAGAGGCCTGAACACCAGCCCCAAAACGGCAGAGGAACCTATTTAATAAAAAGAATATAGTTATATCGAAAAGTCCTGCTTGTCAAGCCCATTCTAATTAAAATAATTTTTTTCAGCCCAGGTCGCGCTAATTTATAACCAGGTCACCATACGCCCGCAAACCGGTTCCACAGGGGATCAAACGCCCCATAATCACATTTTCCTTGAGACCTTTCAAATCATCCACAGCCCCGGCAATACTGGCATTGGTTAAAACCTTTGTCGTTTCCTGGAAAGAGGCGGCCGAAATAAAACTGTCTGTTGACAGAGACGCCTTGGTGATTCCCAGGATCAAGGCTTCAGCTTTGGCCGCTTCGCCGCCTTTGGCCACGATTTCCGCATTGGTCTCTTCAAATACAACTTTGTCAACCTGCTCATCATCAATAAAATCACTGTCGCCAGGCTCAATGATCTTAACACGTCGCATCATCTGACGGACAATAATTTCAACATGCTTATCGTTAATCCGAACGCCCTGGAGACGGTAAACCTCCTGAACCTCGTCCACCAGGTATCTGGCCAGTGCCAGTTCTCCCTTGATATTCAGGATATCCTGGGGGATGGCGGCCCCTCCGATGAGCGGGTCCCCGGCACGGACGTAATCCCCTTCGTAAACATTGATGTGTTTTCCACGGGGAATCAGATACTCCTTCTTCTCACCCACATCCACAGGGGTGACGGTAACGCGCTGTTTGCCCCGTTTCATCGATTTCGAAATAGAAACATACCCGTCGATTTCACTCAAGACGGCCACTTCTTTGGGTTTGCGAACCTCGAACAGTTCAGCCACGCGTGGAAGACCACCGGTAATATCCTTTGTTTTCGTTGTCGCCCGGGGCAGTTTTGCCACGACATCGCCAGCCTGGACCTCATCACCTTCTTCGACCAGCAGGATGGCATCCACAGGCAGAACGTACCGGGCCACGCCGGATTTCCCAGGTAAAACGCTTGTTTTCCCCTTTTCGTCTTTGATCGATATGCGGGGACGATCATATGGATCTTTAGATTCAATAACTGTGTGGCTCGATTTTCCCGTAACCGGATCCACTTTTTCCTGCAGGGTCTTCCCAAATTGAATATCCCCGAATTTAACCGTTCCACCGACCTCTGAAATGATGGGCGTGGTGAAAGGGTCCCATATTGCCAGCAAATCGCCTGTTTTAACCACCTGGCCGTCTTCAACGGCCAGCTCAGCACCGTAAATCACCGGAAACCGTTCCAGTTCCCGGCCGCTTTCACCGAGGATGGCAAACTCGCCGCCTTTTCGGTTCATCACAATCCGCTTGTCTCCGGCACTTTTTACCACATTCAGATCAATATATTTTATGCGGCCATCCGCACGGGCCCGAATATCGGCCTGTTCCACTCGCCGGCTCGCTGTGCCACCAATATGAAAGGTCCTCATGGTGAGCTGCGTACCCGGCTCGCCAATGGACTGGGCCGCCAGAATACCGACCGTCTGGCCGATTTCAACCAGCGCCCCCAGCGCCAGATCCCGGCCATAGCAGGCGGCGCACACCCCGCTCTTGGAATTACATGTCAAGACCGATCGGATTTTTACTTTCGTTACCCCCGCTTTTTCGATTTTCTCAACGGCCTTTTCGTCCAGCATGTCTCCAGCCGGCACCAGAACTTTATCGGTATAAGGATCCAGAATATCTTCAATGAGCATACGACCCAATATCCGTTCGCTCAATTGCTGAATAATTTCGCCGCCCTCCATGAGGGCCTCGACTTCCAGCCCAACCATGGTGCCGCAATCTTTTTCCATGACCGTGCAATCCTGGGCAACATCCGCCAGGCGACGGGTCAAATACCCGGAATTCGCGGTTTTTAATGCCGTATCGGCAAGGCCTTTTCTGGCACCATGCGTCGATATAAAATACTGAAGTACGGAAAGCCCCTCCCGGAAATTAGCACTGATCGGCGTTTCAATAATTTCTCCAGAAGGCTTGGCCATCAATCCACGCATGCCCGCCAGCTGCCGCATCTGGTCTTTACTGCCCCGTGCCCCCGAATCAGCCATCATATAAATCGGATTCATACTTGTCTGAAAAACCGGTTCACCCTGATCATCTTTTTTGACACTCCCGTCATCCGCCAGCACCGGCTCAAGACGCATGGCCTCCATCATCTCATTGGCCACGTCATCAGTGGCGCGGGCCCAGATGTCAACCACCTTGTTATATTTTTCACCCGTGGTGATCAGCCCTTCGGTATACTGCCCCTGGATCTCTGTCACCTGTTTTTCCGCCTGATTAATAATGTCCCATTTGGAACCCGGAATAATCATATCATCAATGGCAATGGAAATGCCGCCTTCGGTGGCCAGCCGATAACCAATATCTTTCAACCGGTCAGATAAAATCACCGTTGTTTTCGAGCCAAGATTCCGATAAGCAAAATCAACCAGATTCCGCAGCGCTTTTTTATCCATCACCCGATTCACGACATGGAAAGGGATTTCGGGCTGCTTATCTACTATTTCAAATATATGAAATGCATCGTCTGCTGCGATAATGTCGCTGATCTCTCCTGTTTCCAGGGAGAATAGCGCCTCCGTTACAGCTTCATCCGTGTTGAAAACCCGGGTAAACTCTTTCTTTCCCAACCGGCCGATCAGTCCTTTATCGCTGCGGTCAGCCCCGAGTGATTTTGATTCCGCCAATTCCGCCAGGGATGTGCCCGACTTTATTTTCTTCATGACGGCCTGGGCTTTTCTTTTCGTGTCCACTGTCACCTGTCGAAGAACCACGATGGTATTTTTCGGCATGATCTCCCACAACAAAACGCGTCCCACGGTCGTTTCCACGCGTTTGCCATGAATCCGAACAATGATCGCCGCATGCAGTTCTACCGCGCCCGCATCATAGGCCGAGCGGACCTCTTCCACGTCGGAAAATATTTTTCCTTCTCCCTTCACCGCGGTCAGGTCCCGGGTCAGATAGTATATGCCCAGAACTATATCCTGCCCGGGGACAATAATCGGACTGCCGCTGGCAGGGGAAAGGATGTTATTTGACGAGAGCATCAATACGCGGGCCTCTATCTGAGACTCCACCGACAACGGCACATGCACGGCCATCTGGTCACCGTCAAAATCGGCATTAAACGCCGTACATACCAGCGGGTGCAACTGGATGGCCTTTCCTTCGATCAAAAGCGGTTCAAAGGCCTGAATCCCCAGCCGGTGAAGGGTCGGGGCACGATTGAGCATCACCGGATATTCTTTAACAACTTCATCCAGGGTATCCCAAACCTCCGGCGTCTCCCGCTCTACCATCCGTTTGGCGCTTTTGACTGTGGATACGATCCCTTTCTGTTCAAGCCGGTAGTATATAAATGGTTTGAACAGTTCCAGCGCCATTTTTTTAGGAAGCCCGCACTGGTGCAGTCTTAAATTGGGCCCCGAAGTAATAACCGTTCGGCCGGAATAATCGACCCGTTTTCCCAGAAGATTCTGCCGGAACCGCCCCTGCTTGCCTTTAAGGGTATCACTCAGGGATTTCAATGGCCGCCGGTTTGATCCCATAATCACCCGGCCATGACGCCCGTTGTCAAAAAGAACATCCACCGATTCCTGTAACATCCGTTTTTCATTACGGACAATAATATCTGGCGCCTTTAAATCCATCAGGCGTTTTAGTCGATTATTTCGATTAATCACCCGCCGATACAGATCGTTCAGGTCCGACGTCGCAAACCGTCCCCCTTCCAAAGGGACCAGGGGCCTTAAATCCGGTGGCAGGACCGGAATCACATCGAGAATCATCCAGGAAGGATCAATGCCGGACCGCCGAAAAGCATCCACAACTTTCAGCCGCTTGGCCATCTTCTGACGTTTCGCCACCGAACCGGAAGTACGGATTTCCATGCGCAACGTCTTATACAGGTCATCCAGATCCAGATTTTCCAACATACTTTTAATGGCTTCAGCGCCAATACCCGCTTCAAAATCCGATCCATACGTTTCCAGGGCGTCCTGATATTCCTCATCCGGCAGAAGCTGACCCAGGCTGAGCGATGTATCCTTCGGGTCAGTCACGATATAGCTGTCGAAATAGAGCACTTTTTCTATATTTTTCAAGGTAAGATCGAGCAGATTGCCGATCTTGCTCGGCAGTGTTTTCATAAACCAGATATGCGCCACCGGAGATGCCAGCTGGATATGGGCCATCCGATCCCGCCTTACCTTGGACTGAATGACTTCCACGCCACATTTTTCACAGATAACCCCCCGATGTTTCATGCGCTTATACTTACCGCAATTACACTCATAATCCTTGGTGGGTCCGAATATTTTCGCGCAGAAAAGCCCGTCCCGCTCCGGTTTAAACGTCCGGTAATTGATTGTTTCCGGCTTTTTTATCTCACCATGTGACCATTCGAGAATTTGCTCCGGCGAGGCCAGCGCCAGTTTGACGGCGCTGTATCGTCGCGGGTCTATTGGTTTTGCGAAAAAATCGTATAGGGTATCCATATGTCGTTCCCTTTAGTTTCCAATATTTCGAATACAGAAATATAATGATCTGATAGTATAATTTGGCAATATAACCGTCGCGTCTGACCAGAGACGTTTATTTGTCTTCCAGCAGCTGTACATCCAGACCGAGGGCGCGCAGCTCCTTGGTTAATACCTTGAATGATTCGGGCAGCCCCGGTTCCAGTACATTTTGTCCTTTAACGATCTTTTCGTACATCCGTGTCCGACCGGCCATATCGTCCGATTTAACCGTTAAAAATTCCTGGAGGGCATAGGCAGCGCCATAGGATTCCATGGCCCAGACTTCCATCTCCCCCAGCCGCTGCCCGCCGAACTGTGCCTTGCCGCCAAGAGGCTGCTGGGTAACGATTGAATAGGGCCCAATAGAGCGGGCGTGAATTTTATCGTCCACAAGATGATGCAGTTTAAGCATATACATGGCGCCAACGGTGATTTTACCCTTAAAGGCCTCCCCGGTCCGACCATCGTACAGGGTTGCCTGTCCTGTGGTGGCATAGCCGGCTTCTTCCAGCAGCTCTTTGGTCTCAGCCTCCAGAGCGCCGTCAAACACCGGTGTGGCCATATATACCCCATCTCGAAAATCCTTTGACAGCGCATAAATATCGTCATCATTGCCGTCGTCGACCCGTTTACGCATGGCAATGTCCTGATCCGTATCGGTATTGAATATATTTTTTATCTTTTCCCGAAGATCATCTATCCGCTTGGCATCCATCAATTCCCGGATCTGTTTCCCGAGTCCACGGGCGGCATTTCCCAGGTGAATTTCCAGGACCTGTCCAACATTCATCCGTGACGGCACCCCCAGAGGATTCAGGATCATATCTACTGTCGTCCCATCGGCAAAATACGGCAAATCTTCAAGGGGCAGAATCCGGGATAAAACGCCTTTGTTTCCATGACGCCCGGCCATTTTATCCCCCACGGACAAGGTTCGTTTCATGGCCAGGTAAACCTTGACCATTTTAATTACCCCGGGGAGCAGATCATCGCCTTTCTGTAGCTGATCCACTTTTTGATCAAACTCGGTTCGGAACCGCGCTGTCTCCAGCCGATACTTCTCAAGAAGATCAGTCACCGCTGCCATTGTGCTGGCATTTTTCAGGGTCACTTTTTCTAGGTCGGCGAATGATAATTCGGCCAGTTTCGCTTTAGAAATCACAGCGCCTTTGGGAATAATCGTTTTCTTCCCTTTTTTCACAGCCGCATCGCTTTTGCATCCGGAAAGCAGCGCATCAATCCGCTCTCTGGCCACCTGCTTGACAATGGCCAGCTGATCATCCAGATCTTTTCGAAGATCATCGATCTGCGCGGCTTCAATTTGCAGGGCCCGTTCGTCCTTGTCCGATCCTCTGCGGGAAAAAACCTTGGCATCTATGACCACGCCCTGCACTCCGGGCGGTACACGCAGGGAACTGTCTTTAACGTCGCCGGCCTTTTCGCCAAAAATGGCCCGCAGCAGTTTTTCTTCTGGGGATAGTTGTGTTTCGGTTTTGGGCGTTATTTTTCCCACCAGAATATCCCCGGACTTCACCTCGGCCCCCAGCCGGATAATGCCGCTTTCATCCAGGTCTTTCAGCGCTTCCTCGCCCACATTGGGGATATCACGCGTCACCTCTTCCGGTCCCAGCTTGGTATCACGAGCCACAAGCTCGAATTCTTCTATATGTATGGAGGTATAGACGCCATCCCGCACCAGATGCTCCCCAACCAGAATGGAATCCTCATAATTGTATCCGCCCCACGGCATGAATGCGACAGTTACATTTTTCCCCAAGGCCAGCTCCCCCTGGCTGGTAGCCGGGCCATCAGCGATAATCTGGCCTGCTTTTACCCACTGCCCCTTCCGAACAATGGCCCGATGGTTAAAGCAGGTATTCTGGTTGGATCGAATAAATTTGTCTAAATTATAGATAGTTACCGAGCCACCGGCTTCGTCGGCTTCATTCTCATCGCTGGCTTCCGAATGTTTGATCAGAATCCGGGAAGCATCAACGTCAACAACTTCACCATCCCGGTCAGCCACCAGGGTCACTCCGGAATCCTTGGCCACCACTCGTTCAATACCCGTTCCCACCAGTGGTGCCTGGCAGTTGAGCAGGGGAACAGATTGCCGCTGCATATTGGACCCCATCAACGCCCGGTTGGCATCATCGTTTTCCAGAAAAGGAATTAATGACGCGGATACACTAACCAGCTGATTCGGTGAAATATCCATCAGGTCCACCTGTTTCGCGGGAACCATGGTAAATTCACCGGCCACCCGGGACGTCACCAGTGGATTAACAAACCGGTTTTTATCATCAACCTGGGCATTGGCCTGCGCAATGGGGTGATCTTTTTCGTCAAAAGCACCGAAAAAAACCACATCTTTCGTCACCTGCCCATCGGTCACTTTCCGATAGGGAGTTTCAATAAATCCGTATTCATTGACCCGGGCGTAGGTCCCCAATGATACAATCAGTCCGATATTCGGCCCTTCCGGTGTTTCGATCGGGCAGATACGCCCGTAATGAGAAGGATGCACGTCGCGGACTTCGAAGCCAGCCCGCTCCCGGGTCAATCCACCCGGTCCCAGGGCGCTCAGCCGACGCTTGTGAGTCGTTTCGGAAAGCGGATTGGTCTGATCCATGAACTGGCTCAGCTGGCTCGTTCCAAAAAACTCTTTTACCACAGCGGTTACCGGTTTGGAATTAACCAGATCATGGGGCATCAATGCATCTACTTCCTGAAGGCTCATCCGTTCCTTGATGGCCCGCTCCATTCGGACCAGGCCGATGCGGTACTGGTTTTCAAGCAACTCGCCCACGGCGCGGACCCGCCGGTTTCCGAGATGGTCAATATCGTCCACCGCTCCCTGGGTGTCCCGAAGCGACACAAGGGTTTTGGCCGTCACAAGGATATCTTCCCGCCGCAGCGTTCTCAAGCCGATGTCCGTATCAATACCCGTCCGCTGATTAATCTTCAGTCGCCCGACACCGGATAAATCGTAGTATGCTGAATCGAAAAAGAGATGATCCACAAACCCCAGGGCCACTTCCGGTGTGGCCGGATTTCCCGGACGCATGCGCCGATAAATTTCGATCAGGCCCTCTTCCCGGGTTTCCACCTTGTCCATCAGCAGGGTTTTATGGATGGATTCACTGGTCGTGGTCTGGTCGATAAAAAGAATGCCGAACTGATCTATGCCGGCGGCAATGACGTTTTTAATATTCGTTTCGTCAAATTTTTCATTGGCCTGCACCAGGGTTTCGCCGGTCTTGCTGTCGACAATGGGCGTGGCGCAGATTTTATCAAGAAGCTCCTCTTCCGTGATGGGAATCCATTCCACATCAGCTGCTTTTAGGCGTTTAATGGCAGCCAGGGTTAACAGCCGGCCGGCCGGCAAAAGGACGTCGCCGGTTTTCGGGTCCAATATATCGAGCCCCGCCCGATACCCTTTCATGAGTTTGGCTCTTAACTTTTTATAAAAAAGCTTATCCTTGCGGACAATGATTTCCGTATCGTAGAAATAATCAAGCAGATCTTCGGTGGTATAGCCCAGGGCTTTGAATAAAAGCGTAATCGGAAATTTCCGCCGGCGATCAATGCGCACATTGACGATATCCTTTGGATCGACTTCCATGTCGATCCAGGATCCGCGAACGGGAATGATTCGGGAGCTGTAAATAATTTTCCCGCTGGAGTGTGACTTGCCTTTATCATGATCAAAAAAGACACCGGATGAACGATGGAGCTGACTGACAACTGCCCGTTCGGTACCATTAATAACAAATGTCCCTTTGGCCGTCATCAACGGGATGGTGCCGAAATAAATTTCCTGCTCCTTGATATCCCGAATATTCGAGATCCCCGTTTCCTTGTCAACATCGTATACAACCAGGCGGACAGTGATCCGCATGGAAATCTCGTAAGTCATTCCTCTCAGGACACATTCTTTAACGCTGTGCTTTACTTTGTCAAAACGGTATCCCACAAATTCCAGAGAGGCCGTTCCGCTGAAATCTTTAATGGGAAATACAGAATTGAAGACCGACTGCAGACCGATATCCTTGCGTTTATCGGGCGGGGTGTTCATCTGTAAGAAACGGTCATAGGATTCATGTTGAATACCGATTAAATCGGGTATATCGATAATCTTGCGAATCTTGCCGAAATCTTTCCGGATACGTTCGGTGACCGGTGTACTTTGAGGCATGGTATCTCCGCTAATCGAAGTTGCACCTGAATGGGCAATATTTCGCCCGATTCAGGTGCCATATGGAGGACAGAAAGAAATGCTCAAGTGGATTTGATACTTTCCACTGCCCCCCCTTTCAGATTACAACTGGGATGGAAAACCGATAAACAACTGCCGGAATAATCCGACCAGAGCCGTTTACCGGAGGCTCTCCCGGCTATTTGATTTCTACCTGTGCGCCGACCCCTTCCAACTGTTCCTTGATTTTTTCCGCCTCATCTTTGGGGATCCCCTCTTTGACCGGCTGGGGAACACCGTCAACCAGCGTCTTCGCATCTTTCAGGCCCAGGCCGGTTATGGCTCGGACTTCCTTGATGACTTGAATCTTCTTATCTCCAAAGGTGGTTAGAATAACGTCGAATTCGGTTTTCTCTTCAGCCGCAGCGCCGCCGCCATCCGCACCCGGCGCGGCCACAGCCATGGCCACCGGCGCCGCAGCGCTGACGCCGAACTTTTCTTCCATTTCCTTCACCATTTCCGACAGTTCAAGCACGGACATTCCGGAAATAAATTCAATCACATCCTCTTTGGTAATATCGGCCATCTTAAATTCCTCCAAAATATTATCTTTAATGAGTTTGATCCGTTGAACTAATTTATCGTACCGCGTTTCCTGATACGGCAGATCGCCACAACAAACACGTAAACAGATACGCGTATTGCTGAATCTGTATATCCTTCCCGTTATATCGGTTGTTTAGCCGGGTTGGCCGGCTTCAGCCTCTTTTTTATCTTTTACGGCCAGCAGCAGATTAACGAACTGCTGCGGAACACCGTTAAGCACCCGGACAAATGCCGTCGGAACGCCATTGATGACAGATAAAAACTGCCCGAGCAGCTGGTCTCGCGACGGCAGATTTGACAATGCCTTAATCGCATCCAGGTCGAGTGCCTTCCCGTCCATCACACCGGCTTTAATTTCAAGTTTTTCATTCTCTTTGGCAAACTTGGTTAAAATCCGGGCCGGCGCGACAGGATCATCAAAACTGCACGCCACGGCGCTGGGACCCTTGAGGCAATCCGTGATCAATGCCAGATCATTTCCCTCGGCAGCACGTTTCAGCAATGTGTTTTTAACAACACGATATTCAATATCACTTTCACGCAACTGGCTGCGCAGATCATTTAATGCCGTTACATCAAGGCCCTTGTAATCAGTGACAATGATGACCTTGGCCGCCTCAATTGTCTCCGTAACTTTCTTAACCAGCGTCTTTTTCTGTTCGATTTTCACTTTAGATTGACACCCCCCTCCATGGTCTGCCCAAAAACCGTGGTATTGAAGCCCTGCGGCACTACCTGCGGATTCCATTATGATTCTTGAGGTAATTGAATTTCCACATGCGGTATCCACTGCCTCGGTAGGCCAGCGTTGGCTGATTAACCACAACTTCGTGCACCTACGGTCTTCGACAGAATATTTTTATTACACTGGATCGTCTTCATTCGCGACCCGGCTTTTGAACGACTACAGCTTAGCTATCCCACCAGATCTTTGACATCCGCCGAATCAATTTTGATTCCCGGCCCCATCGTTGTTGAGACAACGATCCCTTTCAGGTAGGTTCCCTTGCTGGCGGGTGGTTTTAAGCGGATGAGCGTTTCCATAAATTTGGATATGTTTTCAGCCAGTTTTTCTACGCCAAAGGATACTTTCCCCATGGGAGCATGCACGATACCCGCTTTTTCAACACGAAAGTCTATTTTGCCGCTTTTCAATTCTTCAACGGCCCGGGTCACGTCAAAAGTAACCGTTCCGACCTTGGCATTGGGCATCAGCCCTCTAGGTCCAAGCAGCCGGCCAATTTTGCCCACGGACCCCATGACGTCCGGCGTGGCCACGGCCTTGTCAAAACCAAACCAGCCACCCTTTATTTTTTCTACCAGATCATCGTTACCGACAAAATCGGCCCCGGCATCCTTGGCTTCTTTTTCTTTCTCTCCCTTGGCAAAAACGAGCACCTTCACGTCTTTGCCCAAACCATTGGGCAGAACCACCGAGCCTCTGACCATCTGGTCTGCATGGCGCGGATCGACACCCAGCCGAACAGCCAAATCAACCGTTTCATCGAACTTGGTAAATGACGCTGCCAAGGCCATCCCGATGGCATCGATAAAGTTGTACCGGACGGTTTTATCCACCTTCGTTAGAGTCTGTAAATATTTCTTCCCCCGTTTCGGCATCGTACCTTTTCGCTCCTTTAAATTTGGTGTTCATTACAACACAAGATGACGACCTTATTTTTTTGCTACCTCGATCCCCATGCTTCTGGCCGTGCCCTCAATAATCCGACAGGCGGCATCCAGGTTAAACGCATTCAGATCCACCATTTTCTGATTGGCAATATCCTCAACCTGCTTACGCGTTACCTTCCCGACACGATCCCGTTTCGGATCGCCCGCGCCCTTGGCAATTTTAGCCGCTTTTTTCAACAAGATGGCGGCCGGAGGCGTTTTCGTGATAAAAGAGAATGACCGATCCTGGTACACAGTGAGAATCACCGGGATAATCATTCCGGCAGCATCCGCAGTGCGTGCATTAAAGGCTTTACAAAAATCCATGATATTCACGCCATGCTGGCCCAGGGCCGGGCCAATGGGAGGTGAAGGATTCGCCTTTCCGGCTTCGATCTGCAG
>CAZNZW010000072.1:0-12632 GCA_964577615.1 uncultured Desulfobacterales bacterium | reverse complement strand
CGTCGTGGCCCCAAAAAGGCCGATGGTGCGGTTGAATCGGGCGGGTTTTATTTTTTTTTCAAAAATCGACCGGATATCATTTGTCATACATAGTTGCCTTATATACTAAGGAGGGCGTCCCTTGTTGCTGCCGTTTCCAGAGAGGGGGTCCAGCCTGCGTACCATATCAGGCTTCCCCGGCAGGTTTCCGGTCCGGGCCGCGGGTTAGTTCAGTTCGGAATGTCGGGCCAGAAACCGGTACAGCGTTGCCCGCCCGACCCCCAGTTGCTTTGCCGCCCGGGATTTATTGCCACCGGTCGTTTCCAGGGCGGCGGTCACCGCTTCCGGGGTCAGTCGGCGTCGGCGTCCCCGTTTGTGCCGGCGAATGGCGCTTCCCGCGACAGATTTTTCCGGCCGGATTTCGAGGGGCAGATCTTCCCGGCGGATGACATGGCCCTTGGCCCGGACCATGGCGAACTGCACCGCATTCTGCAGTTCGCGGATATTTCCCGGCCAGTGATAATCCATCAGGAGAGCCATGGCTTCCCGGGAGATGCGATGCGACCGGCGATCGTATTGCTTCTCGGTTTTATAGAGGAAATGTTCGATCAGCAGGGGGATGTCGGTGCGACGTTTCCGCAGCGGCGGCAGATGGATCGGGATGACGTTCAGCCGGTAAAAAAGATCATCTCTGAACCGGCCATGGGCCACTTCCGTTTTCAGCGCCTTGTTGGTGGCACTGATAATGCGGACATCCACGGTAATGGTTTTTTCATCGCCGACCCGCTCGAAGGTGCCTTCCTGAAGAAACCGCAGCAATGTCACCTGGATCGGTTTGGGCAGATCGGTGACCTCGTCGAGAAAAATGGTGCCGCCGTCGGCCAGTTCAAACCGGCCCATTTTGTCCCGGTGAGCGCCGGTGAAGGCGCCTTTGACATGGCCGAAGAGTTCGCTGGCGATCAATCCTTCCGGCAGGGCGCCGCAGTTGATGGGAACAAACGGCCCGCCGCCCCGGGCGCTCTCGTTATGGATGGCATGGGCGACCAGTTCCTTTCCCGTGCCTGTTTCGCCGCTGACATGGACGGGGAAATCGTACCCGGCGACATCACGGATCTGTTCGAAAACCTGAAGTATTTTTGCATCCTGCCCGATGATTTCGGCAAAACTGGTCAGTTTGCGGGCGCGGATCTGCAACTGGAGATAATCGGTGACATCCTTCATGGAGGCCAGTACCCCCTTTTGGTTCCCGGCATCGTCAAACATGGCCGTCAGGGTCATTTCCACCCGCCGGGTTTCACCGCTTTTCGTGATAATATTGGTTGTGTATTCCTCGTCGTTTTCCGGCGTGCAGTCGTCTTTGCAGAAATGACAATTGGCGCCGCACAGGGCCGTGCCGAACGCATCGTCGCACGATTTTTTCAGGACATCTTCCCGGCGAAATCCGGTGATTTTTTCCGCCTCCCGGTTAAAAAATATAATGCGTCGATCCAGATCGTGGGCAATGATTCCCTCTTTGAGATTATCTAAAATGCGGATCAGATTATTTTTATGGGAAGTAATGACTTGAAACGGATGATTTTCCATGGGAACCCCGATTCATAAATCTTGAACAGCGGTGTATGGAAACTTTCTACATCACCGCTCCGGACCATGTCAATTACCGGTCGATGATTAACAAAAAACGGCGCCCCGGCAACGGATGCCGGAAATCGTGTTTTTCCCCGGTATCCATGGGGTCATTTATGAACAGAGCGGCAGCGGAAAAAATAGGTGTTTCCGGCTTTTCTTTTTGTAAACGATGATTATTGTACGTTGAAACCCGATTTATGTTTAAATATTATATCCAATGCGTCAACCGCTGTTGAGAGAGGAGACTGACCATGTGGGAATATACAGATAAGGTAAAAGAACATTTTTTAAATCCCCGCAATGTGGGAATCATTGAAGATGCCGATGGTATCGGCGAAGTCGGATCTCTGGCCTGCGGGGATGCGCTGACCCTTTACTTCAAGCTCGATGACAAGGGGCATATCGGCGATGTAAAATTTCAGACGTTCGGCTGTGCGAGTGCCATTGCCTCTTCCTCGGCGCTGACCGAGATGCTCAAGGGGCTGACCCTGGAGGAGGCCAAAAAAATTTCCAACGATGATATTGCCGGCTACCTGGGCGGGCTGCCCAAGGAGAAGATGCATTGTTCGGTGATGGGCCGGGAGGCGCTGGAAGCGGCCATCGCCCATTACGAGGGGACGCCGGTTGAAGAGGTCGAGGGCAATATTGTCTGCGAATGCTTTGGGGTGACCGATGTCCAGATCGAACGGGTGGTGCGGGAAAACCGCTTGACGACGATCGGCGACGTCACGGATTATGTCAAGGCGGGCGGTGGTTGTGAAAAATGCCATGATCAGATCCAGGAAATTATCGACACCGTGATGGAAAGGGAACCGGCGCCCAAAAAAAAGAAAACCAGGCTGACCAATATTCAGAAAATCAAACTGATCGAGGAAACCCTCGAACGGGAAATCCGGCCGGCGCTGGAAAAAGACGGGGGCAATATTGAACTGATCGATGTGGATGGCAACCATGTGTACGTCCGGCTCCGGGGCACCTGTGCCAGTTGCCGGTTGTCGCAGGTAACATTGTCCGAATACGTGCAGGCCAAACTCAGAGAACTGGTCACCCCTGAGCTGACGGTCGAGGAGGTGCAGGCATGAAGCGGGTCTATGTTGACAATAATGCCACGACCCGGGTAGCCCCCGAGGTTTTTGAGGAAATGGCGCCGTATCTGACGGAATATTATGGCAATCCATCGAGTATGTATACGTTTGCCGGCAAAGTGGGAGACAAGCTCAACGAGGCGACCGAAAAAGTGGCCGCCTTCCTGGGCGCGGCGCCGGAGGAGATTGTTTTTACCAGCTGCGGGACGGAGAGTGACAATACGGCGATCCATGCGGCCCTGCGTTCCAATCCGGACAAGCGGCATATCGTCACCACCCGGGTGGAACATCCGGCGATCAAGAGTTTGTGCGAAGATCTGGTCAAGCGCGGCTATCGGGTCACCTTTGTTCCCGTGGATCCCAAGGGCCGCCTGGACCTTGATTATCTGTATGACCATGTGACCGATGACACGGCCATCGTCAGTATCATGTGGGCCAATAACGAATCCGGTGTGATTTTTCCTATTCCCGAAATTGCAGAAACACTTAACGACCGCGGGGTGGTTTTCCATACCGATGCCGTCCAGGCGGGGGGTAAAATTCCCATCGACATGGGCGCCGTGCCGGTCAACATGCTGTCCCTGTCCGGTCACAAACTCCATGCGCCCAAGGGCGTGGGCGTTTTGTACATCCGCAAGGGCACGAAATTTTCACCCTTTCTCATCGGAGGGCACCAGGCCCACGGTCGCCGGGGCGGCACGGAAAATACCGCTTCCATTATTGCGCTGGGAAAAGCCTGCGAACTGGCTGGCCAGCATATTGACGAAGAAAATACCCGTGTGGCCCGGCTGCGGGACCGACTGGAAAGCGAACTTCTGGCCCGCGTTGTGAAATCATCGGTGAACGGCGATCGGGATAATCGTCTGCCGAATACGACCAGCATCGGTTTCGATTCGGTGGAAGGCGAAGCGATTTTACTGCTGATGGATCAGCTCGGCATATGCGCGTCCTCCGGATCGGCCTGTACCTCGGGGTCGCTCGAGCCCTCCCATGTGCTGCGGGCGATGGGTGTTCCGTTCACTTCGGCGCATGGCTCCATCCGCTTCAGCCTCAGCCGTTACAATACCGAGGAAGAAATCGACTATATTGTTGAGCATCTCCCGCCCATCATTGAACGGTTACGGCGCATGTCGCCTTTCTGGAAGCAGAACCCGGCAGAATAAAACCGGTATTGATTTACTGCCGGGATACGGCAGCGGGTGGGGGGTGTCGGACGGCGGGAATGATATCCCTTCAAAGATACGCTCAGCCGGAGTTTCCCTGATACGCGGCCCGGGATGCCCATGCGGGGCGTCCGGCGCATGGTTTTCAGGCGGGGGAATAAGTCCTTTGCTTGACGGTGTATATGCCGTCAAGCAAAGCAGTTGCAGGCATGTCGTCCGATATCTGGCTGTCGGGAAGGGGGCACGGGGAAACAAACGGAAACAGTGGGGATCGTCGGCCGACTATTTCTGGTTGATCTTGTTTCTTAACGCGGCCGAACACCTGAATGTAATAACCCGGCGTTTGTCCAGCATCATCGCATCCCCTGTTGCCGGATTTCGTCCCTTGCGTGCGTTTTTATCCTTGACGCAAAATTTACCAAAACCGCTGATCAAAATATCCTCTCCATTGACCAGGGTGGATTTCATCATCTCCAGCAGCGTCTCAACCACCTCGCCGGCCTCTTTTTTGGGATATCCGATTTTCTCATGTACATCATTGATGATTTTGGCCTTAGTCAGTGTCATGGGCAACATTCTCCTGTACGATTTTCTTTGACGATCCCGTTTAACGCGTTGGTCTGGCGTTCAGGGCAAAACAATAACCCCCGCGGATACAAATTCCATAATTCGGGGATAATATCCATCCGTTTTTGTTTTGTCAAGGAAATATAGACCTTACCTTTTTTATCCGGCTGACGAAATCGGGCTTTTCGAAGTTATTCACGGCCGACCGCCGGCCGGACGGTCGGCCCGGGCCCATATTGCTTCAGCGGGCCCGGGACATTTGGGTCCGGCACTTTGTTATCCGTCGGGCACCTACTGGTTGGCTTCAATGGCCTTCAGGAACGCATTCATCATATCCACGCCGTCCGCGCCGAATTTATCGGCAATCAGTTTCTTGACCGCGGGCAGAGCCATATCCCGGAATTTCAGTTTGGCGGCCGGGTCCAGCGCGTTGACTTTCATGTCCTTGGCCAGAGCCGGCAGACCCCGGTCGGAAGCTTCAATGGCCCGGCTCATCCCCCGCCCGGCGACGATGGCCGACTGGGCGGCATAGCTGACAACATACTTTTCGTTTTTGGTCAGGCTGTCCCAGAAGGCTTTGTTCATGACCCAGACATAGGGGGCAAACAGATGCCCGCTGAGGGTCAGATATTTCTGGACTTCGTTGAACTTGGCAAAGGCGATGATCGGAATCGGATTCATCTGGCCGTCGGCCACCCCGGTCTGCAGGGCGGTGTACACTTCCGTCCAGGCGATGGCCGCCGGCTGACCGCCCAGGGCCTTGATAATTGTTTTATGCGTATCGAGTCCCATGGTACGGATTTTCAGCCCCTTGAAGTCGGCCGGTGTCTGAATCGGGCGCTTGGAATTGGTAAAATTGAAAAATCCGCCGGAATCACCAAACCCGAGGACTTTCAACCCGGTTTTCTTTTCGATATCCGCGGCCAGTTTTTTTCCGAACGGCCCGTCAAAAACGGCGTAGGTGGTACTGATATTGGGAAAGGCAAAGGGGATGTCGATGACGCCGATCATGGGGTAGGTCGAGGCAAAGCCGCCCACGGAATGGATGCCGGACTGGATCACGCCGGCTTTCACCTGCTGGGTGACTTCTGCGTCTTTTCCCAGCTGACCGTTGGGAAAGGTCTGGACCTTGATCGACCCGTTGGTGCCGGCTTCCACCAGGCTCTTAAACACCGTTGCCATGGCGCCGGTGGGGTTGTCAAACGGGTCATCCTTGTTCAGATGGTGCAGTTTGATGATCTTGGCGGCCGTGGCTGCGCCGGGCAGCATCAGGGCAAATACAAAAAACACGGCGGTAAAAATAATAACAGCTCTGTTTGTTTTTGACATCGGTCTCCTCCTTTAAATTAAATAAATTGTCATTGCCCCAGAAGCAGCCGGGGCATGAACATGGTCATATCACTCCAGTAAGCGATAACAATCAGGACCAGCACCTCCACGGCCAGAAATGGAATCAGCGCCATGGAAATCCGTTCGATCCGTTCGCCGGTAACAGACGATAACACGAACAGGCAGGCCCCGACCGGCGGGGTCATGAGTGAAATATTCAGGGCCAGGACGATCATGACTCCGGCGTGCACCGGATTCATGCCGATGCTGGCCGTTAAGGGGCCCAGAACCGGTGCCAGAATGATCAGGGCCGCGTTGATGTCCATGAACATGCCGATGCCCAGCAGCAGGGCCAGAATCAGGGCGATGATGACATTGGGGTTATCGGACAGGCTGAGGAACAGGTCGGCGATGGCCTGGGGGATCTGCATGAATGTCATCCACCAGCTCAAAATGGAGGCCGAGGCGATAATCAGAAAAACCACGCCGGTAATCAATGCCGTGCGGATCAGCATTTCCACGATATCGTTAAACGTCAAGGCCCGATAAACCCCGACGCCGATGACAAGGGCGTAAAAAACGGCAATGGCGGCGGCTTCCGTCGGGGTTACAATACCGAAAAGAATACCGCCCAGAATAATGCCCGGCATGAGCAGGGCCAGAAAGCTTGATCGAAAAGTCCTGAAAATCCGGCGCAGGCTGGGGCCGTCTTTGCTTTTGGGCAGGCCCAGGCGCCGCCCCAGGGCGGCAATAACCGCCATGCAGATCAGGCAGATCAGCAGTCCCGGCAGAATCCCGGCGGCAAACAGTCCGGCAATGGAGACGCCCATGAGCGATCCGTAGATCACCATCAGATTGGATGGCGGGATGGTTGGACCGATGATCGATCCGGCCACGGTGACGGCGCAGGCAAAAGGACGGGTATATCCCTTTTTAACCATGGCCGGCACCAGGGTGTTGCCGAAGGCGGCGGTATCTGCGACAGCCGCGCCGGTCATGCCGGCAAAAAGAACCGAGGCGATCATATTGGAATGGGCCAGACCGCCGCGCAGGTATCCCACCAGGGCATCGGCAAATTCGGCGATTTTGGTGGTGATTCCGGATCGGTTCATGATTTCACCGGCCAGGATAAAGAACGGCATGGCCATGAAGGTGAAAAGGTCGAGGCCTTCGAAAAATCGTTTGGGGGCCATGGCCAGAAAATTATGCCCGCCGATCTGATATAAACCGGCCACGCCGGCGATACCGAGAACAAAGCCGATGGGCAGCCCGATGAACAATAAAAAGAAAAAGACAATCAGAACAATCGTCATGATGCGTTTTCCGCTGGATGCGTATGGGCCAGATCCCGGATCATCGTTACCAGGATCTGAAAAGCGGTCAGGGCGGCCGATACGGGAACCGCGGCAAACGGCACAACCATGGACATCCCGAAAATAGTCGCATACTGGGTCCGGCCGGTGGCGGCCATGCCCACACCGTAAATCGCCAGAAAAATAAAGAAAACCAGCCCGATCAGGTCAAGTATTCCCTGGAAGAGCCGTCGCCGGGTCCCGGACAGGCGCTGGAGGATAAAGATCAGCCCGATATGCTCACGGCGATACGCCGCGCAGGAAACGGCCAGCAGGGCCACCCAGATCATGACGTAGCGGGAAAATTCCTCGGTCCAGGTGGCGCCCAGTCTTAAAAAATAGCGTTCAACCACGCCAAACCAGATCACCAGTACCATGGCCGCCATTAAAAGCGCGCAGCAGCGCTCAACCACCCAGTTCACACGCCGGCCGAGTGTATCGGCCATTTCCGACAGATGCTGCCCCGAGCGGCGGGGGGTTGTTGAACGCATGGGTTCCATGGTTGAGTCCGGTTTGGATGTGGTTCGTTTGACAGGTGAGGTTCTGATTTTGCCAGTTTTACCCGATTTGTCAAGGCAAGATGTCTGTTTTGCGATTGCCAAGGCATTTTTTTTATGAGAAAAAAAGAATCCGCAACCAGTTGATGATCCGACAATGGCATTGAAAATCATGAATCGACCCGTCGCACCCATACATCTTTACTGCCCGGCATGCCGGCAGGCCCGGGACCCGTCCGGCGGATTGTTCGGCTGTCCCGGCGCCGACAACCGGCGCGAACATATTTTTCAGAAAAAATGGACAGGCGCTTTTAACCGTGCCAGGGCAAGGGAAACGGTCCTTACCCGCTGGCAGAAGGACGGCAGGGATCCATTTTTCATTTTTCAACCGCTGATGGCCGCCGGAAATCTGCCTGACGCCGAATCCTACCGGCGGCATCTTGACAGTATTCAGAACCGGCTGCGTGAGATCGAGAAACATCCATTTACCGTTACGCCCCTGTTCCCGGCCGCCGCTCTGGCCGACGCCATCGGGTTCAGCGGCCGTCTCTGGATCAAGGATGAAACGGGAAACATCACCGGTTCACACAAGGGGCGCCACCTGATGGGGTCACTGCTCTATATAGAGGGCATCCGGGCGCAGACCCGCCGGCAGACGAAACAGGTTCTGGCGATTTACAGCTGCGGAAATGCCGCTCTGGCCGCATCCGCCGTGGCCCGGGCCGGTGGGTACGAATTGCACGCTTTTGTGCCGGACTCGGTTGACGAATCGGTCGTGGAAATGCTCAACGACCGCGGCGCCGTGGTGGAAATCATTTCCCGGCTCGCCGGCAGTACGGGGGACCCCTGCTATCTGGCCTTCCGGCGGGCGGTTGATGAGAAAAAATGGATTCCCTTTTCCTGCTCGGGCAACGACAACTGGAGCAATATCGAAGGCGGGGAAACGCTCGGG
Organism: uncultured Desulfobacterales bacterium; assembly: GCA_964577615.1. Classification (GTDB taxonomy): domain Bacteria; phylum Desulfobacterota; class Desulfobacteria; order Desulfobacterales; family QNYZ01; genus QNYZ01. Next base: position 4,079 of record CAZNZW010000072.1, on the reverse strand, counting down.
GCCGAAACCGCCCTTCAGCTCGGTGATCACACCGCTGAGGTATCGCACCTGGTGATTCAGGTGGGCGGCGGCGCTCTGGCCCGGGCCATTGCCGGGGGCTGGGAGTCTCTCAACCGTCTCGGTATCGGCGCCCGCCTGCCCAAGATCAGCGTGTGCCAGCCCGAAGGCAACTATCCTTTTATCCGTGCCTATTACCTGGCCCTGGCCAAAATCGCCCGCACCAACCAGCTGGCGTTTGACCTGCACCCCGCACCTGATGATGTGCCGGCCGCCGCGCTGGAAAAAATCCGCCGGTTTGCCGACCGTCATCCGGCGCAGGTGACCGATGTGGCCGAATTTGCCCGCCACAATTTCCAGGCCCCGGCCGTACAGACCCCGCTGGCCGAAATTGTCGCGGACACAGGGCAGTACATGTGGGCCTGGGACGGCCCGGTTCCCGCCAGCCTGGCCCACGGCATCCTGGACGATGTCACCTATGACTGGTATTATCTCTTGCGCAGTATTATAAAAAGCGGCGGCCGGGCCGTAGTGGTGCCGGAAGATACGATTCGAAATGCCTGGCGCCTGGCCCGCGAACAGACCGATATCACTGTTTCCGCCACCGGCTGCGCCGGTCTGGCCGGCCTGATTGAATTGATTAAAACCGGCGCGATCGCCCCGACGGAAAACGTCGGCCTTTTTTTTACGGGGATCGACCGCCAAGGAGGAAAATATGTCTGAGAACCAACGCGTTACCGGTCCGACCTTTGCCGAAATGCTCGACCCGGACCGGATCGATCCAGCGATTCGAGCCAAAGCCCTGGCCGCCAGAAATACCGATCCCCTCGATCCCATCAACCTTTTCAATATCACCTGGAAAAACGAAAAGAACGAGATTTATCACGAGGTGCTCCCGTCCGGGCTGACCGGGGTCGACACCCCTATCGTGGTGCTTTACGGGGTGGATTTTCCCACCGGCAGCCACAAGGTCGGGGCCACCTATTCTGTTTTAATCGAAAAATCACTCACCGGCGAAGTCGATCCGGCCCGGGATACGATCGTCTGGCCGTCGACGGGCAATTACGGCATTGGCGGCGCCTGGGTGGGGTGCCGCATGAATTTCGATTCCGTGGTCATTCTCCCCGAGGAGATGAGCCAGGAGCGGTTTGATATCGTCACCGGCTATGGGGCCCGGCTGTCGCTGACACCGGGGTGCGAAAGCAACGTCAAGGAAATTTATGACAAGTGCCACGCGTTGCGGGCCGCCGATCCGGATCGGGTGCGGATCATGAACCAGTTTGAAGAATTCGCCAATTACCGGTTTCACTATGCCGTCACCGGAAATACCATTGTCGAACTGGCGGCGATTCTCAAGGAGCGGGGCATCGGCAGCGGCAGGGTGTCGGCGTATGTGTCGGCCATGGGATCAGGCGGCACCATCGCCGCCGGAGACCGGCTGAAACAGGTCTGGCCGGGTGAACATAAAATCATCGGCCTGGAACCGGTCCAGTGTCCCACGTTGTACTGGAACGGCTATGGCGGCCACGATATCCAGGGCATCGGCGACAAGCATGTGACCTGGATTCACAATGTGACCAACATGGATGCCGTCATGTGTATCGACGATATGGAAAGCAAGCTCGGCCTGCAGTTACTGACCGAGGCGCCGGGCTGGAAAGTACTGACGGAAAAATACGGTATCGATGAAAAACGGGTCCGGCGCCTGTCTGAAATTTTTGGTATTTCCGGGGTCTGCAATGTGCTCGGCGCCATCAAGACGGCCAAATTCTATAATATGGGATCCGATGATCTGATCGTCACCATCTGCACCGATGCCATGGATCGATATCATTCGGTGATGGATCAGCTGACGCAGTCAGAGGGACCGATGGATGAAACCGAGGCGGAAGTCCGGCTGGTCAGTATTTTTCACAAACAGAAATGTGACTGGATTGCCGAAGGGACCCGGCACAATCGCCGCCAGTGGCACAATCTTAAATATTTTACCTGGGTTGAACAGCAGGGAAAAAGCATCGAGGCGCTCAACGCCCAGCTGACACCGGCATTCTGGCTGGCCGAGCAGGCCAGGGTGGAAACCATTGATCAATTAATCGAAGCCTCACGGGAGTCGTAACGGCTGCACGGCGGCCATGCCGGCAAGGCGACCCGGTACTGCGCCGAGTCGCCTTTTAACTCCTGTCATGAGCATAACCCACTGGAATATATGCACTACGAAGGCCCCATCTATCGCCCGCCGAGCGAAGCCGACAGCCTGCTGATCCAGGCCACGGTCGGCTGCCCGCACAACAAATGCACCTTCTGCATGGTCTATAAAAAAGGGCCGGCCTACCGGGTCCGCCCGGTCCGGGAGATCTACCGGGACATCGACGAAGCCGCCGAGACGGTCGGTGCGCGCGTCCGGACACTCTTTTTTCCGGCCGGCAATACCATTGCCATGCCGACCACGGATCTGGCGGCGATCTGTCGTTACAGCCGGGAAAAACTGCCGCGCCTGCGGCGAATCACGGTCTATGGGTCATCTCCTTATATTGCCCGGAAAGGGCTGGCCGATCTGATTACTCTCCGGAAGGCGGGGCTGAGTCGAATTCACGTGGGGCTGGAAAGCGGTGACGACGAAACCCTGAAGCGGGTGAAAAAGGGCACCACCGCCGACGAACAGATTGCCGCCGGTCAGATTGTCCGGGCGGCCGGCCTGGAGTTGAGCGAATATGTTGTCCTGGGTCTGGGGGGGGCCGACCGGACAGGTCCCCATGCCCTGAAAACCGCTGCGGCGCTGTCGGCCATTGCCCCCGATTTTGTCCGGCTGCGGACACTTGTTCCCAAAATCAACACCCTGCTGCTTCACCAGATCGAAAAGGGCCGTTTCCATCTCCTGTCGCCCCATGAGGTGCTGAGGGAAACCCGGCTTCTGATCGAAAATATCCGCTGCAATACAATCCTGGCCAGCGACCACTACACCAACTATATTAACCTGTCGGGGAACCTGCCGGCAGACAGAAACCGGCTGCTTGAAGCGGTTGACACGGCTTTGGCTCTGGGGCCGGAAAATTTCCGGTCCGAATTTATCGGCACCCAGTAATTCCATGGACCCCGGGATGGGATACAGCCAGACAGCAACCGATATCCGAGCGGCTGTCGATCATCACCAGCTGATCGCTTTCGGCGGGAATGCCGTACGCCATGAGCAGTCAATTATTTTTCAGGTGGCGACGATGAACGACAATGAGGTAAATGGATCACAGCGGTTGCAGGGTGGCGGGGAAAAACGTGTGAGTGGGTGGCGCCAAACATGACCGAATACCGGAAATCTGAAAAACGGAACGGGCATTGCCATGTTAAGCGACGGCCGGAGATGCCGGCCGTTTTGTATATGGGTGTCTGGTTTAAGCGTTTTTCTCTTTTTCAATCTGATCGGGTTTCTGATCAGTGTCCTTGACGCCTGATTTGAAATTCCGGATGGCCTTGCCCATGCCGCCGCCAATTTCGGGCAGTTTGCCGGCGCCGAAAATAATCAGGATAATGACAAGAATAATAATCAGTTCCATGGGTCCAAGTCCAAACATGGGTCCTCCTATGCGTCCGGATGCATTTGTTTGATTTCATTGAGGAGCCGGCCAAACTCCCTGGATGTTAAATACCGATCCACGGCTTTCTGGTGGTCGATCCACAACCGCCATTCGTCGGCCCAGGCCGCAGTGTGCCAGTAATAATCAGAATGGCCGTTGCCGTTGCCCCAGGCGATGTAATCGCGATAGTCGTCCGCGCAGCTCTGGCAGAACCGGTAGGGCGTTTTTCCGGGGGCCGGGTTCCGTCGGGCATTGCCCTGCCGGCCCGTGTCAAGCTGGGCGCCGCATTTATCACATTTAAAGGCGCAGCGGGCGCACTTAAAAATTTTACGTACGGCCAGAACCTTCCGTTTCCGGATGATTTCCATTTTTTCCCGTTTGTCCATCTGTCGCCGCGTATCGATGGGAATCACAGTGGCCATTGTTTCCCCCAAACGGTAAGAAAAAATCCGGACTGTCTATGTTAAAAGATATCATCGGCAACCGGAGGTGTCAATCCTTTCCCCGGCCAAT
>CAZNZW010000071.1:0-12691 GCA_964577615.1 uncultured Desulfobacterales bacterium | reverse complement strand
AAAATGACATCAGTGACCAACTTAGAATTTCGGGTAAGCTATATGGCCGTAGCGACGAGATTAATGTTTTAAAAACCGCGTTCTCTAGGGCCATAGCTGGGAGCCTGGAGCATGTGTATGTAACTGGATATGCCGGCATCGGAAAAACCGCTTTGGTACGCGAGGTGTTGCAGCAGTATATTCTAGGTAATGCCGAGATGACACTTCTTTTCGGGATCGGCCGATTTGATCGTTTTCATCACGATATACCATACAGTGCGATTACTCAGGTTTTAAGAGATGTGATTCGGCAAATTATAGCTAAAAGTGACAGGGACCTTAAAGTGTGGAAAGAAAAATTATCCAAAGCACTTGGACGTAATGGCCGAGTGATTGCCGATATTATTCCAGAGATCGAAATTCTCCTGGGACCACAATCGCCTGTGCCGAACTTGGGACCATTAGAGTCTAGGAACCGATTGCACCTTTTATTTCAGAATTTCATTCGGGCCCTCAGCGGAGCATCCCATCCGATGGTCATTTTTATAGACGATCTTCAATGGGCTGATGCAGCTTCACTTAAATTAATCGAATCAATTTTAACCGATGATGAATTACACAATTTTTTGGGGATCGCTGCTTATCGAGATGACGAGATCGGCTCAGATCATCCTATCCATGAGACTTTGGATGCATTAAGGAATAAAAAGGTTCGGCTGACTTGGTTACGTGTGGCCTCATTAGGGCTTGAATCAGTAAAATCTATTATTTCAGATTCTATACGTACCGATGAGAAAAAAGTTAATGAATTGGGCGCGTTAACGCTACAGAAAACGGACGGAAATCCGTTTTTCATTGAGATGTTCCTAAAAACCCTTCTTAGCGAACAGTTGCTTACTTTTAATCGGGATCGAAACCAATGGCAGTGGAGTATTTCACGGATTAACGAGCTAGAAATAACGGATAATGTCGCTGATCTACTAATTCGGAAAATTGATCGCCTGAGTGAGAACGCCCAAAAAATACTAAAGTGGGCTTCCTGTATCGGTATTGAATTTGATTTATCAATTTATAGTGCTATTTCCAGCCAAGCACTTACGAAGATAAATACTGTACTTAAAGAAGCGGTAGTCGAAGGCGTAGTAGTACCTATTGATCATTCGCACAAACAAACAAAAGGTGGGGCCGGGATAAACCAAAAGCTAAATCTCAATGGCTATCGGTTTGCTCATAGTCGTATTCGGCAGGCAATATACACCTCAATGAGTGATAATGAAAAGCAACGTTACCATAGCCTCATTGGTGAATATTTATTAGAAAACATGGCCAGCGAAAATAAAGAAAAACAATTATTTCCTATTGTGAACCATTTGAATGTCGGGAGCAAGTTGGAGTCAGCATCGCTCACAGGAGATAAGTTAGCCCAGTTTAATATTGATGCCGGTCTGAAAGCGAAAGCATCAGCAGCTTTTCATCCGGCACTAAATTATTTTCGACACGGAATTCGGATACTCGGGAATAATCGGTGGAAGGACTCTTATGGTTTAGCTTTAAATCTTTTTGATGAGGCCGCCGAAACAGCCTACCTTTGTGGTCGCTATAAAGAAATGGATAATCTGGTCGGAGAAGTACTAGAATATTCGCGGTCATTGTTAGATACAATTAATGTTTATGAAACGATCATCAATTCTTATATCGCTAGGTATCAATTGGAAGACGCTATAAAAACTGCTATAGATGTACTCCGAAAGCTAAATGTTCGTTTACCTGACAAGGTGGGTAGATGGAAACTATTCAAAGGGTATATGGGTGCCAAATCGACCTTGGCATGGAAAGATGTCAGAAAATTGGCACAAATGGGACAGATGACGGATCGGACCAATCTGGCTATCATGCAAATATTGAAAAGTATAGGATCAGCAGCCTATATTGCAAAACAGGATTTATTGGCGATATCGACTTTTAAAGCTGTCCAGTTATCTACTAAGTATGGAAATGCGCCTGAATCAGCTAGCTTTTATGCTGCCTATGGGCTAATCCTTTGTGGAATAATGGGCGACATAGATACAGGGTATAGATTTGGTCAACTCTCATTAGACTTAATAGATAAATATAATTTGCAAGGGGTGACTTCCCAAGTTGGCCATATGGTCAATGCCTTTATTAATCATTGGAAAACGCACATTCGTGAAACCTTAACTCCGTTGGAGATTGCATATAAAAGAGGTTTTGAGACGGGGAATTTTGAATATGCTGGCTATTGTGCCCTGTTTTTTTGCCATTATTCTTTTCTTTCCGGAATAGAACTCCCTGAAGTAGAAAGGCGTTTCTCGGAATATAGTAAATCAATTAGACGATTTAAACACGAATTTACACTATATAACCATGAGTTGTTGCGTCAAACTGTTGCGAATCTGACAGAAATGGTGGATGACCCATGTCGATTGTCTGGAAGTTATTTTGATGAAACTCGACAATTGTACGAAAATCTTGAAACACTAGACAAAACGACACTGTCCACTGTATATTTGGTCAAACTATTTTTGAATTACCTTTTTGGAGAACCTTTGAAAGCAGTAGAGTATGCTAACCTAACCTTGTTACATAAGGAAGGATTAGTCGGCTCAATGAATACACCGATCTTATATTTCTACGATTCTTTATCAAGCCTATCACTATATTCAAACTCTACGGGTGTTGAACAAAATATAATTATAAAAAAGATAACTAACAATCAAAAAAAGATGAAACATTGGGCCAAGCACGCGCCAATGAATCATCAGCACAAATATGACCTGGTGGAGGCTGAACGCTTGGCGGTTCAAGGTGCAGAAACGCAAGCAGAGAAGTATTATCGGCAAGCAGCAAAATTAGCGAAAAAGCATGGTTATCGAAACGAAGAAGCCCTGATTCTTGAGAGGACTGCCTTGTTCTACGAGAAAACAGGAAGGCGAAAGCAGGCCGCCGATACCATGATGAAGGCCCGGGCTGCCTATGAAAGATGGGGCGCGATGGCCAAGGTCCAGGCAATTGATAAATCGTTTGCGTTTTTATTGGTCGGGCGATCTGATGATACAGACAAAAGGGATGAAAAAAGTGTAGTAAGGAATGACTCGATTATCCAGGAACGCAAAATGAGTAAAGACCTGGATATTGCCACGATCATAAAGGCGACCCAGGCGATTTCCAGTGAAATCGTTTTGGAAGATTTACTTCATCAATTGATGGGAATCATCATTGAAAATGCCGGCGCCCAAAAAGGGATATTGCTGTTGGAGAAAGAGGGCGCTTTGCATATCGAAGCGACTGCGTCGGTGGATACTGACGAGATTAAAGCTGTCCAATCACTGCCGCTCCAAAAAAGTAACGACTTGTCTGTCGAAATAGTCCGGTATGTCGAACGTACTCAGGAATCACTGGTCGTTAATAATGCCGTGGAGAGTGATCAGTTTTTTGCCGATCCGTATGTGGTAAAAAACAAACCCAGATCCGTTCTCTGCATGCCGATTGTGCGTAAAAAGAAAACGACCGGCGTGCTCTATCTGGAAAACAATCTGGCGACGGAAGTATTCACCAGGGAGAGAATCGAAATTTTAAATATTATACTGTCCCAGGCCGCCATTTCTCTGGACAATGCCCTGCTTTATGAGAGCCTGAAAAAGGAAGTGACTGTTCGAGAACTGGCCGAGAAACGGGTTCTGAACCTGGCCACGGCGCTGGAACATGCTGCTGAAGGAATTATGATTACGGAGCCGGATGGTACTGTTACGCATTCCAATCCGGCCTGTGAAAAAATATTCGGCTACAGCCGGGAGGAACTGCAGGGGCAGAATACCCGGATACTTCGCAGTGGATACCAGGACAAACAGTTTTTTATTGATACGTGGGAAATCCTGGCCGCCGGGAAAATATGGAGTGGCCGGATGTCATGCAGGAAGAAGGACGGTGGTATCCGAGAACTGGAAGTAACTATTTCTCCTATATTGAGTGAAGATGGAAAAATTGCTCAATTCGTTTCTGTTTCAAGAGATATTACAGATGAAATCCAGATGGAAAAAGAATTGCGCCAGGCTCAGAAAATGGAAGCCATCGGAACCCTGGCCGGTGGCATTGCCCATGATTTTAATAATATTCTAGCCGCGATCATGGGAAATACGGAACTGGCTATTTTTCAGGCGCCGGAAGACGGGCCGGTGCATCAGAATCTGGAGCGCGTGATTACATCGGCAAAACGCGCCAAGGAGCTGGTGCGACAGATTCTGACTTTCAGTCGTCAGGGCGATCAGAAGATTCAGCCGGTTCAGATGAGAATTATCGTCAAGGAAGCCCTGCGAATGCTGCGCGCCACACTTCCAACGACCATCGAGTTTCAGTTGAATATCAACAGCGGGTCGGATTATAAAGTCTTTGCTGATCCCACGCATCTCCATCAGATTATGATGAATCTGTGTACCAATTCTGCGCACGCCATGGAAACCGGCGGAACCTTGACCATCGAGCTGGATGAATACCTGGTCAATGCCGAAAACAAGGATCTGTATTCGGAGCTGACGCCTGGGATTTACGTCCGTCTGGTCGTTCGAGATACAGGCACGGGAATTGATGATAAGGTGATTGATCGGATTTTCGAGCCCTTTTTTACAACCAAGGAACAGGGCAAGGGAACCGGCATGGGACTGGCCATGATTCATGGCGTTGTTAAAAACTGCGAGGGCGATATCCGGGTAAAGAGCGAAGTGGGAAAGGGAACGGAGTTTCAGGTGCTGCTGCCGAAATATGAAGGCGCGCAGGTTGAGGCAAAAGAAGAAGAAACTCCCAAAAAATTTCTGCCCGGTCAGGAAAGAATTCTTTTCGTGGATGATGAGAAAGCCCTGGTTACACTGGCCAAAGAAGGCCTTAAACGGATGGGGTACCACGTGAGTCTGGAAACAGACAGTACCCGGGCTCTGAAAAAATTCAGTGCGGATCCGCAGCAGTTTGACCTGGTGATTACCGACCTGACGATGCCTCAAATGACAGGGATTGAACTGAGCACGGCGATGATTAAGATTCGACCGGACATTCCGATTATTCTGTATTCGGGGATGATGGGCGAGATCTCTGCTGAAAAGATCAAGGAAATCGGTATCCGCGGCTTTCTCACCAAACCATTGATGCTTAAGCAGTTGTCCCTGGCCATCCGGCAGGTGCTGGAAAATCCGGAAGGAATGTTTATCCAGTAGCCCTGTTTGCGCAAGGGTGTACGCCCGCACTGTTTTATGGTATTGACCCGAGGCGGTCCGGTACGGGCGCGCTTTTTTATTTACGGTTTTAACAACAATCGGAGTTTGAATGAGTTCATTATTCGTTATATCAGCTGTTGCCAAAGACCAGCCCGGGCTGGCCCATCGTGTGGCGCAGGTTCTGGCCGATATAAATGTAAATATTGTTGATATTGACGCCCGCTCGGTACGGGGGCATTTCTCAATGTTTTTAGTGGTTGACTTGAAAACATCCACTTTTTCCTGTGAAGAAATGATGAGTCGCATGGCCGCTCTTGAATCCAGATTTGAACTGGGACTGAGGGTTGAGCCATACGAGGCCGGCCGGCGCAATCCCGTTAAAAAGATGATGGTCCTGACTGTGATGGGCCGGGACCGGCCGGGGATTGTCGCGGCGGTGTCCGGGGTATGCGCCCGGAACAAGGTGAATATTGAGTCGATCCGAATGATTGCAAGGGGAGATTATATTGCCATGGAACTGTCTCTGGACGGCTCTGCCCTCACGGACGTGGCCGCCTTGCGCCGGGAATTTTATACGTTTTCGGAAAAAAGTGCGCTGGATGTTTCCCTGCGGGATGAAGACCTGTTTAACAAGCCTCGCCGGGTGGTTGTTTTCGACTGCGATTCGACCCTGATCCAGGAGGAAATTATCGATGAAATGGCGGAAATCGCCGGGGTCGGAGCGCGGGTGAAAGCGGTGACGGCCCGGGCCATGAACGGTGAGATCGATTTTATCGAAGCCATTACAGAGCGGATTCGATTGCTCAAGGGGCTCACCCGGCACCAGCTGGAGTCGATCTTCGACAGTGTCCATTTAACGCCGGGCGCGGAAGATCTGATCGCGACCCTGCGTTTCATGGGATATAAAGTGGCCGTGGTATCCGGAGGATTTTCTTTTTTTACCGATTATCTGAAAGACCGCCTCAATCTCGACTATGTGTTTGCCAACGAACTGGAGATCAAGGACGGCGTTGTGACCGGAGAGATCCGGGGGCGTATTATCGATGCCCAGTCCAAGGCGGATATCCTCAATGAAATTGCCGAAAAGGAAAATATCTCCCCGGACCAGATCGTGGCCGTGGGTGACGGCGCCAATGACCGTTTCATGCTGCAGAATGCCGGCCTGGCCATCGCCTTTAACCCCAAGGAAGCCCTGAAAAAATACAGTGACGGCATGCTGAGCAATGATAATCTGTCAGGCCTGCTCTATTTTCTCGGCATTCCGGACGCGCAGATGGAAAAGATACAAAACGGTGGCGTCTGACTCGGCCAGGGTACCCCCAGATGTTTCCCCGGCCGTCGTCAACCGGAAAATTCGTCAGGCCCGTGCCGGCCTGGTCGCTGTCTGTGGCGCCGACCGGCATATCCTGAATCGTAAACTCAATCGCATCAGACACAGCAAATCCGATACCGGCTATCCGGCATCTGCTTTAAAGCATCTGACCCGTCTCGAAAAAGACATTACCGCATCCGCCAGACGTCGCACTGCAAGGATTCAACAGCGACCGGCAGCCGTCTATCCTGTGACGGATCTTCCCATTCTTGCCCGAAAAGACGAAATCATTGACGCCATTAAGAATAACCAGGTGGTGATCATTTCCGGGGAAACCGGATCGGGCAAGACCACCCAGATTCCCAAATTCTGCCTGGATGCCGGCCGGGGGATCGACGGGATTATCGGGTGTACCCAGCCCCGGCGGATTGCGGCTACCACCGTGGCCCGGCGGATTGCCGAAGAAATGGGGACGGAGCTGGGACAGACCGTGGGGTACAAAATCCGTTTCCGGAACCGGACGGCGCCCGGTGGTTTTATCAAGATTATGACAGACGGCATCCTGCTGGCCGAAATTCAGACCGATCCGTTTTTAAATGCCTACGATACGCTGATTGTCGACGAGGCCCACGAACGGAGCCTGAATATTGACTTGACGCTGGGGCTGGCCAGACGTCTGCTGACCCGGCGGCGGCATATGCGGCTGATTGTGACCTCGGCCACCATCGATACCGAAAAGTTTTCCCGGGCGTTTAATGATGCACCGATTATCGAGGTGTCGGGCCGGATGTTTCCAGTACAGGTTCGGTATGAAGCGCCGGATCCGTCGGGCAGCGATGTTGATACGACCTATGTGGACCAGGCGGTGGCCGCCGCCGACCGTATCCTGCGGCAAAGCCGATCGGGGGATATGCTTGTTTTTATGCCCACCGAACAGGATATCCGCGACACCTGCCGCATGCTCGAAGGCCGGTCCCGTCCCGGAACAACGGTCCTGCCTCTTTTTGCCCGGCTGACCGGACCGGCCCAGTCCCGGGTGTTTGGCCGGGTGGCGGGGCGCAAAATCATTGTGGCCACCAATGTGGCCGAAACGTCCATTACCATCCCCGGTATCCGGTACGTGATCGATACCGGCCTGGCCCGTATCCCCCGCTATACGCCCCGTTCCCGGTGTACACTTTTGCCCATCGATGCCATCTCACGAAGCAGTGCCGACCAGCGCAAGGGCCGCTGTGGCCGGGTGGCCGACGGCATCTGTGTGCGGCTCTATCCGGAAAACGATTATCTTTCCCGGCCGCTGTTTACCGCGCCGGAAATTTTAAGAAGCAACCTGGCCGATGTCATTCTGCGGATGACGGCCCTGGGCCTCGGCAATGTGGCGGATTTTCCTTTTATCGACCCACCGGCGCCACGGATGATTGATGACGGTTACCGGCTGCTGCGTGAACTCGGCGCGCTCAGGCCGGCTGAAAAAACACGCAGGAAGAAAAAATCCTCCCGGCGTATCCGGTTAACTGCCGATGGCAGAATAATGGCGCGGCTGCCGGTGGACCCGCGTCTGTCCCGAATGCTCATCGAAGCGGGCCGGCGCGGGTGTGTAGCCGAAATTCTGATTATTGCCGCGGCCCTGAGCATTCAGGATCCCCGGGAGCGTCCAATGGAAATGCGGAAAGAGGCGGACCGGGCCCATGCCGTCTGGACCGATCCACAGTCGGATTTTATCACCCGGCTGAACATCTGGCGGTGGTTTGAAGCCGGACTGGCCGAGGGGCGGGGATCGGGCCGAATGAAGCGGTATTGCCGGCAGCATTTTCTTTCCTACCGCCGGATGCGGGAATGGCGGGATATCCATCGCCAGCTGGGCCGGATGCTGATGGAATCGGGCATCCGCGCGGGGGCACTGCCTGGTGCGGAGGTGCTGGCCCCTGACGGCAAAAATCACTTTTCTCCCCGGTATGCAGCGGTTCACCAGTCGATCCTGAGTGGGTTTCTGTCCAATATCGCCTGCCGGAAAGAAAAAAACAGTTTTACCGCCACGCGTGGCCGGGAAGTGATGATTTTTCCCGGCTCCGGCCTGTTCGATCAGGCGGGCAAGTGGATTGTGTCCGCCGAAATCGTGCAGACCTCGCAGCTGTTTGCCCGCATCAACGCCAATATTGATCCCGGCTGGCTGGAACCCCTGGCCGGGGACCTGTGCCGATTGACCTGGCGTGCCCCCCGCTGGGACAGGAAAAAAGAAACCGTCATGGGAGTCGAACAGGTCAGTCTGTTCGGCCTTGTCATCGTTGCCGGCCGGCCGGTGGTGTATGGCCGAATCGACGAGAAAACGGCGGCTGATGTGTTTATTGAAGAAGCCCTGGTGGCGGGGGATATTATGCGGCCGCCGCCCTTTCTGCGCCACAACCAGCGCCAGGTACAGACGGTCTGTAATCTGGAAAACCGGTTGCGTCGGCGGGATATTTTTGTCGGTTCCCAGGCATTGGCCGCGTTTTACAGTTCCCGGCTGGAAGGAGTCTGGAATATGCGTCTGCTCCGGCAACAGATCAAGGCGCGCGGCAGCGATCGATTTTTGCGCATCCATCGGAGCGACCTGATACGCTACTCACCGGATACAGAGCGGCTGGCGGCGTACCCGGATACGGTCTGCTGGGGCGGCAACGTGTATCCGTGCACGTATGCCTACGCGCCGGGCGATGCGGTCGACGGTATCACCGTGACCATCCCGGCCGGCATGGCGGCATCGGTGCCTGTCTCGGCCCCGGACTGGCTGGTGCCGGGATTCATCGCCGAAAAAATTCAGACCCTGATCAGGGGACTGCCCAAAACGATCCGCCGCCAGCTGGGACCGGCGCCCCGGGTAGTGGAATCGATGCTGGCCGATATCCCTGCCACCTTTGAAAATGAGCCCTTGGTCAATACACTGGGCCGATTGCTCCATCAGCGGTTCGGCGTGCATGTGTCGGCCGGAATGTGGCCCACCGATGTGCTGCCCGATTATTTGAAGATGCGCATCGTCATTACGGACAGTTCGGGCCGGGAGATCGGCAGCAGCCGCGACCCTTCGATTTTACACCGGCTGGCGGCCGGCGGCGGCGACACGCGGCAGCTCAATATCCTGAAAAAACAACTGGAACGGACCGGTCTTGACCGCTGGGATTTTGGCGATGTTCCCGCGGTTATGGAACAGACCATCGATGAGGTCCCGGTGGTCGGATATCCGGGGCTCACCGTTGAAACCGGTCCGGCCGGACCGGTCAGTCTGCGGGTATACCCGCACCGGACCCGGGCCCTGGCGGCCCACCTGGATGGCGTCCGGAAACTGGCAACTCTGCATCTGGCCGGAGAAATGAAATTTCTCAGGAAATGGTTGTCGCTTCCGGCCGGTGCTGTCTCCAAAACAGCCACCCGCAAAGAGATTGCCGAAGTGGAACGTCAGCTGTTTGAAAAAGTTGTCACGCACTTTTTCGCCCGGAATATCCGGACCGAAAAAGCGTTTGCCACCTGCCTCGATACCGCACGGCCGCAGCTGCACGATGCGGGCAACGCCCTCAAGGCAGCGGTCCTGCCGGTGCTGAAAGACATTGCCGCCACCTGCCAGGGATTGACCGGGCTGAATCGCCGTCATGGCGCCCAGCCGGCCCTGCAGACGTTTATCGACCAGCGCCGGAAAGACCTTGAGCGGCTTGTGCCATCGACCTGGATCACCATTTACGATGCGGAACACTATGCCCGCCTGCCCGTTTACCTTCGGTCGATTTTAATCCGCACGCAGCGGGCCGTACTGGATCTGGAAAAGGATCGCCGCAAGGCGGAAACCGTCCGGCCGTTTGCCGATTATCTGGACCGCCTGCTCACAACCCTGTCGCCGGCCACATCCGATGATAAACGGCATGCCGTTGAAGAATTTTTCTGGCTGCTGGAAGATTTCAAGGTGTCGGTCTTCGCCCAGGAACTGCGGCTCCCCCGGCCGGTATCGGCCAAGCGGCTCCAGAAAAAGCAGGCGGAGATAGAAAGAATCACATAGAGGCTTGTAATTGACTATTGACTATCGCCAACGGAATCCTGTTGATGGCCGGTAGATGCCGGCGATCTATGTGAGTCGGTGAAATATGGATGTGACTGATGCCGGTGCTTTTCATGCATTCGGATAAAACTGGATTCATTAAATTGTCAATAATCAATCGTCAATTCTTCAAAGTAATCCGCTTCATCCTTCCGCCCCCGCTTCCGGCATCCATCTGCGTAGATACGACACTTTTCTTTGAGGACCATTATTGCCTGCAGTCGCTGGGTATGGGACAGGCGGCCACTTGCAATCAGTCCCGACAGGGACCGGATGCGGTATCTGTCCAGTCCCGCCTGCCGGGAGAGCTGATCAGGATGGCCGCCGGTTTTAACGATCAGCGGCTGATCAATCAGATGAACCGGATACCGGCAGCCGATTCTCAGCCACAGGTCGTAATCTTCACAGGCGGGCAGGACCTCGTCAAAAAAACCGACTTCATCGAACAGATTCCGCCGGAGCATCACCGCCGACGGACTGACGAGACAGAGCGACAGCGACCGCTGAAAAATATCCCCTGATGGCTTGGCATGTTTTTTTTTCGGATTGACCCGGACCCCGTTGCGAATCCAGATTTCATCAGTCTGGCAGATGTAAGCGTCCGGGCGGGCCTTTAAAAAGGCGGTCTGGACGGCCAGTTTATCGGGCAGCCAGTAATCATCCGAATCGAGAAAGGCAATCAATGCGCCGGAGGATGCGCGAATACCGGTATTTCGGGCCGCGCTGACGCCCTGGTTTTTCTGGCAAATCCAGGTGATTTTTCGGCCGTAGGCGGCCAGTAGGTCAGGTGTGGTGTCTGTGGAGCCATCGTCTACCACGATAAGTTCCAAATTGTCATGGCCTTGGGACAAAACGGAATCTATCGCCTTTTCAAGTACCCGGGCCCGATTGAAGGTTGGGATAATCACACTGACGGAGGTGGTTGGATTCAATGGCTTCCCGATGATCGGTTGATGGTAAATTATCCCCGCGGGTACCGACCCCGGCACCCCTGGGAAGGGGACGGTGCTGGATAATAAATTATACTGAAAAACATCTTTAATCGCTTGACGAATGAAATCAACCATGAAATAAATCCGTCAATTAAATATATATTGAAAATTTTCCTTCATTTTGGGTTCCGGCATGGAAAAAATACTTCAACAGATATCCGACGCATACCAGACATTTCCGCCCAGTCAGCGGAAAGTGGCGGATTACATTTTTCACCACTTGAGCCAGGCGATTTTACTAAACATTACCCAGATCGCCGCCCGGGCCCATGTATCCGAAGCAACGGTTATCCGGTTTGTCAATGGCCTCGGATTTTCCGGGTTTTCGGAATTTAAAAGGGTCGTCGGGGAAAAAATGCTGGCGGATTACTCCACATCAACCCGGCTGATTGAATCCGCCAAAACCCTGGAAGGCCGCCAGTCCCTTTTTACCGATATCCTGACCGGAGATATTGAAAAGATCCGGGATCTGGGCGCCGGAATATCCGAAGAAACGTTTCACCGGGCGGTGGATAAGCTCTGCTCCGCCAGACGCCTGTATGTGCTGGGGTTGCGGGCGAGCTATGCTCTGGCTTTTTATCTGGCGTTTGATCTTCGATTTTTCTTAAATTCCGTCCACCTGGTGGAGTTGGGAGTGGGGGATCTCCCCGAACAATTGCGGGATATGGGATCCTCGGATGTCCTGGTGGTCATCAGCTTTAAACGGCACACCCAGCAGACGGTCGACATTGCCGAGCAAGCCAGGAAAAAGGGCCCTTTCATCATTGCGGTCACCAACAGCGAATTGTCACCCATCGCCCAGTTGAGTGATATCGCGTTGATCGCCGAAACCCGGATTCCCGCCTATTTCGAATCGTATACGGCACCGATGAGCCTGCTCAATGCACTCATCACGGCCATTGCGCTGCGGGAGAAAGACAAGGCCATTCCGGTGCTGGATCGTCTGGAAAAAGAGTTCGAAAAGTTTAACACATTTATAAAATAATTTAATATTTGGAGGAAAAAATGTCTAAAAAAGAGCAAGTGGCCGAATTCAGTAAAAAAATCGAAGAAACCTATTTAAATAGAACACCGAAATCACGGGAAATTATCGAAGACGCCAAACGATTTGTCCCCGATGGGG
>CAZNZW010000070.1:0-13376 GCA_964577615.1 uncultured Desulfobacterales bacterium | reverse complement strand
CCGTGGCAGACGAGACAGCCTGCTTCATGGGTCAGAACATCACCGCATTCCGGGCAGACGCCATGCATGTCTCCGGATGGTGCGGCTATTGTGCCGCCGACGATTTCCAGAACATTTGCCATGGCATCGGGGCAGGACAGTACCATTTTCCCGTTTTGCCAGATGGGTGACGGACAGCGGATTCCCTTGAGCTGCTTGATAACGGAATCCACGCGGATGCCGGAGCGGAGCGCCAGGGATACCAGCCGGCCGGCGGCCTCGATCTGAGACGAGGCGCACCCGCCTGTTTTACCCATTTTGGCAAAGACTTCACACAGCCCCTGGTCGTCTGAATTGACCGTTACGTATAAATTGCCGCACCCGGTGCGAATGCGTCGTGTCAGGCCCAGAGTCTGTTCCGGCCGGGCGCGCGGGGTGCGGAAACCCGATGCGGGGAGGGACGCATCGACAAAGAGTACCTGATTGTCCCGGCTGTTGTTACGGTAAACGGTGACGCCCTTGCAGCCGAGCGCACAGGCCTGTTGAAAAACCGCTCCAACCTGTTCCCGGGTGGCTGTGGCGCGGAAGTTGACTGTTTTGGAAACGGCATTATCGACGTGCTTCTGGAAAGCGGCCTGAATACGGATGTGCCATTCCGGTGAAATGTCATGGGCGGTGACAAAAAGGCGCCGGACAGACGACGGGATGTTGTCGATTTGCTGGACGGATCCGGCACGTGAGACCGCATCGATCAGATCGTCGGTTAAAAATCCTTCCCGCCGTGCCGTGGCGATGAATTCGGGGTGGATATCGAAAAGGGGCTCTGCGTCAATGGCCCGTCTTTTATGGGCCACGGCAAAGAGCGGTTCCACGCCACTGGATACCCCGGCAATGAGACTGATGGTGCCGGTGGGGGCGATGGTCGTGGTCGTGGCATTGCGCATAAACTGGCTGCCCGCGTCCGCGTGGACGCTTTTTTCAAACAGGGGAAAATTGCCGCGCTCTTTTGCCAGTGCGGCAGATGCGTTATATGCGTGCGTTCGGATAAAAGACATGACCTGCCCGGCCTCATTTTCGGCCGCTTCGGAATCATAGGGAATCCCGCGATGGATCAGCATGTCGGCAAAGCCCATGACGCCCAGCCCGATTTTGCGGGTGGCCCGGCTGGCGGATTTTATTTCGGCCATGGGGTATTGATTGATTTCCACTATGTTATCCAGAAAATGGACGGCGGTGGCAACCGTTTCCCCCAACCGGTCCCATTGCACCTGGCCGTCATCGACCATGGCGGCCAGATTGATGGACCCCAGCGTACACGATTCATAAGGGAGCAGTGGCTGCTCTCCGCAGGGATTGGTGGCTTCCATGCGGCCGAGGTCTGGTGTCGGGTTGTCCCGGTTGATGGCGTCGAGGAAAATAATCCCCGGTTCGCCGGTTCGCCAGGCAGAATCCACAATCCGCTCGAATATGTCCTTGGCAGGCATATGACCCACCGCCTGCCCGGTTCGAGGGTTGATCAGATCGTATGTGTCGCCGTTGGCCAGTGCGGTCATAAACCGGTCGGTGAGGGCGACGGACAAGTTGAAGTTTGTCAGACATCGCGGATCATCTTTGATACGGATAAAGGCGTCGATGTCCGGATGATCAACGCGCAAAACGGCCATGTTGGCCCCGCTGCGGGTCCCGCCCTGTTTAACCGCTTCGGTCATTGAATCAAAGACCCGCAGAAACGGCAGCGGTCCGCTGGATACGCCCGAGGTCGACCGGACGGTATCGCCGGCGGGGCGGATATTGGAAAAGGAAAATCCGGTCCCGCCGCCGCTTTTATGAATCAGGGCGGTGTTTTTTAGGGTGTCAAAAATACTTTCCATGCTGTCGGCGATGGGGAGAACGAAACAGGCCGCCAGTTGGCTCAGGGGCCGCCCGGCATTCATTAATGTCGGGGAGTTGGGGAGAAACCACAGGCGGGTCATAACCCGTTCAAACCTTCGGGCGGTCGGCTCGATGTCCTTATCTGCGTTGAACCGGCGGTCACCCCCGGCCACCGTCCGGGCCACGCGGGCAAACATGTCCGCCGGGCTTTCGGTGACATGGCCATCGGCATCCTTTTTCAGATAGCGTTTGGCAAGGATCGTCCGTGCGTTGTCTGACAGATCAGTCTGCATGGGAACCGGGCGCGTTCGGCGGGTTGAGCTTTTTGCTGAGCGCTTTTTCCACGACACGGGGGACCATGCCTCTGATGTTTCCATTGAACCGGGCCGCTTCCTTGATAATGGAAGAAGAAGTGAAAATCCATCGCAGCCCGGTCATGAGAAAAACGGTTTGAATATCTTTGTTCAACCGGCGATTCATCAGGGCCAGCTGAAATTCATACTCAAAATCAGAGGTGGCGCGCATGCCTCTCAAGACGACGTTGATATTTTTTTCAACAGCATAATCGACGAGCAGGCCGCTGAACGTGTCCACTGAGACATTGGCCGTTTTTCTCAGGCAGGATTTAATTAAACCGAGCCGTTCTTCAACCGTAAACAGCGTGTTTTTTTTCGGGTTGTGTAAAATGGCCACAATTAAGTGGTCAAACACCGTTAAGCCGCGTTTGATAATATCAAGGTGTCCGTTGGTGATGGGGTCAAATGTACCCGGATAAACCGCAATTTTAGCCATGAGGAATCCTTATTATTTCAATTTATATTTTCCCGGGCTGATACGTACAATCATTGGCGCCTATACCATATAACGGAAAAATGTGACAAGGGTTTTCCCGTAGGCGCGCTCGTCTTCACAGATAAAAGAGGGGGCTGCATTCTCGATGATCTCGGAGCGATCATGCTCGACGATGATTATCGATCCATTGGCAAGCATCCGGGTTTGTTCAAGATGTTTCAATGTTTCAGCTGCCAGCCTCAGTGCATAGGGCGGGTCGATAAATACCAGGTCGTACCGGGCCGGGCCGGAATGGATACAGTTCAGATTCCGGCGGATATCCCAGCGAATACCGCGGGCGCGATCAGCCCATTGACAGGCGGCGATGTTTTTTTTTACCAGCGCCAGGGCCACCGGGTGGTTGTCGATAAATACCGCCCGGGCAGCCCCCCGGCTCAACGCCTCCAGCCCCATGGCACCGGTGCCGGCAAACAGGTCCAGGACAACTGCGCCGGTTACCTGTTGGGAAATGATATTGAAAATGGATTCGCGGATCCGATCCGCCGTGGGACGAATGGATAGATTCCGGGGCCCAAAAAGCCGTTTACCCCGTCGCATGCCGCCGATTATTCTCAAATTATATTGTTCCGATTGTTAATTGTGGAATATTTCCGCCTGTGCGCCGCCGGACGTCTGGCGCAGTATTGTAGCGGCGATCAGCCTTCAAATTGTTTCACCTTTTTGTCCAGGTAGCTGCGGTCAACCCCAACGGCCCTGGCGGTACGGGCGATATTCTGCTCGTTCTGTCGGAGCTTGTCCTGAAGGAACTGTTTTTCAAACTCACTGCAGGCGGATTTAAAATCGGCCATGTCCAGCAGCGTCGACAGCGGGGGCGGCGTCGACCCGCAGACGTTCGGATTGTACGGCGCGGGCAGGTCGTCGGCGTCAATAATTTCTTTGTCCACCATGATTGCCAGCCGTTCCGCCAGATTTTTCAGCTCGCGGACATTGCCCGGCCAGTGGTAGCGGTTCAGCAGCGCCAGCGCTTCGTCCGACATTTTTTTTGTTTTCTGACCGGCCTGCTGGATATTTTCCCTGAAGAAGGTTTCCATGAGCAGCGGAATGTCTGCAATACGTTCCCGCAACGGGGGAACCCAGATGGGAATCACCTTGAGCTGGTAGTAAAGATCCTCCCGAAACCGGCCGGCGGCAACCTCTTTTTCAAGATCTTTATGGCAGGCGGAAATGACTCGGAAATCGATCTGTATGGCCCGGGTGCCGCCGAGACGCTGAAACCGGCGGTCCTGCAGGGCCCGCTGGACTTCAGCCTGGGGTTTCATGCCCAGGTCCCCGATTTTATCCAGAAAAAGCGTACCGGTGCCCGCCAGTTCGAACTGACCCCGTTTTTTTCTCGCGGCCCCGGGAATAGCGCCTTTTTCGTGGCCGAACAGTTCGCTCTCAATGAGCGGCTCGGGAATGGCCGCGCAGTTAACCGTCACCATGGGATGTTCGGCAAGTTCGCTGAGCTGGTGGATGGTTCGGGCAACCAGTTCTTTCCCCACCCCGTTTTCACCGGTGATCAGGACCCATGAGTCGGTGGGCGCCGCCATGGCGATTTCCTTCCGCAGCGCCATGACGGCCGGGCTGCTTCCGGTAATGGAGTTTTTTTCCAGGGTTTTTTTCCGCAGGTACCGGTTTTCTTCTTCCAGACGGCGATAGTTCAGCGCATTGTTGATGGCGACGATGACCTTGTCAATGGAAAGTGGCTTTTCGATCAGATCATAAGCGCCCAGTTTAATGGCGGTAACAGCGGTTTCGATGGTGCCGTGGCCGGTGATGATGATGACCTGGAGGAATGGATGTGTTTTTTTAATCTCCTTTAAAGTGTCGAGCCCGTCGATCCCGGGCATCCAGATATCCAGGAGCACCAGGTCCGGTGATTCCGCTTCGATCACTTTGAGGGCTTCATACCCGTTATAGGCGGTCAGCGGCGTGTAGCCTTCGTCTGCCAGGAGACCACTTAGTGATTGAACGATGGAGGTTTCATCGTCAACGATGAGAATAGATGGTTGCATGCAATTCCCCTGCTTGGATTGAAAAATGGCAGCTGGTGCCCGACAGCGTACGCCTGTTAAAATACAATTATCGCCCGTCAATCGTCAATCGTCAATTTTTACGCGGGTAATTCGATCACAAATTTGGCCCCCCGGGGCTGGTTGTCGACCACGCGGATCATTCCCTTGTGATCGGTAACAATAGAATTGACAATGGTCAGTCCCAGCCCCATCCCGGCGGTTTTGGTGGAAAAGTTCGGTTCAAACAGGCGGGTTTTATCTTCATCGGAGATACCCGGACCATTATCAGCCACCTCCAGACGCGCCAGCTTTAAGATGGGATCATGGGACAGGCTGATCACGATGCTGCCCTTGTTTCTCAATGCGGCAACGGCATTGTCCACCAGATTGATCAGGGCCTGCTTGATCTGCTGCCGATCGATATGGATCCTGGGCATTCTGTCGGCCACATTGATGACAAAGTTGATTTCAGGGTGGCCTTCTTTATACAGGGCAACCGTTTCATCTATAATCGCCGATAAATAATAAGGCTTGGGATTTGCCGTCGGGAATTTGGCAAAGGCGGAGAATTCATTGACCAGGGTTCGGATCAGGGCCACATGGTCGATAATCATCTGGGTGCATTCTTCGAAGACTGGCTCATTAATTTTATCCGCATAGCGCCGTTTCAGCCGTTCGGCCGACAGGGCAATCGGAGTCAGCGGATTTTTTACTTCGTGGGCAATCCGCCGGGCCACTTCACGCCAGGCGGCCATCCGTTCGGCTTTTTCAAGGTCGGTAAGATCATCGAAGACCACCACCATGCCCATGAGGTCACCCGATTCGGATTTAAGGGTGTTGATGTGGAGGATGAAGCTCCGGGGTTGATGGTTGATGCTGAGCCGCAAAGGCCGTTCGACGGCGTCGCCCGTGGTATGTTTCAACTCTTCGATGACTTCTTCGGTAAAGTTGAGATCCTGGCCGGAAAGCAGTTCGTGGTAGGGGTGGTTGATGATGGCCGATGCATCCAGATCGAGCAGCCGTTCGGCGGCCTTGTTCATTGTTTTGATGATGCCGTTGGCATCGAGAGATATCACGCCGGCGGAAATATTTCGCAATAATATTTCCATGTACCGGCGCCGCTGCTCAATTTCATAATTCTGCTCCCTTAATTTTTCGGCGGATTGGTCGAGCTGCTGCCGGTTGATTCTGAGATCACTGGTCATGTGGTTAAATGAGTCCACCAGACTGCCGATTTCGTCATCGCCGGTTTTGGCAATGGAAAAACTCAGATCGCCTTCCGCCACCCGGCGGGTTCCTTCGGCCAGGTTCTGAATCGGGATACTGATTGAGCGGGCCAGATAAAACCCGAACCAGACAGCGCAAAATACCACCAGCAGCGCAACAATGGACAGGGTGATATAGTAGGTGCTCCGCACGGGGTCTTTCAATAATTTCATCTGCTGGTATTCGTCGAATCCCTTGGAAATAGAGGCCATGCTGCTCGAGAGCGCGGGTGGAATCAAACGGGAGATAACTACAAATGCTTCAATGCGTCTGCCTGTTTCGGCAAAGGGAACGGTACCGATGGATCGATAAATTTCCCCCTGCTTTCCGGTTTCGGATACGGAAAAAACGTGCGGCGCGTCTTTTTTCTTAAACAGGTTGTCGGTGGGGATGGGGCGGAGTTTCCTGGATTTTATTTCGGGACTGGTGGAGATGGCGATCAATTTTTTTTTGGGCGTATAGATTTCAACGCCGTCAAAATTAAGGGACCGCCGGACAATCTCGACGTAGCGGTTGAGATTTTTTCTCTGGTCCGGCGCAAGAATCTTTTTGGATTTGAGCTGATAGGCAATCCGTTCTAAAAAGAAGCGGTGATGGTCCTCAATGTTCTGGTATAACTGCTGCCCGACTTTAAGCGAATTTTCCAGTGCCTGCTCAACGGGCGCATTGAACCAGAACGCGATACTCGAAGTGATGAACCAGAGTGAAAAAAAGAACAATACGCCGGTGGGCAGCAGCGTCAGGGTGACAAAGGCGGCCACCAGGCGTGTCCGCAGCCGGGAGCCGAGTATTCGACGCTTGCGGTCGTAGAGCAACTTGACCAGATTGCGGAAAACGAGAAAAATAAGAAGCAGCAGGAGGAGGAGATTGATGTTCATCAGGCTGAACATCAGCAGGGTGTTTGAAATAGGAAATCCAGACCCAAAATGAAACAGCCTGAACTCGATCCAGGTCAGCAGGCCGACGAGGATTGCAATCAGGGCGATAATCACCAGCTCTCGTTTCCGGCGTTTTTTTTCGCGTCGGCGAATGGTGGGACCGGGCGGTTTGAGTTCAGATGATTTGAATCTGTTTCGGTCCATCTTAATAAATAAAATCCATCGTGTACCAGTCGGTTTCAAAATCCCAGAGAGAGACAAAAAACAAAACATAATGCAGATGCAGAGGGAGTTTGAGCTTGCTTAATTCAGCCTTGGCGCGGATTTGATATTGCCGGCCCTTGACCAGCCTGTTCAGTGCAGCCACCTTCAAATTGTCCACGTGGGTCATCAGTTTTTCAGCCTGCTCAAACGAACTGGTGATCAGAGGCGGCCCTTTTTCCCAGGAACGCGTAATTGTAAACGTATTTTTCAACCGGTCGAATTTGACGGTATGTGTAATGGTCAGGTCGGTGATTTTTCTGTCAAGCCAGAAAGACCGGCTCTGGTACAGGGAGATGAAAAAGGAAAAGGTTGTGGGTACGCCGCTTAAGACCGCCTTTTTTATTTTTGGCTGGAAGGCGTTGTCCACGGCCAGATAGAGCAGCAGGTCATCACGGGTATTGGTGACGATAATATTGCTCAGCCGGGCCCTGGCGGCAATACCCATCGCCGGGTACAAAAGTATCAATAATACCAGCGGGGCAATGATGGTCTGTTTTCTGTTCAATATCGTGACGCTCTGTTTGGTTTGAATAATCGTGACGGCTGCATGGGCCATATAATAAAAATTTCGGCTCGATTAAATGAATTGTTAATCGAACCCGACAAAAATAGCAAGTGATTTTAGCTGTATAGGGTGGTAAATTTCAGCGGAGCGCCTAAGGGATAACGTGCGTTTCCCATGATTGCTTTTCGAGCAAGAATTTTTTCAAAAAAGCATGATTGAGCGCATGACCGCTTTTACTGGTTTTGATGTGTCCCAGCAGGGGCATTCCGAGAAGAGAGAAGTCGCCCAGGCAGTCCAGAATCTTGTGACGGACAAATTCGTCCGTATAGCGCAGCCCATCTTTGTTCAAAATGGATTCGCCGTCGATGACCACAACGTTGTCCAGCGAACATCCTCTGGACAGGCCCAGTTGTTTCAGCTGCTGGTAATCTGAAAAAAAACCGAAAGTTCGCGCCCGGCTGATTTCTTTCTCAAAAGTGCCGTTGCTGATGACAAGGGACAATGACTGTTCGTTGATCAGGGGGTGGTTGAAGGAAATATGGCTGGTAATCCGAAATGAATCCGATGGATAAACCGTGACGGAACTGTCGCCATTGGACAGCGAAATCGGTTTGTTTACCTTGAAATAATACCGTTTGCCGCCCTGGGTTTTGATGCCCGAGTTCCGGATGGTTTCGGCAAAGAGATGGGCGCTGCCGTCCATGATGGGGATCTCGTGTGTGTCGACTTCGACCAGGGCATTATCGATGCCCATCCCGTAAAAACTGGCCATCAGGTGCTCGATGGTGGAAAGAATATACCCGTCCTGGCCGATGACGGTGGCCAGACTGGTATCGATGACATTCCGGAAATGGGCGCTTATCACCGGCTTGCCGGGAAGGTCCGTGCGCATGAATTTGATGCCGTGGTTAATGTGGGCCGGATGGATGGTCAGATGGACCGGGTTCCCCGAGTGAACGCCGATGCCGGTGCAGGACGCGGTCTGTTTCAGCGTCCGCTGGCAGGTATGCAGGCCGTTTCCGTTTGTGGCCGGTGGCGATGATTGTCTGGCGTGAGTGGGGGGCACCCGTCCTCCTTGAATACGTTGCCGTCCGGCATGGATCGAAAAAACCGCATCCTGCCGGTTGGCTCTTATTGTGGCATATACGACACTATGGCTGGCAAGTAAACCCGTTGGCGATAAAAATATTGTGCCGGTGCTGCTGGTTTGGTATGGCTCAATATCCATGACGGGTGGTCATTTCAGCGCAAACCTGCGAAACCGTGGTAAACAGGAGGTCTGATTGTTAGCCAGAGTGCTCAGCAGCGCGGTGATCGGAATTGATGCGTACCTTGTTGAAGTCGAAGTGGATATTGCCGCCGGCCTGCCGTCTTTTACCACCGTGGGGCTTCCTGAAACGGCGGTGAAAGAGAGCCGCGAACGGGTCAAGGCGGCGATTACCAATTCGGGTTACTCTTTTCCCGACGACCGTATTACCGTCAACCTGGCGCCTGCCGGGATCAAAAAAGAGGGCACCGGATTCGATCTGCCCATCGCCATGGGGATTCTGGCCGCTACCCAGATTATTCCCCAGCATCGGGTCGACAAATTTCTTATCCTCGGCGAATTATCCCTGGATGGCCGCGTCAAGCCGGTGCAGGGCGCCCTGCCCATGGCCATTTCGGCCGCCGAAGCCGGATACAGGGGCATCATTGTCCCGGCGGAGAATCGCCGGGAAGCGGCGGTGGTGGATGGCATCTCGGTTTACCCGTCCCGAACCCTGGCCGAAGCCGTTGATTTTCTGCGGGGGTTTGCAACCATTCAACCCGAAAAAACCGATATCGACGAGCTGTTTTCCCGGCCGGATGGGTCGGACGTTGATTTTTCCGAAGTCATGGGGCAGGAACATGTTAAGCGGGCGATGGAAGTAGCGGCCGCCGGCGGCCACAATCTGCTGATGATCGGGCCGCCCGGATCGGGTAAAACCATGCTGGCCCGGCGTCTGCCCGGAATCCTGCCGCCACTGACTTTTGAAGAAGCGATTGAAACCACGAAGATTTTCAGCGTGGTGGGGATGCTTGAAAAGGATCAGGCGCTGGTCACCCGGCGCCCTTTCCGGTCCCCCCACCATACGATTTCCGACGCCGGTTTAATTGGCGGCGGCCATATCCCCAGGCCCGGTGAGGTGAGCCTGGCCCACAATGGCGTGCTGTTTCTTGATGAATTGGCCGAATACAAGAAGCATGTCCTCGAGGTATTACGGCAGCCGCTGGAAGACCACCGGGTGACGATTTCCCGGGCGGCGTCCACGATTACCTATCCGTCTCGGTTTATGCTCATCGCCGCCATGAATCCGTGCCCGTGCGGCTACCTGTCTGATCCGGCGCATCCCTGTCATTGTACCCGCCATCAGATTCACCGGTATCGCTCACGAATATCCGGCCCTCTTCTCGACCGGATTGATATCCATATGGAAGTACCGACCGTGCCCTACAGGGACCTGATGAGGCATTCTCCCGCCGAGCCCTCCGGACAGATTCGGCGCCGGGTCACCGCTGCGCGAAAACGGCAGCAGAAACGATTCGGCCGCTCAAAAATATTCTGCAACGCCCAGATGAATAATCGGCAGATCAAGGCATACTGCCGGCTGGATCAGGCGTCGGACCGGCTGCTTGAAACAGCTGTCGATAAAATCGGCCTGTCCGCGCGGGCGTATAACCGGATCATAAAGATTGCCCGGACCATTGCCGATCTGGTTTCCGCCGACCGGATAACGGCCGATCATATCTCCGAGGCGATTCAATATCGAAGCCTCGACCGCAAACGAATGCCATAAGCCTGGGTCGGCTTGACATTTATGACGCGCTGCATCATTTTGTATCAGGCCATGAGAACCATCCGCTCGCCTGATCAGGGCAATGGCCGGCCCGTCAGGGGGAATAAGTCTGGAAAGCAAAGGAGCGTATTATGGCAAAGACGGTGCCCGGAAAGAAAGCGGTCTCGAAGTACCATATGATTAATAATGTAAATAGGATCGCCGACAGATTGGCCGAAATGGCTCAAAAATACAGTACCGGGCTGGCAACCCCGGCCATGGCCGCCACAAAATCGGCTATCGATGGGTTGCGGAAAGATCCGAAGGGAGCGGTTGAGAAATTTTCGGATGATGGCAGGCAGTGGGCGACGGATGCCCGGGAAGATCTTGAACGCTGGATTAATCAAAATATGGCTGACGGTAGAAAATGGGCCCGTGATCTGGCCGAACATCCGAATCAGGTGCTGGGCAGCTGTCTCGCAGGCGGGAAGGTCTGGAGCGGTCGAGTGTTTGCGCAGTCTGCCGATATTGTAGAAGAAATAGCCGAAGACGGGAAAACCTTGGCGGCTGAGATTCGCTCTGACCCGGAGGCGGTGGTCAGGGGCATTGTGCGGGCGGGGAAGACATATGCCCGCCGGATTCCCGGTGTGCAGGCCATCGATACGCAGATCGCAGATAAAAAGAACGCGATTGTTGACGCGCTGAACCTGTCGACCCGGGATGATATTAAAGATCTGGCCGCCACTATCGAAAAACTGAGTCAAAAAATCAGCCGGCTGAGCAGCCGGATGAAGGAATGACCGGTTTTTGGCGTGCTGGCGTGTCGCAGGCAGTTAATTTGCAGCGGTGGGGGGATAAATGATATCGAAAAACGAGGTGCGGCTGATTAAAAAATATGCCAATCGAAAACTATACGATACGGCGGCAAAGACATACATCACCCAGCGCCGGGTGGCCGACCTGATAAAAGCAGGGGAACCTGTCCGCATCGTCGATCATGTTACCGGGGAAGATCTGACCGCCGCGGTTGTGGCGCGTCTTTTGGGCAGGGAAGATAAATTCCACTCGCCGGATGCCCCTTCCGCCGTACCCACCGGGGTACTGGTCCAGTTGCTGCGTAAAGGCGGCGATACACTGACCGGGTATGCCCATAAATATACGTCGATGTGGCACAATGACGACGCGGCTGCAGAAGGCGAAGCCGATGGGCGGGACCATTTCCCGGGGAAAAGCGGCAGGATTTCTGCTGCCGCGTCCCGGCGATTGACGCAGGATCTGCTGCCCGCTCCCGGTCATTTGAAAGCGTGGATCGGTGCGAAGGTCGACCAGCGCGTTAACGATGTTCTGGGCCGGATGCATCTGGTGACGAAAGGCCAGGTGGCGGATCTTGCCCGCCGGATAAACGCGTTAAACCATAAGGTGGATCAGATCGAAAAGACGTTGACCGCCGGTTCGGCGGATAAGCGGTACGATGCTGAATAGAGACACGGTCAATACATTTCTCCAGACGCCGTTTCTGCTGGCATGGGCAATGTTCGGTTTCTTGCTGGAATTTTTTCTTGATCTGCCGTTTGTGATCGCTTTTTACATAAGAAGACGGGCGGGCAGGAGGAAATCGGGAGCCAGGGTAACGTCCCGAAAAAAAACGTAAACAGCTTCCGTACCGGCATGTCCGAAGGGCCCGACAACAATCATCGGGTCCTCTTGTCAAGCAGGGAGGCGGCCAAACCGGACGCCGGCGCCATTGTTGCCCAAAAGTGACGGACCTAAGACAGATGGTATCGCCCATAACGGGCGATTTTCCGGCGGGTTATCGGGGGTCTTCCTTGTACCAGAAGGTGTCGAACTCTTCTTTGAGTGAATTGAAAAGCTCCCTGACCGAGACAATTTTATCCACCAGGTAGGCGTTGGCCCCGGCAAAGACGAAACCGTTCTTAAGCTTGCCTTTATAGGCATTGAGCAGGGCCTGGGCGATGCAGTAGGGCGCTTTCTGTTCGTCGCAGCTGCGCAGGCATTTGAATACGCACTTGCGCGGGCTTCGTTTGCCCCGGGATACGTCTTCCAGGAAGCTGTTTTTCAATGCCCGGCCCGGCAGGCCGACAGGGCTCTTGATGATCGTCACGTCTTCCCTGCGGGCATCCACAAATGCTTTTTTGAATGCAATGTCCGCATCGCACTCGTGGGTGGCCACGAAGCGGGTGCCCATCTGAACACCTGCGGCTCCCATACGTAAAAATTTGGCAATGTCCCCGCCGGTATAGACGCCGCCCGCCGCGATGACCGGAATCTGGCGCTGGGCTTTTTCGGCATAGGGTTTGACCGCCTGAATGACATCTGCGACAATCTTTTCCAGGGAAAAAGCCGGGTCATTAAGCTGTTCCGGCTTGAAACCGAGATGACCGCCGGCCCGGGGGCCTTCCACCACAAATCCATCCGGCAGGTAATCAAATTTTGACAGCCATTTGCGGCATAAAATATTGGCCGCCCGGCCCGATGAAACAATCGGCACCAGTTTGGTGCGGACTTTTTCTTTCAGGTCATTGGATACTTCCTTTAAATATTGAGGGAGATCAAGGGGCAGCCCGGCGCCCGAAAAAATAATATCCACCTGCTCGGCAATGGCGGTCGTCACCAGCTCCTTGAAATTGGTCAGGGCACACATAATATTAACGCCCAGCAGGCCGTCGGTCATGTTTTCATGGGCCTTACGGATTTCGTCGGTCAGTATTCGACTGTCGGCGCCAACCGGATCCTTTTTTCGGTTGGGATCTTTCATCCCGATCATGGCGGTGGCGATCACGCCCACGCCGCCTTCGTTGGCCACAGCGGAGGCCAGGCCGGAAAGAGACACCCCCACCCCCATGCCGCCTTGGATAATCGGGATACGGGCCACAAGGTCGCCAAATTTTAAACTGGGCAGCTGCATTGAATTTTCCTCAGTTAAGTAGCCGGAATCGATGCCAGGCATCAC
>CAZNZW010000069.1:1829-13907 GCA_964577615.1 uncultured Desulfobacterales bacterium | reverse complement strand
CATTTACTTCTTCGTTCTTTCCCGTTATATTTCAGGCGCAATCCGCCTGGCGATACCGCTGACTGGCGTGGTATATTTATGTTCAAAATTACAGACAGATATGATTTTTCACCTGGAATATCGGCAATTTTTTCGGGAACAATAAAATGAAACGATGCCAATGGGCGCTGGCCACTCCGATAGAGCAGACATACCACGATGAAGAGTGGGGCGTTCCGCTCCATGATGATCGCCGGTTGTTTGAATTCCTCATTCTCGAAGGCGCCCAGGCGGGTCTCAGCTGGGTGACAATATTAAAGAAAAGAGCAGGATACCGGCGGGCCTTTGATCACTTTGACGCTCAAAAAATTGCCGGCTATTCCAAAAAAAAAGTCGCCGCCCTGCTTGCCAATCCGGAAATTATCCGCAACCGTCGGAAAGTGGCCGCCGCGATCGTCAATGCCCGGCTGTTTCTGGACATCCAGGCCAGGTATGGCACGTTCGACAGCTATATCTGGGAATTTGTCGACGGTATTCCGGTACAAAACGCCTGGGAAAACGCCGAGCAGATTCCCGCGTACACGGCCCGCTCAACCGCGATGAGCAAGGATTTGAAATCCCGGGGATTTCAATTTGTCGGCCCGACAATCTGCTACGCGTTGATGCAGGCCACCGGCATGGTCAACGATCACGTGGTGGGCTGTTTTCGGCACCGCCAGATTAACGCACAGCATTAACATGCAAGTATCACGAATCGCATTAAACACCTTTTGAATTTCAGTGCCATCTCAAACAAAACCCAGGACGGTGACATGTTTTTATCTTCAAACCGTCACGCAATCGTAGCGGTTGTGCTTCTCTTTTTTTTTCTCACCGGATGCGAATCAATCGGATACTATGGCCAGGCCATCCGCGGCCAGCTGTCGATCTTAAACAGGCGCCAACCCATCAAACAACTCCTGGCCGCGCCTCAGACCCCGGACAAACTGAAGGCCAGGCTCCGGATGGTCCTTCGGATTCGCCAGTTTGCCGCAAAACAGCTGGACCTGCCGGTCAAGGACAATTACCTCACCTATGTGGCACTGGGGCGCCCGTGTGTGGTCTGGAATGTATTTGCCGCGCCTGAGTTTTCCCTTGCACCGAAAACCTGGTGCTTTCCCATTGTCGGCTGCACGGCGTATCGGGGATATTTTTCCAGGGAAAAGGCGGAAAAATACGCTGAAAAGCTGAAAAAATCGGGACTGGACGTCTATGTCGGGGGCGTGACAGCCTATTCCACCCTGGGCTGGTTTGATGACCCGGTGTTGAGCACCATTATTGAGCGCTCCACCGCCGGGCTGGCAGCGCTGATTTTTCATGAACTGGCCCACCAGGTTCTCTATGTAGACGACGATACCACCTTTAACGAAAGTTTTGCCATGGCCGTTGAGCAGGAAGGGCTGCGCCGCTGGATGACGGCCACCGGCAATACGCAGGCGTATGCCGGCTACCGGAAAACACAGGCGCGACAACGCGCTTTCGCCACGCTGGTGATGTCCTGGCGCCGGCGGCTGGCAGCGCTGTACGAAAAAAAGATTCCCGTCAGGGAGAAACGACGTCGCAAAGCAATGCTCATTGCCGGTCTGAGAAATGCCTATCAGGATTTAAAGGCGACCTGGCAGGGGCATGCCGGATACGACCGCTGGTTTGCCGAGCCGGTCAACAATGCCAAGATCAACACCGTATCCACGTATCACCAGCTGATACCGGATTTTCAACGGCTGATCCGCCGCACACCGGGCCGGCTGAAACGATTCTATGATATTTGCCAGACGCTGGCAGACCGGCCCGTAGCCGAACGGCGTACGATGTTAAAAAGAATGGGCCAATAAAAAAGGGCGCGCAAAGAAAAAATCCTTGCACACCCTGAAAGTGTATGAATTGGTTAAATTAAAAAATTTACTGTACGGCAGGCGCTTTAAACAACCGTTACATTCACGGCAGACGGTCCTTTTTGCCCCTGCTCGATCTCGAAAGTGACCTGGTCGCCTTCATTTAACGTCTTAAAACCATCCGAATTGATCCCGGAAAAGTGAACAAACACATCCGGTCCATCTTCCTGCTCGATGAATCCATAACCCTTTTTCTCACTGAACCATTTTACCGTCCCATTAGTCATCGTGACTTCCTCCTAATTAAACTGTCTAAAAAACGCTTGTGTTCCAAACTTCAGGCTGCCACTTCAAACGAATGGGTCGACCTTCGGCAAGAAACTACCTTGAGGCAAAATCCACCTCACCAAATAATCGGAATAATAACGGTTGTTTCGATATTGTCAAGAAAATATTAAAAAAATATATCCTTACCACCGTATATAGAGCACAAACTCTCTAAGGAACCCATATATTGTAAGAAAATACCACCGGCACTTTTTGTTATCGATTTATTTTACCGAAACGACCGGGCACGGCGCCTTTAGAATCACATATTGGGCCGTTGAGCCAAGTAAAATCTTCCGGGTCCGGGTTTTTTTCTCAATACCGACAAATATCTGATC
Source organism: uncultured Desulfobacterales bacterium (assembly GCA_964577615.1). Taxonomy (GTDB): domain Bacteria; phylum Desulfobacterota; class Desulfobacteria; order Desulfobacterales; family QNYZ01; genus QNYZ01. The sequence continues at coordinate 11,392 of CAZNZW010000069.1, read as the reverse complement.
AATATCATTGTCCGTCGCAAACTGAACAAGGTCTTCCGCCGGAGAGACGCCCCGCACCATCTCACGGGCCTCGCATGCGATATTTTCTTCTTTGATAAAATTGACCGCATATTCGAGATCGGTTCGGGCCTTTTCGATCTCTTCCAGCTTTTCCGAACTTCCCCCCTCCATGGAGACGATCACAAAAACCTTGGCGTTAAAAATTTTGGCAAAATCTCTGGCCAGGGCCAATGCGGATTTGGCCGCCTTTGAACCATTGTATCCCAGCAAAAATTTCATCTACCCCCCCCTTTACGTACAATGTAAATATCCAATCGTGATAAACAATTTACATATATATTTTTGGAAAAGTCAATCCTTATCCGGGGGCTTCAGGGGGAAGACTGTAAATGCCGCATGGGAGGGAACAGCAAGATATTCGATGTGTCTATTCAGCCGCAGATTCATACAGGCGCGGCTATGTTTAAACACTGGAAAATGATGGATATGGTATGTAAAAGTTTTTATGGAATTTATAATGAGCCGGCGATGGATTTCTGGAATCTATAATTCACAGGATCTGTGATAATATACGAAAAAATATCCGCGCAGATCCGCGGCTGAATCGTTACTATTCGATTGGTATATCAGGGGTGATGCCCTCAGGCGATGACGGGTCGACGGATGATCTGCTGTATGGTTCTGGGCCGGAAACCGGCCAAGCATCACATCCAGCGTTTCCGGCGTTTGTAGGATTTCACTTCTTTAAACGATTTGCGTCCGCCGCCCTGGGTGATCCCCATGTAAAACTCTTTGACATCCGGGTTGTCCTTCAGCTCTCCGGACGCCCCTTCCAGAACAATCTTGCCGGACTCCATAATGTAGGCATAATCGGAAAGCCCGAGGGCAAGCTTGGCATTTTGTTCGACAACCAGAATCGTCGTATGCAGCTCTTCGTTAATCCGCTGGACATTTTCAAAAATTTCCTTGACGAGAAGCGGCGCCAGCCCCAGTGACGGCTCGTCGAGCATCAACATTTTAGGGGCCGCCATTAATGCCCGGGCAATCGCGATCATCTGCTGCTCCCCGCCGGAACAATACCCGGCCAGCCGGTTGGTCACCCGCGACAGCCGGGGGAAATGCGTATACATCAAATCCAGATCCCGGCGGATTTTTTTCCCGCCGTCCTTGCGGGTAATGGATCCGGCCCGGATATTTTCATTGACGCTCAAATGCTTGAAAACACGCCGTCCCTCGGGAACCATGACGGCGCCTTTCTTTACCACCGCGGTACCCAGCTGGTTGGTCAGATCATGGCCATCGAATTTGATATACCCGTCCTTGATAAACCCGTTTTCCGGTTTCAAGAGACCGCTGATGGCGCGCAGCGTCGTGGTTTTACCGGCGCCATTCGTCCCCAGAAGTGATACAATCCCGCCCTCCGGCACCGTCAGACTGACGCCGCGGAGCACCTGGATGATATCATTATAAACAACTTCGATGTTATTGACTTCGAGCAGAGTTGCGCTGGTTGTCTTGTCTGTCATGGATTTTCTTTTTTTAAAAAGGCATGGGCGACGTCTGCCACCCATGCCGGTATTTATTATAAATGGTTACCTAGTTTATTTGATCTTTTTCATGTATTCAGATGCAATCGGCTCGCCCACAGCCTTCCAGCTGCCACCTTCCACGCGATAAATCTGAAGCTTGTCAACGCCCTGTTTATCCGTTTCTGAATAGTCAACCGGCGCAACCGTGGTTTTCGGGTCGTAGGATTTGTCGCCGTTCATGGCCAGCAGTTCTTCGTAAAGCGACTTGCGGGTAATTTTTTTACCGTCGGCCTTGGCGCGTTTAATGGTTTCAACGGCCACCTGGGCGACCATGATGCCGTTGGTGTAGTTATGAGAATTGGCGATTTTATCATCCCGGCCATACCGTTTGGCCAGCGCCAGCTGGAAATCGGTACCGGCACCCTTAACAGAGGTCAGAATATAGGATGTGGTCCAGAAATAGTTTTCCGCCGCCGATCCGGCCAGGGCAATCAGGTCGTTGCCACCGGTATAATGAGCGCCGAGAAATGTGATTTTTCCGGGTTCGCCAAAGGTTTTGGCGGCAATGCCGAGCCGCTGCGCATCTTTTATCAATGTGGCCACCGGAGACTGAACCGTGTGGCAGATCACGTATTGTACTTTTTTGTTGAGCAGTCGTTTCAGCGTGGCGGTATTGTCCAGATCCTTACCATGTTCCACCACTTCAACGATCTCCATTTTCAACCCGGCTTTGACCGCTTTTTTAGCATCTTCCACCGGTCCCCGACCGAAGGCGGAAGGATGGATAAACATGGCGACTTTGGGCGTGCCGCCTTTGTGATGCGCCACCACATATTCGGCCAGGGTGACCATCTGGCTGGAATAGGATGCAATGGGCAGAAAAATATAATGGGAATCAACGAGGTTGCCCGCGTGAAACGAGGCCGGAATGACCGCAATCTGCTCTTCTTCGAAATCCCGTTTCAGCGCCAGGGTGCTGCCCGTGGAATAATTCAGGTACAATACGATGCCCTTGTCCAGATAATCTTCAAAGTTCCGCTTGGTCACATCGGTTTTGTACTGATCGTCGCGGATAAAACATTCCACTTTGTCATCACCGAGCACCTTCTCATCGTTGACGTACCGGATGTAATCCTCAACGCCTTTGGAATACGGATTACCCGCATCGGATGTCGGGCCGGTAATGGCCAGCGACAATCCCAGCTTATAGGTATTGCCCGCCTGCGCCTGGGTACCGAACGCCAGAATCAGCAGCAGTGCCAGACCAACATGGATAAAAAACGCTTTGTTTGCTTTCATGTGTCTCCTCCCATTTTCAATTATGGTGTTAACAATGAGGTCCGCGAAAAAACCAGGTTTTCCGCGACGCCGGTCAAACCGTTACCACCTCTCTTCCAAGCACGTAACGCATCAATAACGGAACGGCCACAGCTTGAAATAGGTCCGTGTGATCCGCCACCAGTTGGCAATCCCGCGGGGTTCGAACATCAAGAATAATACAATGACCAGCCCAAAAGTCAATGGCCGCAACGCTGTAGACAGGTTCATGGCGGCCGGCATCAGCTGGCCGACATACTCTGCCAGCGTCTCGACTTTCAGGTCGAGCAGGTAAATCGCAAGGGGGCCGAAAAATGAGCCGACAAGCGTACCCAGCCCGCCGACAATGGCCATGGCCAGATACGTGATGGAGTGGTGCAGTGTAAATGATTCAAACCCGACTCCCCGGTAGAGATACGCATGCAGCGCCCCGGCTATCCCGGCAAAAAACCCGGCCAGCGCAAAGGCGTACACCTTGGTCAAGCCCGGAGACATGCCCATGGCGTCGGCGGCCCGGTCGTTGTCCCGAACGGCAATCAGGCATCGGCCGTATCGGGTACGAATCAGATTCCGCACGGCAAAACCGGCGGCCACCACCACCACCAGAATCACATAGTACCAGAAAAAATAGTGCTGTTTCCGTGCTACTTTTCCGGTCAACCAGAATACCCGCCCGATAAATATTGTCTGCCCCTGGTTGAAAAATTTCATGAAATTGATGACCCACTCGAAGATCATCTGAAACGACAGGGTGGCAATGGCCAGGTAAAGATGCTTGAGGCGAAAAGCCGGCAGACCGACGAAAGCGCCAAATACGGCCCCCACGCCTCCGGAAATCAGAATCATCAACGGCCAGGCATGGGTAATCAAAAAGTGGCGATCACCCAATACCTGGGAAAAAGAAGCCAGCGTATAGGCGCCGACGCCCACGAAAGCCGCATGGCCGATGGAAATCAGGCCGGCAAACCCCGTCAGCAGATTCAAACCGAGAATCGCTATGATGGCGATGAGAATATTATCGACGACCAGAAGGGTCCGGTCCGAAACGGAAATAAAGAGCGGCCAGGCAAATACCAGCACCAGCAGGCTGCAGAAAGCCAACCGGTCAAAATGCGTTAAAAAAATCCGCTGTTCGTCTTTATAAGAGGTAAAATAATTACCCGTGGCCATCCATCGATTTGTTGCCATCTGTTATACTCGCTCAATTTCGTGTGTGCCGAACAACCCGTGCGGTTTAAACAGCAGTATAATTAATAAAATAACATAGGGCAGAACATTGGCGGTCCCGTTGAGCCCCCAGTTGCCGTCCAGATATCCGGCGGCAAACTGCTGAATCAGCCCCATGATGATCCCGGCCACGACCGCTCCGACAATGGAATCCAGCCCGCCGAGAATAACCACGGGAAACACGGCAATGCCGAACGCATGCAGGGTATCAAAATTTAGCCCGGTAATGTTGCCGATAATCGACCCGGCCGCCGCCGCGCTCAGCCCGGCCGTGGCCCAGGCCAGTCCGAAAACCCGCGGGATGGAAATCCCCACCGACATGGAAGCCAGCTGGTCATCGGACACCGCGCGCATGGAAATCCCCAGTGTCGACTTGGTAAAAAACCAGGAGAACCCGCCAATCATGATGGCCGTGATAATCACCCCCACAAACTGGGTCCACGAAATGGAAACACCATGGAAAACCAGTGGCGCCGCCGGCAGAAATTCGGGAAACGAAAAATTTTCCGTGCCAAACGGGGTCAGATAGATCAGGCCGTCGATAATCGACATCAGACCGATGGTAACCATGATCACCGATATGATCGGTTCGCCGATCAGGCGGCGCAAAAAGACGCGCTCCACCGCCATAGCCAGAAAAAACGTGATAATCAGGCTCATGATAAAGGACAGAAAAATGGGAATGCCGGCCCAGACGGTCAAGGCGTAGGTAATGAACGCCCCGGCGGCAATGATCTGGCCGTGGGCGATATTAAGCACCCGGCTGGATTTATAGATTAAAACAAAACCCAGGGCCGACAGAGCATAGATTGAACCAACCACAATTCCGCTGACGACCAGTTGAAAAAAATAACTCATTTTTAATCTTCCATTGTATAAAAGGACATCTCGGTTTCAACCGTGGTGGACTGCCCGTCCTGATATTGAAAAGTGGCCTCGATTTTTTTCCGGCTGACGCTTGTGTCGTACAGCCCGTCGTAAAGCGGCTGATATTTTTCAAGGAGGAACTTCCGGCGCAGCTTACCGGTTTTGGTCAGCTCACCATCATCCACGTCGAGCAGTTTGTATAAAATGACATAGCGCCGGATTTTATAATAGTCTTTCTCCACCCCCTGATTGTAGGCGATCACCTGCCGGCGGACCAGATCGGCCACTTCGTCTTTCTGGGAGAGATCCATATAAGTCGTGTAGGAAATCCCGTTATCTTCCGCCCATTTCCCCACCACCACCGGGTCGATGTTGATGAGCGCCGCGATAAAATCCTGCTTATCGCCGAAGATGACCACTTCCTTGATATAGGGGCTGAATTTAAGCTTGTTTTCCAGAAACTGCGGGCTGAACATCTCATCCCTGCGGTTATGCATGACATCCGCCAGCCGGTCAATCACCACCAGATGGCCGTTTTCATCAATATAACCGGCATCCCCGGAATGCAGCCAGCCATCAACAATCAGTTCCTTTGTCTTGTCCGGCTGTTTGTAAAACCCCTTGATCATGGAGGGGGAACGCGACAGGATTTCACCTTCCTCGGATATTTTGCACTCGGTTTTCGGCAGGGGCTTGCCCACCGTATCCGGCCGGACATCTCCATCCCGGTGTATATACGCGATCCCGGTGATCTCGGTCTGGCCGTAAATCTGTTTGAGGTTTACCCCGATGGCCTGGTAAAACGTAAACAGGTCCGGCCCCAGTGCCGCTCCGCCGGTATATGCCCGCCGCAGACGCAACAGCCCGATCTGGTTGACCAGGGGAGACAAAACCATCGTCTTTCCCAACCAGTCCCGGAACTTAAGCCAGAACGGCATACGACGGCCGGTCATGCGATAGGTTGCGGCCGCTTCACCGATTTTGATGAAATATTTATAAAATTGGCGGTTGAGCCAGTATGACTCGTCGATTTTCAGCCATATCTCGGAACGAATCGTTTCGTAAATACGCGGCGCACCGAAAATAAAATGGGGCCCGATCTCTTTCAGGTCGGCCATGGCGGTTTCAACCGATTCAGGGAAGTTGATCGTAATGCCGGTGGCCATGGCCACGCCGAACGAATTCATCTGCTCCCCGATCCAGGCAAAGGGCAGAAAAGACACATATTCATCGGTCTCTTCCAGGGGGTCAACCGTGGTGATCTGGACGCCCATGTTGATATAATTGCGATGGCAAAGCACCGCGCCCTTGGGCAGTCCGGTCGTTCCCGACGTGAGGCAGAGATGACAGGCGTCATCCGGTTTCCCCGCGTCTACCAGCGCCTCGAAATGGCCCGGATTTTCCGCCAGCGCCTCCTCCCCGATTTTGTACAGGTCGTCGATGAACATGAACCAGTCGTCGCTGCGATACGAACGCATGCCCCGGGGATCTTCATAGAGGACTTTTTTGACCTTGGGAATCCGGTCCCGGACCTCGACGAGCTTATCCACCTGTTCCTGATCGTCGCAGAAAACGATGCTGACGTCCATCGAATCGAGTATCTGTGCGATTTCATCCGGCAGGCTGGACTGATAAAGACCGGCCGACAAAGCACCCACCGCATGGGTTCCAATGGAAACGACCAGCATTTCGGGGATATTGTCGCAGATCAGCGCCAGTTTATCGTCTTTTTTAAGACCGATTTTTTCAAGCCCCAGGGCGGTTTTGGCCACCAGGTCGTAGTATTCCTTCCAGGTGATGCAGTTCCATACCCCGAAATCCTTCTCCCGCAGAGCGACTTTATCAGGCGATTCCTTTACCCGCCAGCGGAGAAGCTGGGGAATGGTCATCTCTATTAAATGGTCTCTGTTTTCCAATGGTTATTCTTCTCCAATATACGCTTCAATGACCTTGGGATCTCTGGCCACTTCCGCCGGTGACCCGGCACCGATGAGCTGGCCGAAATCGAGCACAAATATCCGGTCGGAAATATCCATGACCACGCCCAGATCATGTTCAACCAGAATGACGGTTGTGTTGCGTTCTTTCTGGATATCCATGATAAACCGGACCATATCTTCTTTTTCTTCCACGTTCATCCCGGCCATGGGCTCATCCAGCAGGATCAACCTGGGGCCCAGGGTCAGGGCCCGGGCCACCTCGACCCGTTTTTGAATCCCGTAGGCCAGGCTGCCCACCATGCTTTTACGATACGGCTCAAGCTCCATGAAATCGATAATATCTTCAACGTAGGCACGGTTTTCGGCTTCCACCCGGGATGTTTTGCCGATGTAAATCAAGGCTTGAAAAAAATTATAATTCAGATTCTGATGCCGCGCGAGAAGCAGGTTGTCCAGAACCGTCATCCCCGAAAACAATTCGATATTCTGAAACGCCCGGGCAATGCCCAGCTTGGATATCTGATGTGGCGAGGCCTTGGTCAGATTATGATCGGCAAAATGGATCTGGCCGGAAGTGGGGTGATAAAACCCGGATATACAGTTTAAAATACTGGTTTTCCCGGCGCCGTTGGGTCCGATGACCGAGGTAATCAACCCGGGTTCCACGGTCACATTCACACCGGAAAGCGCTTTTAAACCGCCAAACGATAACGTCACATCTTTGATAATTAGTTTGCTCATAACTTATGCGCTGTTGTGTATAAGCCCTTTAAAATATTCGAAAACAAAAATCGGGAAGCCATAATATAGCTCTTTCCGGATTGTAAGCCAAAATTTTTTTGCCGCCATTTTCAGTCACGCAGGTAAACGCTTTGGAAGCCTAAACATTCTCCACACCCGCGCAAAAATGTCAAGCTGATAAATCAGTTGGATAATAGTGGGCTAACCCCACTGATCTTCAAGGGCCATTAGAAAAGTCCGCAAATTCACCTTCTTATTCTTAATGCCGAGTTTGCGCCGGATATTGAATCGATGAAACATGATGGTATTTTTTGAAATCAGCAGAAGGTCGGCCATTTCCTTGTTGGTCTGGCCCTCTTTAACGAGATTGGCCACCCGGATCTCCATGGGCGTAAAATGGGTAAACTGTGACGACAAATTGCGGATAAAAGGCGAGATGATATTGTCCAGGTTGGTTTCCAGCACATCGACCAGCGTATGCTGCCGGGTCGACAGCCGCCCGGTTTTCAACCGCCCCAGATACGGGCTGACCAGCTCCTTGATATTGGACGCCACCTTTTCTTCCAGCTCGCGTTTATCGGCCTCGCGCTGTTTCAGCAGAACTTTCAGGGCAATATTGACATTTTCAAGCCGATCCGACTGGGCCTTGAGTTCCCTTTCCCGTTTTCGCAGCGCCACTTCCACCCGCTTGCGCTCTTCAATCTCTTTGCCCAGATGCAGGTTGGTGACTTCAAGCTCCAGCGTTCGTTCCTGTACCAGATCCTCCAGATGATCCCGGTATTTCTTCAGTTCCTTTTCGGCCTGCTTCTGTTTGGTGATATCCCGCAGCGTCACTATGTTTCCGGCGGTATTTCCCTGGTGATCCAGATACAGCGTAGAGCTCAGCTGAACATCCAGTATCCGGTTATCCCGGGTACGGCGACGGGTTTCAAACAGGTTCACCTTCTGCCCGCTGAGCATCGTTTCAATGGCCGCCTGGGTTTCGGACCAGCTCTCTTTCGGAACAAAATCGATCCGCTGACCGATAATCTCTTCCCGTGAAAAACCAAACGTCTGTTCAAAAGCCGGATTCACATACGTCGCGTTACCCTGCATGTCGTACACGACCACCGGGTCCGGAGACGACTCCAGAAGCCCGCGATAACGCTGCTCACTTTTCCGGATCTGCGCCTCGGCCTTTTTCCGTTCCACCAGTTCCGTGCGAACATCGGCATACAGCCGTGCTTTTTCCAGGGCAATTAGCGCCAGGGCCGCAAACCGTTCGAGCATGGTGATATCATCGGCATCGAAACATTTTTTCGGATCCGTATGGGCCAGGCCGATCACCCCCTGAACACCCCGGTCGGAAGCCAACGGAATACCGATGGTGTTGTGCAGACCGTCAAAAGCCTTTTCTGAAATACGCCGGCGCCATCGGTGGTAATCATCCACCTGAACCGGCTTTTTGGATACCCAGACCATTCCCCCCAGCCCTTCGCCCCGCCTGACCGTCAACCCCAGCAGATCGGCGAAAAACCCCTTGCCCACCCGCATCTCCATCTGTTTTCGATCCGAATCAACCAGAAAAACGAACCCGTGCTCGGTACCGACAAGGGTGGAAACCCGTTCCAGGATGGTTTGAAGGAGCTCCTTCCGGTCCAGCCGGTCGATCAGGGCCAGCGCCGTCTGGTGGAGCGCTTCCATATAGTCGCTCTGCCGCTGAAAGGATTGTTTCAGGATGCTGTAATCCCGGGAAACCGGGTCGGGAGAAAGTGGGGCGGTGGGGGTCACTGGGTTATCTGAGCACATTGAGTGGGTTCGATTTGCCGGGCGTATTTCCACCCGGTGATCTGTTTATCTCATATCATGCCTTAATTTTCAACCAGACAGGCGCAACATGCCATGGCCGACACAGGAATAATCATGTGCGGCGCCAGCCCGATCCGCCCGGTCGGGCTGAGGG
>CAZNZW010000069.1:0-1729 GCA_964577615.1 uncultured Desulfobacterales bacterium | reverse complement strand
TGGTGGCGGCTGCCCTCGTAAAGACAGAAATTCCCCCGGCCCGTTATCCATCGTAAAGCACTTCCCAGTGATCCTGAAAGGAAGGGTCCAGCCGGCTGTACCGAAAATTCATGGTCCGGCCGTTGCCGCCGCCATTGCCGGTTTTTTCATGCCAGTAGCGCAGTTCGATGGCCGGGATTTTTCGCCCCCCCTCGTTTTTCGGCGCATCGATCCAGATTTCCTTTTCGGAAATGATCTTCCAGGTTGTATTGAAACGCTTGCTGCGCACCCGTTCGCCGGTACGGGGGAGTTTCATTTTGATGCGCAGGTCCTTGAACCGGTAGGGCGATGTCTGGCCATGGTCGAGGATCTTCTCCCCCATGACCATAATCCCGATGGCGCCCAGCGGCGCGGTCAGCAGAATGGACAGAACGGCGACGGCCAGGATGACCTCCCCCGAGGCCACGCCGGCCGCCAGGGGAACGGCGCCGATGGCCGCCTGCACCGTGGCCTTGGGGATATAGGCCACCACGCAGAAAAGTTTTTCCCGCCAGGTAAACCCCGTGCCGATCAGCGACACCCAGGTGCCGACGCTGCGAAAGATCAGGCCCACGGCAATCACCGCCGTACCGGCCAGGCCGGCTTTCAGGGCCACATGGATATTGACTTGCGCGCCGACGAGAACAAAGAGCAGCAGCTCGGCAAACACCCAGACGTTTTTGAGTTTCTGTGAAATCAGATGGGCGATGGGCGGCGCTTTTTCCAGAATGATGAAGCCGATGGTCATGACCCCAAGCAGGCTCGCCACGGGCACCCAGGGTTCCGCGGCCGTTTCGAGCCAGGTGAGAAAGATTGATACGCCGATGACGATAAGGGTGCGTTTGGGCGGGCGCCAGTCGTAGCGGGTAAAGAGCCGGTAAAGAAAATAGCCGGCCACCAGTCCGACGAGGATGCCCAGGGCAATGGAAATGGGAATGTCGGCCAGTTGGCGCCAGATATTGATCTGGCCGCCGCCGTACATGCCAAGGAAAATACTGAAGAGCACAATCACGAATACGTCGTCGATGGACGACGCGCCCAGAAGAAGCGTGGGAAGGCCCTTGCGGGACCCCCGGCCGCGATCCATGAAATTGATCATGAGGGGCACGACCACCGCCGGTGACACGGCGCCCAGGATGGTCCCCAGAATGGCCGCCTCAAGGGTGCTGATATGCAGCCAGCGGGGCGCCACCAGAACCACGCCGACGATTTCAAAAACCGCCGGCACAACGCTCATCGTCAGGGCGGCGCGGCCGACCCGGTTAAGGGTGTCCCGATGCAGCTCAAACCCGGCCCGCAGGAGGATCACGATCAGGGCGATCTTTCGAAAATCGGCCGATACGGTCATCATGTCCGGGCGCATCAACCCCAGCACATAAGGGCCGATGAGAATGCCCACGATAAGCATGCCGACGAGCCCCGGCAGTTTCATCTTTCGAAACAGATAATCCGCCCCCAGCCCCAGAACCATGATCAACGCCAGACTGACCGCCATTGTCGTTCCTCCCTGTTACGTCATTTTCAAGGTCTTCGACCAACAAAAAACCGCCAGCGGGATTTTGGTGAACCGACGCCCTGCCCTTTATGATTATCGGCAGGAGTCATCAGCCCGTCCCGGGCGGTTGATGGGGGAACTCCATCCCCGTGAGGTGGGGATGATTGATCAAAACCACAAAAAAAGCAAGCGCAATATCGTCAGCCGCGCCTGGGG
>CAZNZW010000068.1:0-14050 GCA_964577615.1 uncultured Desulfobacterales bacterium | reverse complement strand
CTGCGCCGGCCTGCTGGATGGCGCCGCCGAAAAGGAGCAGCTTTTCCGTTAACGTTGTTTTACCTGCATCCGGATGGCTGATAATGCCAAAGGTCCGCCTCCGGTCGATTTCTTTTTTAATTGATTTATCCATTGATTCAGTTTTGCAGAAATTTTCCGGCCCGTGGGACCGGATTATCCGGCTTCCGATTCTTTTTTTATCGTCTATGGTTACATGCGTCAATGTTGCGCCGCTGCCCCGAAAAAAAGTCCCCGGCCGTCACGGGCCACAGGGACTGGATACAATACCAACGCAACCGTTTGGTGTAATTATAATTTCCTGGGGTGGTTTGTCAATTGACAGGGGAAAAGGCTTGGAGGCTGGGAGGCTGGGAAGCTACGAGGCGTTGACAGGATGAATTGACAATCATGGATAGGGACAGGGGGTTGCTTCGATTTGCAATTCAATGATTCCGCCTTATTTTTATTGATAACACCCGCTGACAACCGCCAACGCACCGGCTTGCGGTGCTTTCCCGTCTAACCGCCTCAAGGAGGGCCCAGCCATGGAACAAAATCCGGAACCGACCGTTGCCCTGTCGCTGACCGTAAAAGATACCGCCCGCGCCCTGGAATTTTATACAAAAGCCCTGGGAGCCAAAGAGCTGTTTCGCATGCCGTCACCGGGCGGCGGGGTGGCCCACGCCGAATTCATGATCGGCGATACCCGCCTCTATATTTCCGATGAATCTGACAACTGGCATGCCTATGCCATGCCCGAAGGGACCACGGCGTCGTGTCTTTTTTCGATCAATACGGAAGATTGTGACGCCGCATTTAATCAGGCCACAGCAGCCGGCGCGGAATCTTTGAGTGAACCAGCGGATCAATTCTGGGGGATGCGGTCGGCGATTATTAAAGATCCGTTTGGTTACCGGTGGTCTTTCAGCCAGAAGGTGGAGGACGTATCCCCGGAAGAGCTGGAAAAAAGAGCGAAAGAGCTGGCCGCCGCAGGAAAATAATTTTTCCGACCCGCCTTGGACCTTCTGATAATGCAATGGAGATGAGAAATGGAGTCGCCCGTTCGAGAAAAAACAACCGAAAAGCCAAGGCTGGTCGTTCTCCCGCTCCAGCCACATCCAGGGCCGGTGGGCGGCGGTATCGGGCTGGGCGTCCATTTTCTTTTGGGAAACATCGTGGCCACGCACACCGGGCTTAAGGAATTCTGGTTTGGCTGGCGGATTAAAAAATTATTTGCCGAAAAAGAAGAATTATCCGCCTACTGCCGCGGAGAGGCCCCGGCGCTGGACATTGCCCGGCTGGGTAAAGAACAGAAAATCCGGTACTGGCTGCGCGGCCGGGTTCAAACCCGGGCAAACCGGATCCAGACTTCCCTGGTCCTGACCGACGCAGAAAACGGCTGCCGGGAATGGGCAGCCACGCTTGCACTCGATCCCGCCGACCGGTGCATCGGTTTTCATCAACAGTTTTCCGCCTGGCTGGACGCCTGCGGCCTTGCGTTTCCACAGGGCCAGACCGCCAAAACCCGGTGGCCGGAAAAAACCACCCTAGACAGCCTGGATCTGCTGGGCCGGGACCTGGAAACCTATTACCGGCATGCCGCCTATTCCGACACGACCCCGGGCGCCATGCGCCCGCTTTCCCCGGATTTATTCGATCCCGCCGTCCGGGCCGCGCCGACCTCTTTTCTGGCACACGACCTCAGGGGATGGATCTTGTACAAAACCGGACAATATCATGCCGCCGAGGAATCATTTCAAAAGGCCATCGGGCTCAACCCCAATGGTATTGGCGCATTATCCGGTTTGATGTGGTGTGCGGTTTATATGGGAAATCAGGAAAAAGCCTGCCGCTGGGCCGTGGCCAAAGCGGATATCCGGGGGGAAAGCCACGAGGCGGCCAGAGCCGGCGTGGAAAAGCGGATGAAAAAAGCGTTGCTTCACGCGGACTGACAGGTAAATCCACCGGTAAAAACCGGCGCAACCGGCAAAGCGCCGGGCGCCGGGCAGCAGACAACCGCCTTACGCCGGTCCGAATGATTTTTCAAAGAGACCTTTAATCGCCTGACGGCCGTCATCGGTCAGGTTCCGGGTTCCGGTTCCCACAAACGTATCGTCACTGATGACCGGCGTTTGAGCGACCCATGCATTGTCTACCCAGCCAAACCAGCCCTTGCGCGCCTGATCATACACACTCAAGGGGCGGTTAAACAGTTTTGCCAGCTCCACGGCCCACCCGGTGCCCCCCTTGACGGTATCGTCCGGCTGGATCCACCCCACGGCGACCACATGATACCCCTTATTGACCATATGGAAAATGGACTGGATGACCTTGCGGATCTTGTTGGCTTTTGAGTAGGTCCGTCCCATCCGGGCGGAGACGATTTCCATGCTCACGTCCCCTTTGTCGAGCGCTTCCGGGCTGAGCATCTGCACTCCCCGGGTCCTCTCGATGGTGTGCCCCTCGAATGAAAAATTGACTTCCTCGATGCCCCAGCGTTCGGCCAGTTTGCCAAATTCGGCCTCGGCACCCTTGTGCCCGCCACTGTACAGCGTTATTTTGGAACGATCAGTCATACTGTTTTTCTCCTTATCAATTGTTTCGGCCGGCAATTTGATCCATGCCGCCGGATGAATTTACCCCTGCAGAAGGGTTCCCGGCCGGATTGTGGCCGTAGAACGGATTAACATAAGCGGTAATTAACGGATTGCAACCAATACATTGAACAAATGGGGAGTATCTGTTGAACCGCCCGCCCCGCACCTGGACGGCCCGGTTAAAACAGACGTCATTTTATACATAACTAATTGAATTAAATATATAATAATATTTAACAAGCTTTCCACACCTACCTGCCGGGCGTGGCCGGTTCCCCGAACGGCCCTCAACAATACCACAAATATCTGTTTGACATCTCGATTTTTATCCATTACTTGGAAAAAATTAGTGGGTGTGGCGGCCAAGGATACGACATCGTGACATATCCCGGCACGAACGCATCCGTCAGAACACATGGTTTGGCTGGTGTTATTATCAATTATCTTCGAAAGGATATCAGATGAAAAAAAGTCTTCTTGACCGGTTTATGACCAAGAAGGGCCTCTATTCCGGGTTCTGGATCATAACCATTATCATGGTCGTGGCGTTGATCTATTTTACAGCCACTTTACAGAAAGAAGTACCGCCGATTCCGGCGCAGGTGACATCCGCATCCGGAGAAACACTCTATACCTACGACGATGTGGTGGCCGGTAAAGGGTATTTCCAGGAATTTGATTTAATGGACTGGGGCACCCTGCTGGGCATGGGCGCTTATATGGGCCCTGATTTTTCAACGGATTTTTTCCATCACCGGGCGGAATTTCTTTACGATTATTACGGCAGGGAAATGTACGGCAAAGCCGACAAGGATTTGACGGCCATCGAAAGAGGCGCGGTCAAGGAACGGGTCAAGGAAGATTTTCACCGCCAGACCCACCTGGCCAAGGCCGGCGTGACATACACCGACGCATCGGCCCTGGCATACAAGCAGAATGTTACGCGCCTTGTGGATATGCTCGTCAAGGGTGACAAGGCCCGGGCATTTCCCGGCGGAGTGATCCGGCCGGAAGAAGCCCGGAAAATTGCCGCGTTTTTTGACTGGTCACAACTGGTGGCATCCTCGATCCGCCCCGGCACCGAAGGCAAGATCGGCGAAGAACGCACCTGGTCAAACAACTGGCCGAATGAGCCCCTGGTGGACCAGGATGTGCTTTACAGAAGCCATATTATCTCATTGTGGGAATTCCTTTTCCTGTGGACCTTGACCATCGTTGTCATTTTTCTTTCCTACGAATACCTGTTTAAAGATAACAAGGCGGACCTGGCACCGGCCCTGAAAGTAACGGAACTGTTCCCGTCCCAGAAAAAACTGCTGAAATACGTACCCATCGTCTCTCTGCTTTTTGTTGTTCAAATGTTTCTGGGTGCGTACCTGGCGCATCTGTATGCCGATCCCACTCAGGATTTTGTCTTTTCTCAAAACTTCCTGCCATTCAACGTCATCCGCTCGATGCACACCCAGATCGCAATTTTATGGGTGGCCGTCGGCTGGCTGGTGGGCGGGCTGCTGATTGCTCCCTGGGTGGCCAACAAAGACCACAAGTTTCCCTGGCTGGTTGACGTCCTCTGGACGGCCCTGCTGATTATCGCTGTCGGTTCCGTGATCGGCCTGTACCTGGGCGCCACCGGCCACATGCGCAATGTCTGGTTCTGGCTCGGCAACGAAGGCCGGGAGCTGATCAACCTCGGACGCGTCTGGGATATCGGGCTTACCATCGGGCTGGTGTTCTGGTTCCTGCTGATCATCACCTTGATTAAGAAAGCGGCGACAAACAACCCGCTGGTCGGCACGATTATCTGGTCCGCCTTTGCCATTGCCACGCTTTACATCGCCGGCATGATGCCGATTCATAAAATCGTACCCAACTTTACGGTGGACGATTACTATCGCTGGTGGGTGATTCATCTCTGGGTGGAGTTGACCTTTGAACTCTTCGCTGCCGGCGTCATCGCGTTCATGACGGTGTCTCTGGGGCTGATTTCCCAGAAAACGGCGGAAAAGGTGATGTTTTTCGAACTGTTCCTGATCATGATGTCCGGCACCCTGGGCGTGGGGCATCATTATTTCTGGCAGGGGCTGGACGAATACTGGATCGCCATCGGCGGCATGTTCTCGGCTCTGGAACC
This sequence comes from uncultured Desulfobacterales bacterium, assembly GCA_964577615.1. GTDB lineage: Bacteria > Desulfobacterota > Desulfobacteria > Desulfobacterales > QNYZ01 > QNYZ01. The sequence continues at coordinate 9,322 of CAZNZW010000068.1, read as the reverse complement.
GCTGCCCCTGGCCCTGATGATGGTCGAGGCCTGGAAAAACAAGAAGGAGCAGGCAGCCGCGGGCGTTCAAAACGACTTCAGTACGCCGTTTATGTTCATCGCCGGATCCGCTGCTTTAAACTGGATCGGTGCGGGATTTTTCGGCATGGTAATCAACACGCCGACCATTTCATACTACTCCCATGGCACCTATCTGATCATGCCCCACGGTCATGTCGCCCTGCTCGGGGCGTTCGGTTATATTTCACTGGCCTTCCTGTATATGACCTCCCGGGCCAACGCCATGGCCAACAACTGGGTATGGAATGAAAAATGGAGCCGTATCGGTTTCTGGCTCCTGACCCTGGGCGTACTGCTCTTTGCCCTGCCGACCCTGATGATCGGCCTGCAGCAGACCCGGGTCTCGGCTGAAATGGGATATTATTTCACCCGCACACGGGAAGCCGTTGAAATCGTCCGGAACTGGATGTGGTTCCGGATTCTGCCGGATGCAATGATGCTGCTCGGTGGCGTGATCATTTTCCTGGATCTGTTTACCAAAACCTATATGGGCAAAAAAGCGGCCTGATCAATTGCCACAGATCTAAATGTAAAAAGGGCTGCCGAAGATGGCAGCCCTTTTTATATCCGGCCCGTGGAAAAATATCGCCTTGCCGGGGAACATTCGCAGGGGACTTAAGGAAAAACGCCCCCGGCCGGTCCACGGTCACCGCATTTTCAGAATGTCGAGCACCTCGGCGCATTTTTCGGTTGCCCGGGCCATTATTTCCTCGGCTTCCCGGGTGACCCGCTCTTTAAAGGTATCATCCGCGATGTCCGTCATATTGATCAACACGTTCTTGTATGCGCCCCAGATACCTGTTTCCAGAGATCGCGCCCCGACCTCGATATCCGATCGGGAAGCCGGATTGGCGTACCGGGCCACGTTACAGAAGGCATTCCAGACCGCGTCGCCCTTTCGCATCACCGCCAGAGGAGACGCAATGGCCTTTTTCAATCCAACCTGCATTTTTTCCTTCCGCTCGGCGCGCTGCGCATCCGTCTCCCTTGGCAATCGCAGGGCCGCCATAAAATCGTTGTAAGCGGCGGTATCCGCATCGATCATCGGAATCAGCTCGCTGACCGCAGTATGCAGCGGCGGGATCGCCTCGCGCATCTGACGATCAACCGATTCAAATTGGCGGACTCCATAGGTCAGTTTGGCGGCCATCGCCCCCAGACCGGCGCCCAGAGCCGCCAGTGTCGCCGCCACGGATCCGCCGCCGGGCGCCGTGGATCGGGAAGCCACCTCTTTGACAAAGGCCCGCACACTCATGTCGGCCAGCGGTTCATTTCCCTTATCGGCCACCCGGTATTCGATAATCTTCTCTTCGGGATTAAACGGGGCCACACTGCCCAGCCCCATCCGTTCCACCGCCAGCCGCACCTTCTGATCTTCGTCGACAATCAGCAGGTTCTCTTTTTCAATATAATAATCGGCGGCCATGAGAATCGATTCCAGGGGCACCAGGCCGACCACTTCCGATCCGGTCACGGCGACATTCAGCGCCGCTGCTTCTGCTTTCACTGCCTCGTAAAGCGTGTGGATCGGGGTCACCCGGTAATCAGTCAGGTTAACCGTCACCTGGGCCAGATTATACTCATCCACGAACCACCCCATCCCCTTGACCGCTTTCAGCCGCCCCGGCTGATCCGGCCCGCGCCCGGCTTCTCTCAGGTTGAGCGCAATCCGGTGGGCCTGCTGGCTGGTCCCCAGGATATTGACGTTATAGGCGATGAGAAAATGGCGGGCGCCGGTGACTGTCGCGCCCCACCGGGGCACAAATGCGGCCGGCCCGAAATCGGGTTTCCATCTGGGATCTTTCAATCGACCGGCCAGGCCTTCATATTCACCTTCCCTGATCTGGGGCAGCTTCCGGCGATAATCGGCCGTGGCGGCCGCTTCATAGAGAAAAACGGGGATACCCAGCGCTTCTGCCGCCCGTTGGCCAAAGGCGTTGGCAATCGCCACGCATTCCTCCATGGAGACATTCGCCACGGGAATAAACGGGCAGACATCCATGGCCCCCATGCGGGGATGCTCGCCTTTATGGGTGCGCATATCAATCGTTTCCTTTGCCACCCGTGCCGCGTTGAGCGCCCCCTGGACAACAGATTCCGGATCGCCCACAAAGGTATACACGGTCCGGTTGGTCGACTTTCCCGGATCGACATCGAGGAGGCTGCACCCCGGGGTATTCTCGATTGCCCTGGAAATGGCATCAATGATCTCCTGGTTGTTGCCCTCCGAAAAATTGGGCACACATTCAACAATTTTTTTCATGGCATGCTCTCTTTGTAATCTTTTTTCCCAATTATATTTCAGGGCAGCGTAACGGAGACCCCCCTGTTTCAGGCTACGGCTTATATACGCTTATCATTTTTTTTCCAACCTTATCAGAAGATGACCATTAAAGGGGGACAGCCGCTTCGGTCGTCCCGCCCGGCCCATAAACCCAGATGGCGCCCGCGACCGGCTCACTCTCCTGCCGGCCCGGATCACTCGTTTTCAATCAACATCGACATCCCCATTCCCCCGCCCACGCAGAGGGTTGCCAGCCCCAGGGCCACATGCCGGCGTTTCATTTCATTCAACAGGGAAATAACGATGCGCGCGCCCGTACACCCCACCGGATGACCGAGCCCGACACCGGAACCGTTGACATTGGTGATATTCCGGTCCAGGTCGAGTTCCCGCTCGCAGGCAATGTACTGGGAAGCGAAGGCTTCGTTCAGTTCAACCAGTTCGATATCGGTCATCCGGACCCCGGTTTTTTCAAAAAGCTTCCGGGTGGCCGGTACCGGCCCGATGCCCATGAAACGGGGGTCGCATCCGGCAACCGCATGGGCGCCGATTTTGGCCAGGATCGGCAATCCGAGCGCCCGGGCCCGGGCCCGGCTCGCCAGCAGGCAGATGGCCGCGCCGTCGTTGATCCCTGACGCATTGCCGACGGTGACGGTGCCGTTTTCGGCAAATACCGGTGGCAGACGGGACAGATCATCCGGGGTCAACCCCCGGCGGACATGCTCATCCGTGTCAAAAACCGCCGGGGCGCGTCGCCCGCCGGGAATGGTGACCGGTATGACTTCCGGTTCAAACCGGCCCTGCGCGATGGCCGCTTCGGCATTGTGATGGCTGCGCAGGGCGATGAGATCCTGTTCCTCCCGTGAAATGTCGTATTTCCGGGCGATGTTTTCAGCGGTCTGGCCCATGATATAGCCGGGCGGATCCAGAACGGAAGAGCCGGAATACAGCATTTCCCACATGGCATCCATCATTACGCCATGCTTTAGGCGGGCCCCCCAGCGGGCCGCCGGCAGGCAGTAAAAAGCATTGGACATGGACTCCACGCCGCCGGCGATGATCATATCCGCGTCTCCCAGACGGATACGGCTGCTCGCCTGGGCCAGGGCCTCCATGGCACTGGCGCACTGGCGCTGGATGGTGACGGCCGGTACATGATCGGGAATCCCGGCGGCCAGCGCCGTGGTGCGCGCGGTCGTGGCTTCATCCGGACATTGAAGGCAATCCCCCAGAATCACATCATCCAGCTGTCCCGGATCCAGATCCGGCACTTTGGCCAGCACGCCCTGAATCACCTGGGCCCCCAGCTGGTGGGCACGTAATTTTTTTAGCCCGCCCCCGAAATCGCCAATCGCGCTTCGCCCCATCGCCACAATCACCGCATCGTTTTTTGATTTCATATCAACAGCCCCCTTTGATTCATCGATTAACCGCCAGCCACCTTATCATATCCGAATCCTTTTGGCCGGGAAAAAGTGACCCGGCTTTTCCACCCGGCGTGGCCGGTCCGGGCTTTGCGGACAGGCCACCTCCCGGCCGATACGGATCTTCTCTTGAAGCATGGAAAAGGGTACGATATACTGAAATAAAAAGACGGCATTCATTTTATACAGTTAAAGGAACAATCCTTATCATGGCACGCATCGACGATTACAGAACAGCCAAAAAGATGGCCGCGGAAAAACTGGCGGCCACACCCCTGAATGACATCAGCGAACAGTCCGGTTTTAAAAAAATGGGCACCGACAGCATCCATGTCCCGTTTCTTAACCGCGGCTATATTGTCAGGTATCCGGATTTTTCATTTACCGATGAAACCGAGCCAGAAAAGGAAATTCCCCTGCAGGAACAGGTGCTGATTTTGCATTATCTCGAGGGATGTATCGACGACCCGGATACCACGGGTCCGGGCGCCTCCAGAAACTGGATCGCCTACCGCGAAATTCCCGGTGCCTCGTTCTACTTTGCCGCCTTTGTTAAACGGGCCATTGATCCGCTCAAACAGGTTTTCGGGCAGAATATCGACGGCTTCAACCGATCGGCCGACTGCCTGGGGGCCGCCGCCATCGAACCCGGGGATGCCGGCGCCGAGTTTGCCGTCTTCCCCCGCGTGAAGATTCAGCTCATAATTTATGCTGGAGACGACGAGTTCCCCCCTGAAGCCAATATCCTGTTTGAGCCGCACATCGGCGCCCTTCTATCGCCGGAAGATGTGGCCTGGCTGGCGGGAATGGTCGTCTATCGGCTGATGGCGTTGACCCGCGGATAACCCCGGAGGAAAAATTGAAGATTGATTCCGATGCATTAACAGCCAATATCGCCCGGTACCAGGTTGATGTCACCATTGATTCGAAGTACACGCCGCTCCAGACAGTCATGTCCCAGTACTACGGCATCATGGACGGGTTCAATGCCTTTCTGACCGAATTATCTCATCCGTATCGCAACTGGCTTTTCATCATCCATGAAATCCGGGGATATTCCCTCGATTATTTTCACCTGCTTAAAAGCCACCCCCAGGGCGCCGCGGCCGCCGGTCTTTTCGTGGACATCTTCACGGAAGCACTTGAAAATGTCGATACGCCGGACGCCCAGACCGATGTGGTCGACAGTCTTGTTCTGTTCCTCCAGAAGATGATCAAAGAGAGTGGGAAAAAGCTCCCCGAGTTCTACCCGGTCCTCTACAGCGCTTTCAACCGCATCGCCGGGCTGCCCGATGATTATTTTTTTCTGTTTGTCAAAGGCTACTACCAGATCAAGCGGCTGGCCGAGCATATCCTGCCGGCCGCCGTGGAAACGGGCTTTGATTTTCACAGCATCAACCGCCTGACCTTAAAGTACTACCGCCGGACATTTTCCTACTGGCTCACCGAAGACGATCCCCAGATATGGTTTGAAAAAAGAACCGAAGGCCAGCCGGCGGCAACCGGGCTGAACGACTGGTTCGACGCCATTTCACATGCAACGCTGCGCCACTATCAGACCCGTCTGGAAAATATTGCCGCCAAGGCAGACCTTTCCGAACGGATGCTGCTTGAAAAGATGGTGCGGCTGCCGGGATATGCGCAGATTGCCGATGCCTATCGACAGGTGCCGAACAAGCTTTTGTCCGCCGGAAAAAAAGAAACGGCCGGCCATCATTGGAAGGTTTTATTTTTATTTCATATCATGAATATCTCCGGTTTGTCGGCCCTGCACGAAGAGGTGCTTCGGGAAATCAACCGGACGCTGAGCTGGCTGATTGATCATGAATCCTCCAGCAACGTCCGCCAGCTCATAGAAGAAACCGTCTCCATCCTCAAGGCCCGGCACCGTCAATTCCCCCAGACCGTATTAAGCTGTATTTTAAACATGGGCCAGGGCGTCTACCGCACCGACGAGCGGGACCTGGTCAATTTTTTCATTGATGCCATCATTGATCTCGGTTTTGAACCCCCCATGATCGACGGCGTGGACAACGACTGGCAGATCCGCGCCAACAGCGCCCACCTTCAGAATATCCGTACATGGCTGGCCATCATCGAGCTTAATCCAAAATGGTCGATCCGCCTGCTTTCCGGCCTGATCATTCACCTGTCGCTGTCCGGCGTCTTTATTAAGGATACCGACCTGTTCTTCCGGGATGTCACCGGGCTGCTGAACAGCGATGTCGGGCGGGTATTCAACCTCATCAAGCAGCTGGTCCGATTGTTGCCGGTATTTTTTCACGATATCGGCGCCGAGGGTAAACTCCGGGAAGTCTCCACCCGGCTGGACGAAAAAATGCAGCGCAAGGATATATTGATTCACTTTCTGCGCAAGCAGAGCCATGTGGAGAGCAGCAGCCGGACCGTCGTCCTCATCGAGGCCGTTCTCCGGTTCTGGCTCACCCGGGACAAAAATGAATTGAGCGGCCTGGTTCCTCCGGATATTTTCAGCCGGATAGACACCTCGGGGCCCTATGTGGATGGCCTGCATCTGGCGCTGGCGGGCCTGGAAAAACAGAACGTGCCCATTCCCGCCGGCCTGCGTGACAGCACCGCCGAACAATTGAAGGCCGGGTTGCGGAACATTCCCGGTCTGACGGCGACCAACATTGAGCGCATCTGTCTGACAGCGGAATTTTACAAACTGCTCGACCAGAAATACAACCTGGGCGGCACCCGTATTGACGCGCATATTTCCCAGCTGAGAACCGAAGGATTTCCAGGGCTCGACCGGATCAGCCGGGTGCTCGCCGGGACGGATAAAATGGAAAAACTCCGCGGCATGCTCGACTATCTGGGCGCGTTGAAAAAGCTGATCCTGTCACCCGAAAAATATGAAATAAAGGAGGATGTCTACAAAAAAAGGCATTTTACAATTGACATCCCCTCAATGTACGGCCGGTATCACGAACTGAAGTTCGATGCCATGGGCCTGATGCTGCGCCTGGAATCTCAGGTCAACGTCCTTCTGGAAGATTTGATTCGCCGCATCGACCTGTCTCTGATCACCAAAGCCACCTTTTTCCATATTTATGATCTGCTGTTTCTGTTTGGTCAGGCCCTGAAAATCGACGGCGTTCCCACCATGGAGTTTGAACGGCAGTTATCGTTTCTCTCCCATTCGCTGGAGGTCCGCGGATTTACTTTTACCCAGTATCTGGATATTTTCAAGGGGTTTCGCCAGGCCGTTAAAAACATCTTCAGCGACTGTTTTTACAATATCTACGACCAGAATCTGGAAAAGATCCTGGAAAACCTGGCACCGGCGGCCATGCTGCCCAAATACCGGTTTTCCAAAGCTGGCGATGCCCGGCGGGAAACATTCAAACACCAGGTTTTTGAACTGTTTATCCGCGACCGGCTGGCCACATCCCTCGGTTTGCAGCAGCTGGACCATTTTCTGTCCCGTATTTTACGGACCCTGTTTCAGCAATTTGAAGATCTGCCGGAAAATCGGATCCACCAGCTGCTTTTATACGATCATCAGCGGGCCATGATCGCCATTCACGAAAAGCCCGGCTGGTCGCCGGGAATCATCCACCTGGGCAACAAGGGCTATAACCTCGTCAAGCTCCAGGAATTCGGCATGCACAGCCCGCCCGGCTTTATTATCACCACCGAGGTATTTCGCCACTGGGAAATCGTCAATTCCTACCCGCCGGCCAAACGCAATTTTGCCGAACAGATCATCCGCGAAATCCGGCGCGTGGAGCGGAAAACCGGCCGGCGATTCGGTGATCCGGAAAAACCCCTTCTCTTTTCGGTACGGAGCGGTTCGGCGATTTCCCAGCCGGGCATGATGAGTACTTTTCTCAACGTCGGCATGGACGAGGAGATTGCCGCGGGGCTGGCCGTCCTGACCGGCAACCCGTGGTTTGCCTGGGACAACTACCGGCGGTTCCTGCAGTGCTACGGGATGGCGCTCGGCATGGAGCGGGATCACTTTGACGCCATCATCCGCAACCGCAAAGCCCGGATCGGGGTCCCGCTGAAACGGTACCTCACCGGCGACCAGATGCAGGCTCTGGCCCTGGATTATAAAAACAGCATCCTCGCGGCCGGGTTTAAACTGGACGCCGTGAAGAACCCCATGGACCAGCTGCTGATGGTAATCCGGTTTGTCCTCGAATCATGGTTTTCCGAACGGTCCCGGGCCTATCGGGAAATCATGGGGATCTCCGAAGACTGGGGAACGGCGGTCACCATACAGACCATGGCCTATGGCAACCGGTCCCGGAAATCGGGCAGCGGCGTGGCTTTTACCCACAACCCGCGCTGGGCCGGCGACACCCTGCGCCTGTGGGGCGATTTCACCATCGGCAACCAGGGGGAAGATGTGGTGGCCGGTCTGGTCAACACATTGCCGATCTCCGTTACCCAGCAGGAAATCGAGATGCGGGATACGGATATTATTCTCGAAACCCATTTCCCGAAAGTATACGAACAACTGCGCACCTGGGCCGTGGAGCTGACCGAAAAACGTGGCTGGAGTCCCCAGGAGATGGAATTTACCTTTGAAGGGCCCGCCGCCGAGCAGCTTTATCTGCTGCAGACCCGGGACATGAGTTTCAGGGCGCGCAAAAAAGTCCTCGCCTTTGTGGCCGGAGAAATTCACAAAGACATGTATCTGGGCAATGGTATCGGCGTCAGTGGAGGCGCCATGAGCGGCCGCGTTGTATTCGACCTGGAGGAAATCGGCCGGTGGCGGCAGGAGGAACCGGAAACCGACCTGATTCTGCTGCGCAACGATACGGTTCCCGATGACATCCGGGAAATAAATGCCGCCGACGGCCTGCTGACTGCCCGGGGCGGCATGACATCCCATGCGGCGGTCGTGGCGCATCGTCTCGACAAAACCTGCGTGGTGGGCTGCGATATCCTCGTCTGCAACGAAGAACGGAAAGAATGCCGCTTTGGCCGGCAGCGTTTTGCTTCCGGCGATTTCATCAGCATTGACGGCCGGAAAGGCGGCGTCTACAAAGATCGGATCCCGATAAAGGAAGCCCCCCGGCCGGAAGAGGGAATCAGCCGGACGCCAGATGAAAAATGATACGTCAACGCCAGTGGAAATATAGACAAAGGAGATGACGATGGACCAGAAAAGCAATCTGACGCTGGGAATCAACGGGCTGGGGCGGATCGGAAAGCTGACGTTATGGCACCATGTCCAGCGGCAATTTTTCCCCAGAATCGTGGTCAACATCGGCCGAACGGCCGGGCGCTCCCTTGACGATGTCGCGCATTACCTCGAACGGGATTCCACTTACGGCCGGCTCAGCTGGTATCTGCATGGATGCCGCGGCCGGGCGGTCATCGATCATGTCGATGACGCGCGCGGCACGATGGAAATCAACGGGACGCCGGTTAAATTTCTGCGAACCCGGCGCAACCCGGCCGACATCAACTGGCGGGATGAAGATGTCCGTCTCGTCGTGGACAGCACCGGCCAGTTCCTTGACCCGACACTGCCGCCGGACCACCCGCGCGGCGCGGCGCGGGGGCATCTTGAGGC
>CAZNZW010000067.1:1331-14258 GCA_964577615.1 uncultured Desulfobacterales bacterium | reverse complement strand
AATATGGAAAAACCGACGCATGTCAATTCTCCTTGGTTAATTCACGGAAAATGGTTTCAAGGGATTCGGTCTGCTGGGAGAATTCGTACAATACCCAGTCGGTCGCCTTGATCCGGTGATACAGTTGCGCCCGGATATCCTCGCTGCCGCCGTAAACCAGATCGATGGTGACCCGGTCGTCATCGCCGGAAACCGGCTCAACGGTGTCAACCCCCGGTACGCCGGCCAGCGTTTCTTTGACCGTATCGAAGCCCGCGCCCGTCAGGCCGATGCGGATACGTCGTTTTTCACCCGCCGTGTTTCTCAGATCGGCCGCATCGCCGTCCGCCACGATCCGGCCCTGATGAATAATCATGATCCGATCGCAGGTGGCCTCGGCTTCGCTGAGGATGTGGGTGGACAGGATGACCGTTTTTTCACGGCCGATCCGGCGGATGATTTCCCGGATCTCGACAATCTGGTTGGGATCGAGCCCGGAAGTGGGTTCGTCAAGCACCAGGATTTCCGGATCGCCCATCATTGCATGGGCCAGGCCCACCCGCTGTTTATACCCTTTGGAAAGCACGGCAATGGTTTTGTGCATCACCGGGTTCAGGCCACACAGACCGCCCAGATCACGGATGCGGGCTTCTTTTTCCCCGGCGCTGATCTGGCGGATATCGGCCACAAAATGGAGATAATCGTACACCAGCATCTCGTGGTACAAAGGGGCCGATTCGGGCAGATACCCGATCCGCTGCCGGGTGCGCAGCGGGTTTTCGTCAATGGCGGTATCCTTGATTCTGATACTGCCGTCAGTCGGCGTTAAAAAACCCGTCAACATGCGCAGGGTGGTTGTTTTTCCAGCGCCGTTGGGCCCGAGCAGTCCGAGGATCTCTCCCGGCCGGATATCGAAACTGATCGAATCAACAGCGCAGAAATCACGATAAAATTTCGTCAGGTTCTCCACATGGATCATGGGGGCTCCTTCATCAGTCTGACATATTCAAGGGCAGGCCATTCTCCGGTGCCCGGTTAAATTCGGCCGGGTTTTATATCCGGGCCGGCCGGTTTTGTCAAGATCACCAGAAAATTTACTATTTCCGGACCAAATAAAAAAACGACCTTCAGTCTCCGCTCATATTTTGTTACAGTGTCGGTATGTCGTCAACCTCCCCGAATAAAAAAAACGCCCGGATCACCGGCTGCCTGTCCTGCGGCACAAAGGTGAACCTCAACGGCCGCAGATACTGTTCTTTTTCCTGCCGGCAACGGCTTCAGCGCCGGCTCTACCAGCACACCGGCCTGCTCAACGCCCTTAACGCGCGCTATGCCACGTTTTATTTTACTGATTCGCTAATTATACTGGACGTGATTGTTTCCGATTCAGATCGCATTTTCAGCTATATTCACTCCCGGTCAAAAAAAAGACCGCCCGCGGACGACTTTGTCCGGATGGCCAACCGGCTGAGCCGGGACTGGTGGCAGGAAAGGGACCGCACCCAGCGACGATATCTGGCCACCCGCCGCCTGCTCGAAATGGCCGTATCAAATAAAAACAAACCGGCTGCCGTGGCCGCCCCGTCATTGAAAACGCCGGTACTGAGAAAAGAGTTCCTCATCCGTCTGGATTTAACCCGGGAAGACCTCGTATCCCCCGATGTTTTAGCAAAAATCAAATCCGCCTTCCGGCGCCAGGCCATGAATGCCCATCCGGACCGGGGGGGCAGCGCCCGGTCTTTTCACAAAATCCATGAGGCTTACAAGGAGCTGGTCACTTGGGCCGACCATCCGGTTTTCAATCGGCGGCGGGGATTTCCGGATAAATGGTTTTACACCGGCGCGACCAACCGCTGGCTGCAACCCACGCCGGCCCGTTGAAACGCGCCCGGCGCGGCGGGGCACGGCTTGACTTTCCCCTGGAACCCCCTAAATTAGGAGAGACACGCATGGCGCTTCCGGGGGGTTTACCGGAACCAGGCCCCCGCCGGGATCCAGAGCGCCGGAAACCACGCGTTTGAATATCAAACCGCACACCACGCGTTTGGAAACCAGACCGAACACGGGGAGGAAATATGAATAAAAAAGCCAGGGCCATGATCATGGCCGCATTTACCGGGGACGCCTTGTCTCTGGGCGTACACTGGATCTACAATACCCGTGTGATTGATAAAAAATACGGCCGGGTCACCGATATGCTGGCCCCGAAACTGGCCTCGTTTCACAAAGGCAAAAACAAGGGCGAATTCACCCATTACGGCGACCAGTCCCTCTGCCTGCTGGAATCAATCGCTGCCGGCGGCGGCTTCGACCTGGACCGTTTTGCCGACGACTGGCGGGCCCTTTTCGATACCTATGAGGGATACCGCGACCAGGCCACAAAAGATACCCTGGAAAATTTTTCAGCCGGCATGGATGCGAGCGCGGCCGGCTCGGCATCGGACGATCTCGGCGGCCCGGCCCGCATGGCCCCGCTGATTTACCGCTACCGGAACGATCCTTCCCGGCTGATTGCAGCTGTCAGGGATCAGACCTCGATGACGCATACAGGTCCCGAAATCGTGGATGCCGCCGATTTTTTTGCGCGGACGGTCCTGGCCGTTTTCGACGGCACCCCGCCGCGTGAGGCCCTCGAAACAGTATTGTCGGCCCACTTCAACCGGGCGCCCTTCACCGAATGGGTATCCCAGGGACTGGCCAGCATTACCACCGATACGCGGGACGCCATCATGGGTTTCGGCCAGATGTGCGAACTGCCGGCCGCATTTCCGGCGACCATCCATTTAATCGCCAGATATCCGGACGATCTGGAACAGGCCCAGGTTGAAAACATCATGGCCGGCGGAGATTCGGCGGCCCGGGGCATGATTGCCGGGATGGTGCTGGGCGCGCATCTGGGGCCGGATCAGATCCCGGCCCGCTGGACAGCCGATCTGACCGCGCGAAGCCGGATCGAAGATCTGCTCAACCAGATAGACGCATCCGTACAATCACTTTAAGGACCCGACAGCCTCAATATGCCTGATCTGCCAAAAACCCCAAAAAAAGCCGGCCCCGGGTCGTTTCGACGCGCGTACCGGCGCTTTCTGAAAATCCACGGCAATCCCCATGAAATTGCGATGGGGACGGCAATGGGGCTGTTTGTGGCCCTGACGCCTTTCATGGGGGCTCATACGGCCGTGGCCATTCTGCTGGCAACCGTGTTCAAATGGAACAAAATCGCCGCAGCAACCGGCGTCTGGCTCAACAACCCGGTAACCATGCCGTTTTTATATGGGGCCAGCTGGTTTGTCGGCTCCAGAATTACCGGCGTCAGACTGGCCGAGAGTATTCCCCATTCACTCAGCCTGATGGATACCTATGCGTTTCTGCTCAAAACTCCGGCGATTCTGGTCACGTTTACCATTGGCGGGATTGTCGTGGGAATTCCGCTGGCCATCGGCGTTTACTATCTGGCCTACGCCGCGGTCAAAAAATACCAGCAGGATCGCCGGAACAAGCTCACCCACACCCCCTGAAACCGGATAATGCGGACCCGGCCCTTTGCCACTGTTTTCCATAGGACCAACATACGGCCCCGGCATCGGCCCCTGTCACTTTGTTCTAATGCTTCAGCTGGTATTTTCGCACGGCCCGCAGATGGGCGGTCAGCGTGGTGGAGAACTGGTGCGTGCCGTTTTTTTTCGCCACAAAAAAGAGATAGGCGGTCTGTGCCGGAAACAGGGCCGCCCGAATCGACGCAGCACCGGGATTGGCAATCGGTCCGGGCGGCAGCCCGGTATTGAGATAGGTGTTGTACGGGCCGGGTGTACGCAGATCCCTGCGCGTCAGGTTGCCGTTGAAATCAGCAATTCCATAGATCACCGTCGGGTCACTCTGCAGGCGCATACCCTTTTTCAGACGGTTGTGAAACACCGATGAAATCAGCGGCCGTTCACCGGGATCTCCGGTCTCTTTTTCGATGATCGATGCCAGTGTCAGCACCTGGTGGACACTGAGCCCCGCCGCTTTGGCCGCCGCCTGCCACGCGGGCGTAAAAACAGCTCTGAGCCGCCGCACCTGGGTGCGGATGATTGTCTCCGGCGTGACCGTCCGCGGAAAGGCATAGGTGTCGGGAAACAGGTACCCTTCGAGGGAATCGGCATCGATCTTCAGAGAACGGATGAGGCCCGGATCTGCGGCCACTTTCAGAAATTCATCCGCCGGGGCCAGGCCGGCGGCGTCAACGGCTCCGGCCATCTGCCTGAGCGTATACCCCTCCGGAAGGGTCAGCCGGTATAAAACAACTTTGCCGGCGACGAGCGCCGCAAGAATGTCCCGGGGCGACTGGGCCGGCGACAGACGGTATTCGCCTGATTTGACGCGCCTGTCCTGCCCGTTGAAACGGGCCAGCAACCGGAAGCGCAGCGGTGAACGGATCAGCCCTGACGCGGCCAGACGGCGGGCAATCGTCCGAAAACCATCTCCGGGTGAGATGGTCACCAACGCTGGCTGCACATCCGGGGCGGGCGATACCAGCGGTGTCCGCGCATACCGATTGAGATCAACGGCCACAGCCGCGGCAACAATGCCCGCCAGACAGACAGTCACGATACCGATAACCAGCCACTTCTTCAATGGATCCCCTGTCTCGAGTCTGTTTTCATGATGCCCGGTACCCGATGCGGTCCGGCGGTGTCCAGGCGGTTTATATGTCAGGTATCGCCGGATGTCAAAGGTCGCGCCCGCATCACCATCGGCCGACGCACCGAAAAGGTGCATTTACCTTTTGATAAAATTTCGATATGCTTAATGCTTGTATTAACCCGACTGCAGACAACCTGACAGGCAAAGGAAATGATCATGCCCCCTGAAAAAATAGATATTACGGCGGATGGCCGCCGGACGGTTCCGGACCACCCCGTCATCCCCTACATCGAAGGCGACGGTATCGGCCCCGATATCTGGCACGCCGCCCGAATCGTCCTTGACGCGGCGGTCGACCGGGCCTACGGCGGCGACCGGGCCATCAAATGGATAGAAATTATGGCCGGCGAAAAAGCCTTCACGCAGACCGGCGAATGGCTGCCCGAAGCCACTGTCGATGCCATCCGGGCCCATGGGGTCGCCATCAAAGGGCCGCTGACCACGCCGGTGGGTAAAGGCATCCGCAGCGTCAATGTGGCGCTGCGCCAGATCCTCGACCTGTACGCGTGTATCCGGCCGGTCAAATACATCCCCGGCATCCCCAGCCCGGTGACGCATCCCGAGCGGGTCAACATGATCGTCTTTCGAGAAAACACCGAAGATGTCTACGCCGGAATCGAATGGGAAGCCGGCTCAGCCGCCGCCGGACGGGTCATTGACCTGGTTCGGGAAGAGACGGGCAAAACCATCCGGCCGGATGCCGGCATCGGCATCAAGCCGATCAGCCGCTTCGGCAGCCGCCGCCTTGTCCGGATGGCCGTTGACTACGCCATCACGCAGGGCCGCCGGTGCGTCACCCTGGTCCACAAGGGCAATATCATGAAATTCACCGAAGGCGCATTTTTACGCTGGGGCTACGAAGTGGCCGCCGAAGCCTTCGGCGACCGCGTACTGACCGAAACGATGCTGTGGGAAAAGTACAACGGCCACATCCCCGACAACCGGGTGGTGATCAACGACCGCATCGCCGATGCCATGTTCCAGCAGATTCTGCTGCGGCCGGCGGAATACGATGTACTGGCCACGCCCAACCTCAACGGCGACTACCTGTCCGATGCCCTGGCCGCCACGGTCGGCGGTCTTGGCCTGGCGCCGGGGGCCAATATCGGCGATACCTGTGCCCTGTTCGAGGCCACCCACGGGACCGCCCCGAAGTATGCCGGCCAGGACAAGGTCAACCCCGGATCACTGATCCTGTCCGGCGCCATGATGCTTGACCATATCGGCTGGGAAAAAGCCGCCGGACTGATCCGCACCGGTCTTGAAAAAACCGTGGCCGACAAAACGGTCACCTACGACCTGGCCCGCCAGATGTCCGGCGCCCGGGAAGTCAAATGCTCACAATTTGCCCGGGCCGTTGCAGAAAACCTCCCGGCCGGCCAATAGACCGGATCACCCGGCGTCCGGTCAACAAAGAGAACGGAAACAGACCCCATGAAAAAAGAAGACTTTATCCGCGAAATCAATATCTCCGGCACCCCCCATCTGGTTTACGATGTTCATCAACTGGCGGACCGGGGCATGGGCGACATCACGCGGCTGCCCTTTTCCATCCGGATCCTCGTGGAAAACCTCCTCCGGCACCTGGACGGCCGGGTGGTTACCGAAAAGGACCTGCGCCACATTACCGGATGGCGGAAACGCTACGACGCGCCGCTCGAAATCCCCCACCACCCGGCGCGGGTGTTGATGCAGGATTTCACCGGCGTGCCGGCGGTCGTCGACCTGGCGGCCATGCGGGATGCCATGGCGGCCAACGGCGGCCGGGCCGAGAAAATCAACCCTCTGGTACCGGTTGATCTGGTGGTGGACCACAGCGTCCAGGTTGATTATTTTGGCACCGTCGACGCCCAGCGCGGCAACGTGGAAAAAGAGTACCGCCGCAATGCCGAGCGTTACGGCCTGCTCAAATGGGCCCAGCAGCATTTCGATAATTTCCGGGTGGTTCCCCCCCGGGCCGGCATCTGTCACCAGGTGAACCTTGAGCATCTGGGTCAAACCATCATCACCGCCAAAACCGACGGCCGGCTGTTTGCCTATCCGGATACCCTCGTGGGCACCGATTCCCATACCACCATGATTAACGGCATTGGTGTCATGGGATGGGGCGTCGGCGGCATCGAGGCCGAAGCGGTCATGCTGGGACAGCCCTATTATATGTCGATTCCCGAAGTCATCGGGGTCCGGCTGGTTGGCAGACCGGCAGCCGGTATCACGGCCACCGACACGGTCCTGGCCATCACGGAAATGCTTCGCGCTCAAAAAGTCGTCGAAAAATTTGTGGAGTTTTTCGGCCCCGGCCTGGCCCATCTGGCCGTACCGGACCGGGCCACGATTGCCAACATGTCCCCCGAATACGGCGCCACCATGGGTTTTTTCCCGGTGGACGAACAGGTACTGGCGTATCTCACCCTGACCAACCGTGAGAAACAGGCCGACATTGTCGAGGCCTGCGCCCGCGCGCTGGGCCTGTTCAACGACGGCGGCAGCACGCCTCCGGACTATACTGATGTGGTGACATTCGATCTGGCTTCGGTCCGGCCCGCCATCGCCGGCCCGGCCCGGCCCCAGGACCGGATCGTGCTGACATCCGTCAAATCCGCCGCCGCACGGATTCTGAATAAAGATCTTCCGGCCGATACTGAAGCCGGAACCCCCCGCCGGCGCGACCGGATCGCACCGGTTGATGACCGCGAAGCAGCGCTGGATCTCAACGGCCGGCAGGCGACCATCGGCAATGGCAGCATCGTCATCGCCGCCATTACCTCATGTACCAATACATCCAATCCGTCGGTGCTCCTTGGCGCCGGTCTGCTGGCCAGAGCCGCTGTTGAAAAGGGCCTGCGTGTTCCGCCCCACGTCAAAACCTCCCTGGCACCGGGCTCCAAGGTTGTTGTCGACTACCTTGCCGCCGCCGGGCTGACGCCCTACCTCGAAGCGCTGGGATTTCACGCCGTGGGATTCGGGTGCACCACCTGTATCGGCAACAGCGGCCCCCTGGCGCCGGAAATCGAAAAGGCCATCGATGCCAACGACCTTAACGTGGCGGCCGTTCTTTCGGGCAACCGGAACTTCGAAGCCCGTATTCATCAGCGTATCCGCTCAAATTTTCTGGCCTCGCCCATGCTGGTTGTGGCGTTTGCCCTGGCCGGCCGGATCGATGTTGATTTCGACACCGAACCGGTGGGTATTGATCCCAACGGCCGGCCAATTTACCTGGACGACATCTGGCCAGACGATGACGCCATTCGGGATCTGGTCGGCACACGGGTCAAACCATCGTTTTTTGCCACCCAGTATGGCCGGATTTTTGAAGGAGATGCCCACTGGCAGCAGCTGGATGTCGCCGGCGGCACCACCTTTTCCTGGGATCCGGCATCCACCTATATTAAATCGCCGCCCTATTTTGAGTCATTCGGGCTTGAACCGCCCCCGCCCGAAGACATTATCGATGCCCGGGTGCTGCTGGCCCTGGGGGACAGCGTCACCACCGATCACATTTCACCGGCCGGCGCCATTGCCGCCGACTACCCCGCCGGCAAATACCTGACCGCCCGGGGCCTGTCTCCGGCCGAATTTAATTCCTACGGCGCCCGGCGGGGCAACCACGAGGTCATGATGCGGGGCACCTTTGCCAATATCCGCATTAAGAATCAACTCCTGGGCGGCCGGGAGGGCGGGTTTACCCTCAAGTTCCCTGAAAACCGGGAGATGCCGGTTTTTGATGCTGCCAGGGCCTACCGGTCCGAGGGCGTTCCCCTGGTGATCCTCGGCGGCCGGGAATACGGCACCGGGTCCTCCCGGGACTGGGCGGCCAAGGGAACCGGCCTGCTGGGTGTCCGGGCGGTGATTGCCCGCTCGTTCGAGCGGATTCATCGCAGCAACCTCGTGGGCATGGGCATACTGCCACTGGTATTCAAGGAAAATAAGGGGTATGAGGACTTTGGCCTGAACGGGACGGAATTATTTTCCATTTCCGGTATCGCCGATATCTCGCCGCGCAAGACCCTTGCCGTGACGGTTTCCCGTCCGGACGGAGACCCGATATCTTTTGAAGTGATTGTTCGACTGGACACCGCGGTGGAAGTGGCTTATTATCGTCACGGTGGAATTTTACCTTTTGTGCTCAGGAAAATGCTGGCCGCATAAAACGCAGGCCCAACCGGCCAGGAAAGGAAAATACGCATGGAACGATGTCGACTCGTTTTATCCGGATCAGGCGGCCAGGGCGTGATTACCGCCGCCATCATACTGGCCGAAACAGCGGTGCTGCATGAAAACCTCTATGCGGTTCAATCCCAGGCGTATGGCCCGGAAGCCCGGGGCGGCGCCACCCGTTCGGATGTCATCATATCGAAAGAACCCATTAATTTCCCCAAGGTATACCAGCCCAATATTCTGGTCTGCCTCACCCAGCAGGCATACAACAAATTTTATCCGATCATTCGGCCCGGTGGAACCATGCTGACCGACCCCCGTTTTGTCAATGTTGAGCGCAAAGCGGATGCCATGCAGAAACAAGTGCCCATGTACGAAACCGTCATGGAAAAAATCGGCAAACCGATTGTTTTTAATATCTGCATGCTCGGCGTTCTGGTTGAACTGATCGGCCTGGTCAAGGCCGAATCGGTCCGCAAGGTTTTAAAAACCCGGATTCCGTCCGGATTCCTCGATCTGAATTACCAGGCTTTTGATCTGGGACTGGGACTGGGTGCCGCCGCCAAAGACTGACGGGGAAACAACCCCCCAAGGCCACTTGTTCGGGCAATCAGGCAACGACTCAGCGACGGCGTCACAGCTCTCTGACCGCCGCCCGGCGGATGGTCCACAAGCCGGGAAAACCAGGCATTGTCATCGGGGATTATAAACGCGTGGCTTCGAATTCTTCCTTTTCACCGACGACCGCTGCACCATCGGCCGGCACTTTTACCGGCCTGTATATCCATATCCCTTTCTGCCTTCACAAATGCCCTTATTGCGATTTTTATTCCATTACCGATCTGTCCCGAAAACCGGCGTATATCGATGCCCTGATCGCTGAAATCGACCAGCGCTGCAGTCCCGCCCACACCTTTGACACCGTCTATATCGGCGGCGGTACCCCGTCGACCCTTACCGGTAATGACGTCAAAAGAATACTGGCCGCAGTGAATAACAGCGGCAATATTCTTCCGGGGGCCGAGATAACGCTGGAAGTCAACCCCGGCACTGTCACCCATGGGACCTTCGCCGCCTATCGCCAGGCCGGTATCACCCGTATCAGCATCGGCGTGCAGTCGTTCAACGACCGGCTGCTGGGGGTGCTGGGACGCATCCACACGGCCGCCGAGGCACGCCAGGCCATTGACCAGGCCCTTGCCGCTGATTTCAACCGGGTCGGCATGGATCTGATTTACGGCATCCCGGATCAATCCATGACCGATCTCGATGCCGACCTGGACCGGGCCACCGGCCTTGGCATGGATCATCTTTCCGGTTACATGCTGTCGTTTGAGCCCGGCACCCGTCTGGAGGCCCGCCGGCGCGCCGGCCACATCCAGCCGCTTGCCGATACCGTTATCGCGGATATGTACCGGACGATTGTATCCACTCTGGCCCGTCGGGGATACCGGCAATACGAAATCTCGAATTTTGCCCGTACCGGCTGCCGCTCCCGGCACAACGCCAAATACTGGACCGGCGCCCCTTACATCGGTCTCGGCGCCGGCGCGCATTCTTTCGACGGCGCTGCGCGGTCATGGAACGACCGGGATATCGATCTATACATTCAATCCATCACGGCCGGCCGGCTCCCCGTTGCCGGCAGGGAAAAACTGACCCCGTATCAGCAGATGCTCGAAGCCGTACTGCTGGGTCTGCGCACCACAGCCGGCATTGACAAAATCGATTTTTCACACCGGTTCAACGTCGATTTCAACACCCGGTTTGACGAGATAACCGCGGATTTGCGGCACCGGAAATTTATCGATGAAAACGGTCACCGGCTGGCGCTGACCATGGAAGGCATGCTGCGCCTTGATGCCATTGTGGCGCAGATAGCCGGCCGAATACCGGATTATCCAGTCATTACCCGTTAGACAGACCCCATAATTAAAGGAGGCGCATACAATGAAATTTTTAGTCGGGTACGACCAGTCCGAGACGTCCAGGGCCGCATTGCGCGTGGCGGTAAAGCATGCGACGGTTTTCAAGGCCGGACTCCACGTTGTTCAGTCGCTGACCCAGAGCCATGAACTCAATTACGAAGGCATCCAGCGTGTTGAGAACCAGCTGGATGCGTTAAAAAAATCTCTGGAAGCGGAAAAAATCGAGTGTGAAATGCACGCCAAGGTCAGCGCGAACTCCCCGGGTGAAAGCCTGGTGGAATTTGCCGGTGAATACGAAATCGATGAAATTTTTGTCGGTGTCCGGCGGCGGTCCCGGGTGGGAAAACTCCTGCTGGGCTCCAACGCCCAGTACGTTATTCTAAACGCGCCCTGCCCGGTGGTGGCCGTTAAATAACCCCCATTCCACAGCGGCTCCGCCGCCCGGTACAAGGGCGGAGGGGGCCGCTTTATTCCCATCGATCCCCGTCAACCTGCTGTAATTCAATATATTCCACTTCGCCGCGCCGGTTGACGAAAGATGTCAGCAGCCAGCTGACCAGGCTGATGAGCAGTGAGCCGAAAACCGCCGACCAGAACCCGGTGACCGCAAATCCGGGCAGCAGCACGGAAACCATTGTCAGAAGCAGGGCATTGATGATGAAGGTAAACAGACCGAGCGACAGGATATTGATGGGAAGGGTTAACACCAGCAGGATCGGCCGGAAAAACGCGTTGAGAAACCCGAGAATAACCGCCGCCAGAAGGGCCGATATAAATCCGGACACCCGGATCCCGTCGAGCAGATAAGCGGTCACGATAATCGAGATGGTCAGGATCAACCAGCGGATCAGCAGCCCTCTTCGCATGTTGTTTCTCCTTTCATCTGCCGGGAAAAACGTGCTCCCCGGTGTTACCTGCATTCGTCCACGTATCCCCGGGAGACAAGGGGAACACGTATCGGCAATCTTTATGATTCAATTACCGTAGCGGTTTCAGACCCCCGAGAGCGCAGGCGGTTTAACGTCTCCGGGCCATCCCAGCGGGCAATATACACCCGCGTCACCCCGCCCCCAAGTGCTTCAAAAGCCGATTCCATCTTGGCGACCATGCCGCCGGTGATGATCCTGTCGGCAATCAGGTGATGGGCGTCTTCCACCGTCAGGCGCGGCCGGGGCTGGCCGTTGACGTGCACGCCGGGCACATCGGTCAGATACACCAGGTCCGTTGCCCGGGTCGCCACGGCCAGGGCCGATGCGGCGCTGTCGGCATTGACGTTATAGCTCTGACCGCTGTCATCGCCCGAAACCGGGCTGATCACCGGCACCCGGCGCGCCTGCAGTGCCTGACGCACGCCGGCCGCATGGACCTGCCGGATCCGGCCCACATATCCGATATCCCGGCCATTGCGCCGGAGCGGGACCACCTGGAACAGACCGTCGGTTTTACCCGACATTCGCTGGCAGGCCACGCCGCCCGCCGTCAGCTGTGATGCGATACGGGCATTGACAGTATCCGACAGCACCTTTTCCACGATTTCGATATCTGCCGCCCGCGTCACCCGGATGCCGTCGATAAAAACAGTTTCCCGTCCGGCGGCCGTCAGGGCCGCGGATATTTCCTTGCCGCCGCCATGAACGATCATCACCTCGGCCGCGGGCAACGCCCGGATGGCGGCCGCCAGTTCCCGAAATCCGGTCGCCCCCTCAAAGGCCTGTCCCCCGATTTTAATCACCATGCGTGAACTCATTTTTCCCTTCTCCCGCATACCACCGGCCACCCGCCCGGTACCACTCGCTGCCGTTAAATTTCGAGGATCATTCCCACTTCATCACATTTGAAAAATTTGGGACAGCGGCTGCATTCCCCCCAGACTTTCGACGGCAGGGTCTCTCTCTTCTGGCGGATAAACCCCAGTGCCTTGAAAAATTCCTCGGCCAGGGTAAACGTAAACAGCGTTTTAATTCCCAGCTGTTTTGCGTCCACTTTCAAAAAATCGATCAGCTGTTTGCCCAGTCCAAGTTTCTGACAGTCGGGATGGATGGCCGTGGACCGGACCTCGGCCACGTCTTCCCAGAGCACATGCAGGCTGGCACAGGCGATGATCTGACAATCCTCGTCTGGAACCGGCTGGTCTTTGACGGCCACGACAAAATCCCTGACATTTTCAAAAAGATAC
>CAZNZW010000067.1:0-1231 GCA_964577615.1 uncultured Desulfobacterales bacterium | reverse complement strand
AACCGGCTGGTCTTTGACGGCCACGACAAAATCCCTGACATTTTCAAAAAGATACTGCGGCCCCCGGGCCAGCATCAGATTCTCGCCGGCAAACCCGTTAACCAGATCAAGAATATCCCGCACGTCGGCAATGGTGGCCTTGCGCAGGGAAAAATTGACCGGATTCTCCGCCCGGCCATGGGGCACCAGATAGGGATCCCGGGGTCTTTTTTCCCTGGGCAGCGGATGGGGGGGAACGTCAAAACAATCGGTATCATGCATTGGTTCGTGGTCCTTGTGTATGACTATCCAGCGGTCGGCTCATGCAATCCGGCCCGTGGAAGCATCATTTGAATACCCTGTGAATTTATAAAATAAAAGAAGGGACGCCGGCCTATTCAATTTTGTGTTTCAAACTGTCACAGATCATTTCAGCGGCTTTGTCCGCCGACACCCGGCCCATGTCTACGACCAGGTCATACAGATGCGCCGCATTCCAGTCTTCGTTAAAATGCTGTCTGATATACGTTCTTAAATCACCTTCTTCCCGCTCCAGAAAATCCATTGCCGATTTGTGCGACCAGTTTTTAGCGGCCATCAGGCTTTCGATTTTCAGGTCGGCGTCTTTTTTTAAACGGACGTGAAGCGTTCCCGGCCGGCCTTTTAAAATACACTGGCTTCCCCAGCCAAGAATAACCACATCGCCGGCCGTGTAGACGTCTTCAACCAGCTTTCTGGTGACTGTAAAGTAGTTTTCATCGTTCAGACAGCCATGTTCCCGGTCGACCACCCGCTGAACAATTGAACATGTATATCGATCGACAAATCGAAGAATACGGGACTGGGATGCCCGGTGAAATGTCTCCGCCTCGGTTTCGGAAATATTGAGTTCTTTTGCAATCTCAGCGACCAGTCTTTTACCGATGATCTCGTAGCCCAGCTTCTCGGCCACCAGGGAGGCCACTTTTTCAGCATCCGTGTCAAATTCCTTACTGATCGTGATGACGGCCATATCTCCCCCCTTTTTTTCCATCAACAAAAACAACACTGCGCTACCTGCTGTTTCTGACCGCAGCCATTATTATATTCACCCGATTTTACATCTGGTATCCGGATAATCGTCCCTGCCGGAATTCTGGATGGCAGCCGCCCCTGCAAAGGCCCACGGATAAAAGATGAAAGCGATTCCGCAGCAGATATTTACATGTAAATGTATACCAAAATTGAAAATATGTCAATTCATACCCCGATT
>CAZNZW010000066.1:0-14784 GCA_964577615.1 uncultured Desulfobacterales bacterium | reverse complement strand
GCCGCCGGACAGAATGATAACTAGTTGACGCGTGATAATTAATGGCACATAATAGAAAATTCTACCGCTTGATTCGGGCGGGCACCATTTCAACCCATCATTTTTCACGGGGAACACATTGCAGCCAAAAGAAACGATCAAGAATGGTCTGGATAAAACCATTGGCTCCCGACGCTCCAAAAAACTGGTTCATGCGGGTAAATGGGCTTTATATTTTTTCGCCATCGGCGTTATCGCCGGGCTGGGCTCCGTTGTCTTTCATACGTTATGCGTAATGGGCAGCCATTATTTCATGGATATTCTTGCCGGATACCGCCCGCCCCCCCCGGGCGGCGAACATCATCTGCTGCACCCGGGCCATACGCCATTTAACCGCTGGATATTGCTCGTGCTGCCAGCCATCGGCGGCATTTTCAGCGGGTGGATCGTTTACACCTTTGCCCCGGAGGCGGAAGGCCACGGGACCGATGCCGCCATTGAAGCCTATCACCACAAAGGCGGCTTCATTCGCGGCCGGGTGCCCATCATCAAGACCATTGCCTCGGCCATCACCCTGACCACCGGCGGATCCGGCGGCCGGGAAGGCCCCATTGCGCAGATCGGGGCCGGATTCGGATCATTTCTGGCCACAAAACTCCACCTTTCCGACCATGACCGCCGGATCATGATGGCGGCCGGCATCAGTGCCGGTGTGGGCAGTATTTTCCGGGCGCCGCTGGCCGGCGCGCTGTTTGCAGCCGAGGTCCTGTATAAAGACCCGGAGCTTGAATCGGAAATCATCATTCCGGCAGGGCTCTCTTCGGTCGTGGCCTATTGCGTCTTCTGCCTCTTTTTCGGCTGGGGAACGCTTTTCGATTCACCCGATTTTATTTTTACCAACCCGCTGGAGCTGGGCCCTTATCTGGTGCTGGCAGTCGTGCTTGTTGCGCTGGGGGTTTTTTATGTGAAATCTTTTTACGGCGTGGTGGCGCTGTCCAAACGCCTGAAAGTTCCCAATCATATCAAACCGGCCATTGGCGGTCTGGTGACGGGCATCATCGGCTTTTTCCTGCCGCAGACGCTTTCTTTCGGATACGGTTTTGTACAGCAGGCCCTGACCAATCAACTGACGATCCCTTTTCTGCTGTTTCTGGCTGTGGGCAAGGTGCTGACCACCTCTTTTTCCATCGGCTCCGGGGGCAGCGGGGGCGTCTTCGGGCCGTCGGTGGTCATCGGCGGCGCCATGGGCGGCGTGGTCGGCCAGCTCTTTCACCAGTGGATACCGTCGATTGTCTCTCAACCCGGCGCTTTTGTGGTGGTCGGCATGGCCGGCTTTTTTACAGCCGTGTCCAACACCCCGATTTCAACTATTATCTTTGTCAGTGAAATGACCAATTCCTACCATCTGCTGCTTCCCAGCCTGCTGGTCTGTCTGACGACTTTTCTGCTGGGCGGCCGGTGGACAATTTACGCCGAACAGGTCAAGGGGAAGGTCAACTCACCGGCCCATGCCGGCGATTTTTTCAACGATATCCTGGGGTCCATCCATGTGTCTGACCTGATGGATAAAGTCCGCAAAGTCGGTACGATCTCTCCGGGAACCAATTTCGGTGATTTCAAATTGTTTTTTTCACAGAATCAGCAGCACTATTTCCCAATGGTGGATGAAAACAATCGACTGGTCCGTATCTGCTCTATCAACGATTTTCGCGGTAAACTGTTTTCGCCGGACAGTGATGACCAGATGAGCATGTGCCAGTTCTGTACCGAGGATCTGATTACCATCACACCGTCTGAGGATTTAAATTCCGTTCTCTCTAAGTTTACCATTAAAAACATCGACAGCCTGCCGGTGATGAAAGAAGATGACCCGGAGATCCTGGTCGGGATGCTCAGCCGCCGGGACGTGATCGCCCTGTACAATCAAAAAATCAGGGAAATGAAACACCGCGCCGCGCAATAACGCTGAAAAACGCCCGGACACCTTTTTCCCGGGCCGTCGATTATTTCCAAACCGGCGTATCTGGCCAGGATACGCCGGTCATCTCACCGCCTGCCCGTCAACTCCGCCGCCCCTTGAACAATCCCGTCGTCACGCAGATTTTTCCACTTGACAAAGGCTCTCCTCTTTAATATTTAGATAGACTAAATATTAATTTAAATAAACTTTAGCTCGCCGAATTAAATTCCGGCACATAGAATATGGGACAGGCATGAAAAAAGAAGAAGCCATTGAGATTGCCCGGTATATTTTTACAACCGGCAAACTGATTCATGATCGGATGTATGCCGCCGGATCCCACTATTTCGGCGAGGCGGCCGACGAGAAAACCGGCGTGGAGCTGTCTTTGCCGCAAATGAACCTGATGTTTGCCGTTCGCCGGATGGGATCGGTTACCATGTCCGACCTGGCCGCCCGGCTGGGGGTATCGCCGCCGTCGGTTTCCACCATGGTGGAGCGGCTGGTAGAAAAAAAAATACTGTCGCGTGAACACAGCCGCGAAGACCGGCGGAAGGTGGTGGTCCGCATCTCAGATGATGCGGTGGCGGTTATGGATGGATTCGAGGGGAATATGCTCGACATGTTTATCACCCTGGTTGAAAAGATTGGTCCGGACACCGCGCGGAAGTGGTGTCAGGTGCTCCAGGAGGTCGAATCGGTACTGGAGGAAAAATAACGACAGGGATAAGGAAGGGAAAAATGGTCCCGGAAAACAGCAGCAAAAAATCACGGCAGGGCTTCAGCGTTTTCTTTCGTGTGGTCGTCTGTCTGGCGATCCTGCTCATCGGCGGTCTGGGCATGTGGCGCCTGACCCGAATGAAAAAACCGCCGGTGGAAACCAAAACAGAAATCCACCGGCTGCAGGTGGATACGGTGGTCGTCAATCCGGAAACGGTGCCGGTTTTTATGTCCGGATTTGGCGTCACCCGATCGCTCAACGAGGTGGCCGTCGCACCGGAAGTATCCGGAAAAGTGGTGGCGATCCACCCGCGCCTGGAAACGGGCGAGGTCATTCCGGCCGGCGATATGCTGTTTGAGGTCGATCCCGTCAATTACCGGGCCGGACTCAAAGAAGCCGAAGCGGCCGATTCCCGGTGGCGCAGTACCATCGAACGGCTGCGGAAACAGGCGGTTATCGACGCCCGGCGCCTCAAGACCCTTGAACGTACCCGGGACCTGGCCGGCGCCGAATTTAAGCGCATTCAGACCCTGTTTGAATCGGACCATGTGGGGACCCGGTCGGGTGTCGAACGGGCCGAGCAGGCCTTCAATGCCGCCAAGGACCACGCCGACCAGATGGCCCAGGCCGTGGCCCTGTATCCCATCCGGATCAAGGAGGCCCAGAGCAGCCAGGCCGCGGCCCGTGCCGGTCTGTCACTGGCCCGGGCCAATCTGGCCCGCTGCCGGGCGACCGCGCCTTTCACCGGCCGGATTAAAACGGTGCGCATCGAAAAAGGCCAGTTCGTCCCGGCCGGTCAGCCGGTGCTTACCCTGGCTGATGATTCGGTGCTGGAAATCCGCATACCGCTGGACAGCCGGGACGCCCGCCGCTGGCTGGATTTTGATGAAACGCCGACCACCAGCCAGACGGCCTGGTTTTCCCGGCTCAAACCCCGGGTCTGCACAGTATACTGGACCGAGGATAAAAAAGGCCACCAGTGGCAGGGCCGCCTGGACCGCATCGTTCAATTTGATTCAACCGCCCGCACCCTGACCGTCGCCGTTCAGGTGGACGCCCGCGCAGCTGTTTCCGCGGCCGGCGGCGGCCTGCCTCTGGTGGCGGGCATGTTCTGCGAAGTGCGGATACCCGGGCGATCGCTGGAAAATGTTTTCCAGCTGCCCCGGCCGGCGGTGAGTTTTGAAAACACCGTCTATCTGGCCGTTGATGACCATCTGCGCACCCGGCCGGTTCAGGTGGCCCGGATAGACGGCGACACGGTCTATGTATCCGGCGGCCTCAAATCCGGCGACCGGGTGATCACGACCCGCCTTGTTGATCCGCTGGAAAATACGCTGCTTCAGATTGAAGAATAAGAGCAGCGGGCCGCATGTCACCGACTGAGCCAAATTCAAGAAATAAAATAGTCGATTGCCGGTCTTCAATCCCAAATCCGGGAGGTAAACTGTGAGACGTGTCATGGCGGCGTTTGCCCGCAATACGGTCTTTGCCAATATTATTCTGGTACTCATCTTCATGGGCGGCGGCCTGGCGGTCCACAACATGGTCCGGGAAACTTTTCCTGAATTTTCCCTCGATATGATCACCATCACGGTGCCGTATCCCGGCGCCGATCCCGAAGAAGTGGAAGAGGGGATCAGTCGAAAAGTCGAGGAGGCGGTGGAAGATATCGAAGGGATCAAACTGTATACCACGCGGTCCCGGGAAAATGTCGGGTTCACGCTGGTCGAAGTCAAGGAAAATTACGACGTTGACAAGGTGCTCGATAAAATCCGTACCCGCATCAACGGTATTTCGACCTTCCCGGTTGATGCGGAAAAACCGGTCATTGACGAACTGTTACTTAAAGATTCCGTGCTGTTGATCTATCTTTCCGGCGACATGTCCGAACGACGATTGAAGGAATGGTCGGAGAAGGTCAAGGATCAGGTGCAGCAGCTGCATTCCGTTTCCCAGGTCAGCATATTCGGTGCCCGGGATTATGAGATCAGTATCGAGGTGTCTGAAGCGCGTCTCCGCGAGTACGGTCTGACCTTCGGTGCCGTTGCCACGGCCATCCGGCAGAGTAACCTGAACCTGGCCGGCGGAACGATCCGCAGCCGGGGCGAGGAAATCCGCATCCGCACCATGGGGCGTAAATACAGCGGCGCGCAGCTGGCCAAAATTATCGTTCTGGCCACCCCCGACGGAAAAATGATCCCCCTGGACCGGGTCGCCCGTATCCAGGACGGATTTTCCGAAGATCCCATCAAGGCGGAAATAAACGGCCGCCCGGCCCTTTTGATCAGCGTTTTCAAGACCAGAGAAGAGGACGCCCTGGCCATTTCCCGGGACGTGGCCGCGTTTATTCAATCACAGCAGCCGCTGATTCCAGACGGGGCCCACCTGGATCTCCTCTACGATACAACGGGGATGCTGCGCGCCCGCATTGACCTGCTGGTCAAAAACGGCATCATCGGGTTGATCGTGGTTTTTCTGCTGTTGTGGATCTTTTTAAACGCCCGTCTCTCCTTCTGGGTGGGGATGGGTATCCCCATTTCCCTGGCCGGCGCGCTGGCCATCCTGTGGGCGATGGGCGGAACAATCAACATGATTTCACTTTTTGGCATGATCATGGTGCTCGGGATCGTGGTCGACGATGCCATTGTGGTTGGCGAGGCGATCTACACCCACCGTAAAGCAGGCAAACCCGCTATCCGGGCGGCTGTCGACGGCATCACCGAAGTGGGCATGCCGGTGATCGCCGCCGTCATTACAACAATCGTTGCGTTTATTCCCCTTTTCTACGTGGGCGGTATCATGGGCAAGTTCATTTCGATCCTGCCGGTGGTCGTCATCGCCTGCCTGAGTATTTCGCTGGTGGAATGTCTCTTTCTGCTGCCGGCACATCTGGCCCATCTTCCCGGGCCGGATGCCCCCGAACCCCGGTTGAACTTTCTGACCCGCCCGCTGGCCCGGCTGCACCGGCTGACGGCATCAGGCCTGGAATGGTTCATTGACCGCATCTACACGCCCTTCCTCAGTCGGGTCCTCTACTGGCGCTATATCACTTTCTGCACGGCCATGGCCGTTCTGCTGTTGACTGTCGGGATGGTGCGCAGCGGCATTGTCAAGTTCGAGGTGTTTCCGGATGTGGACGGGTTTCTCATGACGGCCCACATCGAGTTCCCCAACGGCACCCCGCCGGAGGTCACGACCGCCGCGGTTAAAAAAGTCGATGCGGCCCTGCTGCGGCTGGCTGAACACACCCACACCCTTTCCGGCGATCCAATGATCGAAAACCGGATTTCCCTGGTGGGGCAGACGCTGGAAGACCTGCCCCACCGGGGGCCCAACTGGGGATCGGTCCAGGCCATCCTCCTGCCCTCGGAAAAAAGGGGCGTCCATGCCAATGATCTCATGGCGGCCTGGGAAAAGGAAATCGGTCCCATTCCAGGGATAAAATCTCTGACCTTTAAGGGACTGAAGACCGGACCGCCGGGGGCGCCCATCGAGGTCTGGTTTCAGGGGCCGGACATGAAGAAAATTCTCGCTGCCGCCGAAAGCCTGAAAACGCGGCTGGCCAGGTTTGACGGCGTTTACCAGATCCAGTCCGATTTCTCACCGGGGAAACACGAAATGCG
Organism: uncultured Desulfobacterales bacterium; assembly: GCA_964577615.1. Lineage (GTDB taxonomy): Bacteria > Desulfobacterota > Desulfobacteria > Desulfobacterales > QNYZ01 > QNYZ01. The sequence continues at coordinate 8,501 of CAZNZW010000066.1, read as the reverse complement.
GCTGCGCCTGAAACCAGAGGCCCGGACGCTTGGGCTCACCGTGGAAGACCTGGCCCGGCAGGTGTATGCCGGCTACTTTGGCGTCGAGGCCGTGCGCCTCCAAAGGGGCCGGGACGATGTCCGCATCCGGGTCCGCTACCCGGCCGGTGAACGGCGGCAAATTGCCGATATCCGGCAGATCCGCATCCGGACCCGGACGGGTCGCGCCATCCCTCTGTTGTCCGTGGCCGATGTGTCCTTTGCCCCGGGGTATGCCACCATTACCCGTACCAACGGTATGCGGCGGGTCATGGTCAGCGCCGGGATCGACAGTAAACGGGCCAACGCCAACGAGATCTTCGGTGCGCTCAAGACCGGATTTTTCCCGGATCTGAAAAAAAAATATCCCGATCTTCATATTTCACTGCAGGGAGAGCAGAAAAAGATGCGTGAATCGCTCTCCAGCCTGAAAGTCGGGTTTCCCCTGGCCGTTCTCGGTATTTTCATTATTATTGCCACGATGTTCCGGTCTTACGCACAGCCGTTTGTTATTCTCTTTACCGTTCCCTTCGGCATCATCGGCGCGGTTTTCGGGCATTTATTCATGGGATTCAATCTCTCGATGATGAGCATTTTCGGCATGGTGGCCCTATCCGGCGTGGTGGTAAATGATGCCATTGTCCTTATCGAACGGATCAACGAGAACCTGGCCGAAGGCATGCGGTTTTTCGATGCGATTCTCAACGGTGGATCCCGCCGGTTCCGCGCCATCTTTTTGACCACGCTCAGCACGGTGGGCGGCCTGGCCCCACTGATTATGGAACAGGACATGCAGGCCAAATTCCTGATTCCCATGGCCCTGTCAATTGCCGCCGGCGTGGCTTTTGCCACGGTACTGACGCTGGTGCTGATTCCCAGTCTGCTGGTCATTATCAATGACTTCCGGCTGGTGATTCACCGCCTCCGTAAAGGACAGTGGCCCAGACGGGTGGAAGTGGAACCGGCGCATGACCGGCATTTGGATCCGCTGGCGATGACGCCGGCCGCCATGCCGGTCGAAGGACCCGAAGCAACAACAGCAGGCGGGAGGAAATAATGCAGATGACGATGCGGATTGCAGGAAATGCGGCGGCCCTGTGCCTGGCCGGGATACTGCTGCTCACCCGCGGCCCAGGCGTTCAGGCAGCGGATTTAAACCCGCCGGTATCCGATTCACCGGCGGTTCTCGACCTTGAAACGGCCATCCGGACCGCCCTGTCCGACAACCCCGGCATTGCCGCGGCCCGGGACCGGATTCGCCAGGCCCGGGCCCGGCTGGCTCAGGCCCGGTCGGTATTCTGGCCCCGTATTTCAGCCACAGCTTCCGGATCGCGGATTTTTCTGGCCGACCGGACACTGGAAAAGCAGCAGGCCCAGGCCCGCTTCGTCAATCCAATGGCCACAATAGACGATCCCGAGGACTACTATCGCCTCGGCCTTTCCGCGACCTGGCTCGTGTTTAACGGTTTTGAACGAAAATGGACCCACCGCACGGCCCAGCTGGGTGTTGTGCTAAGCGACACAGCCCGCCAGGAAATCCAGCGGCAGCTGATTGCCGCCGTGGCCCGAACCTATTACGGCGTTCAGCTGGCCCGCGAAAACCTCACCATTGCCCGGGCCGATGCGGATTTCAACCGGCGTCTTCTGGACGAGGCGGCCATCCGGCTCCGGGTCGGCACCGGCGCCCTCAGCGATAAACTCAATTTTCAGATCCGGGTCAATATGGCCCGCGCCAGTGAAATCAAGGCGAAAGAATCGTTTGACGCCGTCCGCTACAGTCTGGCCGCACTGCTCGGGTTTGCCGACGCCCGGTGGCCCGACCATCTCACCATTGCACCCCTGCCACCGGAGAAAGATACGGAATTACGCCTACCGGACATCGAAACGCTGATCACCTATTCTCTTTCTCATCGTCCGGACATGATTTTACACCACCTGGCCCGGAAACAGGCCGCTCTGGCCGTCAAAACGGCCCGGGCGGGTTATTATCCATCGGTCAACCTGTCGGCGGCGGTCAATGGCGAGCGGCCGGAAGATGCATCTTTTGATCATGCCGACTTTGGAAAAACCCTGTCCATCGGCCTGTCGTACAACCTGTTTGCCGGTGGCCTGACCCGGGCGCGGGTCGACGCGGCCAGCGCCCGGCTGGCCGAAACCACGCGGGAAGAGGCGGACACCCGGTTGACCGCCGCCGCCCGGGTACGCGCGGCCCATGTGCAATTGACCGCCGCCCGGCGCCAGCTGATGCTGCAGCGCGATAATACCCGGCTGGTACAGGACCGGCGGGACCTGGTGGAAAAGGAATACGCCGCCGGCCAGGCCCCCCTCGTCCGGCTGAACGAGGCCCAGCGCGATCTGATCGCCGCCCGGAGCCGGCTGGCCCTGGCCCTGGTATCCCTTCGCCAGGCCTGGATCGATTTAAAAACAGAAACCGGCCGCAGCCTGGAGGATTTTCCGCTGGAATCCCCCTGAGACGGACCACTTATGCCATTTCCTGCCCTGTCGATCATTATCCCCTGCCTGAACGAAGCCGGCACGCTGCCTGCGCTGCTGGCCGACCTCAAAGCCCAGCAGGGAGTGGCGCTGGATATCGTGATTGCCGACGGCGGATCGCAGGATGACACGCTGGCGCGGTGTCGACCATATGCGCCCGTCATTATTTCAACCCCCCGGGGCCGGGCACGGCAGATGAACGCCGGGGCGTTGAAGGCCAGCGGCGATGACCTGCTTTTTCTGCATGCCGATTCGAAGATACGGAATCCCCGCCTGCTGGCCACGGCCCTGGCACACTGGCGGGCCGCCATGGATACGGCCGGCCATGACCGGATCGCCGGCCATTTCCCCCTCCGGTTTATGCGATCGAATATGAAGCATTCTGTTTTTTTCCGGTATACCGAAGGAAAGACGCACTTTAACCGGATCAATACGACCAACGGCGATCAGGGGATGCTGATCACGCGCTCTTTTTTTGAAAGCCTCAACGGCTTTGACGAAAGTCAGCATTTCCTTGAAGACCAGAAGCTGGCCGAAAAAATCCGGGCGGACGGCCGCTGGATCACGCTGCCCGGGCATCTGGTAACATCCGGCCGCCGCTTTGAAACCGAAGGGCACCACCGCCGATATATCCTGATGAGTATGCTCATGGCTCTGCACAGCACGGGATATACGACCTTTTTCGATCGGGCCGCTGATATTTACGTTCCCCAGGACCAGACGGGGTTTCTTCCGCTGACGCCTTATTTTACGGCCACGGTCAAGATGTTTGTTTACGATCTGGGGCTCATGGGCTCACTCCGTGCCTGGTATCGCATCGGGCGCTATATCCGCCAGAACTCCTGGCAGATGTTTTATTTTTTCGATGTCCTGTTTCGCACCTCAAAAAATAAACACGGCAAACCGGGCGGTTACCCATTTCTTTTATTTCACGATCAATATTTCGGACCGGCGACCAGCAATGCGGTCTGCGATGCGATCAATACCTTTATTTCATTTTTCTGGTTTATGCTGGTTCTGGCGCCGTTTTTTCTGGCCGCCGACAGCTGGCATCTTCTCCGGGCCCTGGTATGCGGCAGGCAAAAGGCCACGCAGGATTAATCCCGCCGGCGTTTTTCGATCAACTGTTTTTTTCGCCGGGCGGTAAAGGCCCACCAGGGTTGCGGATCTCCACCGGCCATAAAATCAACGGCCGCCATAAACACATCGATCACACAGGGATCATGCCGGTGTCCGGATACGCGGCAGAGCATATCGTAAAGTGCAAACGGATCTTTTCCGATCAGCGCCTGCGGATGCGCGATGCCGATCTGCCGCAGATCCGCGGCAATGGCCGGCCCGATATTCGGCAGCGCCTCCAGGCGGGTAACGGTCTGGCGGTCGGGGTTTTTCATGTTTTTTTCCTGTATCGACGGGGTGGGTTGAAAATATCATCAGTATACGTGGATACGGTTGCGGATCAAGCCCAAATCCGCCCGGGAAGCTTGTTATTCCCGCGGATTTCATGTATTTTTTGCGGCCTGATGGGGGCGAAACCGGGCGGCGGAAGGATTACTGAATGGTACAGACGAAGAAGCGGGTGATTGTCATCGGCAGCGGCGTTATTGGCGGCCTGAGCGCCTATTTCCTCTGCCAAAAAGGCTGGTCGGTCACGATTATTGAAAAGGACCGGTTTGGATCCGGGGCCTCGCATGGCAACTGCGGCCTGGTCGTACCGAGCCACCTGGCGCCGCTCAATTCAGTGGACAATCTGATCAAGGGCCTGGGATGGATGCTTCGGAAAGATGCGCCCCTGTATATTTCCCCCCGTATGGATGCGGCCTGGATCCGCTGGATCATCCGGTTTATCCGCTTTTGCAGACACCGTCAACGCCGGGTGGCTGCTGCTGGCCGCCACGCCCTGATGACCGACGCCCTGGCCCTGTACGATACGCTGATCCGCACGGAAAAAATCGATTGCGGCTGGGAGATGGCCGGCACCTGTCACCTCTTCCGGTCGGCCCGGGCATGGGCCGCGTTCGGCGCCGCAGACGACGTCCGCCCCCGTACCCACCAGACGCGAACCCCGCTGACGGGTACGGCTCTGCAGGCCCGGTTTCCCGGCCTTTCCCCATCCGTCGTCGGCGGCTGGATCGATGCGCAGGCCGGCCACCTTCGCCCGGACGCTTTTATGCGGGCCCTGGCCGGTATTCTCAAAGAAAAAGGGGTCCGCATAATTGAGGAAACCGAATTTATCGGCTTTGACCAACGCGACAGACGCGCCATCGCCGCCCGGACCCACCGGGGCATATTTGCCGCAGATGCCTTTGTCGTGGCCACCGGCGCATGGACATCCCGATTATCCGCCGCGCTGGGATGCCGGATTCCGATCCAGCCGGGAAAAGGATTTTCGGTGACCCTCCGGCAGCCGGCCCGGACACCCGAAATTCCCTGCTTTTTCGAAGAAACCCAGGTGGTGATGACCCCGTGGCGGGACCGGCTGCGCCTGGGGGGCACCCTGGCGTTTTCCGGTTTCGACGACACCCTCGATGCGCCCCGGGTAGCGGCTCTTTTCCGGGCGCTGCATCAGTATCTTCCACTGCCCCTGCCGGGACCGGCGGAAGAAACATGGTGCGGCTGGCGCCCCATGACGCCGGACGGGCTGCCCTTTATCGGCCATCTCCCCGGCACCGATAATGTTGTCCTGGCCGCCGGCCACAACGAACTCGGCCTGACCATGGCACCGGCCACGGGAAAACGGGTGGCCGGGATGATCCGCGGCGGTTGTACGGATGGGGTCGCCTCGGCATATGGGATCGGGCGATTCGGTAAAGTATGATTACCCGGCTTTGGGGGTCGTATCGCGCACCATCCAGGCCTCGGCCTGCGGGTCCGATTCCAAGAATCTAACCCCGTCCTGCCTGGAACCAGCCTTGTTTTAACGGCTGCCGGCCATTTCCGATCAGCACCGCCCGGCTGGCCCCCGGCTTGACCTGACCGTCAGGAATGTTATGATTATCCCTTGTTTTTTCCCGGATATTGGCCGGATGGAGGCTGCCGCCATTTGCGCCTGCTGCCGGCTGTCGCTGAACGCCCAAAAAAGGAGTATTGCCCATGGGGTTGCAGGATTTAACCTTTTACGACCAGATCTGCCAGAATGCCGAAATCTACCGGGACCGATATGCGTGGTATGAAGCTGACAGCGACCGGGCCCTCCGCTTTGCCGACTATAAAAGCCGGGTTGACCGGCTGGCCTGCGGCCTGCAGCAGACAGGCCTTAAAAAGGGAGACCGGATCGGCGTTCTGGGAAAAAACAGCCTGGAATACTTTCTGATCTACGGCGCCGCCGCCGCTATCGGAGCCATCGTACTGCCGGTTAACTGGCGCCTGTCTGCCGACGAAGTCGTTTTTAATCTCAACGACTGTACGCCGGTGGCGCTTTTTTTCGATCCGGAATATCGATCACTGGTCGATGCCGGCCGGCGGCAGCTGGCATCGGTCAAACACTTTTTCCAGCTGATCCCTGACAGCGACGCGCCCTCCGATATCGATACGCTGATGGAAAATAACGGTGATTGGACCCGGGCAGAAATAAACAGTGACGACGGTTTCGTGATTATTCACACGGCAGCCGTTGCCGGGCGTCCCCGGGGAGCCCTGCTCAGTCACGGCAACCTGCTCTGTGCCGATCTGCACCTGATGCACCTTTTTGGTCTGTCGTGCGCCGATGTCCACCTCAACCTGCTGCCGCTGTTCCATGTAGCCGGCCTTTTCATGACCATGAGCTGTTTTCATACCGGGGCGCTCACGATTAACATGGTCAAATTTGATGCGTCGCGAGCGGTGGCGCTGATTGCCGCTCGACATGTTTCCCTGATGTTTGATTTTTCACCCATACTGGCCGCCATTCTAGAAGAAAAGGAGAAAACCGGCGCCGATATCAGCTCTCTGCAATCCATTCTCGGCATCGAAACCCCCGACACCATCCAGGCCTATCAGAAAATCACCGGTGGCACATTTTATGTTTTATACGGACAGACCGAAACCAGCGCCATCGCAACACTCGGCCGTTATGATGACTGTCCCGGCGCCGCCGGCCGGCCGGTGGCCCTGTCCCGGATCGCTCTTTTCGATGCCGATGATCGGCCGGTGGCCGCTGGCGAAACCGGAGAAATTGTCATGCAGGGCCCCCTGGTATTTAAAGGATACTGGGGCCTGGATGAAGAAAACCACCGGACCTTTCGCAACGGCTGGCATCATACCGGCGACCTGGGCCGGTTTGACGCGGATGGTTTTCTCTGGTTTGAAGGACGCAAACCCGACAAAGAACTGATCAAACCCGGGGGAGAGAACGTCTACCCGGCGGAAGTGGAAAACACCATCTGCGAACATCCGGCGGTGGCGGCCAGCGTCGTTTTCGGGGTGCCGGACCCCAAATGGAAAGAAGCGATCTGCGCCGTCTGCCGGCTCAAAACCGGCCAGACGCTGACCGAAGACGCCCTGATTGCCTTTGTGGGGGACCGGATCGCCCGGTTTAAAAAACCCAGCCATGTGATTTTCACAGATACCCTACCGCTCTTAAAAAACGGGTTGCCGGACCGGGCCGCGGTCAAAGCACAATACCGGGACCGTTTTACATCCGGGGGATAACTTCTTCACCGGTATAATATGGCCGTTTCCGGGGGTGGATTTTTGGACCGATTAACCATCGCTTCGTGGCGGCGCATGGCGCCATCTGGCCACCGGCGCCGGCACAGCCGCCCGCTGCCGGCAGCAACCGCCTTGACAAACCGGCCAGCCGTATCATAGTAGCTTAAGATAATAGCAAGATTTCGGCTGGTCCTGTTGGAACCACTGCCCGGCCTGATAGGGATCCGGCTGTTTTCCCGACGCCGAAATGGAACCATCCATGTATCAAAAGTGGCCGATGCCACCTGAAAGGCAATTCCACGGATTTATTACCCCGAATACGACGCCCGTTAATTGAATTTACGATGACCCGACAACAGAGGAGATTGCCATGGAAGTCAAAGACCTGATTCAAAGCCCGCTGAAACAACTGGATAAAGCCGTGAATGCACTGAGAGATCTGGGTCTGATGCCCGCCAAACCCGATGAATCGCCGGTTGTGGCGCTGATTAACCAGATCAGCGACCTGGACGAAAACAGCGCCGTCGCCATTGCCCGGACGCTCAGCCACACCTCCGTGTTTAACGAAGTGGTTCGCGAGCAGATTACGGCCATGCACATGGGCGAACGGTACGAAGACATCACCAACGCGTTTAACAGTATCCGTGACGATGCCAAAAACATGGTTGAACAGGTGGAAGATGGTAAAATCAGTACCATGGAAAAGCTGCAGAATGTCTGGATGAAAGTGACCCGGGGAGATATCCCCAGCCGGTTCGACAAAATCAAGGAAAAATATCTGGCCGTGGCTGCAGACAGCAAGGATCAGATTCAGCGGGAAAACCGCATCCTTGAAGCGTATCGTGATTTCCGGGGGGCTTTAAAAGAAGCCGAGGTACTGGCTTTCCAGATGCTGAAAAAAGCCGAAACCGTTCTTGAAACAGCCAAGGGGCGCCTGGCCGACGCCGCCAGGGCCATCGAAACCAATACCAGTGAAGACCGTGAGCTTATCGCCAGGCTCGAGATGGAACGGGACCAGCGCCTGCGCGAACTCCAGGATGAAGACAAGCGCTATCAGATCGCCAAGGACCTGGCTGAAAACCTCTCCGTCAGTTACCACACGACTGAGGTCGTCATGGCCCGGCTGATGCAGACCACAGAGGTCAAGGAACGCGTATATTCCCAGGCGGTCACCTTCTTTGGCACCAATGAAACGGTTTTCACCGCGCTCAACGCCTCGTTTACCAGCCTCCAGGGGTTAAGCGAAAGCACCCGCACCCTTGACGCCATGAAAGAAGGAATGAATAAAAGCCTGGAAACCATTGCAGATGTGGGCACCAAGGTCCAGGAAGACGCGCTGCGCGCCGGGTATGGCCCCACAT
>CAZNZW010000065.1:0-14826 GCA_964577615.1 uncultured Desulfobacterales bacterium | reverse complement strand
ATTAGTTCCAGTAATGTCCGGTTAGATAAAATGTAACCGCCCGGCCGCGGATCCGCGCGGATTTTTTCTCTTTTATCATATACAGATCTTTTGAATTATTGATTCCAGAAACCCATCCCCCGGCTCGCTGTCAACCGCATAAAACTTTTCAGCGTAATATGCGCCATTTCTTTGTGTTTAATAAAACAGCATGGTTTATCTGCGTGAATCCGCGGCTGAACAGTTGCGATAGAAAACATTTTGACCCGGACGGAGAGATTACCGGATTCGGCGGCCCGTGCCCCGAATCCTTTACCCTTGCGTATTGACCTGTTTTTTGATTTGGTGGGGTTTTTGATTAACGATCATTACCCTTGGAGGTCACCAAATGGCCCGGTTGCCATTTTTGAAAAAACCGACCCTGCTCAGCCTGGCCAAAACCTGCGGGTGAGCGGCGAAAATCGATCCGGTCGGACTCGAAGAATTACTGAAAAATTTACCCCGGAAAAATGACCCGAATCTGCTGGTGGGGTTTGACACCGCCGATGACGCCGGTATTTACCGGCTGACCGACGAACTGGCCATCATTACCACGGCGGATTTTATTACGCCGCCGGTGGCGGACGGTTATATTTACGGCCAGATTGCCGCGGCCAATGCCCTCAGCGATATCTATGCCATGGGAGGACGGCCGGTTACCTGCCTGAATCTGGTGAGCTTTCCGTCCAAAAAGCTGGACCCGGAAATTCTGCATCAGATTATCAGTGGCGCGCTGGACAAGATTACCGAGGCCGGGGCGGTACTGGCCGGAGGGCACTCCATCGAGGACGACGAGCCGAAGTTCGGACTGGCCGTCACCGGCATTGTTCACCCGGCCAGATACTGGGCCAACGGCGGCGCCCGTCCCGGCGATGTGCTCATCCTCACCAAGCCCATCGGCAGCGGCGTTCTTTTTAATGCCAATCTGAAAAGTCTGGTCTCCCCCGCCGCCATGGATGCCTGCATCGCCACCCTGATTACCTTAAACAGGCAGGCCGCGGAAATCATACGGGGATATGACGCCCATGCCGTTACCGATGTCACCGGATTCGGCCTGGCCGGCCACGGGTTTGAGATGGCCAAAGCATCGGATGCAGCGCTGATCATCGACCTGGATGCCGTTCCGATCCTGGCTGAAAGCCTGGACATGTACCGCAAAGGCGTCAATACGGGCGTCAACGCCTTTAACCGGAAAATCGTCGGCAGCCAGCTGCACCTTGAAAAAGAGCTGCCGGCATGGCACCAGGAAATTATTTTCGACCCCCAGACCAGCGGGGGACTGCTGGCGGCGGTACCGGCGCCTCAGGGACCGCCTCTGGTGAAACAACTACGCGCCGGCGGCGTGTCGCAGGCCCGGATCATCGGGCAGGTGGCCGCAACGGAAACCGGGCCTTACGTCTGCATTCAATAGCCGGGCAATATTCCCACGGGCCGGCCAGGGGGTCTGGCGCCTGGAAAACAGGTCCGGAAAACATTGGCACGCACAGACATGGAGTTGACATGGAAAAGACATGGAAAGCCAACGCATCCACCTTTATAAAAGGATGGGTCGGCAGCATCCTGATTGCGCTGTTTATCGCCACCTCAATTAAATCGGCCATTGCCGACTGGAACGTCGTTCCAACGGGGTCCATGAAACCGACCATCGTGGAAGGCGACCGGATATTCATCAACAAACTGGCCTACGATTTAAAGGTGCCGTATACCACCTGGCACCTGGCCCAATGGGATAATCCCGCACGGGGGGATATCGTGGTGTTTTTTTCACCGGTGGACGGAAAACGCCTGGTGAAACGCGTCATCGGCCTTCCGGGTGATTCGATTGCCATGTCTCACAATCGGTTATCTATCAATGGCAGGACGATGGCGTATGAATTGATCGGCCCGGAAAAACTGGATACCCCCCGCGCCACCGAGCCGCCCCGGCGACGCCTGATGATAGAAAACCTTGCGGGGCGAAAACATCCGATGGCGATTTTCCCGACCGCCCCGTCGCTGAACTCGTTTGGCCCGGTCACGGTGCCGCAAGGGCACTATTTCATGATGGGGGACAACCGGGACAACAGCGCGGATTCGCGCTTTTTTGGATTTGTGGCGCGTGACCGGATTGTCGGCCGGGCCAATGCGGTGGTTATTTCCCTGGATATCAACGATCACTACCGCCCACGCTGGCATCGGTTTTTTACCTGGCTGCCCTGACCGGTCCGCCCGCTGCCCGGTGAACGGGCCGCGCCAATAAAAAAATCGCCGCACCCGTGTCCGGGTACGGCGACAGACGCAATCCACAGTAGAACCGGCGCTGCTGCCGGCGGCTGCAGGGCGGTTATTGCAGCGCTTCGAAAACCTTCCCCACCATCTTCTCGGACGGCGTCAGGGTTTTGTCGCCCTCATCCTTCCATTTGGCCGGGCAGCCTTCATCGGCTTTGCGGGCCAGGTGGAGATTGGCCTTGAATTTACGCATCAGTTCATCAATATTCCGGCCCATGTTGTAGTAATTGACCTCCGAGTTCATGATCACGCCATCGGGATTGATGATAAATACGCCCCTCAGCGCCAGGCCGGTGGCCGCATCATAAACGCCGAACAGCCGGGACACTTCGCCCGTGGGATCGGCGGCCATGGGATAGGTAACATCTGCCAGCGATTTTTCGTTTTCATGCCAGGCCAGATGGACAAATTCGGTATCCGTGCTCACGGTTACCACTTCGGCACCCATTTTTTTAAACCGGTCGTACTGCTCTGCCAGAGCAGCAAATTCAGTCGCTCAAACGAATGTAAAATCGGCCGGATAGAAAAAGACAATCGTCCACTTGCCGGCCTTTTTCAGATCATCCAGCGCAATACTGCCAAAGGTTCCTTTGGCGGAATCAAAGGTTTTCATCTCAAAGTCCGGCACAGACTGCCCGACTTTTAATCCACAGCATACCGCATCCTCTGTCATTACAGACTCCTTTCACATTTTTCGGTTTCAAAATATTGTACCGTCCGGGCCGGCAACAGCATCCGGCCCGCAGTTGCGTATTTGACAATAATAATCACCCGCGGCCCGATGGTCAACGCCTGCCGGGCGGGGAAAGCGCCGGCGCGCCCGTTTCCTGCGGCTTTAACCGCCGCTTTCCCGATGCCGCAATTCATTGCGGATAATCTTGCCGGTGGCCGTCAGCGGCAGACTTGGTACAAACGCGATTTCACGTGGATATTCGTGGGCCGCCAGCCGGTGGCGGACGAAATCGCGGATCTCGGTTGCCAGGCCGGGGGTTTCCGATACGCCGGCCTTGAGGATGATGTACGCTTTGATAATTTCGGTCCGTTCCGAATCGGGGACGCCGATCACCGCCGCCATGGACACGGCCGGATGACGGATCAGGCAATCTTCGATCTCACCCGGCCCGATGCGGTAGCCGGCGCTGGTGATGAGATCATCCTGTCTCCCCACGAACCAGAAATATCCGTCTTCATCCTTCATCCCGATATCTCCGGTTAAACACCAGTCGCCGATAAACTTATCTTCAGTGGCTTTGGCGTTGCGCCAGTATTCGAGAAACATGACCGGATTGGGCCTTTTGGCGGCAATATTCCCCTGGGTGCCGGGCGGCAGGACATTTCCGTTATCATCGATGATCTCCACCTCAAAACCGGGAACGGCCCGCCCCATGGAACCGGGACGGACATCCATGACCGCCGCGCAATTGCAGACCATCAGGTTAAATTCAGTCTGGCCGTAAAACTCGTTGATATCAACGTTCAGCGCCGTTTTTCCCCAGTGAAACAGTTCTTCCCCCAGCGCTTCCCCGGCGCTGGCAATGGTCCGCAGGGCAAAAGGATACCGCTGCCGCGCGGCATCCGGCACCTGACGCAGCATTTTCAAAGCCGTGGGCGGCAGAAACGTGTTGCGGATCTGGTGCCTGGCCATGAGGTGGCAGGCGAATTCCGGATCAAATTTGCGCGCCCGGTAGGCCACCACCGGCATGCCATGATGCCAGGCGGGAAAAAGCACGTCGATCAGGCCGCCGATCCAGGCCCAGTCCGCCGGGGTCCAGAAGACATCTCCGGGCCGGGGAAAGAATTCGTGGGGAAACTCGACGCCGGGCAGGTGGCCCAGCAGGGTCCGGTGGGCATGAAGCGCCCCTTTGGGCGGCCCGGTCGTCCCGGAGGTGTAGATAATCAGGGCCGGATCATCGGCGCGGGTCCGGACCGGCGTAAATCGTTCGGCCCCTTTGGATACCGCATCCCAGAAATCAATGATGTTGGCCCGGCCGGGACCGTCGATCAGAAAAATCGTTTCCAGTGCCGGCAGTTTTTCGGCGATTTCGGCGAGTTTTGGCAGACCGGTGGTATCGGTCACAATGCATTTGGCGTCACTGTTTGCCAGGCGGTATTCCAGGGCATCGGGGCCAAAGAGCGTAAACAGCGGGATGGCGATACCGCCGATTTTATAGGTTGCGATATGGGCGATGGCGGTTTCGGGACACTGGGGGAGCAAAATCCCCACCCGGTCGCCGCGTGTGATGCCGGCAGCGGTCAATACATTGGCGAACCGGTTGGAGAGCTTGATAAAATCGCCGAAGGTATATTTTTTCACCCGGCCGTCATCGGTTTCGTAGATCAGTGCGGTCTTGTCTTTGTCAGCGGCATGCCTGTCGCAGATATCCACGCCGATATTGTAGTATTCGGGAATATTCCAGCGAAAGGATGAACAGACGGCTGCGTATGTGTCGGCACGGGTCAGCATGGGCATCTCACTTTGGTTAATGATCAATTTTCATCTGATCGGCCAGCGCTTCCGAGATATGTTTCACCCCGATCTTTCCGCCCCGCCGGTCCATGCCGCCCCGCAGCTGCATGACGCAGCCGGGGCAGTCGGTGACGAGAAGCTCGGCGTCGGCGGCCTCGATGGTGTCCAGTTTCTTCTTGAGAATGGCGGCGGAAATCTCCGGAAAATCGACGGAATACGACCCGCCGAATCCACAGCAGACGTCTTCGTCCCTGGATGGTATGTACGCATGACCGGCCAGCCGGATCAGCCGGCGGGGTTCATCAACCACCTTGAGCCCCCGGCAGAGATGACACGGGGAATGATAGGCGACTTTTTTACCGGTCTGTTTAAACGCTTCGGAAGACACGTGCAATACGTTCACCAGAAAGGAACTGAAATCGATGATCTTGTCCGAAAATGCCGGCAGGCCGTCCGGCGCATCCGGGTCCTGCCTGAAAATCCTGGGGTAATTGTGCTTGAGATGAGAGGCGCACGACGCGCACAGGGTCAGGATATAATCGTATTTCTGCGGCGGGATGGCCGCCATGTTCTGGCGGGCCACGGCTCTGGCGGTCTCTTCTTCCGCCGCCATCAGGGCCGGCAGGCCGCAGCAGGTCTGGTCCATGGGAAATTCCACCCGGACATTGCGCCCCCCGAGCAATGCCAGCAGGGCCCGGCCCTGCTCGGGATAAATAAAATCAATGGCGCACCCGGCAAAAAAACCAACCGTATATTCCGGGCGGGCCACCGGCGGGCACAACCGGTGCCATTGATCCCTCAGCGGGGTCCGGGCAATCACCGGCAGGCTGCGGAAACCATGTTTTTTTTCAAAAAAATGCGGCAGGTGGCGGATCATCGGCCGGTTGCCGGCAAACGGCTTCTGGGCCAGGTAGGCTTTTCGCAGTATAAAATGAAACAGCTTCCGGTTTTTCATGACCCGGGCGAGAATCCGGTTTTTGACCGGCGTTTTCCGTTCCTGATTCAAAACCGCCCGGTAGGTTTTTTTGATCAGGTGGGGCAGGTCGATATCCACCGGACAGACCGATTTGCAGGCCTGGCAGTTGATGCAGTTTTGAACGATGGCCCGGTCATTTTCGCTGCCGTGGTAAAACAGCGTCAGGATCAGCCCGATGGCGCCGATATAGACATGGCCGTACTTATGCCCCCCGACCTTGCTGTAGATCGGGCAGACATTGGCGCAGGCCCCGCACCGGATACACCGCAGGGCTTCGGAAAAAACCGGGTCTTCGGCCAGGGCCAGACGGCCGTTGTCGAGAAACACCACATGCATTTCTTTGCGCCGGGATGGCGCCGACAGGCATTCGGTGGCACCCTTGATCCAGGTGACATACGAGGTGAGCGCCTGGCCCGTGGCGTTTCGCGGCAGAACCTTGAGTATCCGCAGGGCGGACTGAAGATCGGGAATCAGCTTGTCAAATCCGACCAGAGCCACATGGATTCTCGGCAGGGTCGTGACCAGCCGCATGTTCCCCTCGTTGGTAACCAGACCCAGGGTGCCGGAATCGGCCAGGGCGAAATTGGCGCCACTGATGCCCATGTCCGCTTCCAGAAAGGCGGCCCGCAGCTCTTTCCGGGCGACTTTGACCAGTTGGTCGATATCTTCCGAATTCTGTTTTTCCCGGGTGACGGTCTCGAACAGGTCGCCCACCTGGTACCGGGACAGATGGATCGCCGGCATCACCATGTGGGAAGGCCCCTCGTGCCGGAGCTGGATGATCCATTCCCCCAGGTCTGTTTCCGTGACCTGAAATCCCGCCTTTTCGAGATGATGGTTTAAAAAGGTTTCCTCGGCCGTCATCGATTTGGCCTTGATGATCTTTTTCACCCCGCCGTCTGCGGCAATCCGGGCGATGATCTCATTGGCCTGCCCGGCATCCCCGGCCACGTGGACCTTTGCGCCGGCCGCTTCCGCGTGGGCCTTGAATTCATCGAACATTTCTTTCAGATGCGGCAGCCCGGCATCCTTGCCGGCGGCAATTTCATCCCGGATACCTTCAAAATCAATCTCCCGGTACACATGGGGGCGGTTTTCCCGATAGGCGGTGTTGAAGTTATCCAGGGCGGTACGTAAAAACCGGTCTCCCAGGGCGTCTCTCAGCTGCCGTTTGTATGATTGGATATCCTGCGCCGTTTTAATCATGCGTGACGGTCCTCCATGATTCTGTCCGCCATAATCAGGATATGAAGTTCCCGGGGGCCGTGGACGCCGATGGCCAGTACCCTTTCGATGTCGGCGGTGCGGCTGGCGCCGGTGATAAACGCATGATAGGCCGGCTTGCCGGTTTTGAGGCGGGCGTCGAGCGTGGCGGCAAAGGCGGCCGCATCCGGTTTGATTCTGGACACGGGCAGGATGGCGACGTGGGTATCGGCCAGCATGGTCACCAGGCGGACATCTTCCGCGGCCGAATCCAGGACCAGGGTGCCGGTCTCGGCAATGCCCCCGTCCACAGCGGTCAGGGCCGTGTGAATGTGATGCGCGTGCGGGCGAAACGGCGGGCCCAGCAGGGTGAGGCCGGCCGCCCCGCAGGCCGCTTTGAAAGTATCGTATGCCGCCGGAGCCAGGCCGGTGGCGGCAAGGGTCTGACCGCCCCGCTTTATCGTCAGCTCCGTCACATACCGGGCAACAGCATCAAAATCCGCCACATCCGAAACAAAAGCCTGAACGCCGGCGGCTTTTTCTTTCATCAACCGGACAATATCAGAGGGGGTCATTTTTTCTCCACGGTCGGGTCACGCGCCCGCAACTTATATCAAACTTACTCTGATTATAGGATGTTAAACATATGTAGCCCGATTGGCAGGTCCGGGTCAAGGCGGTTATTCCGACGCCTGGCATCCAGCCGCATCTGGCCCCGCAGGAAAAATATGCCCCCGGCCCGCGCAATCCTCCGCGTTTTTATCCGCCTGGCCCAATAAAAAGATTCCTTTTCGGCAGGATATGCTGAATCCGATATATTTTCATATGAACTAATACGAAATTATATCTTCATTTTAACGAAAATATTCATCGCTGAATGATCGATTTTATTCTTGCAATCACTCAATCGACAGGATATATTGTTCGAACGAATATGCGTTTTTTAACGTAGCGGAGGAACTGGAAACCATGGCAACGGGGCTGAGCAGACGGCAGGCGCAAATAGCAAAAATGATCCATCAACGCAATTTTTTGCGCGTCGAAGACCTGGCCGAGCACTTTAACGTCACCGCGCAGACCATCCGGCGGGATGTGAACTGCCTGTGCGATTACGGGATTGCCCGCCGCCGCCATGGGGGAGTCGAACAGCCGGCCAGGACTGGAAATGACGCCTACGCCTGGCGGCAGGTTCACAATGCCGAGGCCAAAAAAACCATTGCCCGCGAAGTCGCTCGGCACGTACCCGGCGGCGTATCCCTGGCGTTCAGCATCGGCACCACGCCGGAGATCGTCATGGAAGCCCTGCTGGCGCACGATCAGCTGCGTATTCTGACCAACAACCTGAACGTGGCCATGCTGGCCTGCACCAACCCGGCCTTTGAAGTCACCATTGCCGGCGGGCGACTGCGAAATGACGACCGGGACGTCCTCGGCCCCGGCATGGAAATGCTCTTTACCGCCTACAAAGTGGATATCGGCATTTACGGGGTTGCCGGCGTCGATGAAGACGGCACCCTGCTCGATTTTTACGAGGAGGAAGTTCGGGCCCGGCAGACCATCCGCGAAAACAGCCGGGCCTCGTTTCTCGTCCTGGACAGCACCAAATTCGGCCGGACCGCCCATGTCCGCGGAGGCCAGATCGGTGAAGCCACCAAGGTCTTCTGCGAACGCCGCCCGCCGGAAGCCATTGTCACCCGGCTCGCGAATGCCGGCGCCCACCTGGTGGTCTGCGATGGAAAGGCAACCGCATGAGCCGAATCGACATCAACCGCCTGACCAAAAAATGGGGTGCTTTTACCGCCGTTGACGACATTTCCTTTCAGGTACCCGAAGGCAGCCTGACGGTGCTGCTCGGACCATCCGGCTGCGGCAAATCGACCGTATTGCGTCTCATCGCCGGGCTGGAAACAGTGTCATCCGGCCGGATTTCCATTGGCGATCTGGACGTCACCGGCATCGATGCCAGTAAACGGGGCGTTTCCATGGTTTTTCAATCGTATGCCCTCTTTCCACATCTCAATGTCGGCGAAAATATTCTCTTTGGTCTGAAGGTCCGCCGTGTCCCGGCAGCCAAACGGCAAAGTCTCCTGAATAAAGTGACTCAAATGGTGGGGCTGTCCGACCTGGTCGATCGCAAACCGGCCCAGCTGTCCGGCGGACAGCGGCAGCGGGTGGCTCTGGCCCGATCCATTGTTTCCGAACAGCCCGTCTGCCTGATGGATGAACCCCTGTCCAACCTCGATGCCAAACTGCGTGCCGAGATGCGCGACGAGATCCGCAACCTCCAGCAGCGTCTGGGCCTGACCATGGTGTATGTCACCCACGACCAGACCGAAGCCATGACCATGGCCGACCAGGTGGTATTGCTTAAAAAGGGCCGGATCGAGCAGATCGGTACGCCTTTTGACCTGTACGAAAATCCGGCCACGGTTTTTGCGGCCCGGTTTATTGGCTCGCCCCCCATGAATCTGGTCCGGCTGGACCTTGTTTCCGATACTGCCGGTCTGCAGACAGCGGCGCAGGGCGCCCCGATTCCCGACGGCGACCCGGGCCTGGCCATCGGTGTCCGGCCCGAGCATATCGTCCCGGGAGACCGGGGGCTGCCCGTTGAAGTGGATAAAATCGATTATCTCGGGAGCGAAAAAATCATCCGCCTGCATCATGGCAGCCAGCAGCTGCTGGCCCGGGTCAACGGAAAATCCGATGTGGCCGTGGGCGATCATCTGAAGATCTGCTGGCCCCGCGAGGCCATGCACCTGTTTAACGGCAACGGCCGGCGGGTAGACCCCGTCTGACCGGTTTATCCAGACAGAACCGATGAACCGTTTTCAGCAGTTTCAACCCGGGGGCGTTCAATATGAATCGCCTCCCAACCAAAACGGAGGAGAAACATGTTACGTCAAGCAAAAATTTTACTGGCATTGATAACGGTGATGGCCTGTATCGGCATGACCCCAACGGTTCAGGCGGCAACGGAACTGACCATGTACTACCCGGTCGCCGTCGGTGGACCCCTTACCAAAATCGTCGACTCCATGGTTGCCGATTTTATGAAAGAAAATCCGGATATCAAGGTCAACGCCATTTACGCCGGCAATTACAACGACGCCCGCATCAAGGCGCTGGCGGCCCTGAAGAGCGGCAAGCCGGCCCAGTTGTCGGTGATGTTCGCCATCGATATTTACGAATTGATCGAACAGGATGCCATTGTCGCCTTTGACGACGTCATTGAAAACGACGCCGACAAGGCCTGGCTCAACTCATTTTACCCGACGCTGATGGAAAATGGCCGGACCGCCGGCAAGACCTGGGGCATTCCGTTCCAGCGCTCCACCATCGTCATGTACTACAACAAAGACCTGTTCAAGGCCGCCGGTCTCGATCCTGAAGCCCCGCCGGCCACCTGGGACGAGCTGGTCGCCGCCGGCAAAAAACTGACCAAGGCGGACGGGTCCCAATGGGGCCTGATGATTCCTTCCACCGGGTATCCCTACTGGATGTTCGGCGCTCTGACCATGCAGAATGGTCAGGTACTGATGAACAATGCCGGGAACCAGACCTACTTTGACAAACCGGCCGTTGTCGACGCGCTGCAATTCTGGCAGGATTTGGGCACCAGGCATAAAATCATGCCCAGGGGCACCATCGAATGGGGCACGCTGCGCAAAAATTTCCTTGAAGGTAAAACCGCAATCATGTGGCACTCCACCGGGAACCTGACGACGGTGAAGAAAAAAGCCAAGTTCAACTTTGGCGTGGCCATGCTGCCGGCCAATAAACGTCGCGGGACGCCTACCGGCGGCGGCAATTTTTACATCTTCAAAAAAACCTCCCCCGATGAACGTAAAGCGGCACTGAAGCTGATCAAGTTCATGACCAGCCCCGAGCGTTCAGCCGAGTGGTCGATGAAAACCGGTTATATGGGTATCAGCCAGGCCGCTTATGACACCAGCAAGCTGAAGGCATACATCAAGGGATTCCCGTATGCGGCCGTGGCCAGAGACCAGCTGAAATTCGCCACCGCCGAACTGTCGACTTACCAGACCGGGCGGGTACGCAAAGCCCTGGATGACGCCATCCAGGCCGCCCTGACCGGTTCCAAAACGCCTCAGGCCGCCCTTTCGGCCGCCCAGGCCACCGCCGACAGGCTGCTGAAACAATACCGCTGAACAATGCCGCACGCGGGAAGAATAATACCGCTTCCCGCGTGCCCGTTAAAAACGGTCACCCATGCCTCTCCCGGAAAACAGCGGTGGAGAATTCCGGTTAAAATGCGGATATTATCATAATGACACGTGGTTACATGCGACATGTTTACGGATGGCTGCTCCTGATGCCGTCGATGATTCTACTGATCGCCTTTACCCACTACCCCACTGTCATCACCATGATCGACAGCCTGTTTTCAAAAGGGACCGCCATCCGGCCGTCCCGTTTTGTGGGGCTGGCCAATTACCGGATGCTGACGGAAGATCCCATCTTCTGGAAGGTGCTTGCCAACAACGCCTGGTTTGCCATCGGGACAATCCCCACATCCATTATTCTGGCAATCATCATGGCGCTGTTTGTTAATCGGGCGCTCCCCGGACGCTCCCTGGTTCGGATGGCCTACTTTACCCCCACCATTCTGCCCATGATTGCCGTGGCCAATATCTGGCTTTTTTTCTACACACCGGACATCGGCCTGATCGACCAGATTGCCGGCTGGTTCGGTTTTGCCGGCCACAACTGGCTGGGCGATCCGGCGACTGTGCTGCCGGCCCTGATGATCATGACCATCTGGAAGGAAGCCGGTTTTTTCATGATTTTTTATCTGGCCGCCCTCCAGAATATTTCGCCGGAACTGGGAGAAGCCGCCCGGCTGGAAGGAACGACCCGCTGGTACTATTTCCGCCGGGTGCTCTTTCCGCTGCTGATGCCGACCACGCTCTTTGTGCTCATCAACGCCGTGCTTAATTCGTTCAAACTGGTGGATCACCTGTTTGTGCTGACCAAAGGCGGCCCCGACAATGCCAGCAACCTGCTGCTCTACTATATTTTCGAAAGCGCGTTCTCCTATTTCGATACCAATTACGCGGCAACGCTGACCGTTGTTCTCCTGACGCTTCTGGCCGTCATGGCGCTCATGCAGTTTTATATTCTCGACAAACGTGTTCATTATCGATGAAAATGACTCCACCGACCTCTCTGGATTTTCAAACGGCGCTGGAGACCGCCGCCGCCTGGCTGCTGGCTTTTTTATGGGTGGCGCCCCTGGTTTATGCCTTCTGGGCGGCATTTCATCCCAGTGAATATGCGATCCGTTTTTCGCTTTCCGCTCCCCTGACTCTGGATCACTTTCGCGAAGCGCTTTCCCAGGCGCCGTTTTTACGGTATGCGGTTAACACGTTTATTCTGGTGACGATGATTCTCTCCGTCCAGCTGGTCCTCTGTTCCCTGGCGGCATACGCCTTTGCCCGTTTTGAATTTTTCGGCAGCCGGGTCGCCTTTGGTCTGGTCCTCGTTCAGCTGATGATCACCCCCGAGATTCTGATCGTCGAAAACTACGGAACCCTGGCCCATTTTAACCTGATTGATACCATCTTCGGCATTGGCCTGCCCTACATGGCCAGCGCCTTCGGAATTTTTCTCCTGCGCCAGGCCTTCAAGTCCACACCCAAGGAGCTTGAAGACGCCGCCCGTCTGGAAGGATGCGGTATCTTCGGTATCCTGTGGCGGGTCTACGTTCCCCTGGCCCGTCCCACCTACCTGGCCTATGCCCTGGTCTCCGTCAGTTACCACTGGAACAATTTTCTCTGGCCGCTGATCGTTACCAATTCGGTCAAAACGCGCCCCCTGACCGTTGGACTGGGGATTTTCGGCGCCCCGGAATCCGGTGTCGACTGGTCGATCATTTCCGCCGCCACCCTGATGTCGGTGGCACCGCTGCTCATCGCCTTTCTATTGTTCCAGCGCCAGTTCGTCCAGTCTTTCATGCATGCGGGGATTAAATAGCGCCGGTCGGCGCGCGCTAACCGATCAGAACAAGACCGTAAACAGCGGCCATTTTTGTCTCCGGCAATGCGGTATCCCGGGTGGTCAACCGATCGTTCCAGCCGGCGGTTTTGATCAGGGCCCCGACATCGATGCCAAAGCCCGACATGGACGGCCGGGCGGCCTGCGGATGGCGGCATTCGCCGGCACCGGACACGACCCGGCAGTCGGCATGGTCCCGGCAGAAAATATCTTTGCAGGAACCGCCCGCATAGGCCCGGGCCGCAACAAAACCCATATCAACGGCCTGGCGTTCGATGCCGCCGGCCAGTTCGTGGAGGAGCTGAAATATCTCGCGGCGATCACTGGAATAGAGGATATCGGCGGGCACATCGATCTTGAAAAAGAGCGCCCGGCGGTACCGGGCCTGCCGGTGTTGAAAGCCGGCCGGGCCGGACACATGGGGCGGACAGCTTTTCGACAGGCCGTACCCTGTACACCGGGGCTCCCGGCACATATCGGCCAGCTTCGGATCCACGCGAATGGCATCCGCCGGAATGATCACCGCACCCGTGGCGCCCGCTTCGAGGGCCTGCCGGATCAGGGCGTCCAGTTGCGCGGCGGCGTCCGGCGCCGGTTCGGCGGTCGATAAAATGATCGGGTCCATGCCGTTTTTCCTGATGGATGACTGGGGATACGGGCGGTAAGGGCAAGGCCGGACTGTATTCTCATCGACACATTTTTGTCAATTGGATAAACTGCGGAAAATTGGAAGGAAATTAAAGCGGGACGGCACCGATGCACCCGGCCGCCCCGCGTGTCAGGCCGTAGCAGTAAAACGTTTTACTGCCCGGATGGCTTTCAGGCAGAAACATCCGCCTCGAACCAGCGATAAACCACTCCGGCCAGGAGCGCACCGACAATCGGCGCAATCCAGAACAGCCACAATTGCGACAGGGCCCAGCTCCCCTGGAAAATCGCCACCGCCGTGCTTCGCGCGGGATTGACGGACGTGTTGGTGACCGGAATACTGATCAGATGGATCAGGGTGAGGCCCAGCCCGATGGCAATCGGCGCAAAGCCTTGGGGCGCCCGCGCATCGGTGGCCCCCAGAATAATAATCAGGAACATGAACGTCATCACGATTTCGGTGGTCAGCGCGGCCAGAAGGCCATAGCCGCCTGGAGAATGCGCGCCGTATCCATTGGATGCAAACCCGGCGGTCACATCAAAACCGGCCTTGCCGCTGGCAATAATATACAAAATCGCGGCACCGGCGATGCCACCGGCAACCTGCGCCAGGATATAGGGCACCAGTTCAGATGATGAAAACCGTCCCCCGGACCACAAACCGAACGATACCGCCGGGTTGAGGTGGCACCCGGAAATATGCCCGATGGCAAACGCCATGGTTAATACCGTCAGCCCGAAAGCGAAAGCAACGCCCATCAGGCCAATTCCCACATCGGGAAACGCGGCGGCCAGCACGGCGCTGCCGCACCCGCCAAGCACCAGCCAGAAAGTTCCCATGAATTCAGCACCCAGTTTTTTACTCAGTGTCATTTCCCTCTCCTTTGATTTGAACCGTTAAACAAAATCCGGCTGTTTATGAAGCTTAGACCACCGGATCCATTGCCTTTCATTAATCTGGACGCAAACAGCATGCCACTTTTGTATTTCTTGGCCACCCGTCGATGCCAAGCGGCCAGATATTCGAAACCCGGACGATTTAGCGATACGGCCCCGGTAAAAAGCGGATTTTACCGCCATTTTCCCCCATTCAATCGCCGGATATCCGGCAGACGCCCAGGCAGGCGCATCCACTTCCGGTGATATCCACCATCAACCATGCCAAATGACGCTGATTTTTCGGCTGAAAAAATTTTTTCGCGGCGGAATGAGTTTTTTGCGGCTCCCGGCG
>CAZNZW010000064.1:0-15963 GCA_964577615.1 uncultured Desulfobacterales bacterium | reverse complement strand
TTGCCGCCCTGGTAAACGCCTTCCGGACCAAATATATTGTGATACCGGGCAATGCGCACATCCATCTGATAATTGCGATGATAGGAGAGATACAACCGTTCGGAGAACAGCTTTTCCCAGCCGTATTCGCTGTCCGGCTGGGCGGGATAGGCGCTTTCTTCGGTGCAATCCGGCTTGTCCGGGTCCATCTGGTTGAATATTGGATAAATACAGGCCGAAGATGAGTAGAATATCCGCCGAACATTTCTTTTCCGGCAGGCATCGAGTACATTCAGATTGACCATGGCCGAATTGTGCATGACATCGGCATCGTTCTCACCGGTGAACAGATAACCGGCGCCCCCCATGTCGGCGGCAAACTGGTATACTTCATCAAACTTCTGGTCAATAATGGCCCGGCAAAAGGCCGGATCCCGCAGGTCGCCGATGGCAAAGTCATCCGCCGCCGTTTCTGAAAATTCTGGAAATTTCAGATCAACGCCCCGAATCCAGGCGTCTTCGGTTTTCAGACGTTTGACCATATGGCTGCCGATAAAACCGCCGGCACCGCAGATCAGGATATTTTTCATTGAATTAAGCCCTTATATATTGCGTGATAGACGGGCAGAATAAACAGCTCCGCCTGGTGAATCCCATCTGGGGATCTATATAATTAATTGATAATTTAGGGTGTTAAGCTCGTATTTACCTGAGAGCGGTGCCCCAGTCGTATTGCCGTTTGATATATTTCAGATAGAGGGCCGTTTCCGTCCGGATAACCCCGTCGATGCGATTGATTTTTTCGAATATCAGGGTGTTCAATTCCTCCATGTCCCGGACGACGAATTCCGTATCAATCCCCGTGCCGCCGGTAGACTGCACGATAAACCAGAGAGATTTCAGCTTCTGCAGTTGTTTGATGATCTGGTCCATTTTTTTTATGTCGGCATAGATCCGGATATTGCCGACGATTTTAAAACCCAGCTTCGTGGGATCGCTCACCGCCACAATCTGGATATAATCCTCTTTCACCAGACGGTCGAGCCGTGAACGGACAGTGGCCTCTGAAATGCCGATTTTTTTGGCAATATCGGTATTGGCGATGCGGCCATCTTTCTGAAGAAGCTCTATGATTTTGCAATCGATGGCATCGATCATTTTTTTTCGGGTTTGTCTTTTTTTCATCCGTCCTCCATGAATACTGTTTCTTGTATGACCATCCGGAATTGATCTTTTTTGCTGGAACTATTCGTTAAACACTAATGTTATCCGCAACGATTTTCAACTTTTCGTGAAAAATATTCAAATAAATAATGATTTTCGTAGAATCACGAGATATTTCCTTGACAAACAGGCCTATTTTCCCATAATAGCTTCAATGACCATAGCAAAATTAGCCGGTTAAATGAAGTATCAATCTAAACGCTTATTTTTTAAACAACCATCAGGCGCAAAGCAAGCAAGGAGGCACAACATGTCAAACGAACCCAAAAAACTGAAATATTATGTCAATGGCGAGTGGCGCGAGTCCAAAACGGATAAATATATGGATTGTTACAATCCGTCTACCGGCGAAATTATTGCCCGGGCGCCCCAGTGTACCCAGGCGGAAGTGGATTCGGCGATTCAGGCGGCCGTGGATGCGTTCCCTGGCTGGGCCGCAACACCGGTGACCAAGCGCGCCCAGG
The DNA here is from genome assembly GCA_964577615.1 of uncultured Desulfobacterales bacterium. Lineage (GTDB taxonomy): Bacteria > Desulfobacterota > Desulfobacteria > Desulfobacterales > QNYZ01 > QNYZ01. The sequence continues at coordinate 14,296 of CAZNZW010000064.1, read as the reverse complement.
TGCTTTTCAAAATGAAAGCCCTGGTGGATAAGAATTTTGATGAACTGGTCCGACTGGTGGCAACGGAACAGGGTAAAAACTGGGGTGAAGCCGTCGGCTGTATCGCTAAGATGAACGAGGTGATTGAGTTCGGTTGCGGTATCGCCCAGCTCATGAAGGGGCAGTCACTGTTTAACCTCACCAGTGGATACGATACGGTGCAATATATGGAGCCGCTCGGCGTTTTTGCCGGGATCGCCCCCTGGAACTTTCCGGCAATGATTCCCCACGGGTGGATGACTCCTCTGGCGGTGGCCACTGGAAATACGTTTGTTTTAAAACCGGCCAGTGCCGTGCCCCAGAGCGCGATGCGGATTCTTGACCTGTGGGCGGAAGCCGGGTTGCCCAAGGGAGTGATTAACCTGACCACCTGCGGCAGGAACGAGGCTGAAATATTCCTGAAACATCCGGATATTAAAGGCGTTTCTTTTGTCGGTTCCACCTCGGTCGGTCGTCATATCTACGCCACGGCCGCAGCCAACGGCAAACGGGTTCAGGCCCTTTGCGAAGCCAAAAACCATGCGCTGGTCCTCCGGGATTGTAACCTGGAGCAGACGATCGCCGGTATTGCCAATGCCACCTGCGGCTGTGCGGGTGAGCGCTGCATGGCGCTCCCGGTTCTCGTGGTGGAAGAAGCGATTGCCGACGAGTTTGTCGATAAACTGGTGAAACGACTGAGTACCATTTCGCTTGGGCCGGCATACGAAAAATCGACCGGCATGGGCCCGGTGTTAAATGCCGGTCATAAGGAGTGGGTCATCAACTGGATCGAAAAGGGCATCGAAGAAGGCGCTAAACTGGTTCTCGATGGCCGGGGTGCGGTCGTGCCGGGGTACGAAAACGGTTTCTACATTGCTCCTTCGGTATTTGACCATGTGACCCCCGAGATGTCCATTGGCTGGAAAGAGATCTTCGGGCCGGTCACCTGTATCAAACGGGTGAAAAACTTTGAAGAAGGTCTGGCGCTGATGAATCACAGCGAATTTGCCAATGGATCGGCCATCTATACCCAGAACGGGTTTTTTGCCCGGGAATTTGCCAAACGTTCCCATGGCGGCATGGTCGGGGTCAATGTTGGTATTCCGGTTCCGGTGGGTATCTTCGGTTTTACCGGCCACAAAAACTCTTTCTTCGGCGATCTCCACATCATGGGGAACGACGGTATCCGTTTTTATACCGAACAGAAGACCGTCACCTCCCACTGGTACGATGAAAAAGATGCCGGCAAAAAGGTTGATACCTGGGACGGCATGATCGAAATCAGTGACGACAAGAAAGCCTGAGCCAGTCCGGCCGTATAATATGCAGCGTCACTCCCGGCAGGTATGACAGATCAGCGAAGGAATAGAGCCATTATTCCTTCGCTGCATTGCCTGGCGCTTCTGGGATGGATGCCATCAATATCGATTGAAGATATGGAGCACGCTTAAAAAATCCCCCAAAGGAGAGAAATCATGACCCAGCCAGAAGAGATGGTCAAAAATCTGACCGCCCATACGTTTGGCACCTGGAATCGGCAGAATGCCTGGAAAACCCCCATGCTGATTACCGATGCCGAGGGTATCTATTTCTATAATGACAAAGGAAAGCGCTACATTGACTTTTCTTCCCAGCTGATCTGTTCCAACCTTGGGCATAAAAACCCCGTTATTATTGAAGCGATCAAGAAACAGGCCGAAAAACTGTCGTACATCGCTCCGGCCTTTGTCACCGAAGCTGCCATAGAAGCGGTTGAGGCGCTGAATACCGTGATGCCGAAAGGGCTGAACAAGCTCTTTTTTTCAACTGGTGGTACCGAGGCCAATGAAGGGGCCATGAAGATGGTTCGTCAGTCCATGGCGCCGGCCTACAAGGTGATTTCCCGCTATAAATCATACCACGGAGCCACCCCGTCGGGCGCGGCATTTACCGGAGATCCGCGTCGCTGGTATTCCGAACGTGCCCGCTGTACCATTGAAGGCGTCCGGTTTGCCCCGGATAATTACTGCTATCGGTGCCCGTTCAGCATGACTTATCCGGCGTGTAATGTTCAGTGTGCCCGGTACCTGGACTACATGATCAAGGAAGAGGGAAATGTGGCGGCCATCATTGTTGAGCCCGTGGTGGGCACCAACGGCCGGATCGTGCCCCCGCCGGAATATTTTCCGCTGGTCCGGCAGATATGCGACGAGAATAATGTCCTGCTCGTTGCCGATGAAGTGATGTCGGGCTGGTTCCGTACGGGGACCCCGTTTGCCCTGGAGCACTGGAATATCACGCCTGATATCATGACCACCGCCAAGGGCGCTACCGGCGCCTATACGCCTGTCGGCCTGACGGTCGCCAGTGACAAGGTGGCTGATTTTTTTGATGAGCATCTTTTCTGCCATGGACATACGTATGCCTATCATGCCCTGGCTGCGTCGGCTATTCCGGCGGCGGTATCGGAATACAAAAAACTGTTTGCTACCGGGCTGCCTCAGAAAGTCTCCACTTATCTGGAAGAAAAACTCTACGCGCTGGGTGAAAAACACAATTGCGTTGGCGATGTCCGGGGAATCGGTCATTTCTGGGCCATGGAAATCGTGAAAGACAGAAAGACCCGGGAACCGTTTAACGTCAAGGCGGACAAACTTTCCGGTAAACCGCTGATGACAGCCAAAATTGCCGGAAAGGCCATGGAGAGCGGGCTTTTCATGTTTGCCTGGTACGATACCCTGGTGCTGACACCGCCGTTAATCATCACCGAGGCCCAGGTCGATGAAGCCATCGATATTCTTGACAAGGCCCTCGAAACGGGTGACCAGGAAGCGGCCGATACCAATGTGCCGGTATCGCACAGCTGCCAGTATCGTAAATAATTTTCAGATACAGCGGGCGGGCGTTGCGGGATGTTCGGCGGCGCCCATCCGCTGAGATTGCCAAGGAGGATGAAATTGGATTACGCCGATAATTTCAAATCGATGCGAAAAGGGATTGATCTGGTGCAGGCCATTGCCGAGGCAGACCGGTGCCTGCTCTGTCTTGATGCTCCCTGTTCAGCTGGATGTCCGGCCGATACCCGGCCGGCAGAGTTTATCCGCAAGCTCAGGTTTAAAAATGTGACCGGAGCCATACGGACGGTTAAAGAGAATAATATTCTTGGCGGGGCCTGCGGGGTGCTTTGCCCGACGCATCGTCTGTGCGAGGAAAAGTGCAGTGCCCGCTTTGCCTCGGACAACCGGCCCGAAGGGGCGGATCGACCGGTTCAGATTGGCGCTATCCAGCGATTTCTTGTTGAGCATAGCTGGGACATCGGGTTCAAACCGGTGACTGCACCAATGAACAGGCGGCCAGAGAAGGTTGCCGTGGTCGGCTCCGGCCCGGCCGGGCTGAGCTGTGCGGCCGAACTGGCAAAAGCAGGGTTCGGTGTGACCATTTTCGAAGCCCGCCCCGAACCCGGTGGCGTACTGCGTTACGGCGTGGTTGCCAACCGTTTTGACCTTGATTTTCTAAACCACGAACTGGAGGACGTGTGCTCTCTGGGCGTGGAAATCAAATGCAATGCGCCGGTTTCTTCGCCCGGGCAGGCTGAGAAACTGCTTGAAGAAGGCTTCCAGGCCGTCTTTCTGGGACCTGGAATGTGGGATGCGGCGGCATTGACATCGAGCTCGCCCGCCATCGATGGATTGTTTTCATCGGTTGATTATCTTTCGGCGTTGCGGGACGGCCGGTTTGACGAGATGGCCCGCCGGGCCGAAGGCAAGACCGTCGCCGTGATTGGTGGTGGATCGGTGGCCATGGACTGCATTGATTCGGCCGCCGGTATCGGCGCCCGGGATGTGTATCTGATTTACCGCAGATCTTTTCAGCAGATGCCGGCCGAGCCGGATGAACGGAACGACGCTCAGGAAGCCGGCGTTCATTTTTTACTGTTAAACCAGCCAGTTGATTATGAGGTTGGTGCCGATGGCCGGATCAGCGGTGTCAAGCTGATGCGGACCCGCCTGGGCGCGCCGGATGATTCCGGTCGCCGGCGGCCTGAAACGATTCCGGGCAGCGAGTGGGTACTGGATGCGGATCTGGTGATTGAGGCCATCGGCAACCGGGCGCCAGCCGATCTGCAGGCGGCATATCCCGGTGTCAAGGTCGACGACCGTGGACGGATCCAGGCCGACGACGACACCGGACAGACTTCGGTGCCGGGCATTTTCGCCGGCGGCGATATTGTACGCGGACCGGCACTGGTGGTCAATGCCGTCCAGGATGGGAAAACCGCCGCCAGGGCGATTATTCAGTATTGCAATCAACGGGAGGCATAATCATGGCTGATTCAACGACAAATAAAGTCGATCTGTCTGTCGATTTCTGTGGCGTCACTTTTAAAAACCCTTTTCTGCTTTCTTCGTCTCCGGTATCCAACAGCGCCGAAATGGTAGCAAAATCATTCGAAGCGGGGTGGGGCGGAGTTGTCTTTAAAACGCTCAATTCGGACCGCCTGCCGATTATTCATCCATCGCCACGGATGAACTGTATCAATTACGGCGGAAAACAGGAGATCGCCGTTCAGAATGTCGAACAGATTTCCGACCGTCCGTTAAAACATAACCTGATGGAAATCCAGTATCTGAAAATGCACTATCCTGATCATCCGGTGATTGCCAGCATCATGGGATTTTTTGAGGATGAATGGGTCTATCTGGCCAAGATCGCCGAAGATAATGGTGCCGATATGCTGGAGCTGAATTTTTCCTGCCCGCATATGTGCATCGAAGGCGCGGGCCACAAGGTCGGCCAGTCCTTTCACCTCCTGGAACGGTTCACCGAAGCCGTGAAGAAAAATGTTTCCATTCCGGTGATCGCCAAGATGACCCCGAATATCACTGATATGAACGAGCCGGCCCTGTACGCCAAAAACGGCGGCGCGGATGCCATTTCGGCCATTAACACGGTGCGGGGTATTTCGGGCGTGGGGCTGGACGACTGGGTGCCTCGCCCCAATGTATTCGGCAAGGGCGCACCCAGCGGGACTTCCGGGCCGGCCGTCAAGCCGATTGGCCTCAATTTTATTTCCGCCATGGCCAAGTGTGAAGATCTGGGGCTGCCGCTTTCCGGAATCGGCGGCATTGAAACCTGGATTGATGCGCTGGAGTTTCTGCTGCTGGGTTCAACCACCCTTCAGGTGACGACCGGTATCATGCACTACGGCTACCGGATCGTGGAAGATATGATAGAGGGGCTTTCAGACTATATGGTTCAGCGCAAAATCAGTCGGGTGACGGATTTAATCGGCGGGGCCCTGCCCAATCTCCATGAAACCGATGCCTTCGAACTTGACCGGCAGGGGATCACCCAGTATGATATGGACCGATGTGTCGGCTGCGGCCAGTGTGTCATTGTCTGCCATGATGCCGCCGGACAGGCGCTGGACTGGGACACCAAAACAAGGCGACCGCACCTGATTGAAGACAAATGCCTGAGCTGTATGATCTGCTCTTTTGTCTGCCCGGTGCCCGGCCTGATTTCCTACAAGGAAATGCCGCGTGACTGGCAGCGCCAGGAAACAACGGTGATGGATCCCGGCCTTGAAAAGAAGATCAAATATGAGCCCTTCACCAAGGAGGCCCCCAATGAGTGTATTGCTTAAGAACGGAACGATTGTCACTGTATCGGGTCGCTATACGGCCGATGTCTATGTGGAAAACGACAAGATCAAAACCATTGGCGCCGATCTTGACATGGCGGCCGATGAAATCGTCGATGCCCGGGGGAAGTACATTCTTCCCGGTACGATTGATCCACACACACATCTTTCCATGCCTTTTATGGGAACCTATGCCCAGGATGACTATGAAACCGGTACCATTGCGGCCGCCTGCGGCGGGGTAACCTGTGTGGTTGATTTTGACCTGCAGCAGAAAGGCGAATCACTGCTCGATGCCCTGGACCGTAAAAAAGAACTGGCGGACGGCAAGGTGGCCGTGGATTACTCCCTGCACCCGGCGGTGATGGATCCCCGGCCGGATGTGATTGATGAAGTCAAAAAGGCCTGCCGGGAATACGGAACGCCGAGTTTTAAAATTTTCATGGTCTACGATTTCCGGGTCGACGACGCCACGATGATCAAGCTGCTGGAAGAGACCAAAAAATACGGCGGCCTGGTCCAGGTGCATGCTGAAAATGTCTATATCATTCAGCACATGAACGAAGTGCTGGAAGCTCAGGGCAACCTGGCGCCGTATTATCATGCCATGAGCCGGCCCAATATCGCCGAGGAAGAAGCGGTTTTCCGGGCGTCGAAAATGGTGGAACTGACCGATTCGAGAATTTATATCGTTCATCTGTCTTCCAAAGAGGGGCTCTGGGTTGTAAAAAACGCCCGTGACCGGGGCGTCAATATTTTTGCGGAAACGTGTCCCCAGTATCTTCTGCTCGATGACGAGCGTTACAAGGAACCCGACTTTAACGGGGCCAAGTATGTGATGAGTCCGCCACTGCGGACCGCTGAAAGCAATTCCGCCCTCTGGGAAGGCCTGCGGGGCGGCGATGTTCAGGTTGTGGCCACCGATCACTGCCCGTTTGATTTTAACGGTAAAAAAGATATGTTCGGTAAGGACGACTACAAAAAAATCCCCAATGGCGCACCTGGCATCGAAACATTGTTGATGCTTCTCCACTCCGAAGGCGTGGTCAAGGGGCGTATCAGCCTGGAAAAAATGGTTGATGTCCTGTCCACGGGAACCGCCCGGATGTTCGGGCTGGTGGACAAGGGCGAAATCGCCGTGGGCAAAGATGCCGATATCGTGGTGTTTGACCCGACGTGCAAGTTTACCATTACCCAGCCCAGGCTGCACATGAACGTTGATTACACGCCATATGAAGGCATGGAGATCACCGGTATGCCGGATCTGGTCTATTCCCGGGGTAAAAAAGTAGCGCGCTGGAATGGAGAGCAGATGGAGTTCGTCGGGCAGGCCGGCCATGGCCGTTTCGTCAAACGGGAACCATGGGACGGCGCCTGACATTGACGATGTAAATTGACCAACAGGCTTTTGGTTTATCTGAAACAGGATGCGATGCGCCGATCTGCGCGGATCGCATCCTGTTTTGTTTTTACGTCCGGAGTGACGGCGCGGATCCTGACGGACTGATTTTGTTTGTTTTTCGATCTGGTTTGAAGTATACAGGCGGAACAGCGAATGTTGCCTGCATCTTATGGTTGTTAACGATTCAAACCGCACCCGAGTATCCATGACGGACGTTTCCATCACCCGAAAACCCACACGCCGGATCCAAGTCGGTACAGTGCCTGTCGGCGGCGATGCGCCCATAGCCGTTCAATCGATGACCAATACCCGGACGGATGATGTGGCGGCCACCGTTTCCCAGATAGCGGCGCTGACTGCCGCCGGGTGTGAGATTATCCGCGTGGCCGTTCCGGACCCGGCGGCGGCCGAGGCGATCACGGCCATTAAAAATCAGATAAACATTCCCCTTATCGCCGATATCCATTTCGATCATCGTCTGGCCATGGCGGCGGCCGAGGCGGGCGCCGATGGCCTGCGCATCAACCCCGGCAATATCGGTTCCGACCGAAAGGTCCGTGCAGTTGTCGATTGTGCCCGGCAGCACGGGCTGTCGATCCGGATCGGGGTGAATGCCGGATCGCTGGAAAAGGACCTGATTACCCGTTATGGCGGGGTGACGCCCCAGGCCATGGTGGCCAGCGCCCTGCGGCATATAGACCTGCTGCGATCGTTTGATTTTCATGAGATAAAGGTTTCTTTAAAAGCCTCGGATGTCGGCCGTACGCTGGCCGCCTATCGGCTTTTAAGCGCCCGGACGGATCTGCCGCTGCACATCGGTATTACCGAGGCAGGCGGCCTTTTTCCGGGGGTGGTGAAGTCGGCGCTGGGGATCGGTATGCTTTTGACTGAAGGCATCGGTGACACGCTGCGGGTGTCATTGACCCGGGATCCCGTGGACGAAATCCGGGTGGGCTATGAAATTTTGAAGGCGCTTGATATTCGCCGGCACGGGCCGGAGGTGATCTCCTGCCCGACCTGCGGCCGCTGCAATATCGATCTGATTGGTATTGCCGAACAGGTCGAACAGGCTCTCTTGACCCGTTCCAGCCCGGTCAAGGTGGCGATCATGGGATGTGTGGTCAACGGGCCGGGCGAGGCCCGGGAGGCGGATATCGGCATTGCCGGCGGAGATGGTACCGGTATTTTATTCCGCAAGGGAAAAGTGATCCGCAAGGTCCCCCAGAATCAACTGGTGGAGACGCTTTTGAAGGAAATAGATGCAATCGAGAAAGGAACCAAATGACGAAAAAGATCAAAACAGCGATTTCTCCCACCCGGGCCGAGGACTATCCGGAGTGGTACCAACAGGTCATCAAGGGCGCGGATATGGCCGAAAAATCGCCGGTGCGCGGCTGCATGGTGATCAAACCCTGGGGGTATGCCATCTGGGAGAATATTGTCCGGGGAATGGATGATCTGTTCCGGGAAACCGGCGTTAAAAATGCGTATTTTCCGCTGTTTATTCCTTTGAGTTTTCTGGAGAAGGAAGCCGAGCATGTTGAAGGCTTTGCCAAAGAGTGCGCCGTTGTTTCCCACCATCGCCTTGAACAGAGCGATGACGGGCTGGTGCCCGCCGGCCCTCTGCAGGAACCCCTGGTCGTTCGGCCCACGTCGGAAACCATTATCGGAGACGCATTTTCCAAATGGATTAAAAGCTACCGTGACCTGCCTTTGCTGATCAACCAATGGGCCAACGTGGTTCGCTGGGAAATGCGTACGCGGCTGTTTCTGCGCACCAGTGAATTTTTGTGGCAGGAGGGGCATACGGCCCATGCCACCGAGACGGAGGCGATTGCGCGGACCCGTCAGATGCTCGATATCTATGCCCGGTTTGCGGAAGAGGCGCTGGCCATTCCGGTGCTTAAAGGTGTTAAAAGCCCCGCTGAAACATTTCCCGGGGCCATTCAGACCCAGTGCATTGAAGCGATGATGCAGGATCGCAAAGCCCTCCAGGCGGGGACCTCTCATTTTCTCGGGCAGAATTTTGCCCGGGCCTCCGGGATTAAATTTCAGTCCAGGGACGAAACGGAAGAATACGCCTGGACAACTTCATGGGGCGTCTCTACCCGTCTGATCGGTGGCCTCATCATGACCCACGGCGATGATGACGGGTTGGTCCTGCCGCCCAGGGTAGCCTCCTCCCACGTGGTTTTACTGCCGATTTACCGCAAGCCGGATGATCGCTCCGCTGTGCTGACATACACCCATCGGCTGGCCGAGCGGTTACGGGCCGTGCGATATCATCATCGTCCCCTTGTTGTTGAAATCGATGACCGTGAGATTGGCGGCGCCAGGGGATGGGAATGGATCAAAAAGGGTATTCCCCTGCGGGTGGAAATCGGTCCCCGGGATATTGCGGCCGATGCCGTATTCATGGGCCGGCGGGATCTGCCGGCGGGGAAAAAATCGTCGCTTTCCACCGATCAGTTTGTGTCCGGTATCACCGACCTGCTCGACGATATCCAGCATAATCTGTTTGAGCGGGCGTTACAGTTCAGGCAGGCACATACCGTTGAGATGACAGACAAAGCCGATTTTTACAGTTTTTTTACGCCCGCTGACAGAGAGCGGCCGGAGATTCATGGTGGATTTGTCCAGGCCGGCTGGTGCGGATCGGAGAGATGTGAAACGACGATTAAAACCGATCTGAGCGTGACAATCCGCTGCATTCCCTTTGACGGCGGCCCCTCGGGCGGGCGGTGTATCTGCTGTGGATCGGCGGCCGAAAAACAGGTGATCTTTGCCAAAGCGTATTAGAATATGATCCGGATCAACGACATCCTCGATAAGGTCACGTCCTACTATCCCGATGCGGATCTGGATATTATCGATCAGGCCTATGTGTATTCGGCCCAGGTTCACGCGGGGCAGACGCGTCTATCCGGCGAACCGTATCTTTCCCATCCCCTTGAAGTGGCCAATATGCTGGCGGAAATGAAGCTGGATCCGGTCAGTATTGCCGCCGGACTTCTGCACGATGTTGTTGAAGACACCCATGCGACCGAGGAAGATATTCTGGCCATGTTCGGTCCTCAGGTCCATCGGATCGTGATGGGCGTGACCAAGATCAGTACGCTGCCGTTTACCGGTTCCCGGGCCCGGCAGGCCGAAAATATCCGCCGGATGCTGCTGGCCATGGCCGACGACATCCGGGTGATTCTCATCAAACTGGCTGACCGCCTCCACAATATCCGGACGTTGCATTTTCATAAAAAGGAAGCCAAAAAGCGCAAGATTGCCCAGGAAACGCTCGATATTTACGCGCCGCTGGCGGCACGGCTGGGGATCTACTGGATCAAGAACGAACTGGAAAACAAATCGTTTTATTTCACCGAGCCCGAAGCATATAAAGAGATCGAGGACCGGGTTGATAAAGAACGGGTGGAGCGGGAAGAATATATCGAGACGGTTCGGAACCTGATTCATGAAAAAATGACAACCCATGGGTTGACGTGTGAAGTGCTGGGCCGGTTTAAAAATTATTACAGCATCTACCATAAAATGCAGACCCAGGCGCTGCCCTTTGAGGAAATTTACGACATTTTTGCGTTTCGGATTATTCTCGACTCGATTTCCCATTGCTACGAAGCCCTGGGAATTACACATGCCCTCTGGAAACCCATTGATACGAAATTCAAGGATTATATTGGCCGCCCCAAGCCCAATATGTATCAGTCGCTTCATACCACGGTCATCGGGCCTGTGGGTGAGCGGATTGAAATCCAGATCCGGACCCAGGAGATGGACCAGGTCGCGGAGTCCGGTATTGCCGCGCACTGGAGCTATAAAGAAGGCGGCCAGGTCGATACCGAGACCAGCGGGGCCTACGCCTGGATTCATGATCTGGTTGAGAATCAGGAAAATATAAAAAATCCGGATGAATTTCTGGAAAATGTCCGGCTGGATCTTTTTCCGGATGAGGTTTACATTTTTACCCCCACCGGTGATGTCAAGTCCTTTCCCAAGGGGGCCACGCCAATTGATTTTGCCTATAAAATCCACACCGAAATTGGCCACCAGTGTGTGGGGGCAAAGATAAACGGGCGGATGGTGCCGTTAAAATACCAGCTCCAGACCGGAGATATTGTGGAGGTCGTGACCGCTAAAGGTCACCATCCCAGCAAGGACTGGCTTCATTTTGTTAAGACGGTGAAGGCCCGCGCGAAAATACGGCACTGGATCAAGGAGCAGGAAAAACAGCGCAGTATCAGCCTGGGCCGGGAAATGTGTGAAAAGGCTTTTCGGAAATACAAGTTAAATTTTCATACCCTGGCCAAATCCGAAGAGATGGAAGCAGCTGTCACTTATTTCAGCTTCAAGACTTTTGATGATCTGATTGCCAGTGTTGGATATGGTAAAACCACGCCGTTGCAGATCATCCGGCAGATTCTCCCCACGGAAGACGTTCAGGAGGAATCTGAACAGTCACTGCTGGCCAAATTGACAGGACGGCAGAATAAAAAAAGGGCCGTCGGCGGCGTCCGGGTCCGGGGAATGGATGATATCCTGATCCGGTTTGGAAAATGCTGCCGGCCTGTTCCGGGCGATTCGATTATCGGCTATATTACACAGGGGCAGGGGGTGACCGTTCATCGTACCAATTGTGTCAATGCGCTCAAAACCAACCCGGACCGGCAGATTGAAGTCGAATGGAACCAGGAGGCATCCGATACCTACCCGGTGAAAATCTGTATCCGTTCGCTGGATCGGATCGGACTGCTGGCTGATGTGGCCGGTTTTATCAGTCAGGTCGGCGCCAACATTTCAAATGCAAACACGGTGACCCGCGAAGACAATACGGTTGATACCTTCTTTACCCTTTCGGTCAGTGATACCACCCATCTTCAGCAGGTGTTGTCTGGAATCAGAAAAATCCGCCATGTCCAGGAGGTCCGGCGGATCGGATAGATTGGGAAAATGAGGGAAGCCGTATGGCTTCCCCGGCGTCAAAGGCTCTGTAGTCAGTCGGTTTAAGGCGCCTTGACAATCCTGCCTGATTTGATGCAGTTGGTACAGACGGTCATTTTTTTGACCTGCCCGGTTTTGCTGGCGGCTCTGACCCGTTGAAGGTTCGGGTTGAAGCGCCGGTTATTGACATTATGGGCATGGCTGACGTGATGGCCGGCCATCGGTTTTTTTCCGCAAATTTCACAGACTCTCGACATAATATTGCTCCTTGTACATATAATATCAGCATGTTGGTTTATTTTGAGCGCCGAAAGGCCGGGCTATTCGGTCGCTCCGGTCTTTTTTATGGCCGCCCGGCACTTTTTGATATAATTTTGCGCTTCCCTGCTGAAACCGGTATCCGGATATTGCGACAATACGGTTTCAAAACGCTGTATGGCGCCCTTGTATTTTCTGGCATGGTAATAAAAGCGCCCCACGTACATGTCGTGTCCGGCCAGGGTTTTTCTGCATTCAACAATGTGTGACCGGGCCTTGGCCGCATAAGCACTTTGCGGATACTGCGCTACCAGCCGGCTAAATGCTTCCATGGCTTTTCGGACAACAGTCTGGTCGCGGTCAATGGAGTCCATCCGGTCAAAATAACATCGGCCGATCTGGTATACCACATACGGAATCGCTTCGTTGCGCGGATGCAGGGACTCAAATTCCTGATACGCATAAATCGCTTCTTCAAATTCTTCCATGTGGTAATGGGCATCGGCGATTTTCAGCTCGGCCAGGCTGGCGAATTTACTGAACGGATACCAGTCTTTCAAGTGCTGAAACGTTTCCAGGGACCGGTAGTATTTTCCCCGTTTGTCATAATCCATGCCCCGGGTGGCCAGCTCCTGGGCCGAGAGCTGATCTTTGGTCTCGAACCAGGCGCAGCCCGTACTCGACAGGCAGATGACACAGATACAGAAAAAAGCGATATAGGTGGATCTATTCATAAGCAGCATTTATTAAAAAACCGGCGCGGTTTTCCCCGGCACCGGAACAGCGCCCGAAACAGGTTGATGCGGAAAATGGGGATCGGTTGAATCCGCTTCTGAATTACCGGGCGGAAAAAGGGCTGCCGGATTGCCAACCGTTGCCCGGTTTTTCTGCATTGAGACCGTCGTTTTTTCAGACGAGCGTATCGATAATACCTTCCAGTTTTGATTTGGCGACAATGCCGACCACCTGCTCAGAGACTTTGCCGTCCTTGAAAAAAATAAGCGTGGGGATCGATTTGATTCCAAATTTGCTCGGGGTCACTGGATTGTCGTCCACATTGCATTTTTTAAACAGCACCTTGTCTCCGTAGCTGCCTGCCAGTTCTTCGATAACCGGTCCGATGGCCCGGCAGGGTCCGCACCAGGGCGCCCAGAAATCAACCAGAACCGGTTTGTTCTGCTGTAATACCTCACTATCAAAATCATCATCATTGATTTCAATGATATTTCCCGCCATAATAACCCTGTCCTTTCAAAATATTAAATTGACAACTTGGTAAACATATAGTGTTTTAGTTGGATTTGTCAACTATTGATCCGGTGTCCGAGAAGAAGTATTTTTAGACCATTTATCCGATAAAAACAACCGGCAATGGAGAAAAAAATGGCGAAACGCATTCGCATCGGTGCCCTGATTTCCGGAAGCGGCACCAACCTCAAGGCCATTATCGATGCCTGCAGCGACGGTCGTATCCAGGGAGATCTCGTTTTTGTGGGCGCCGACACCCCGGATGCCGAAGGCTTCAGGTGGGCAACGGACAAGCAGATCCCGGCCTTTTGTGTTGATTATGGAGAAATTATCCGGAATTATCGGGAAAATCCTGATCAGATATCCGTGCCCGCCCACTGCGATATTGAGGCGATTATTTCCCGGCAGCGGCTTTTCCCGTCAAGCGCGTCCGTCAGTCAGGTAAAAACTTTTTTCATTACCCGGATCGCCGCCGAAGCCCAATTGCTGTCCAGGATGGCCGCCTATCCGTTTGATCTGCTCGTGCTGGCCGGGTTTATGCGGAACTTAACGCCCTATTTCATTGATTCAATCAATACCGATCCGATGCGGCCCCGGATCATGAATATTCATCCAGCCCTGTTGCCGGCTTTTCCGGGCATCGACGGGTATGGCGACACATTTCGTTACGGGTGCAAGGTGGGCGGCTGTACGGTCCATTTCGTCGATTACGGGGAAGATTCCGGGCCGATCATTGCGCAGAAGGCATTCGATATCCAGCCGGACGACACAATCGAAACGATCCGGAAGCGGGGGCT
>CAZNZW010000063.1:5772-15981 GCA_964577615.1 uncultured Desulfobacterales bacterium | reverse complement strand
CCACAGATATGGTGATAAAAATGAACAATGATCACCATCAAATTTGGATAGCAACTCGTCAATATTTTACATTTTATCCATGCTGCAGCATCTATCATCATATGGATTACAGATAGGTTACAGATTCTAAAAAAATTCGGTGCCTATCTGTTTGTCAGCGCTTCATAGATCGCCTCAATCTCTCTGGACGGCGATCGCCCAAGGGTTTGGGATAGAATCTTTTTGCTGCTTTCGTAGACTTTCAGGGCTTCTGATGTTCGGCCCAGCTGGTGAAGGCAATTCATCAGGCGACCATATAAGTTTTCAGCCAGGGGATCTTTGTTCAGCCCCTGTTGATAGCAGGCGGCGGCCTTTTCCCACTGACGGCGGGTTTCCCAATACCGGCCGAGCCGCCGAACCACATCAAGAAAAAGATGGTGAAACTTTTCTTTCTGGACAATAAAGCGACCAGCCCAGGATTCATCGGCCAGAAAGTGTCCCTGGTATAAAACCATGATCCGCTGAAAGACGCCGATCTTTTTTTCATCCATAGCCATGTCCGGCTGTACTTTATTCGGAGCCGATAACTGCTGATATAGATATTCGAACGCCTGCGTATCAATCCAGCAATACCGGGGATCAAGCGTTATTCGATGGTCGGCCAATCTGATTACTTTATGATATCCAATCAGTTTTCGCAGCCGGTGCAGGGTCGTTGCAAAAGACCGATGGGCCTGATCGCCGTCCGCTTCTGGCCAGAGTTCATCGGCTATCGATTCTTCCCTGACTTTACGTCCGCCGAAAGCAACAATAATTTTCAACATGTCCAATGGTTTCTGCTGAGCCTTGCGGGAAAACTGCACAGGCTGGTTATCGACAACTAAATTGAAAGCGCCAAACATATGAATTCTGATCTTCCAGGGCCAGCTGTCTAAGTGCAAGGGAGGCGGATCTGCGACCAGGTTTCGGTTTTGAATAATTTTCCGGGTATACTCGACCTCGATATTATTCTCCAGGGCGATGACACATAGCCGGGTGGTTGCGACCGGATCGTCTGCCATATGGGGAATCAGGCCAATCGCACGTCCCAGGGATAGTCCCTGGTGCAGCGATTTCAATCCACGGTCTGTCTGACCTTTCTCCAGGTCGAAATAGGCCCGGGTCAGCAAATAGTGCAGCCGGGCAAATTTGAGATGGTGGCGGCGGATCAATTTGTCTGCCCCTGCCAATTGAATGTCTGCCTCAAAAGGTTTATTTGTAGCATGCAAAGTCAAGGCGTAAAATATCTTGCTGATGGGCCTAGTAATTTGATACCCAAGTTGTTCAGCCAGATCAACTGTCATCTTCGCATTGCTTACCGCACTTTGAAATTCTCCTGTAACCAATGCCACCCGGGCTTTTATGAAATAGTACCAAATACTATTCATTTTATTGAACGACTTATGAGATCTACCCATTTCATTTAGATGTTTTTTAACTGACTTGATGCTGTTCATTCTTAGTAAATCGCCAATGTAATATCCTGATAAGGCAATATTATATAGTTGAATACCGCTTTCACGTGAAAGTTCAAGCGCTTCGGTTATGGTTTGACGTATATTATTATTATATCCAAGTATCATTAAGAAGATGCTTTTTAATGCTTTGACTGTCAGTCGGATTTGGGGTGTTACAAACGGAAGGGTAAGCAGTTTTTCAGCCTCAACCAATAATTTTTCCGCTTTTTCGATATCCGCCGTATTCTCCAGATAATGAGTCATAAGCGATAGCATCAGGTGAGCCGATTTATTTGCAGTGAATGGATCATTCGGTGGCAAAAAGGCCTGCTTGCGCCATTTGTCAATATCAGTGTGATGTGGTTGCCTTAGTACAAGCGTTCTCAGCATGGAAGATGCCACCTGGGCCTTGATTTCAGGTGCAGGCAATGACTTATATATGTCGTACAATTGATCAAATTCCAGGATCCAGCCATCAAGGTCCTGAAGATCTTCCATCTGAAATTCAATGGCATTAATCACCCCTGTCCATGCCATCAGAATACCGGCCGCGTTCTTGCAGGACCTGAATTGATGGTATGATCTTTCAAACGAGAGTCGACTGATGGATGGATTGACATAAAGGTGGCTGGTCCCCTGCCAGTATAACAGCCAGGGGTCGTTTTGAATGGTTTTTTCAGGAAAACCCTGCAGCCAGTTGATAATCACGGTAAACCGGCCCTGGGCCAGAAAAGTGGCCGCATGCTTGAAAATCAGGGCGGCAAGAGCATCCCAATCCAAAGCACTCATAAACAGGTCGGCAGCAGATTCGATTTCGCCCTCTTCTTCGAGAAGGCTGCCGGCACGGCGCCGCAGACCGAGCAGCATGTCCCTGGGAAAAGCTTCCTCGGCCTGGGCGGTTAAAAATTCCCTGAACAGCGGATGGTATCGGTAGGTTGTCGTCTGGCCGACATGCCTGGTGATAAAGTAGCTGTCCCGATTCAAACGGGATAGGATTTTCCCGGCGTCGGCCATACCGGTGAGCGCTTCGGCCAGACGGAGGCTGATGGTGGGGACAGGGGCGGTTTTAAGCAAAAATTTCTGAACGCCCTTTTCCGAACGGCTTAATACTTCCGTGGCAAAATAATCGAACACCACCTGGGGTGTCTCCAGACTCTCTGGATGCGGTGATGATCGTCCCGAATAACCGGTTCCCGCCTCCAGCATCAAAATCAAACCGGCCGCCCACCCGTCACACCGTTGGTGCAGGGTGTCGGCCACCTTCGGTTGCACCTGTTTCCCAAGATGCAATCCGGCGATTTTTCTGATTTCTTGGCGGGTTAACCGAAGGTTATGATAATCTATGATCTGCATCTTGCGGTTGGCCTGCATCCGTGCCAGTGCCGGCGGTGGACTGTTGCGGCTGACCAGAACGATATTAATCCCCTCCGGCAGAAGCGCTATACTTCTGATCAGCAGCCCAAGTAAGATCGATTCGGCAGGCTGTTCCTGAAAATTATCGAATACAACCAGGCCGGGTATTTTCAGGCGCCGGTATAAATTGTCGAAAAATCGCTGCGAAAACACTTCGATCCCAAGAAGGTATTCCGGCGTGAGGGCCGGCAGGGGGGGGCTGTGATGGGGAGCGGCTTTTTCGGCAGCCAGGCCCAGGTAATAAAAAAAGGTGGCCGGGTCGGCATCGCCGGGATCCACCTGGTACCAGAGGCAGGCCAGATCCCGTGCCTGTACGTAACTGCTCGTCAGGGTTGTTTTTCCGCATCCGGCCGGCCCGCTGATCCAGATAACCGGTTGATTACGAAACCGATCCATCAATTTAAACAGTCTCTGACGCTGATAGATGTCTGTCAGAGTGGGAGGCGTTACCTTGGCAAAGGAGCCCGAATATTTTTCCATAACCTATCGCCAATGCTGTTGGGTTGAGAAATTCGCTTATAATACAACGCTGGATCAGTCAGGTCTGTTCAGGTCGTTACGCATTATTGTATTCGGAAAAACCGGAATCTGCCGTTTGCCCCCCCTTGTGCCGCGCCGTCCGGAGCTCGTATGAGGGCCGCACCATTTCGGCTCATGGTTATATTTGCAATTCATATACCAGAGTGGCCTGGGAAACCGGGATCACCAATGACAGCCCGGTATTGATGGATGACATGGACATAAAAGGTGTTTGAATTCAGAGGCGTTCTTTCGGAAAGGGATGGGCAAATGCAAAATGCATATTTTTTATTCATTTTGCATGATGAACGGTGGGTTTTAGCGGGAGTTAAAACGTCTGCTTAACGTGGATTGAGAAATGCCGAGAATTTTTGCGGCCAGGGTTTGATTGCCGCCCACTTTCTTCATTGCCTCGCCAATGAAGAATTCTTCTACTTGCTGCAGGGTGGGGATGTTGCCTGTATATGAAATCGAGATACCCCCGCTGGATGTAGATTTATTGGAAAGGAGGGGAGGAGATGCACTATATTTCATGTCGCCGCCCAGGATTGAATTTTGTATGCATTCACCGAACTCGCTGCCCGGGCACATGCTGACCGCATTATAAATCATTGATTCCAGTTCGCGGATGTTACCGGGAAAGGCGTATTTATTCAAAATGGAAATGATCTGTCTGTTTATCTTCGGTCGGGGCCGTTGTAACTCGGTGGCCGCTTTATCGATAAAATGATCCACCAGGATGGGAATGTCATCGATTCGGTCCCGCAGGGGGGGGATATGGATTCTGTGGATATTCAGCCGGTAATACAGATCGTTTCTGAATTTGCCACTTTTCGTCAAACGTTCAATATCCTGGTTTGTGGCGGCAATAATCTTGACGGAGGACTTTTTCATGATGTCGGAACCCAGCGGATAGTATTCGCTGTTCTGGAGGAGCTGGAGTAATTTGACCTGCGAACTGTTTTCAAGTTCGCCGATTTCATCAAGAAAAAGAGTCCCGTTGGCGGCCTTCAGCACCAGCCCTTTCCGGCTGGTATGCGCGCCCGTAAAGGCTCCCTTTTTGTGACCGAAGAGAGAATCTGAAAATGCCGTGTCATCCAGGCCGCCCACATTGACGGATACATACTCGCCGGTCCGGTGGCTCAAACGGTGAATCGCCTGGGCTATCAGATCCTTGCCGACACCGCTTTCGCCGGTGACCAGTACCGGTTTCAGGCTGTCTGAAATCGCCTCGATATATTTAAAAATGGCATGCATGGCAGGATTTGCGGTAATAATCCGCCTGAATACATCCTTATGGTTTAACTTTTGAGAAAATACCTTCCCCTTTAAACTTTCTACTTCCAGCTCAAGATAAAACTTATCCAGCGCCCGCTTGACGCTGCTGGAGAATCTGACATTGTCAACGGGTTTTAACATGAAATCGTATGCGCCATTTTGCATACATTCAACCGCCGTTGGGACGTCATTGGTGCCGGTCACCACGATGACCGGAATCTGCGGATATTGTTCCTGTATTTCTTTCAGCAAGACTTTCCCACTGACGCCGGGCATTACCAGATCAAGTAAAATAACGGATACTTTGCTTTCTTGTAGAAGGCGAAGGGCATCTTCGCTGTCATGGCAAAGAATCAGGTTGTTCAGGCCGGACCGGTGCAGTACCATCTTGTACGACAGCAGGATGTCTTCTTCATCATCTATGATTAAAATCGGGAAACTTGGATTCTTCATCGTTTTATTCTGCCATGTTAAAGATTATTCTGACCCGGGTGCCTTTCCCTCTTGTTGATGTGATGTCGAATACACCCGCGTGGTTTTTAATGATCACCGATGCAATAAACAGTCCAAGTCCGGTGCCGCCGGCATCTCGTTTGGTTGTATAAAATTCATTGTATATTTTTGAAATCTGAGCTTTGCTGATTCCCACACCATTATCCTCCAGAGTGACGGTTACTTTTTTGTCCAGTCGATCGGAACGGGTTTTGATATGTACCATACCTTCTTCAGAAGAAACCGCGTCACAGGCATTCTGCATGAGGTTGATGATCACCTGGACGATATCCCAGAACTTTCCCTTGATATGGGGGAGCCGCTTTTCCAGATCAGTTGAAAAAATAATGTTTTTTCCCGTGTCATTATGGAACAGCTTGATTGATGTTCTGATCACCGAATTAACGGAAATATTTTTATCAATCACTTCTATTCCAGAATTGACAAACGCCTTGAGACCGTTGACAATATGATGAATTCTATCGGAGTTGCGCGTGATCCTGGAAAAATCTTCATAGACATTTTCCTTCAGGTCGGTAAAGCTTCTGCCGCCGATATCAAAATCTCCAAGTTCTTCTTTGTATTCTTCAAGCAGGGGCAACAGGTCTTTCCATAGCGTCGCCAGCTCCTGGGATGTTATTTTGATGGATGTGTTGGGGTTGTTGATGTCATGAGTGACACACGCAATAAACGTACCAAGCGTTGTCATCTTTTCCGCATGCTTCAATTTATCCTTTTGCAGGCGTAATTCTTTTTCCGCATGGACAAATTTTTTCTGAAGCGCAAACGCAAAGAGAATATAAAAGGCCAGGCCGAAGGGGATGACAAAGGTGGTATTGATGATAAATCTGGAACAGAGAATGTCATTCATGACCGTGAGGAAAAGGACGACATACCCTGTTAACAGAAAATTGGCTCCATATAGTTTTTTTCTAAACGCAGACAGCATGACGACCAGGCAGTAAACGCAAACCACCACGAGAACCAGTTGAATAAATATAAAAAGATACTCGTAATGTATTGGCGAAAGAAGCAGGGCAATACCGCTCCCGATAATCTCTGTATAGAGAATCAGGCGGAAGAATAGAGAGCTGACCTCTTTGGGATACAGGGCTTTTAAGAAAGCCAGAAATACCACCGGGCCGAAGAATACAGTCAAATGCTCGATTCGAACGGCCACAATCCATGGCAGCCCGTGAAAAATATCCAACAGTATCCGCTCGCCGGTCAAACAGGTTCTGAGCATGATGATCAGGCAGAACAGGCCAAAATAGAGCATGGCGTGCTCTTCTCGATAAAGCAGATAGAGCCCGATATGAAATAACCCCATGGCCAGCAATGCCCCAATGAGGAATATTTCGATGAGCAGGCTGTTTTTTCTGAGATTCAGTATGCCTGTCTCATTTCCAAAGACAATACTTTTCCAGATGCCGCCATGGGCGTAGTTGAAATTTGAGACCTGAATCACCACTTCAATTCGGTTGTTCACGGGTTTGAACATCCGGACAAGTGGAAGATAACGGGGAACCGAGGTGGCTTTATCTTTCCCAATGGTTCCGGCTTTTGTCAGCAGCCGGCCATTCACCCACATTTTATAGGATGTATTGATTTCCGGAATCTTAAACGCTTTGATTTGATCGGTTGAATGGATGAGAAGGGTCAGACGATAGGTGGCAAACCCAAAGCTGTCGTACGATTTTTTTCCGGCAGGCTGTTTATTCCACCGGGTGGGGACGTGAATCCAGCTCAGCCGGTTCGATTTTCCCTTTCTGTCGAATTCCCCGGGAAATATGAACTGGTTCCAGTAAAACTCCCAGTCCCCATCCAGCCGGATGGTTCCGTTATTGTTGAAATCGAATCGGGTCAGGTCAAGATACCCATTAACAGCGAAGGGTTGAACCGGATTATTTGTGCTTTTACTAGCCTGATAATAAATAAACAGGCCGGTGATGAGTACCATCACAACCGATATGAAGATGATTCCTTTTTTCTTCATGCCGCTTTACCTGTTATCCAGATCAAGAAGAGATCGGAACGATTGTTCCATTATATTTTGATGTGCGTGGGTATCGGACCGGGATTCAAGGCATGGCCGCTTCTTCCACTGGGCCGCACCTTGAACCCGCGGTATTTTGTTCTTCAGGCCATCGGATTCAGCGGATGACCGGCGACATCACTTCTGCCTGTTCACCACTTCATTGACCCAGCTCAGGGCGGCAATCATGTTGGGGAACCCGGTGGTGGTCATGGAAAGAATGACGGCATGGGAAAGTTCTTCGGTGGTCGCACCGGCGGCCAGCGCCTTGCGGGCAGCAGACATGACGCCGCCGCGCGAATTGACGCCAATGGCGATCCCGAGCTTGACCAGCTCCTGGGATCGGGCGTCCAGGGGCCCGGCTTCGCGACAGGTTTTGCCCAGTTCCTGATATTGTTTGATTAATTCCGGGTGGTCCTTGGAAAAGGCTTCGTACGGTTTGGGCAGATACATGGGGTCTCCTTTAATTTTAGTTGGAAGTATCTGTGTATATTTATCAACTTGGCGGTACTTTTGGAAGCGAAAAGAAAAAAGCAATCGATATGCCCGGATACTGGTGGATGCCGCCAGAAAGTGGCGCCATATCCAGAACTGTCCAGGGGCGCTGGCAAACAGGCAATAAATGAAAAACGGCCGGAATTTCTAATCCCTTAAAAAATGACAATGATATCCGCCGGGGTTCTTCTGCAGATAGTTCTGGTGATAATCCTCGGCCGGATAAAACGGCGCGGCGGCAGCGATTTCGGTGACCACCGGGTCTTTCCATTTACCCGATTCGTCCACGGCCTGTTTTCTGGCTGCCGCTGTTTTCTGTTGCCCGGCGTTCTGGCAGAAAATCACCGACCGGTACTGGCTGCCGATGTCGTTACCCTGGCGGTTGCGTGTCGTGGGGTTGTGCAGCCGGAAAAAATAATCGAGCAGGGTCGCATACGACACACTGGCCGGATCGAAGCGGATACGCACCACTTCGGCATGGCCGGTGGTGCCGAGACAGACGTCCCGGTACGTTGGATCGGGTATTTTGCCGCCGCAATACCCGGCGGTGGTCTCCACAACACCGGGAATCTGTCGAATAATCTCCTCGACTCCCCAGAAACAGCCGGCGCCAAAGACAGCTGTTTCCGTTTTATTTTCTCCGGATTGAGGGAACATCTATCGGTTCCTCCCGTGGCAATGGGGGCGGCCGCTCAAATGGCAGCGACCGCCTGTTTCAGTTTTTCGATGAAGGCATTGCGGGCGGATTCGTCATTTTTAATATGCATTTTCACCGATTTCCAGGTTGGCGAACAGTCTTTGTATTCAACGGCGACCAGATGGTGAATGGCCTGGTCGATTTCTTTTTTGTTCTCCTGGGTCACTTCGATGCCGGCTTCGGCCAGAACATCTTTCATGTGCCTGAAATAGCAGGACATAACGGGCCTCCATTTTTGGGTTGCGGGTGGTTCAGCGACAGACGAAAAATATTTTATCCTACTCCGGTGCATTGGGCGGCCGGTCCGCCGCCGGTTTCTTGGCGGCGGTGTTTTTTGCCCGCTGACGGGTCTTGATCCGGTGCCAGCCGTCCAGCCGCTGTTTGATGATTTTTTCATAGCCCCGGTCGGTGGGATGATAAAAACGGCGATTGGCCAGGGCCTCCGGCAGGTAATCCTGAATCGTATACCCATCCTTGTAGTCGTGGGCATAGCGGTAATTTTTTCCGTACCCGAGATTTTTCATCAGACGCGTGGGAGCGTTGCGGATGTGAAGCGGGACGGGCAGGGGACCGGCCTGTTTGACCACCCGGGCCGTATCTTTGTGGGCGGTGTAGATACGGTTGCTTTTCGGGGCTGTGGCCAGATACACCGCCGCCTGGGACAGGGCCAGATCACCTTCGGGAGAGCCGAGAAACCGGTAGGCCGACACGGCATTAAGGGCCACCGTCATGGCGTTGGGGTCAGCATTGCCGATATCTTCGGCAGCAAACCGGACCATCCGGCGGGCGATGTAGAGGGGATCGTCGCCGCCGGCCAGCATGCGGGCCAGCCAGTAGAGCGCCGCGTCCGGGTCGCTTCCCCGCAGGCTTTTGTGCAGGGCCGAGATCAGGTTGTAATGCTGCTCGCCGCCTTTGTCGTAGAGCATGGCTTTTTTCTGCAGGGCGCGGGTGACGTCCGCCAGGTTCATCTCAACCGGTTGATCCCGTCCGGCGTCGGCCACGGCCAGCGATACGGCCAGCTCGAGGCCGTTTAAGGCCGTGCGGGCGTCGCCGCCGGCGATCTGAACGAGATGGGCCAGGGCATCGTCGGCCACGGTGAGAGCGTATCGGCCGTAGCCGTTTTCTTTATCGGTCAGTGCCCGCCGGAGAATGGCGTCGATATCTTCCTCGGTCAGCAGGGCCAGCACGATGACCCGGCAGCGGGATAAGAGCGCCGGGATCACTTCAAAGGACGGATTTTCGGTGGTGGCGCCCACCAGTGTAATCAGCCCGCTTTCCACATGATGGAGAAAGGCATCCTGCTGGCTTTTGTTAAACCGGTGGATTTCGTCCACGAACAGGACTGTTTTTTTCTGATTCGTCTGCTGCTGCTCTTCGGCGATTTTAATCACCGCCCGGATATCCTTGACGCCGGAGAGGACCGCCGAAAACTGAACGAAATGGGCGTCGGTTTCCCGGGCCATGATCCGGGCCAGGGTGGTCTTGCCGCAACCCGGCGGCCCCCACAGAATCATGGAAAAAATATGATCGTGCCGGACGGCGTGGTCGATGGCCGTCCCTTGGCCCACGGCGGTCTGCTGGCCGATAAATTCATCCAGCGTCCGTGGGCGAAGGCGTTCGGCCAGCGGGCGGGAATCGATGGTGGGCGGATGAATGTTATCGGGCGGCACGGCGCTCTCCAGATTGATTCGTGTTTCCCGAAAAGGCGCCGGGGCATCGGGGAGAGAAAGTGAATTCTGCCGTTTTGCACCCCGGCGGGTGATCTGTTCTATCCCTTTGCATGTTTATATCCCTGGTCCATTAAG
>CAZNZW010000063.1:0-5672 GCA_964577615.1 uncultured Desulfobacterales bacterium | reverse complement strand
CATTAAGACGATTGGCGGCGGTCGCCGCGTTTCCGAAAGTACAGCCGAATGGGCGTCCGCGACAAACCGGTTTGTGAGCGGATCTGGTTCATCAGGTAGCGGCGATACGAAAAATGAACGGCATCGGGGTAATTGACGAACGCCAGAAAGGTCGGCGGCCGGGTCGATATCTGGGTCGCATAAAAAAACTTGATGCGCCGGCCCCGGTGCAGCGATGGCTCATTTCTGGCAACGGCCCGTTCAAAAATTCGGTTTAAGGGGCCGGTATCGATCCGCATGGCATACTGGGCGTACACATCGTTGACGAGGGCAAAGATTTTACGAACCCGCAGACCGGATTTGGCCGAAATGGTAATGGCCGGTGCAAAATTAAGAAATTTGGCGGCCGACCGCAGATTTTCGATATACCGGTCGGCCGTGTATGTGTCTTTTTCAACAAGATCCCACTTGTTCAGCAGGAAAACACAGCCGCATCCCCGTTCATGGGCATACCCGGCGATGCTGATGTCCTGGTCGGTGATCCCTTCGTCTGCGTCGAGGACCACCAGGGCCAGATGACAGCGTTCCAGGCTGCGCAGCGCTTTGATGACGGAAAATTTTTCGATACGCTGATGGACCTTGCCCTTGCGACGGATACCGGCCGTATCGATCAGCAGGTAGCGCCGGCCGTCCACTTCGCAGGGGGTGTCGATGGCGTCCCGGGTGGTGCCCGGAATCTGGCTGACCATCACCCGTTCCTGGCCGAGTATCCGGTTGACCAGGGAAGATTTTCCCACGTTGGGGCGGCCGATGACGGCCAGCCGGATCCTTTCATCTGATTGCTCGGGGGGGGCGTCTTTTTCCCGGGTTTTGAAAGTGGCGGTCAGGGCGTCCATGAAATCGGAAATCCCATAGCGATGCTCCGCCGAGATGGGATGCAGGGTGTCCAGGCCCAGGGAATAGAAATCGGTCAGACGGGATTCCAGCTCCGGGCTGTCGATTTTGTTGACCGCCACCAGAACCGGTTTTCTGGCCACCCGAAGCATCCGGGCCAGCTCCATGTCAAACGGGGACACCCCCGATTTGCCATCGAGCAGCAGAATGATGATGTCGGCATCGACAATGGCTTCTTCCACCTGGCTCTGGATCTGCCGGGCGAAACCGTCTTCATCCCCGGCGAGAATACCGCCCGTATCGACCAGGGTGAAAGCCTCGTCATCCCAGACAGCTTGCCCGTAATGCCGGTCGCGGGTAACGCCGGGCAGATCATCCACGATGGCATCCCGGCGCCGGGTGAGGCGGTTAAAAAGGGTCGATTTGCCCACATTGGGGCGGCCGACAATGGCGACAACAGGGTTCATTATTTTATTTTTTCCAGTGTGTTCAGGACCTGGCGGCAGATTCCCGGCGTGGTAACGAGCAGGTGCTCGCTGATCGGACCGCCGTCCAGATATTCGTTGAGATGAAATTCGGTGCCGTCCATTTTATATATTTTACCGCCGGCCGCTTCAATAATCACCCGTGCCGCGGCCAGCCCCTGATAGGATTCATTGGCGATGATGGCCGCATCGGCCCGGCCCTGGGCCACATAGCAGATATGGGCCGTGGTGCATCCCATATTCCGGATTTTGCCGGGAAAACGGGTGCGATACTGCTGATGGAACCGGGAATAGGTGAGCAGCACGCTTTCGTCGCAGATACTGTCCAAAAGCGCCGTATTAATGACTTTTCCTCCCCGCAGCGCTTCACCTCCGGCCATGGCCTGAAATTCATCGCCAGTGGCCGGCAGGTAAATCACGCCATAGATCGGCCAGAAATTTTCCACCAGCGCAATCGATATGCCCCATATGGGAATGCCCGCCTGAACGTTGGCAACACCGTCCAGGGGGTCGAATATCCATAAATACCGCTTGCCGCCATGGGAATATTCTTCCTTCAGCGGCCCGCCCCGGTAAATCTGATGGCGGGGAAAGCGGGCATTCAACTCGGCCTGGAAAAAATCCATCAGGCGCAGTTCGGTCTCGGTAATCAGACCCTCGTCGAATTTGGTATCCGGCTGGCCCTTGCCATAATAGGTCAGGGCTTTCTGGCCGGCGGTGCGAACCATTTCCAATGCAAACTCAGACAATTCTTCAAGCGGACGTTTTTCTTTTGACAAATCGATGTCTCCTTTCTGAGAATTTAAATGGTTGATTGGATTTGTTCGTGTAAAACATTAAGTAAAATTGCTGCTGTTCGGTTCGGTTGCAATAATGTGGAAAGCGCTGAATCCGGAATGCCGACATCAGCCGGCGAATCCGTTTGTCAGACCCCGACTGTCATAAAATAAGATCGGGGATCTAAGATACAAGGTGGTGCGCCTCTCGGCGATGCCATTGCCAGGCGGTTTCAATGATGGTTTCCAGCTGCTCGTAATGTGGCTGCCATCCCAGCTCTTTTCGGGCTTTATCCGATCCGGCCACCAGGTTGGCCGGGTCCCCTGCGCGGCGGCCAACCTCTTCGGCCGGAATCGGATGACCGGTGATTTTTCGGGCCAGGGTGATTACTTCGCGAACCGAATGCCCTTTGCTGTTTCCCAGATTATAGACGGCGCTGTCACCTCCGCCCAGGAGTGCGTCCAGTGCCAGGAGATGCGCCCGGGACAGATCGGTCACGTGGACGTAATCGCGCAGGCAGGTGCCGTCCGGCGTTGGATAGTCGGTACCGAAAATGGAGATCCGGTCGCGCTGCCCGGTGGCGACCGTGAGCACCAGGGGGATCAGATGGGTTTCCGGATCGTGCCGCTCGCCGATGCGACCGTTTTCATCGGCACCGGCCGCATTGAAATAGCGCAGGCAGATGCTCTTGATCCCGTGGGCCGTATCGCAGTCTGAGAGCATTCGTTCCACGGTCATTTTGGTAACGCCGTATGGATTGGCGGGGCGCAACGGGTGGTTTTCGGTAATGGGCGTGGTTTCCGGTTCTCCATAGACGGCCGCCGTGGAAGAAAAAATAAATCGGCGGACATCATGACGGACCATGGCAGCGATCAGCTCCACTGTGGCTGCCACGTTGTTGCGATAATAGATGAGCGGGGCCGTTACCGATTCACCTACCTGCGAATGGGCGGCAAAATGCATGACCGCATCAATTCGGTGGTCGGTAAATATTTGATCCAGCAGCGCGGTATCCTGGATACTGCCGTGGATAAATGCACTGCCGCTCACCACCAGGTCGCGGTGGCCCCGGGAAAGGTCATCCAGAACGATGGCATGATGGCCCGCGCCCTGTAGGGCGTTTACCATGTGGGAACCGATGTATCCCGCGCCGCCCGCAACGAGAACCGTGGCTGCTGTCATGGGATCGTCACCTGTGCAAAGACATTTTCGGCTGCGGAAATCGTTTTATCGATGGCAGTATTATCGTGGGCCGTGGAAACAAATCCGGCTTCAAACTGGGACGGTGCCAGATAAATGCCCTGATCGCGCATGCCCTTGTAATAGGCCGAAAACAGGGGCAGATCGCATTTCTTGGCCGAATTAAAATCGGTTACCGGGTGATCGGTAAAGAAAAAACCGAACATGGCGCCGATGCCTGTTGCCTGGGCGGGGATGCCGGCGGCGTCCGCGGCCCGGGTCAGGCCTGAAACCAGTTTACGGGTCATTTCTTCCAGGCCTTCGTACCGGCCGGGCAGGTTGAGCTGTTTCAATGTTTCGATGCCGGCCGCCATGGCCACGGGATTGCCCGACAGGGTGCCGGCCTGGTACACCGGACCGTCCGGGGCGATGCGGGACATGATGGCCCTGCGGCCGCCGTAAGCGCCGACAGGCAGGCCGCCGCCGATGATTTTTCCCAGCGTGGTCAGGTCCGGGGTGATATTGTACAGGGCCTGGGCGCCGCCGTGGGCGACGCGGAATCCGGTCATTACTTCGTCGAAGATGAGTACGCTGCCCGTTTTTTCGGTGATCCGTCGCAGGCCGGCCAGGAAGCCGTTTCTGGGCGGAATCATGCCCATGTTGCCGGCCACCGGTTCCACGATGACGCAGGCGATCGTATCGCCCTCTCGGGTCATCACCTTTTCAAAGGTATCGATATCGTTAAAGGGCAGGGAACGGGTCAGCGCGGCGAATTTTTCGGGAACGCCGGGGCTGCCCGGAATACCGAGGGTGGCTACCCCGGACCCGGCTTCCACCAGCAGGGTGTCGGCATGGCCATGGTAACAGCCGTCGAATTTGATGATTTTGTCCCGGCCGGTATATCCCCGGGCCAGACGGATGGCGCTCATGGTCGCTTCGGTGCCCGAATTGACCATCCGTACCATTTCAACAGCCGGCATGGCCGCCATGATCAGTTCGGCCAGTTCGATCTCCAGATCGGTGGGCGCGCCGAAACTGGTACCCCGCTGCAGCACGGTTTCAATGGCCTGAATAACGGCCGGATGGCGATGGCCGAGGATCAGCGGTCCCCAGGAGCCGATGTAGTCGATGTATTCGTTACCGTCCGCGTCGGTGAGCGTGCAGCCGTTGCCGCTCATGATGAAGAGCGGATCAGTGTCAACGGATTTGCAGGCCCGCACCGGGCTGTTGACGCCGCCTGGCGTGACTTGGCAGGCCCGGGCGTAAAGTTGTCGGGAATGGGTCGTGTTCATGGGGGCTGGATCCTTTCAGGGGTGATCGTGTTTATTTTGATGACGCCAAACTTAACAAAACCGAGGTTCATACAACCTGAGGTTGATGAGAATACCTGTTTATGCGAAAATAACAGAGGTAACGGGGCAGGTCAAGAAATGAGGAGACGATGGCCGGATATCAGCGCCAGACCGACCAGCTAATCAAGCTGCTGCAGTATGTCCTGGAACGGCATCCAGACGAGTTCGGGCTGGTTCCGGATCGCGATGGATATGTGCGGGTCAAGGATCTGATCAAGGCCCTGAATGAGGATGAAGAGGTGCGTGCCGTCCGGCCGGCGCAGATCGATCAGCTTTTTCGCATCGGCGTCGACCTCCCTCTGGAGCGAAACGGATCTCTCATTCGTGCCCGGAACCGGGAGCGGCTGCCCGCCCAGACCGTGGCGGAAGACCCGCCGGCACTGCTGTACACCTGTGTACGCCAGCGCGCCTATCGGGGGGTGTGCGAAAAAGGCATCACCGGGATGGGGGACGGCCGGGTGGTGCTGGCCGCCGAGCGTCCCATGGCCGAACGGATCGGCCGGCGCTTTGACCGGCAGGCGGTTCTGCTCACCGTCAATACCCGGCAGGGGCAGGGGAGCGGTGTCATGTTTTTAACGGCCGGGAATCTGTTCTGGGCGGGCCATGTGCCGCCGGGCTGCTTTACCGGCCCGCCGCTGCCTGAAGAAAAGCCGGCGTCTAAAAAACCGGTCAAAGAAAAAAAAGCCCTTCCCACACCCGGCAGTTTTGTCCTGGATCCATTGTCGGAAAAGGCGATCAGCCGGGGGAGAAAACCGCCGCGAAAAGGGCGCGGGGGATATGGTCCGGCGGGAAAAAAGAAAATAAAACGCAAGCGGCAGCCGCCGCCCTGGAGATCGTAAAATATCGCAAAACAGGGATGAAAAATCGATTGACATCGGCCGGGCAACTTGGTAGAGAACCGATGCCCGTCACGGGTAACCGCTTTGAGCAAAGTGGGCCGTTAGCTCAACCAGGCAGAGCAGCTGACTCTTAATCAGAAGGTTGAAGGTTCGATTCCTTCACGGCC
>CAZNZW010000062.1:0-16789 GCA_964577615.1 uncultured Desulfobacterales bacterium | reverse complement strand
TCCGTGGCCTGATGCAGAAACATGTGGTGCATTCCCCCGACCGCCTGACCCGGCCGCTGAAAAGGACCGGGGAAAGGGGCCGGGGAGAGTTTATGCCGATTTCATGGGCGGAAGCCTTTGACACGATTGTCCGGGAGCTGGTACGCGTCAAAGACGCCTGCGGCCCCCAGTCGATTTTCCTGATGGACTATTCCGGCAACGAAAGCACCCTGCACGGCAGCCGAAAAACCGCCAGCCGTTTTTTTAATCTGTTCGGGGGAAGTACCCGCGTGTGGGGCAACACCTCCATGGAAGCAGCCGGATTTTCATCCAGGGCCACCTTTGGATCGGTATCGACCGGCAACAGCCGCGATAATCTGCTTTTCAGCGATCTGATTATTTTGTGGGGATGGAATCCTCTGATCTCGCGTTTTCGGCCCGATACCGCGTCGTACCTTTCCAGGGCAAAAAAGAAAGGGATCAAAATTATTTCCGTTGACTCGCGCCTGAGTCCGTCGGCCAGATCCCTTTCGGATCAGTGGATTCCCATTAAGCCGGCTACGGACACCGCCATGCTGATCGCCATGGCCCATGTCATCTGCGTTGAGGATTTATACGACCATGAATTTGTCGATAAATTTACCGTCGGATTCGACGCTTTTAACGCATACCTCCTGGGGGAAGAAGACGGCATTGCCAAAACGCCCGAATGGGCCTCCGGGATCACCGGTGTGCCCGAAGAGGATATTTACGATCTGGCCCGGGCATACGCCACCCGAAAGCCGGCGGCGCTGTGCACCGGGTGGGCGCCGGGTCGTACGGCCTTCGGGGAGCAGTTTCACCGGGCCGCCCATGTCCTTTCCGCAATCACCGGAAACATCGGTGTGGTCGGCGGGCATGTGGCCGGCGGCACCGACCACATGGATCTGGGCCAGCTGGCGCACTCGTTTCCCTCGCCGCCGGACCGGTTTCCGGCTGTTAACGTGGCCCGGGTGTTCGATGCCCTGCTCAAGGGAAAGTCGGGTGGTTTTCCGGCCGATTATAAGCTGCTTTATATTGTCGGCTGCAATCTTTTAAATCAGTTTCTGAATATCAATAAAGGGGTTGACGCGCTGAAGCGGATGGAGTTCATCGTGGTTCACGAACTGTTTATGACGCCCACCTGCCGGTATGCGGATATCATTCTGCCGGTAACCCATTTCATGGAAGAGACCGATGTCGGTCTGCCCTGGCTTGGCGGCCCGTACACGATTTTCATGAATAAAGTGGTGGACCCGCCCGCCGGCGTGCGCTCGGACCTGGCCATTTTCACGGAACTGGCCCATCGGCTGGGGTTGAGAGATTATAACCCGAAACCGGATACCGAATGGCTCCAGTCGTTTGTTGACGCCACGCCGGACCTGCCCGGATACGAAGCACTCAAACTCAAAGAGATTCACCACATTCCGTATGATGCGCCCCGGGTGGCATTTCGCCAACAGATCGAAAATTTGAAAACCCACCCGTTTGCCACGCCTTCCGGAAAAATCGAAATAGAAAGCCGGATCATTGCCGAAATGGGCCATCCCCTGATCCCCGCCATTCCCAAATACATCGACCCGTGGGAAGGGCCCACAGACCCGGCGGACGGTCCATTTCCGCTTCAGATCATCAGTCCCCATGCCCGCACCCGGGTGAATTCGCAGTTTGACAACATCTCCCATTACAAGGACAAGGGAGATGACGCCGTCTGGATCCATCCGGACGATGCCAAGGCACGCGGCATTGCCGATGGCGAGCCGATACTTGTTTATAATCATCGTGGCCGCCTGCGCTCGACAGCCAGAGTAACCGAGCGGATCATGCCGGGAGTGGTCAGCCTGGATGCCGGTGCCTGGTATCATCCGGACGAGGACGGAACGGATACCGGGGGAAATATCAATGTGCTGACCACGGATAAAATGTCGCCCTGCGGCGCGTTTGCCTGCAACAGCTGTCTGGTTGAAATCGAATCCGCATAAGGAGAATAAACCATGAACCGTATAATTACCGGATGCATCATCTGGCTCGTTGTTTTCACGGGTCCGGCCACTGCTCTGGCGCGAACCGCGCTGGTGGCCCTGCCCGAGCGCAACGCAACGGTGATCCGCCTGGATAACCCGGCCGCCACACTGATCGAAGAGGAACGGCAGCTCACCCTGCACAAGGGCGTGAACAAGATCGACTTTTCCTGGAAAGGAGTCCACATCGATGCGGACTCGATCCGGCTCAGGGTACTCGATCATCCCGGACAGGTCACGCTGTTGAATGTGAGCTATCCGCCCAATGAGGCCGCGCTGATCTGGGAAATCGCCAGCAAAAACGACTTTGTCGAAACGGTTCGGATCAGCTACCTGCTCGGCAATATAGACCGGTTGGTTACCTACAAGGCCGTGGCCGACAAAGGGGAGACCCACGTTGATTTCCGGAGCTTTCTCGTATTGCGGAATTTTTCCGGCGAGGATTTTGATCATGCCATGATTAAACTTGATGACGGTCAGGCCTTTGAACAGGCCATCGCCCATGAGGAAACCCGGCGTCTAATGTTTCTTAACGCGGAAAAGGTGCCGATCACCAAGGTCTGGCAATGGGATTCTGCCCGACTGCCCTGGGATCCGGGCAAACTGAATAACCGGAATGTCGGGATTCCGGTCAGCTACCGGATTCTGAATAACACGGCCGGCGGTCTGGGCGCTGGCCTGCTCTGGGAAGGCAAGGCCCGGATCTTTCAGGATGATGGCCACGGGAGCACGATTTTTCTGGGCGAGGATGTCTCCGGCCGGGTGCCGGTGGGCGAGAAAATGGTACTTAATATCGGGGACAGCCGGGACATCGTCGTGACCCAGCGCAAAATGACGGAAAACCGGGTCAATATCCGCCGCACCACCCATAAAAGTTATCCGCAAATCGTTCTATACGATCTGGAAGAAGAGATCGCAGCCAAGATCGAAAATTTCAAGAACCAGCCGGCGCAATTGACGATGATCCAGCATATTCCCGGTGAGTGGAAGATGGTCGACTGCAATCTGACGTATGAAAAAAAAGATGCCAATACGCTCCGGTTTGAGATCAAACTCCCCGCCCGGAGTGAAAAGGGCCCGGCCACGGTTCACCTCAAGATGAACTACCGGCGGCTTAACCTTCGACCCTAGCGTTTTTAATGGTGGGAAGTATTTTGTAGAAAAGTGACGATTGAAAGGAAATACCATGAAATATCTGCAAACAATCCTCCTGGTTCTGGCGGCCATACTGATGAGCCGTCCCGGTTTTGCCCGGGTAGACCTGGTGACCCTGCCGGCGCGTGATACCACCCAGCTGACCATTTATAATTCCGCCGATCTGACCCTGGTACGCGACGGACGCGCGCTGACGCTAAAAAAAGGACGCAACAGGCTGCAGTTTTCCTGGGCCAATACCCTGATCGACCCCACCAGCCTGGAAATGCTGCCCAAAACCCATGCCGGCCAGATCGACATCGATGATCTGGCGTATCCGCCCCGGGTCAAAAACCTGGGCGTGTGGCATATTCAAAGCGATATCCAGGGCAGGGTTCCGGTGGAGATGACTTACCTGACCAGCGGTATCCACTGGCGGGCGTTTTATACGGGCACTCTGGCAGCGGATGAAAAAACCATGCGGCTGAAGGGATATGTCCGCGTGACCAATCATAGCGGCGAAGACTATGAAAACGCCCGGATTCGGCTGATTGTCGGTAAAATCCACTTCCTTGACTCGATTTCCCAGCTGGCCAACCGGCCCTATCCGTATGGCCGGCCAAACGACCGACCGGCCCTGCAGGCCAACGCCGGCCGCGCCCCCAAAAAAATGCTGATGAAAAGCGTTGAGGCGGCAATGCCGGTTATGGCTGATCAGGTCATGGCCAGAAAAGAAATTATTAAGGAGGGGTTGAGCGAATATTTTCTATACACGATCGAGGGGACGGAAACGATTCCCACCGGCTGGTCCAAACGGCTGCCCAGCTTCGATGTCCGGGATGTACCTGTCGTGAGCCTGTATAAATTTGAGCAGCAGCGGTACGGTGATCTGCCCATCCGGTTTCTCGGGTTTAGGAATGACACCGCTCACAAGCTTGGCGACACACCGATTCCCGGCGGAGCGCTGAGTGTTTTCCGGCTGGTTGATGATGCACGGCATCTGTCCTATGAGGGCCGGTCGCGTTTTAAGTATATCCCGGTGGGTGAAGACGTGGCACTCAACCTGGGACCGGCCCGGGACCTGATCGTGAAACCGGTGTTGACGGCCTATCGCACCGCCCATTACACCTTTGACAAAAAAGGCCAGGTCACCGGGTGGGACGAGATTCGCACCTTTCGGATTGAAGTGAAGAATACCCGTGGGGTTTCCGTCAAACTGGAAATAAAGCGAAATTTCAATACAGATACCTGGGACATCAAAAACAGCGGTGATTACGGCAAATTTGAAAAGGAAGACAAAAATACGGTTAAATATACCCTGCAGCTGGCCCCGCGCAGCCATCAGGCCTTTATGTATACGCTGACAACCTACCAGGGCAGCCGGCAATACAACCGCTAAGAAACCCATGCCGACATCCGCCGGATCATGCGGGCAACGACCCGGGGCTGGGTCAGAATCACCAGGTTTCCGGTGAGAACCAGGGCCAGCCCCGTCGCCCCGCCAACGGTCCAGTGATAGCTTTCAAAAATGGTGGAAAGGAGCAGGGCCAGCGCGGGAATCAGCAGCATGACATATCCCGCGTATTCCGCACCGATGCGGCCGATCAGGCGCATATAGCAGCCAAAGGCCACAATCGAGCCGAAAATCGTTAAATAGAGCATGGGCCCCAGATACCCGAAAGACCAGTCCATGGTTAACCGACCACCGCCGCCGAAATGAATCAGCAGCGTCAGCACGCCGCCATAGGCCATGCCGTAGGCGTTGGCCTGGGTCACCGGGATGCCGGCTTTGGCGTTGTGAGAGCCCACAATATTTCCAATTGACGCCAGATACGCCCCGGTGAGCGCAAAGGCCAGACCGATTAATTCACGGGAAGTGGAAAAAGCCGTCAGATCTTTCCAGAACAGGATGCACAGCCCGATCAAACCGATGCACCCGCCCGCAAAGGCCCGCCAGTCGATCGGCTGGGACATGAATAATCTCAGATTGATGATATTCCACATCATGATGGTGGAGAACACCACCGCGACCAGCCCGCTGGTCAGATACGCCGTGGCCAGATAGCTCATGCAATAACCCAGACCAAACAGCGAGAACCCCTGAAGGGCCATGAACAGGTGGTCAGGCCGGGAAAATCTCAACTTCCGGTGGGTCAATCGACAGTAAAGCAGCAGGATCAGGGCGGCGAGGCAGAAACGGTACCCCACCGAGAGAATGGGCGGTACCTGAGAGATCTGCAGCTTGATCCCCAGCCAGGTGGACCCCCAGATCAGCGTGGCGGTCAGATATAAGAGGATATTTTGCAAGATGGATACTTTTCGCTAAAAATCATCATTACGGCAGCTATTCAAAAGGCGGCCATGCCGGTTACCCGGCGCCCGGGTTATGAAATCAAATAAAAATGGCGCCGGTTCCACCGGCCATTGAAACCGGCTGGCGGCAAGTTCTTGAGAAATCATTCGCAGATGGCCTTTTTATACGGCTATTTGAGCCGGTCGAGACGCAGGCGGTGACGGTTGTCGAACAGCCGCCGGGCGCCCAGGGACACGGCCGCAAAGGTGCCGAAACCGATGCCGGCGGCAATGAGAAACATAATCAGGATCTGGTATTTGACGGCTTCCTGGGGCGGGCTGCCGCCCAGAATCTGACCGGTCATCATTCCCGGCAGGCTGACCAGCCCGGCCACGCTCATCGAATTGATGATCGGGATCAGGGCACTGCGGATACTCTCCTTGCGAATATCACCAATGGCTTCCTGCCAGCTCTGGCCGACCATCAGACGGGCTTCGACAACATCCCGCTGGTCCCAGGTGGTTGACAGCAGGCGGTCCAGTCCCAGGGCGATCCCGTTCATCGTATTCCCCAGCATCATCCCCAGGAGGGGGATGGCATACCGGGGCTGATACCACGGGTCGGTGTTGATAATGACAGCCAGGGCCAATACCGTAATGAGAAAGGAAGACAGAAACATGGAGACCGACCCGACCCCGTATCCCCACCATCCGGCCAGGCGGCGTTTCTGGCGACGCATGACTTCCCGGCCGGCGATGGCCAGCATCACAATGGAAATAATCACCATCAGAACCGGACTGGCCCGGTCAAAAAGAAACTTGAGAATCAGGCCGACAAGGAGCAGTTGTACCGTGGTCCGCGCGGCGGCCACGATCAGCTGGGTGGCGATATTGAGACGCATCCGCACGGAAATCAGCGCCAGGGCGCCGATCAGCAGGGCCGCCAGGGACAGATCGAAGGCGGAAAGTGAAATGACGTTCATGCGCCGACCACCGGTGAAGGGATCATCACTTTGTTGATCGCGCTGTTACTATCCATCCGCATTTTATGCCATGCTCCTTCATGTAGAAAACCAGCCGCACGGACCGACCGTGCTCATGCCGGCGTCAGCCGGTTTTCCGCCAGCCGGAAACGGCGGTCGGCCATGCGCGCCGCCTGGGATTCGTCATGGCTGACCCAGAGAAGCGCGGCCTGCCGCGTCCTTTTTTCGTCTGTTAAAAGGGTTTCGACCCGATGGATATTGTCGACATCGAGATTGGAGGTCGGCTCGTCCAGAAGCAGGACGTCCGGCTGATTGATCAGCAGCCGCAAAATGGCCAGCCGCTGTTTTTCGCCGGTGGACAGCCGCCGGATCTCCCATTGCATCACGTCTTCGTCAAATCCCAGACGGGCCAGGGGACGCGGATCCACCCGGTGGAAATGTTCGCCCACCGTGTCGTACCACCAGCGGCTTTCGGCGGGCAGCAACGCAACCTTTTTCCGCCATTGCGGCGGCGGCGTCCGGGCGCAGGCGGTATCGCCCAGATAGATATCGCCGGTATGGGGAATAAGGTCCGCCACGGCGCGCAGCAACAGGGTCTTGCCCGCACCGGACGGCCCGGTCAGAACCACGCATTCACCCGGCGAAACGGCCAGATCAACGGGACCGACATGCCGGATGCGGACCTGTTTGAGGCTCAGCCGGTTCATATTGATTTTTCCCCTCCTGCTTTACCCGCCGGCGCATATGCGTTTTGTGATGCGGATGCCGGCGACGAAGCGGCAACGGCAGGCCGCCCATCCGCACCAGCGTTTCCGCAAGGGCCGGACGATACCACAAAAACGCGGCGGGAAGCAAATGCGCGACAGCAAAAAAACACCCGGAACGAAAAATCGTACCGGGTGTATAATTGCTGGTTTTTGGCAGGCTGCCACTACCGCCCATGGGGCGGCGGCGAACCGGACGCCGCCGCAAATATGATCAGGGCGAACGTGATCAGAAGTTAATCTGCCACTTGGCGCCGGCATAAACCATCTGGCCTTCATCTGCGCCGGTCGCATCATCACCATAGTCAAAAATCCCGACTTCAGGAACAATGAAGAAACCCGGCGCCAGCGTGATGACGGCATTGCCGTAATAGGAAATACCATCGTCATCTTCAACGCCGGCAACATCAGACTCGGTGTTCACGTAGCCGGCACCGACTTCAAAAGACAGCATGTTGGTGGCCTTATAATTGGCCACGAAAAGGCCGCCATAGGAATTGGTGTCTTCGACGCTGCCATTCACGAGAACCGCATCATTGGCGCCATGGGTGGCCATCCCGTACTGGCCCACATTCTGACCATACCAGCCATCCACGTGCAGCGTCAGCGGACCCATGCCGAATTTGATATTCGCGCCCCCGATATAGGAAGAAACATCTTCATCAGCGCCGTCGGGATCCGCCGTATAGGTCTGGTAACCGCCCACCAGAGTCAGCGTCACCGGGCCGGCATTGATCCCGTAGGACAATTCAAGCTTGGGCAGGATTTTTTCCGTGCCGCCCCCCGTGCCCAGATCGGTATCCGCGTAAATATTGACCAGCGCCACTTTTAACCCACCGGTCGTCAATTGAATCATCGGATGCCGCCCGGTATACAGCGCGCCGAAACCGATAAGGTCGTTATCCGCATCAAAAACCTGATTGCTGTTAAACACCGTCAAAGGGGTATATGTCTGGCCGATCAGCAGCTGGCCGCCGCTGAAATCCCAGGTCCCGTACAGTTTTCGTAAATTAATGCCGGTCCCGTACTCGAACGCTCCCCCAATCACACCATTTTTTACCTTGGCGCCAATCCGGCTGTTGCTTTGAAGATCCCACTGCAAATCCTGCCGGTCACCGGCATCTTTGTCAAAGTCCTGATAAAAAGTGGCAATCCGGGCGCTGCCGTAAAAATCCCACGTGGCGGCAGTCGCCGGAAGGGTCACCGCCAATGCCAGTAAAACAGCTGTAAAAATGATCCCTGTCTTCTTCATTCTTCTTTCCCTCCTTATTAAAGTGGACATCCGTTTTCCGAACCTCTACTTAATAATAGTACTGAAATACCGAAAGCAGAGTGGCCGGTTTCACACCTTACATGTGAAACCGCACACACCTGTCGAACATGGGACCCGGAAACATGGTTTTTTGGGGAGGGAAAACAAAAGAATCTTAATGGATACGGCGCCGCAGGCGTTTGACATTGTGCACGATAATACTGTTTTCAGTGAGGCTGATCAGTTTTTTTTCACGCAGTACTCTCAGCTCCTTATTGATACTCTCGCGGGTGGCCCCGATCATGTCGGCCAGCTCTTTCTGGCTGAAATTTGTTTTGATTTCAATGGTATTGTCACCTGGCTGGCCGAACACCTCGCCCAGCTCCAGCAGCTTTTTCGCCAGCCGGGCGGGAATATTCAGAAAACTGGCATCCCTCAACAATTCATCGGTTTTCCTTAATCGTCTGGAAAGCGTCGACAGCAGGCGCACCATGACCGTCTCGTTTTTTTTAAGGAATCGTAAAAAATCGCTGCGGTTCAATGCAAACAGATGTGTCGGCTCGGTGGCAATGGCATCGGCGGATCGGGGCATGCCGTCGAGCAACGCCATTTCACCGAAAAAATCACCATCTGAAAAAACGGCGACAATCCGTTCATCGCCCAGAACGGAAGGCAGGATGATTTTTATGGCCCCGGATTCGATGAAATAAAGGGCGCTTCCCTCGCTGCCTTTTCGGAAGACAACGTCGCCCTTCCCGACTTTCTGCGCGCGTAATAATTTTGCCAGCTCGTCCAGCTCTGCCGGCTTAAAGCCTGAAAAAATCGGAATCCGGGCAAGTCTTATGGCACCAGTCATGGCGAAAGGCCTGTTCAATTGGGATGGCGGTTACTGTCATTATGCATGTCATGCAGGGAATCTCAAGAAGAAAACCATCCGGAAACGCCCGGCTTTCCAGACCTGCTTCGGTAATTCCTTCCGGCCGAGATCCGTGGCAAACCGCCCGTAAATTTCCATGTGACATGTCAATCCGGCTCCGGCGGGCAACCGCCGGTTCCCCGTCAGCCGGTGACGACCTCCCGGAGCAGACGCTGTTTGGTTTCAAACAGGGAGCGGGTCAGGCTGATATGATAGACATGGGGATTTCGAAACCGCTTGTAGGCGAAGTCCAGATGTTTGATATTTTTTTGCGCTGTTTCCCGAATCTCCTGAACAGCGGGGCCCTGGTACGTCAGACGGCCCGCGGTAAATATGGGCACCAGCTGTTCCCGGATTTGAAATTTCTTCGGGTATGTTTTAAACAGATGGGGCAGCATGGGATGAAACACCTGAAAACTCTCTTTGGACGGCACCGGCTCATCCTGCAGCAACAGCACGTCTCCCCGCATGCGTCCCTTGTTGTCAAACACCCGGAAGACCCGTTTGAGCCCCGGATTGGTTATCTTTTCAGGGTTATCAGAGCGCTTGATCTTGGGCACCATCCGATCCTTCCCCTCGTCCAGGGCCGTTAATTTATAGACGCCCCCCAGGGCAGGTGACGAGTAGGACGTGATCAGCCGGGTACCCACGCCCCAGGTATCAATTTCAGCCTTCTGGCGTTTCAGGCTCAGGATAATCCGCTCGTCAAGATCCCCGGACGCCACTATTTTCGCATCGGGAAACCCGGCTTCATCAAGCATGCGCCGGGCCCGCTTGCTCAGGTAGGCCAGGTCACCACTGTCGAGGCGAACGCCCACCAGTTCATGCCCTCTGGCCCGCAGCTCCCTGCCGATCCGGATGGCATTGGGCACGCCGCTTTTAAGGGTATCATAGGTATCGACGAGCAGAAGGCAGGTATCGGGGTATTTATCGGCATAGGCGCGAAACGCCTGTTCCTCATCAGGGAAACTCACAACCCAGGAATGGGCATGGGTCCCCTGGACCGGGATATCGAAAAAATGGCCGGCGGCCACATTCGACGTGGCATCGACGCCACCGATGT
Source organism: uncultured Desulfobacterales bacterium (assembly GCA_964577615.1). Taxonomy (GTDB): domain Bacteria; phylum Desulfobacterota; class Desulfobacteria; order Desulfobacterales; family QNYZ01; genus QNYZ01. Next base: position 6,367 of record CAZNZW010000062.1, on the reverse strand, counting down.
AGGCGGCCCGGGATGCCATCAGGGCGCCGTCGGGACCGTGGGCCCGGCGCATGCCGAAATCGATCACCGGGTCGCCGCCGGCCACTGAGCGGATCCGGGCGGCCTTGGTGGCGATCAGTGTCTGATAGTTCATGACATTCAAAAGAATGCTCTCGATGAGCTGCGCCTCGGGCAGGGGAGCTGTCACGCGGATCAACGGTTCCTGGGGGAAAACAACGGTCCCTTCGGGCATGGCCCACAAATCACCGCTGAATCTGAAATTTTCGAAATACGACAGGGTTTCTTCGGAAAAAATCCCCAGCTGCCGGAGATAATCGATGTCGTCCCGGGTAAACTTTAAGTGCTGAATATATTCAATGACATCAGCCAGGCCCGCCAGAATACAATAACCGCCCTTGTCCGGAGTGTTCCGGAAAAAATAGTCGAAATTGGCCCGCTGGTCCTTTTTTCCCGCCTGAATATACCCGCCCACCATGGTCAGCTGGTACAAATCCGTCAATAGCGCCTGGTGCGATCGCATCATCTTTTTCCTTTGTGTCCGATTATCAGCCATTCCGCCTGAAACAATCGTAACATAGACAATCGTCTTTAACCAGCCTATTCAACACCGAAAATCCAGCCCGCTGCATTGACAGACAGGTCCGATTCGGATAGCTATCCAAAAGAAACTTCAGGGACGGACGATACTCTTTTTTTTCAGACCGCCCCTGCCGATGAGAGGTTTTTCAATGGATCAGTTTTTCACCACCAGAGAGGTTGCCCGGTTTTTAAAGATCAATGAAAAGATGGTTTACAGCCTGGTCTCCGAAAAGGGGCTGCCGGCGTCCAAGGTCACCGGAAAATGGCTGTTTCCCAAAAATCTGGTGGCGCAGTGGGTCGAGGCGCACACAATCAACTACCCCAAATCCGACGCCCCCCCTTCCCTTTCCCCGGCCGTACTCATCATCACAGGCAGCAACGATATTCTGCTCGACAAAATCATCGCCATGTACAATGCGCATTTTTCCGGTCAGATCGCCGTATTTGCCAACCTGGGCAGTATGGGCGGGCTGCGGGCCCTGCGGCGGAATCTGTGTCATATTGCCGCCAGTCATCTCCTGCAGGAAGACGACAGCGAATATAATTTTGAATTTGCCGACCGGGAACTGGACATGATGCCGGCGGTGGTCACCTTCTGCAAACGTCAGCAGGGGATTCTGGTGGCGGCCGGCAACCCGGAAAATATAACAGCGATAAGCGATTTTTCCCGGCCCGGACTCCGGATGGCCAACCGCCCCCTGGGCACGGGCACCCGGTTGCTTCTCGATCAGGAATTGAAAAAGGCGGGCATTGCCGGTGCGCGCATCAACGGGTACGACCGCGAAGCCGGCCGTCATCTCGATGTGGGGCTGGACATCCTCGCCGGCCGGGCCGATGTCGGCCTGGGGATTCATGCCGTGGCCGGTCTGTTGAACCTTGATTTTATTCCGCTGCGCTGGGAGCGATACGACCTGATGATCTTTAAAGATCAATTCTTCAATCCCGGGATCCAGCAGTTTCTCGGCCTGCTGCATGAAGCGCCGTTTATCGACTTTGCGAAAAACCTCAAAGGGTACGATATCCATCACAGCGGCCAGATGCGCTATCCCAAAGCGTAACAGCGTGCCGAAACATTACCGGTGGCACCGGGCTCTGATCCATCCCGGTATCATCTTTGTCATCACGAATCGCCGGGCGCCGGTTTTACCGCAAAATCACCGTCTTTGAACAAAATATATTTCACCCAGCGCAGGCCGAACCTGAGCAGTTCAATCTCATCCTTCTCGATGGCCGCCACCGTGTCCGGATCAATCTCATACCGGCTGAGAAAGGTGCTTTTGAAAACAAAATCCTTGAATTTATCGATATTGTAGCTGGCCAGGAAAAACATTTTTTTAGCGTCTTCGGTGAGCATGACATTTTTGGGAAATGAACGTTTGCGTACGACCAGATCCGTCCAGGCGGCGTTGATGTCATCGTGGATGTCCACGCCCTGATCCTGTCGCCAGGAAGCCACCGTCCAGTCCTTTTTTTCCTCGAATCCCAGGCAGTGCGGTTCGTGCACGAAAAAATAAAAACCACCCGCCTCGGCGCCCTCTTTGTGGCTCAGCGATGCCACCCCCAGCGGATAATACCGGCAGGTGGACGGCCGGTCGGTGTAGACCAGGCATCCGTCATCGCGGACGAAGGGGCACGATTCCTGTTCATCATCGAGCATCTTCAGGGTCACCACCGGCAAATCCGTCTTTTCGAGCAGTTCCGGCCGGGTGTAGATCGCTAAAAATTCGCCCGACGACAGCTGCATACGGTTTTTCAGCCGGATGATATCATAGGGGGTCAGGACGATATTGATTCCCCGGCAACACCGGGTAAAGCATTTGACATCTTTGTGGCATTCAAAGGTAAAGGGACTGCTTTTACTCAATTGAACCGGATCGATTCCGGGAACGGACGGTATTGTTTTTTCCGATTGGGTCATGGGATGTCCTCATGGTAATGACGGTTTCCGGTGAATTGCCGCCCGCGGACGGCCGCCTGCCGGTCAGGATAATCAGGGGCAACCGCCGGTGTCAACCGTGCAGCCGCCCATCGTCGAAATCAGCGCCGGGAAAAAACCACCCGCCTTCCAGGGCCTTACGCCAGCATGTCGTCGACATCTTTTTCCAGGTTCTGAATTTCGGCGATCAGCGGGCCCGCCCCCCCGGTTCGGGCCTGGCGCAGGCGCTTTCCCCATTTCTGGAGCATGGGCGTATCGATCTGACGTATCCGGGGGTGTCTGGCCCACTCTCTCCCGATTTTTTCGCCCAGCCGGTCGAGCCGTGACGCCACATCGTCGCGGTCATCCGCCGGCAGAACAGCAAGCACCTCCTCTTTCCGGGCCTGCCAGCCTTTGATCAGAAAGGTGCCCTTCTGGAATGTCCGGTACCGATCCCTTTCCTTATTGTCCATGGTACGGCCTCCTTCCCGTCCCGGCGGTCACCGATCCACAGCGGCCCGCTATGATGCAAGCATCATATGATTAATCGCCTTTTCCAGCCCGTCGATGGACAGTTCAAACATGGGAAAGATCCGGCGGATGGCAACAATGGTCTGGGTATAATCCCACATCCGCTCGGGCACCGGATTGAGCCAGACGCTGTGGGGAAACGTATCGGCAATGAGCCGCAGGCGCTCCAGACTGGGTTTGCCGGAACGCTCTTCCAGATGGATCGATCCATCGGAAGCCATCAGTTCGTAAGGCGCCATGCTGGCATCCCCCACAATGATCATCCGGGTATCCGGGTCCAGGCGGGCCAGCCCATCCACCAGCCGGGGCTTTTTGTACCGGGTCGGATCTTCCCAGAGCGCATCGTAAATCGTGTTGTGAAAAAAAAGGGTCGTTACTTCCTTGAACTGGTCCCGGGCGTAGTCAAACAGGGTCTGGACAACCTGAATATACGGGTCCATGGACCATCCGCCATTGTCGATGGCCAGGATCACCTTCAACCGGTCCTTGAGCCCCCGGTCGAAAACGATTTCGATTTCGCCGGCGTTTCGCATCGTCTCGTAAATGGTCGCGTCAATGTTGATGCAGTCCCGGGGGCCGGCCGGAACCATATGGCGCAGCCGTTTGAGGGCCTCGCCGATCATGGGCCGGGTCAACGGGCCGGACAGCGCGTAATCCCGGTACCGCCGATCCATGGCGACCTTGACGGCCGACCGGTTCCGGGACATGCCGCCCACCCGCATGCCGCCCGGATGGGTCCCCGAATGCCCCACGGGCGACGTGCCGCCGGTGCCGATCCAGCGGCTGCCGCCGTGATGTTCACCTTCCTGGTCTTTCAACCGGGCCTTGAAATAGTCGATCAGCTCCTCCGGCGACATGCGGCTGAGCGTCGATTCATCGATACCGAGGGCATCGGCCAGCATTTTCGGATTCTTCAGCCAGGATTCGAGCAGGGCCCGGGCCATGTCATCGATGACGGTGTCATCCGGCGCCGGCATCTCGGCGCCTTTAAAATGGTGGGCAAAAACCTGATCAAACAGGTCGAAATAGCGCTCGCTTTTAACCAGAATGCACCGGGCGGCCGTATAGAACGCGTTCAACGACCCGACCAGCCCCTTGGCCAGGGCTTTGTGCAGGGTGATGAAGGCCGTCGGTGAAACCGGAATTCCCGCCTCCCGAAGCTGATAGAAAAAATCAATGAACATCGCCGGCGCCGATCAGAACAACCGCCGTCTCTGGACGGTGGTGGCGGCCTTCTGGTAATCGCCGCTTTTTTTGAACAGCACGCCCAGGTAGGGGATGTCGCCCTTGGCCAGCTGCCGGGGTTTAAAGTCAGGATCAAACCGAAGCGCCCGGATCCAGTTGATCAGTTCCCGGGTGGCCGGCCGTTTTTCGACATTCTCCAGCTCCCGCATGCGGTAAAAGGCATCGATGGCGTTGTCCATCAGGGCGGTATCGATGTCCGGAAAATGCACTTTGATGATCCGGCGCATCATCTTGGGGTCGGGAAAAGCGATATGGTGAAAATTGCACCGGCCCAGAAACGGATCGGAGAGGTCTTTTTTGGCGTTGGACGTGATCACGATCACCGGCCGGTGCCGGGTACGGATGGTTTTGTCGATCTCGATGATGTCAAAAGCCATCTGGTCGAGGACGTCAAGCATGTCGTCCTGGAAATCGGTGTCCGCCTTGTCGATTTCATCGATGAGCAGCACCACCCGGCTGTCGGCGGTAAACGCCTGGCCGATCTTGCCCATTTTAATGTACGCCTCGATATCGCTGACATCCCGGCTGGAATCGCCGAAGCGGCTGTCGTTCAGCCGGGTAAGGGTATCGTACTGATAGAGCGCCTCCACCAGCTTCATGCTCGATTTGACATTGAGCACCACCAGCGGCATGTCGAGCGCCCCGGCAATGGCATGGGCCAGCATGGTTTTGCCGGTACCCGGCTCACCTTTGAGCAGCAGGGGCATTTCCAAGGCCATCGAGATATTGACAATGGCGGCCAGTTCTTCGTCAAGAACGTATTTGTCGGCACCGGAAAACGGTTCAATCTGACGGGGTTCGGTCATGGGGCTTCCTGTTTAATATAATATGGATAACGGTTGATGGTAAAAAAAAAAGGATCAAAGCAGCTCACGGCGGAGTTGATCCGACAGGTTCTTCGTCAAGCTAAGCACCTTTTCGGCCTGGTCAATGGAGACCGATCCGGTGCCGCAGCTGGGGGTAATCATCGACTGCGCGGCGACGGTTTCCATGGGAATCCCGAGATCGGCCACCTGTCCGGCCTGCGCCCGCCACCGGTCGGCCAGGCGCCCGGGCGTTTCCCGCGCAATATGTTCCGGATCACCGGTGGGCACGATCCCCCAGGCCAGGATACCGCCGTCAGCGATAAACGTTTTGATTTGATCGGGATAGAGGATAAAGCGGTCAAAATAAAGATAGGCGTCAAAGTTGACGATATCCACCCCCGACGCCAGCACCAGGTCCCAGTCGGTATTGGCACAGACATGAATGCCGGCGATGCCGCCGGCGGCATGCACCGCCGCAACCACTTCCCCGAGACTGGCGATGATATCTTCCCGTGAAATACTGATCAGCTCCGATGATCCGAAACCGGCCAGGGCGGGCTCGTCGATGAAGATAATCACCGGATAACCAAAGGCCGCAAGGATCTGGATCTGCCAGCGGGCATTCAGCGCCAGGCGCTTGATGGCCGCATCCCGCGCCGACTCATCGTAAAAGATCGACCGGCCGTTTCTATCCTTGGCGCCGGTACCGAAAGTAATCGGCCCGGTCACCTGCCCCTTGACCGCCACCGGTGCAACGGCCGGGGCCCCGAGATAGTCGACCAGGGCAAAAAACCCGCCGGCCGTTTCCGGCGTCAGGCCGAATCCCAGTTCGGCCAGATCGCCGTCTCCCTCGGTGGCCAGCAGGTATTTTTCGTAAAACGTCAACAATTCAGTATCAAACGCCGCTTCACCCACGACGATGAAACGACGGTCATCCTCGCTGCGCAGCCCGGGCAGGCCGCCGAGAAACTGGGGGATCATCTGCTCTTCGGGACGGATAGGCAGCTGGATCCAGCCGGGAATATCCGGCGTGTGGGCCAGCATCTGCGCCAGCGCCTTTTGATGGTCCCCGTAGGGCAGACTGCCGATCAGGGTGGACCGCAATTCGGGGCTGAAAGATGTTTTCATGGGCATACCTCTTTTGCATGTAAATGATCCGCCGGAACTGCCGCAAACTACCACGGATCGCCCCGGCACTCAAGCCGCCGGATGCCTCCCGCCCAGCCCGAGCCGCTCATTGGCCGGGGAAAGGATTGACACCTCCGGTTGCCGATGATATCTTTTAACATAG
>CAZNZW010000061.1:0-17631 GCA_964577615.1 uncultured Desulfobacterales bacterium | reverse complement strand
GCTTTTTCTAAGGGAGAGGTGTTTTTTACTTGACAGGCCCTTTAATGGGCGACCCAGCCACCCTTACCCAGCCTTATATATTTCTCATGTCTGCGTTTGATAGGACGAACCTAGCTGTTAGAAAAAGCCGACTCCATTATGTGGATTAAAATAGATATGTAACTACATCCGATTTTTCTTAAATTACAGTACCTAAAAGTTTAAGCTAAACATGTTCTGCTCTTTCAGAAAAAACGTACTCTAATCTTTAATTATTTCAAAATGGAAATATTAGCAATAGTTTCTTTACTAATATCAATAATTTTACCGCTGGAACTTGTATTGCCAGGAACAGCATAACAATTACCCCACGCATCATTACCATTAAGTTTACCGGATTTTTTATCCCGTGTAAGTATTACCTGCTTCCCACCTCTTGTGATTGATTTTATAGTATTTGATATCATCTCGATATTATTTGTTATTTCTTTAGAGTGATTAATAATTTTACCGCTGGAATTTGTGTTGCCAACTACACCATATATGTTGCCATACATATCCTTCCCGACTATCTTTCCGGTTTGTACATTACGCATCAATTCAACAGTTAGACCTTCTATTACTATACGACCTTCCCATTTAACCGTCATTTTGACATTCTTATTTATTTCCTTGGAAGGATTAATTACTTTACCACATTCAGTTGTGTTACCTAATGTGCCATATATATTGCCATACATGTCCTTTCCTATAAGCTTTCCGGTTTGCACATTACGCACCAACTCAACAGTTAAACCTTCTATTACTTCTGACCCTTCCGATTTTTCTGTCATTTCGAAAACACCGGCATCCTCTTGCCATTCATTAAGGTTCTGGCGTTTCATGTCTTCAGTCCTTATCACTCCATAATTACTTGCGAAAACATAACTATTAATTCCTAAGATTAAGGAAGCAACAACAATTAACATATTTCTCATACTACTCTTCTTTAACGTGCTATCATTCATAGGATTTTTTAACCTCATTTTTTTTCTTCTTTCATATAAATTGATTAGTGTTAGCGTATGCTTCTCATGCACATAACGAGTGCGGAGTTTGGGGACGTTGTTCACTAAGTACACAAACCCCTAAACTCCATCATAAAATATTAATGCAATCATCAACACCCAAGCCCTTTTCCAATAATCCGCAAAGCTCACCCCTCCAATGAAACCAAACGAGTCAACGGCGACAATACCGGGCAGATCATTTTGTACCGTATCCCAGACGATACGTTCGCTGACTCCAAAATATTCGTGGACTATGAAGTTCCGCATCGCACGCATATCGATCCACGGCACATCCGGACTTCTTCTGCAAATTGTATCCGGAACATGAACGGCAGCTTCTCCGATAATCGTCAGCTTGCGGACAACGGCATCAATGGTGCGTGGATCTTTGATAAAATCATCAAAACTCATTCCTTCAATATACTGTCGCGCCCCCTCAACAGCCGATAGGATATCCCTGACTCGAAATTCCCAGTCTCTAAACGGCATGGACGGACTCCTCCAGAATACGGTTTTTCATTGCCTGGTGCAGCGCATCTGGTGTAACGAGATCTACCGGCCTGCCGATAAGATCCGAGAGCCTGCGCTGAAGACGCGCAAAAGCGAAAAATCCGATCCGGGCATCCGGATCAAATTCGACTAATATATCCACATCGCTGTCCGGCCGGAAGTCGCCTCGTGCCACGGAGCCGAAAATAGAAAGGGATTTAACGGAAAATTCCTTTAATAACGAACGATTGGCCTGTATATGGTCGATTATTTCCTGTTTATTCATGGTATTTTCTTTTATTTTTTTCTCACCGATCAATACCGCCCTTTTACTATCGATGGACAAATCCGTGATCTTTCCCATGGGAACCTCGGGACGCTGTTAATTAAGCACACAATCCCCTAAAATCCTCATAAATAGAAATAGATGATTCCCCACCCGGATAGCGAGTGGCCTTGAGGAAGCCGCCTCAAAGGCGGCGGCGATTGTACGGGTTTTGGTTTCCCCTTTGTGACGTGCCGGGCATCGCGGGATCGGGTAAAAAGGCGTTTTGGCTGTCTGAGCGCCAACGAGCTCCACAGCGACCGCCCGATTCGAGAAGCGCATGATTGCCCGCAAGGGCCACGTCACGCGTGCGCAATTTCTTTTGGTTCGTTCTCCTTTTCGTAAAAGAAAATGAACAGAAGAGCCCCCCTTCTCCACTAATTCCCAAAGCGCACCTTTTCAACAACAAACCGAATCACAGCCATCAAAATCAAAAATTGAACCCTATTTATCAAAAACAGATACCATTGTCAATCCAAATAGTTGAGAAAAATAACGCCCCTTTCCCCGATACCGGGAAACAAGGAAAACCGGAACATATCCCCCCGGATCAGGGCGAAATGTGGCGCTTATAGTGCCCGGCCCGGAAGCGGAATTTGTATTTATCGCCGCGATAGCAGGCAAAAAGGGCCTCCACCGGTGAATTTCCCGGATCATACAGGACCGTCTCCATCTTCATGCAGGGACAGGGCTGGGAAAGGCCGAACATCCGGGTTTCCTCTTTTTTGGAAAACACGGCCGTCAAACACTGGGTGGCATGGTGAAGGGTAATATGAAACCGATCGGTAAGAATCTGGTAAAGCGTGGCGTTGAAATCCATATCCAAAATCGCCTTAAACCGTGAATAGGGCAGATAGCTTTTCTCGATCAGCACCGGTTCTTCGTTGGCATGCAGCACCCGCAGGGAGTAAATGGCCTGCTGATCCTTTTTCAGCCGGAGCAGCCCGGCCACCTCATCGGGGGGCGGGATCACTTTCACCTCGATGGCATGATACGCGGGCTGCAGTCCGGCGCTTTGCATGTCGTCAATAAAACTGGTGATATTTTTCAGAGTATACACCAGGTCTTCGGGGTTTTCGGAAACGAGAAAAGTCCCCTTGCCCGGTTGCCGGTGAATCATGCCATCGGTAACGAATATATCCATCGCCTTTCGAACGGTCATGCGGTTGACTGAAAACATCCGGGAAAGTTCGGTTTCCGTGGGAAGCCGGTCGCCACGCTGGATCTCCCCCCGATCGATGAGGGCGCGGACCCATTGGTGGATCTGCATATATTTGGGAATTTTACGGCCATAGTCGGGCGTCATGCGCATATCCTTTTTTCGGTGACGAATGCAAGGGAACACCGAAATGTATACTCAATTATATATACAAAGTCAAATGCCAAAATCACACCTTTGTTTTCAAGGTATATTTATGGGTAATTGCATGATATTTTTATATTTATTCATGGTTATTCTAAATTTAACCGAATATTTTCTTGACAAATATATATAGACTCGATACCTGATCACCTTAATTGTATATACATTTAAACGGCCGAATAACAATAAGGAGGACAACATGAAGGTATTGTGTCTGGGCGCGGGCGGCAAAATCAGCCGGGAGTCGGTTTTTGATCTGGTGGCTTTTTCTGATTTTGAAAAGATCACCATCGCCGATTTTAACGAAACCGCCGGCATGGAAGTGGTCCGGTGGCTGGACGATCCACGGGTCGACTTTGTTAAAATCGACGTGAACGAGCGATCCAATGCCGTGGCCATCCTGCGGGATTATGATCTCGTCATGGACGGCACGACCATCTCCCTCAACGACCGGTCCACGGCGTGTATCGCCGAAGCCGGGGTCAATGGGATCAACCTCAACGGATGCGGCGCGGAATGGGAATTTGACGATCAGTTTGCCGGCCAGGACCGCGTGCATGTCCCCGGCATGGGCATGACGCCGGGCATCACCAACATGATGACGCGGCATGCCGCCAATCAGCTGGACACCATCGATACGATCCGGATCAGTCATGGCGCGTTTCGGCCGGTGGCCTTTTCACCGGCCATTGCCGAGACCACCCGGGTGGAATACGATCCCGCCCTGCCCTCCCGGGTCGTGTATGAAAACGGCGAGTTCGTCCAGGTGCCGCCCTTTGCCCGGCCCCGCGACATCGAGCTGCCGCCGCCGTTCGGCACCCACACCCAGTATATTATTCCCCACGCCGAGACCATGACCCTGCCGAAATCCCTGGCCGACAAAGAGATCCGCCTGATTGAAGTGCGCGGCACCTGGCCCCCGAAAAACATGGCCCTGATCCGGACCCTGTACGACTGGGGATTTATGCGCAACGACCCGGTTGAGATCAACGGGGCCCCGGCTGGTATTCTTGATGCCGTGGCCAGTTATCTGCTACAGTCCGGGGAAGGCCAAACCACCGATCTGTACGGCTATGCTCTGCATGTGGACGTGACCGGAAAAAAAGAGGGTAAAATGATGCGCCATCTTCTCACCCACACCCATCCGGCGTCGGACGGATCGGTTAAGGGGTGGGAAAACCTGCGGGCCTATACCCGCTGTGTCGGTATTCCCATGAGCATCGGCGCTCAGATGATTGCCCATGGCCAGGTTCACGGCAAAGGGGTGGTGGCGCCGGAAATGGCCTTTGAACCGGCTGCGGTATTTCGGGAGCTTGAAAAACGGCAAATCAAGGTCCACGAAGAGATAACGGTTGTGGAGAATCCATAACCCTAAAAACAAAGTAACCATTTAGCCGCAGATTCACGCAGATAAACATAGCTATGGTTGAACATAAAAAAAATCCGTGATGATCCGCGAAGATCCGCGGCTGAATAATAACATTTCATCTATCCGGGCCGTAGCTATTCAGCCACAGATTCACGCAGATAAACGCAGATAGGTTTAAATACAAAAATATCCGTGATAATCCGCGAAAATCCGCGGCAAAATAATTAAGAATGGGAGGCAACGTGTTTGAACAGATCCTGGCCGCGAAAAAAAGGCTGGGCGGATACGCCCATATCACACCGGTGATGACGTCCCGGACGCTCAATGAAAGGGTGGGGGCGGACGTCTATTTCAAGTGCGAAAATTTCCAGAAGGTCGGGGCGTTCAAATTTCGCGGGGCGCTTAACAGTATCGCCCAGCTTTTGCCGGCGGAAAAAGCCCGGGGTGTGATTACCTATTCTTCCGGGAATCACGCCCAGGCAGTGGCGCTCGTCGGCCGGATGCTGAATATCAGCACCACCATTGTCATGCCCAGCAATGCCCCGGTTACCAAACGGGATGCGACCAAAGCCTATGGGGCCACGATTGTTGAATACGACCCGGAAACCGCCTCCCGGCAGGAGATTGCCGGAGAACTTCAAACAGCCAATGGCTATACGCTGATCCCGCCCTACGATCACCGGCAGGTCATCGCCGGCCAGGGAACGGCGGCACTGGAGTTCATTGAGGAAACCGGGGACCTCGACATGCTGCTGGTCCCCTGCGGCGGCGGCGGGCTGCTGAGCGGTTCGGCAATTTCTGCCAAAGCCAGGTCGCCCCATTGCCGGGTCCTCGGCATCGAGCCGGAACTGGCGGACGATGCCACCCGGTCGTTTAAAACCGGAACCCTTCACCGGATCGACAACCCGCCGACCATTGCCGACGGCACCCGGACCCCGTCTCTGGGCAAACTGACGTTTCCGCTGGTATTAAAATATGTGGATGATATGAAAACGGTGTCCGAAGCCGCCATCATGGCGGCCGTCCGGTTTTTATTTTACCGGATGAAACTGGTGGTGGAGCCTTCGGGCGCGCTGGGCCTGGCAGCGCTGCTGAGCCGGGCGGTGACGCCCAAAGGGCGTGTCGGGATTATATTAAGCGGCGGCAATATCGACGCCGCCACCCTGACCACTGTTTTAGACGCCTCTGATTAAACGCCGTACACGCGCCCCGCGTTTCGAGACGCTTCGGGCAACCGGGTCCCGGCATCAGTTGACGATCAAAACAGTCATTTCCGGCGCCAGATGAAGCACCTTCTGGGTAATGCTGCCCAGAAAGAATTCCCGGACCGCCGATATCCCCCGGCGGCCCATGATGATAAGATCGTAACCGGCTTCGGCTTCGGTCACGATGTCCCGGGCGACGCCTTCTTTTTTCATCTGCAGCTTAACGTCGATGCCGTCGGCCGAAAACCCCTTGTCAACGAGCATGCCCCGGGCATCGTCCAGGGCTTTCCGGACGATTTTTTTCTTCTGGGTTTCCAGAGAGCAGAAATCGTTCTGGTGGGCCTTGAAATACGGCGTCAGGGCCGGGCTCTCCATGCTGCACAGGGCTTCCGTGTCGGGCACGACACTGAACAGCGTGATCGACAGATCCCGCACAAAATTGTCGGCCAGGAAATTAACCGCACGGGCGGCATTTTCCGAATCGTCCACCGCCACGAGTATCTTCTTTGCCATCTGGGTGCCTCCTTGTCAGGTTATCGTTGTCACGATATTTCTTTTTGTGTAGAGTCCGGTCATTCTGCCGGCCGGAAGCCGGGTGACGGCCAGCAGGCAATGGTCTGATTCCTTTTACGGACTGGGATCCGCTCTGGCCTGAGATTAGAAGGTTTTGGCCGATCCGTCAATATTGATTGGAAACCGAAATGAAAAATGAGAATATCGTGATCCAGGCGGTGCTGTTCGATTTCGACGGTACGCTGACCCGTCCGGGCGTGCTTGATTTTGCCGTGATCAGGGAAAAGGTGGGCTGCCCGCCGGATGTGCCGGTACTCGAATTTATCGAGGCGCTGGACGATCCGGACCGCAAACAGAAGGCCCACGCCGAACTGGACGATTTTGAAACCGCCGGGGCCGCCGCCTCGGCCCCCTGCCCCGGCGCCGAAGATCTCATCCGGTTTATTCGCGCTCAGGGCATCCGGGTGGGGATTCTCACCCGTAACAGCCGCCGCTCGGTCAACCGGGCGCTGGAAAATTTTGACGCGCTCGGACCGGCGGATTTTGATCTGATCATTACCCGGAACGATCCGGCCCGGCCCAAACCGCATCCGGCCGGTATTCTGATGGCCGCTCAAAAATTCGGAATCGCGCCGGCCAACCTTCTCATGGTGGGCGATTATCACTTTGACATCGACGCCGGTCATCGCGCGGGAGCGGCAACGGCGTTGATCACCCACGGCACTACGCCGGATTTTGCCTGCCATCCTGATGTGACCGTGGCCGACATGGCCGGGCTGAAGCGGTTTATCCGCCGCCACACTCCCCTGCCGGCGGGAAAATTCCCCAACGATCTGCTGGCCGAATATCTGGGTGGATTCTCCTTTGACGACCCGCAAATGCTGATCACCCCCGGCATCGGCGAAGACACCGCCGCCGTATCGGTGGCTGACGAAGATGTGCTGATTCTAAAAACCGACCCCATCACCTTTGCCACCGATGCCATCGGGTATTACGCCGTGCTCGTTAACGCCAACGACATTGCCACGTCCGGGGCCATTCCCCGCTGGCTGCTGACCACCCTTCTGTTTCCGCCGAATACGACACCGGCCAGGATTCTCGCCATCCTGACCGACCTGAGAACCCATTGCCTGAAATGGAACATTACCCTGTGCGGCGGCCACACGGAAATCACCGATGCCGTCACCCGCCCGGTGGTCAGCGGCATGATGGCCGGCACGGTGGCAAAAGAAAACCTGCTGGATAAACGGAATATCCGGACCGGTGATCAGATCCTGATCACCAAGTCGGTGGCCGTGGAAGGCACTTCCCTGATTGCCCGGGAATTTGGCCATCGGCTGGCAGAGATGGGCATGCCGGAAACAGAAATCGAAACCGGCCGGACCTTTTTAGACCGGATCAGCATCCTGCCCGAAGCCCGGATTGCCGGACAACTGACCGGTGTCAGCGCCATGCACGATGTCACCGAAGGGGGCGTGGCCACGGCCATCGCGGAGCTTGGCATTGCCGGCCACCATGCCCTGCGGATTGATCTGGACCGCATTCCGGTTTATCCGGAAACCCGGAACATGTGCGATTTACTTGGGATTGATCCACTGGGGCTGATCGGGTCGGGCAGCCTCTTAATCTGCTGCCGGAAAGACCGGTGTCCGGCCCTGATGGACCGGATGCGTCAGGCGGATATTAATATCACCTGCATTGGAGAAGTGCTGGACCCGGGTGAAGGGATAGACGCATCACGGGCCGGGCGGCCGGTGAGCTGGCCCGAATTTGACGCCGATGAAATCACCCGGCTGTTCGGCCGGGAATAACCTCCGGCATCCCCCTATTGATCGGCGCTTTTAATCGATAAATGTTTGCGTTCTTCAAGGGTGCGATCCAGCCAGTCCGGGTCCATTTCCGGAACAGACGATAGGAGCAGCTCCGTGTACTCGTGGTGGGGGGGCGAAAAGATGGACAGTTTCGATCCCTGTTCGACGATTTTACCTTTAAGCATGACGATGACCCGGTCGGCAATGGCTTTCACCGTGGCCAGGTCGTGGGTGATAAAAAGATAAGCGATCGATAATTCCTGCTGCAGCCGGTCCAGCAGACGCAATATCCCCTCGGCCACCAGCTGATCCAGGGCCGAGGTCACCTCATCGCAGATGATGAATTCCGGCTCCGCCGCCAGGGCCCGGGCAATGCAGATGCGCTGTTTCTGACCGCCGGACAGCTCGCCGGGAAACCGGTCGAGAAAGTCGTCTGGATTGAGTTCGATCAGGTCAAGCAGCTCGCGGATACGCGTTTCTTTTCTGGCCCCGCGCATCCCCAGATAAAACGTCAGCGGCCGGCCGATAATATCCCGGACGTGCTGGCGGGGATTCAAGGCGGTGTCGGGCATCTGGTAGATCATCTGGATCTGCCGCAGCTGGTCCTTGGTCCGGCGGCGATAATCGCCGGGCAATGGCTGGCCCCGGTAAAGGACCTGGCCATCCGCCGGTGGCAGCAGGCCGGTGATGACCCGGGCCGCCGTGCTTTTCCCGCTGCCCGATTCGCCCACCACGGCCACGGTATAGCCTTTGTGGATTTTAAACGAAATATCATGCAGTATCGTCACATCGTTATTGTAGGCGGCGGTCACCTGCCGGACTTCGCAGAGCGGCACCGGATCCCGCTCGGGCGTTGACGCGGTTTTTTTGAATGACCGCACCGCCCAGAGGGATTTGGTATAATCCTCCTTGGGGTCGGACAGCATCAGGCGGGTATCGGCTTCCTCGACCACCTCGCCGTAGCGCAGCACGGTGATCTTGTCGGCCATCTGGGCCACCACGGCCAGGTCATGGGTGATATAAATGGCAGCCGTATTAAACTGCTCGACAATATCGCGAATGGTGGCCAGCACTTCGATCTGGGTGGTGACATCCAGGGCCGTGGTCGGTTCATCAAAGATAATCAGGTCGGGCCGGCAGGAGAGCGCCATGGCCGTCATGGCCCGCTGCAGCTGGCCGCCGGACACCTGATGGGGATAGCGAAATCCGATGGTGTCGGGATTGGGCATCTGGAGCCGGGTAAACAGATCAACGGCATCCGCTTCGGCCTCCGCCCTCGAGTGGACGCCGTGTTCAACCGGTATTTCCGAGAATTGATCAATTAATTTGTGGGCCGGATTGAAAGAAGCGGCCGCGCTCTGGGCCACGTAGGCGATACGGACCCCGCGGATCGCCCGCCGGTCCCGGCGGCGAAGTTCCCGCAAATCCGCTCCGTCAAACCAGATTTCACCGGCGGATATGCGGCAGCCGGGACGGGCAAACCCCATGGCCGCCAGGCCGATGGTTGATTTCCCGGCCCCGGACTCCCCGATCAAGCCGAGGATTTCTCCCCGGTCAAGGGTCACATTAAAGTCTTTGACAATGGGATGCCAGACATCCTCACTCTGGCCTTCGATACACAGGCCCTTGACCTCCAGCAACCGTCTGCTGTTCTCTTTTCCTTTGGGAGCCATTATTTCAATCCGCTCGTTTTGTGCAGAAACCAGTCCACAACAAAATTGGTGCCTACGGTCAAAAGCGCAATGGCGCCCGCCGGCAGCAGCGGCGTGATGTCTCCGTAGGAAATCAGGGTGGCGTTGTCCCGCACCATGGACCCCCAGTCCGCGGTAGGGGGCTGCAGGCCAAGCCCCAGAAAGCTCAAGCCGGCAATCAGCAGAAAAACAAAACAGAAGCGCATGCCGAATTCAGCCACCAGCGGCGGGATAATATTGGGCAGCACTTCCTTGAGGGTAATCCAGGTAATGCGCTCGCCGCGCAGCCGGGCCACTTCCACATAATCCATGACGACCACATTGAGACTGACCGCCCGGGCCAGACGGAACACCCGGGTGGAATCCAGAACGGCAATGATACCGATCAGGACGGGAATGGACGTACCGAAAATCGTCAGCAGCAGCAGCGCAAAAATCAGCTGGGGGATGGCCATGAGGATGTCGACAATCCGGCTGAGCCCCTGGTCGACCCACTCTCCCAGCGTGGCGGCAATGATTCCGCTGATCCCGCCGATGAGAAAGGCGAGCACCGTTGTCAGAAAAGCGATACCGATGGTATTGCGGGCACCGAAGATCAGGCGGGTGAGCATATCCCGACCGAGGTTATCCGTGCCGAATATGAACTGCCCCCCCCAGGGTTCATATTCCGAGCCGACAATCTGGGATTCACCATACGGCGCAATAACCGGTGCAAACAGGGCAACGAAAACGTAGCAGACGATGACCAGCATCCCGAATTTGGCGCTCAACGGGGCGTGTTTCAGTTCCCGCAGGGCTTTTCTGAACCAGCCGTGGTCACGCACCGGCGGCGGCAGGGCATCGGTACTGTCGGCAATCGTTTTGGGTTGAGTACTCATTTGGGATACAGCATCCTCGGATTCGAAATAATCGACAGGATATCAGCCAGCATGTTCAACAGGACATAGGTCGCCGCAAAAATCAGACTGCAGGCCTGCACCACGGGCATATCCCGTTTCTGGACGGAATCGACGATCAGCTGCCCCAGGCCGGGGTAAACGAAGACGACTTCCACAATCACCACCCCGACGATGAGGTAGGCCAGGTTGAGGACAACGACATTGATGATGGGCGCCAGGGCGTTGGGCAGGGCGTGGTAGAGGATCACCCGCGCCTTTTTGAGGCCCTTGAGTTTGGCCATTTCGATATAGGGACTGGCCAGCAGATTGATGATCGACGCCCGGGTCATCCGCATCATGTGGGCCACCACCACCATGGCCAGGGTGACGGCCGGCATCAGGCAGATGTACACCCGTTCCCACAGCGGCGTATCGGAGTTGATATTGGCCAGGGACGGAAACATGCCCAGTTTGACGGAAAAAATATAGATCAGGATATAGGCGATAAAAAATTCCGGGAACGAAATCGACGACAATGTCAGGATATTCACCAGCCGGTCGAAAAGACTGTTCCGGTAAAGGGCGGCCAGAATACCGAGAGTCAGTGCAATCGGCACCGATATAATGGCGGCCAGGGCCGCCAGAAACATGGTGTTGGCAAAACGGATGCCGATCAACTCGGAAATCCGGCGATGGTTGGCCAGAGAGGTGCCAAAGTCGCCATGGGCCACGCCCCCCAGCCATTTGAGATAGCGGGTGTGCATCGGCTGGTCCAGGCCGAGTTCCTTGCGGAACGCGGCCAGGCTTTCCGGGGTCGCCGATTGTCCGAGGATCTGCTGGGCCAGATCGCCCGGCAGAAACTCCATGCCCGCAAAAATAATCAGCGAGACAATCCAGAGCACCAGCAGCCCGATGCCAAAGCGTTGCCCAACCAGTTTAAGTATCGTCCCCATAGGCGTCTTTCCGATTTATTTCAGAGAACTATTCCCCCGGCTCCCAGAAGCCGGGGGAAATAATGCTACACCATCCACCAGCGCTCAAACGCTTTGGTGCCATCCATATCTCTATCCGCAGAGACATCCGCATCATGTCCGATCTTTTTGGACAATCCCGATACGTACGACTGGAACATGGGAATCACCACCGATCCTTCATCTCTGACGAGTTTCTGCATTTCCGCATACATCGTTGTCCGTTTGGCCTGATCGAGTTCGGCCCGCGCGGCAATGAGAAGTTTGTTGAATTTTTCATGCTTCCAGAAGCCCTCATTCCACTCGGCGTCGGCCGCAAACGCCACCGAAAACATCCAGTCCGGCGTGGCGCGCCCGCCCCAGTAGCTCATGCTCCACGGTTTCTTCATCCAGGTATTGGACCAGTAACCGTCATTGGGGACCCGGTTCACGGTGATGTCGATCCCGCATTTGGCCGCATGCTCCTTATACAGAACGGCCGTATCCACCGCGCCGGCAAAAGCGGCATCGGCGGCAGCCAGTTCCACCTTGAGCGATGTCAGGCCCGCTTTCTTCAAGTAGAACCTGGCTTTGTCCGGATCGTACTTCCGCTGGGGCAGACTGGCATAAAACGGTTGATTTTTCCCAATCGGCTGGTCGTTGCCAACCGAACCATACCCATGCAATATCGTTTTTACCACTGCTTCGCGGTCGATGGCCAGTTTCAGAGCCATGCGGATATCATTATTGTCGAAAGGGGCCACGGTGGCGTTCATCGGCAGGGTAAAGTGCTGCGCCCCGTCTATCTTGAGTACTTCTACCTTTTTGTTCCGTTTCAACAGGTGGACGGTTTTCAGATCGCATCGGTCCATCGCATGAATCGCGCCGGTGGTCAGCGCATTGGTCCGGGCGGCGACATCGAGAATCACCAGGTGCTCAATGGTATCAAAATGCCCCCGGCCCTCTTTCCAGTAATTGGGATTGCGTTTAAGATGCGTAACAACGCCCGGATCAAATTTTTCAATAATATACGCACCCGATCCGATACCCGATGTGGCGTTAATTTTACCATCCTTGGCCGGCAGAATCGGCAGATGGTAGTCCGACATCAGATAGGGAAAATCGGCATTGCCACCGGAAAGCATAAAAACCACCTGATCTTTTCCGTCGGCTTTTATTTCTTTGATGGCCTTAACGATCGGTTTGGCGGCGGATTTGGAATCCTTGCCGCGATGGTGGTTGATCGAGGCAATCACATCATCGGCATCCAGCGTTTTGCCGTTGTGAAAGGTGACGCCCTTGCGGAGTTTAAACGTCCAGGTTTTGGCGTCCTTGGAGGCTTCCCAGCCGGTCGCCAGTTCACCGATCAGTTTGTTATGGTTATCCACTTCGGTCAGATAATTATATGCGCCGTTGTTGATCATCTGCGTGTAGGTCTGCAACGTGGTGGCCGGATCCAGCGAATCCGTGGTGGAGCCCGCGCCGATACCGCACTTAAAATGGCCGCCCTTTTTCGGTGCCGCTTCCGCGACCGATGAAAAAATCGATCCGGCCATCGTGACACTGACGCCCGCGGCAATCGCCGCGCCCATGAATTCGCGCCGGGAAATCTTTCCCATTGCCGGGATATTTTCCAGTTTCTTTAAATCTGACATGAATACCTCCTTTTAATTTGTAAGTATTGCTGTTGTGGCCCCCTGATTAATAGACAGGGGTGAACCCGCAGGTCAAACCGCTTGAAAGATTGACCATGGAAAAAGTAAGAAAAAAATACGGCCAGGCAAAAATGGTTCGGATAACCAACGGGTCAGAAAGCGAAACCGGCAAGAAATTAATAAAATAATGTTCAGGCCGGTTTCTGATTAACCTGACCGGCGGGCCGAATAGTTAAAATACGCTGAAGACCCGATATTTATTGATAGTGCCTTTCTGATATATTAGACAGGAGCAAGTGTCAAGCGCCAACCCTTTCAGCCGCCGCGCGCCGTCTGCAAATTGGCGCCTGACCAGCATCAATACCGGCCTACATCCTTACCCGCCGGTTGTCCGGATCGTAAGGGGACCTGACATGCACCGTTGCCGGCACCATCTGGCCCTCCACTTCAATCTCATACTTTCCACTGCGAATCCATTCTTCCCGGACAATCTCCCCGTCCGGCCTTTGGAGATACGCCATTCCCACGGCCCGGCCAAGCAAATGGCCGTATGCCCCGGAAGTAATTCCGCCCACCCGCTGCCCATCCCGCCAGACAGGTTCTTCGGCGTAAAGGACCGGTTCGGGGTCCTGAAGGGTAAACATGGCCAGCTTTCGATGCAGGCCTTCTTCCTTTTGGGCTTTTAACGCGTCCCGGCCGGTAAAAGCCCCCTTGTCAAGTTTCACGCCGTATCCCATGCCGGCCTCATACGGGGTATCATCCGGCGTGATATCGGCCTCCCAGTGCCGGCAGCCCGTTTCCATGCGCAGGGAATTGACGGCCTGCATGCCGACCAGCCGGATACCGTATTCTTCACCCGCCGCCATGATGGCATCAAAGACTCCGGTGGTAAAATTGGTGGGGATATAAAGCTCCCATCCCAATTCACCGACATAAGACATCCGCAGGGCCAGGGGCCGGGCATAGGCGATGTCAATCTCCCTGGCCGTTCCGTACGGAAACCCGTCGTTCGAGAGATCATCGTCGGTAATTTCTGAAATCAAATCGCGGGATCTGGGCCCCATGACGGCCAGCATGGCGTACCCATGGGTCACATCCGTGATGGTGGCCCCGGCATCGGCGGGGATTCTCCGCTGAATGAAATCAAGATCCCGCACCGGCGTACCGGCAGCCGTAACGATGAAGTACTGATCCCGGGCCATCCGGGTAACGGTGATGTCACATTCAAAACCGCCGCGTTCATTGAGCATCGGCCCATAAACGACTGTTCCCACGGGCACATTGACATCATTGGCACAGAGCGTCTGGAGAACCGCTCCGGCATCCCGGCCCTGGACAATGAATTTTCCCATGGAAGTCAGATCGTACAGGCCCACCCCGGTCCGCACGGCCATGTGTTCTTTCGCCTGATAGGCGAACCAGTTCGGCCGCCGCCAGTCATATTCATGAACGGGATCAACGCCTTCCGGGGCAAACCAGTCCGCCCGCTCCCACCCGGCAACCTGGCTGAAACAGGCCCCCCGGGCCGCCAGGCGGTCATGAATCGGCGACTGGATCACCGGCCGTGCGGTCGTCCGCTGCCGGTTGGGAAAGTGCTTGTGATAGAGCACGCCCACCGATTCCACCACGCGGTCATGGACATACCGGGTATTCTGCTGCCAGGGGAAGTAGCGGCGGACATCGACCGGCCACAGATCTTCTTCGGGGTAGCCCTGGTCCATCCACTGGGCGACGGATCGGCCCACACCGGCGGCACTGGCGATGCCAACGGAGTTCATGCCGCAGGCGACAAAAAAGTTTTTTACCTGGGGCGCTTCGCCAAGTATAAAAGCCGTGTCGGGCGTAAAACTCTCCGGTACAACTTCCAGATGGCGGATTTCAGCATCCCGGATGGCCGGAAAGCAATCATAGGCGCAATTCATGAAAATCTCAAACTGATCATAGTCCTCCTGGAGCTGGGTATACTTGAAGCTCTCCGGAATCCCCTCTCTTCCCCAGGGTTTAGCCACGGGTTCAAAGCCACCAAGCAAAATCCCGCCGCCCTCGGATTTGAAATAGGTATAGCCGTCAAAGTCGCGAACGCTGGGAAAGACCTCCTTGATTCCGGGAATCGGCAGAGTCACCGCATGCATATGCTCTGCGGCGTGAAGCGGAATGCTGACATTGGCCATTTTCCCCACCTGGCGGCCCCACATACCGGCACAATTCACCACATAGTCGCATGAGATATCCCCCTGATCGGTCTGGACGCCGCGGATGATCCCCTTGTCGATAGTAAGACCGGTGACCCGGGTATTCTCAAAAATCTGAACCCCTTTGAGTCGCGCGCCTCTGGCCAGAGACTGGGCCGTATCTTCTGGATTCGTCTGACCGTCTTTTGGAATATAAAAAGCCGCCAGTACGCCTTTGACGCTTAAACCGGGAACCAGGTTTTCCGCTTCCCGCAAGGGAATGTCATGAACGTCGATCCCGAAAGAACGCGCCATGGACGCGGCCCGCAGCCACTCCTGCCGCCGCGCGTCCGTCCGGCACAGCGCAATCGCACCGGTGGTAATATATCCGGTGGCAACACCGGTTTCATCTTCCAGGCGGGAATAGAGATCCGTGGCATATTTGACCAGATTGGACATCTGGCGATTCTGCCGCAACTGGGTGACCAGGCCCGCAGCGGCCCAGGTGGTGCCGGACGCGAGACTTTTTCTTTCCAGCAGCACCACATCCTTCCATCCCAGTTGCGCCAGATGATAGGCCGAGCTGCAACCGACAATGCCACCCCCGATGATAACGGCTCTGGCCTGGCCGGGTAATTGACTGGACATAGCTGTTTCCTTTCTGCTCAAAGCGTATAATGTATATTTAATGACTCACAGACCTGCTGACATACTGATATACTGGATGACAAAAACGCGCGAAACATCGAAATTTATCGTCATTGCGAAGGCGCGCCTATGATATATCAGACGAGAAAGTTATTGTCAACTGCACAAAATTTAATTTGCCGAGCTGAATATGTAATTATGTAACATCCACTTTTTACAGAGACATGTGGGCCGCCGTGATTTATTGCTGTTGCAGGCGCTTCGTTTCAGATATATCAGACAGGGGTTCGTTGTCACCCGGGCCGATTTTAACCGGCCCGGCGAACGCTTTGTCGATGATAGGCCCACAGGGACCCCTAAATATTTTCTTGACTTATTTGTGCTTTCACTACAATAGCGTAAGCTGTCCTGATCACATCGACAGCTTCCCACTCATCCCGAAGGAGCCCGGCATATGCCTCTTGAAATGAACCGAAACGTTTTTATCACCTGCGCGGTGACAGGTTCGGGCAGTACGCAGGATAAGTCTCCCCATGTCCCCCGGTCCCCTCGAGCGATTGCCGACAGTGCGATTGACGCCGCCCGGGCAGGGGCCGCGATCGTTCACTGTCATGTGCGTGACCCCGAGACCGGTGCGCCGTCCCGGGCCCCGCAACTCTACCGGGAATTGACCGAACACATCCGCGCTTCGGATGTCGACTGTGTTTTGAACCTGACCGCCGGCATGGGCGGTGATCTGGTATTTGGAGACGCCGACCACCCGCTGCCGCTCAAAGACGCCGACACCGACATGGCCGGCGCCCGTGAACGCATTGCCCATGTGGCCGAATGTCTGCCGGAAATATGTTCACTGGATTGCGGAACGATGAATTTTGCCGAAGCGGACTATGTGATGACCAACACCCCCGGCATGCTGCGCGCCATGGGAAAAAAGATCACCGGCCTGGGCGTCCGGCCGGAGATCGAAGTCTTTGACACCGGCCATCTCTGGTTTGCGAAACAACTGGCATCCGAGGGTATTTTAAACAGCCCGGCCCTGGTGCAGTTGTGCATGGGCGTCCCCTGGGGCGCGCCGGATGATCTGAATACTTTCATGGCCATGGTGAATAGTGTACCGCCCGACTGGACCTGGTCGGCATTTTCGCTGGGACGCAACGAAATGCCCTATGTGGCAGCGGCTGTGCTGGCCGGCGGCCATGTCCGGGTAGGCCTGGAGGACAACCTCTTTCTTGAAAAAGGCGTGCTGGCCACCAATGCACAGCTGGTGGAAAAAGCGGTTGAAATCATCGAAAAACTGGGCGCACATGTGATGGGACCGGAAGACGTCCGCCGGCACCTGGGCCTGACCAGACGTTCCCCGCGCTGACATCCGCCGGCGGATCAGCGGTCATCAATGGTAACGATTCGCCACGGATTCACGCAGGTAAACCCAGCTATGTTTAAACACAACGAAATGACGGATATTATACTCAAAAGTTTCTATGAAGTTGATAATGCGCCTGGCGATGGATTTCTGGAATCTATAATTCCAAAAA
>CAZNZW010000060.1:0-18282 GCA_964577615.1 uncultured Desulfobacterales bacterium | reverse complement strand
TTTTCCGCAGCAGATAATCGTACACGGCGATCGTTTTCCGGCGGGTCGTTTCCAGACGCCCGCTGTTGTCTATGATGATGCTGGCAGACCGTTTTTTTTCTTCGATGGGGATCTGGGAATGGATGCGGGCCAGCCCCTCTTCCCGGGAAAATCCGTTGCGGGCCATGAGGCGCTGGAGCTGAATCTCTTCGGGTGCGTAAACGAGGATGACTTCCTCGACATCGAGGTGCCATCCCACGTCTATGAGCAGGGGAATGTCGAGGATGACAACGGCCGAAGGGGTGTCTTTTTCAACGGCCGCCAGCCGCCGGGAAATTTCCGCCAGAACCCTTGGGTGGATGATTTGATTGAGCGCCGCTTTTTCCCGGGTGTTGTTGAAAATGATGTTTCCCAGGATGCGTCGGTCGATTTCGCCGTTGGCCTGCAGGACCTTCCGGCCGAAGCGGGCCACGATTTCCCGCCAGGCGGGCCGATCCTTCCGCATGGTCTGATGACCGATTTTATCGGCGTCAATAATGATGGCCCCGGCCCCGCGAAATATTTCACACACCGTGGATTTACCGGTGGCAATGCCGCCGGTCAGTCCTGCCTGAATCACATCCGTCCCCCATCTGTATCCGCTTTACCGTCATTTTCGGTTGAAATAAAGAGAATCATCCGCCGGTGATCAACCCGGCGACAAGATCTGCCAGCCGGGGATCGAGCTTTCGCCAGTGAATGGCAAAGGCCCGGCCCTGGCGCCATTTGAAGTCGACCGCCTCGTATCGTTCCGGTATGGTCCGGATCCGGGGCCGGCCATAGACCTTTGCCGGGTGGTGTTCGATGTACAGCATCCGCTCGGGCGTGATGTTAAACTGACGGGTAACCTGGGTGGCGATGTGCCCGGCGCAGCTGCGGATCGACACCACCCCCCTTGTTTTCCGGCCTTCGGGTATATTTGACACAACAACGATGATCGGCCTTAAGAAAACCGGTCCCGGCTTTTCCGGTTCCTGCAGATCGTAGATACGAAGCCGGCACCGGCCGCTGGTGAGCCTGAACTTGCCCCCCCAGCCGTCCCAGGAAAAAATATCGTCATAGCGGGTAATGGCCATTAATCTATCGGAAAGTATATTTACACAAATCAGCGCACCTGCTAAACATACGGTAAACACGGCAGCTGCAAATACAGGGAATGTGGATGCCCGGAATGGTGGTCAGCGCCATGCGATGGTTAAATATACAGGATGGAGCGTATCCGCGCAATGAAAAGAACATATAAAGCGGTGATTTTTGACTTGGACGGAACCCTGCTGGATACGCTGGCGGATCTGGCGGCCGCGGCCAATCGCATGCTGGCGGCCAAAGGCTATCCCGTTCATCCGGTTGATGCGTATCGTCATTTTGTGGGCGCCGGTGCGGCGGCGCTGGTCCATCGGGCCCTGCCGCCGGCCGCCCGTCAGGCCGAAACGGAAACTGAATGCGTGGCGGCCTTTCTCGAAGATTACCGGCAGCGCTGGCGGGATCGGACCCGGCTGTATCCGGGGATCCCGGCCCTGCTCGATGCCCTGACGGCCCGGGGTATCCGGCTGTCGATTCTGTCCAACAAACCGCACGAGATCACGGTGCAATGTGCCGATCATTTCCTGGAACAATGGCATTTTGAAACGGTTCTGGGACAGCGGGCCGGGGTACCCAAAAAACCGGATCCCGCCGGAGCTCTGGAAACCGCGCAGCGTCTGGGACTGCCCCCGCAGGCTTTTTTCTATCTGGGGGATACGGGGATCGATATGCAGACCGCCCGTGCGGCCGGCATGCTGGCTGTGGGGGTCCGGTGGGGGTTTCGGCCGGTGGACGAACTGGCGGCCGGCGGCGCCCGGATAATGATCGCCCATCCGCTCGATTTGATCAAACACCTGGATAATATGTCATGAATCGTATCGGAAAGTGCTTTTTCTTGACGGCCGGAATGACGAATGTGTACAATTTGAAAGGACTGGATGCTCTATAATTTGGGGAGGCGTGACAATGCAGATTATAAGACGAATTGACATAACATGGCACCTCGTTCTTGCGGGGCTGGTCGTCTGTATGGGCGTGGCGGCTATTGTCGGCAGCGGGTATGGCGATCGAAACGAAGGGGAAGTCGTTGTCCGTAATTACGACGATGACCATGACTACCATGTCGAATTGTTCAGATCGTCGGATAATGTGTCGGTATCTTCGTTTATCCTTGAAGATTACGATCCACTGGATCCAGAATCATCGAATACTTTTGAAAATATTGACACAGGGGATTACTATCTGGTGATTCGTTATAAACATGATGATCCGAGCGTGGTTCGAGGCCAGAGCCGGGTATTTAACCTGGACGAAGACGAGACGGAATGTTTTGAGATTGACGATGATGGCGACTTGGATGACTGCTGATCAGCCGCCGGCGGATTACCTTTAGAATTGGTTTGACACCTTAAACAGCAGTACCCCGTTTTTATGACGCGGCCCGCCGACGATGAGGCTGCTCCGGTTGCGCAGCTGGATCTGCGTCTGAAAAATCTGCCGGTTCTTTTTGTAGATTTCAAGGCGGAGGCGGGCCCGGTTTCCCTGAATACCCAGCGGGGTCACTTGCAGGGTGCGGCCGCCGGCCAGCCGCGCACGACCTGTCTGGCCGATCTGAAGGGTCATCCGGCTGCCGCTGACAAGCCGGTAGGATGCGTAACGGAAAACAGATGCCAGCTCCTTGATCAGGGGCGCGGACAGGGCGGGGTCGAAAAACTGTTTGCCGTTGGTTGCCAGAATGGTTTTAACATCTACCTGAATACGTGGGCCGGCAGTCGCCGAAGCGGCCGGCAATCCGCTTCCGACAGCCAGAATCGCAACAAGAAACAAGGCTGTTTTCATCTCTATCCACCGCGCTGGGTTCATTTTTTCCCCTTTGTCGTTTACCCGGGCCGCCGCCGTGTCAGGAATCTTCGCTGATCCAGATGATCGTCTGATGCGACTGGGGCGTTTCCATAACCATGACCGAAGATACGTCTCCGGTCATGGAGGTGACAATGGCGCTCGGGGTTGTGGGCGCGGTAAAGAACATCTGGATGGTAATAAAGACCGCGAGAATTGTTCCCGCTGCCGATGCGGGGACCAGCACCCACCGGGTACGGACAAAATGCCATGCCCTTTCTCCCCACGTCACCGGACGCTTGATCCGGCCCATGATACGCCCCTCGATGCCGGCCAGATCTTTTTGAAAGCGTGAGGTATCCATGAATGATTCGCACGTATCGGCCAGCAGACGGATCCGGTTTAGCGCATTACGGCAGGTTTGGCAATGGGTCAGATGACGTGATACCCGATCCCGTTCCACGGCGGATACTTCCCCGTCGGCAAACCGGCTGAGCAGCCGGCTGTCGCAGGCGTCTTTTCGGTGTGCGGTCTGTTCCTTCATTTCAATCCTCTTTTTCACCGCTCTTTAGAAAAGGGGCCAACCCTTTTGTCAATTGTTTGCGGGCATTAAACAACCGGGAGCTGACCGTTCCTTTTTTAATGCCGAGAATGTCCGCGATTTCATCGTAGGACAATCCTTCGGATTCCCGGAGCAGATAGACGCTGCGGGTTGTTTCCGAAAGCGCTTTGAGCTGTTCGTGAAACAGATGTTCCAGTTCCTTTTCCGAATAAAGCGCATCCGGCGCGTTGTCTGTGCTGCCCAGCTCGGGATAGTCGATATGACTGTCCGTTTCGAGTGGCCGGTGGTGCCACCGAAATCGCCGTTTCCACCGCCGCTGCCAGTTCAGACACTGGTTCACGGTGATGCGGTGCAGCCAGGTGGACAATTTTGAATTTCCCTTGAACCGGCCGATATTATTAAAAACCTTTAAAAATACGTCCTGAACGATATCCCGGGCCTCTTCCCTGTCCAGGGTGATGCCGTAGGCCACTTTAAACAGTCGATCCTGATGCTGCCGGACCAGCTGGCGAAAAGCATTTTCGTCGCCGGCAATCAATCGGGAAATAAAATCGCTTTCATCCCGGGGAGTATGTCTTTGCTTATTAGACACCAGAATATTTAAAAAAATCAATCGGCCGGCGCCGGGGGATGCCGTTGGTCATCCCGCCACCAGACATCGATCGATATATTCCCATTGTTTGTGGATCACCCATGCGTATTTTTCCCTGAACAGACGGTCGCTCAACTGCAGCCGGTCTTTTTTTAAACGGGTGAGAAATTTATTAAACTGGCTGGGGCCGCCATTGTACATGGCATAGATAATACCGGCCATTGCACGCGTATTCAACGATTTAATCTGGCCGATTCGTTTGAGGAAATAGCGGCGGAAATAGGTGGCGGTAATTTCGCACCCGGCACTCGCGTTATAGCGGATGTCCCACCGCAGGCGGTTGAGATCGTAAATACCCCGCCACACCCGTTCGTTAACCTGCATCAACCCCACGGAGGAACCGTTGTACGAACGGAGGTAGATCAGCCGGCTTTTACGGACATGAAACTGGCGAAAGCAGCTTTCCTGCCAGGCGGTGGCATAAATAAGCGTTTTAAACAGCTGGTGGTAGTCGGGGGAAATGGATTGATGACCGATAGCGGCGTCCGCCGATTGGCGCAGTATTTTTTTTATTCGGTCCAGGTAGGCATGCAGGTTCGATTTTGGAACGATCCACGGCCTAAGCCGGGTGAGGCTGACAGTGGTTTCTCCGGCCATCGCCGGGCAGGGCAGGATGAGGTCATGGATTGACCGCCACCAGGAATGGATTTGTTCAGCAGGGGGCGGGATGTCGATGCCGCCGGGAGGGGGGGGGACGATTTCCGGTGGCGGCGATGTCCGGGTGGGATCTCCGCCTCCGGGAAATGGGGGGAAATCGAAGATGCGGCGCAGGTGCGTATTGGTTTCCGGCTGATAACGGAGCGAATCCGGTGTGCCGCCAAGCAGGCGGGCCAGCCGGATCAACCCTTCCCGGCTTATTTCGATTCCCGTTGCGGACCCGAGCTGATCCAGGGCCGAAAGCGCATCCGAGGCGGTAAAAAATGCCAGATATCCCAGCGTATGTTGCGGGGTCGTTTTGGAAAGATGCGCACGGAAAATCGGCGCGATTTGTTTCCAGGCCCATAAAAACTGATCTTTGACAAACGTTTTGCCGATTTTGTCATTTTCCAGTGCGTCGACAAAACGGTGCCGGGTGTCAAGAAGCGTATCGAGGAGTAGTTGTCGTTGTTCCCCGGAAAGAGATTTGCCGGCCATGGAGGTGATCATGTTGACCAGTAGGGCGTCCCAGGTTTCCCAGGCTGAAATAAACTGATTCAATTCGTCTTTGGAAAGCGGGGCGGGAGGGGGCTGTCGGCGATCGTCGTCGGCAGCGGCAGGGGGCGTATCGAGAAGAAGGTGGACCTGAACATGGCCGGTATCCACAATCACAGGGCCCGTGCGCATGCTGTCGGTGATTTTTCGGGCGTGCCCGGGATTGTCCGGGTGAAGCATGGGAAGCAGGGTGAACTTAAGATCCGTTACCGGCGGCGTCAGATCAATGCGGATCTGATTCAGGTAGGGATATACCCAGGTTCGCATCAGTTTCCAGAGGGCGCCAAGCACCCTGGCTGGTCGATGGTTTTGATTTAAAACGTGCGAATCCATTGTTCTGAATGATAACTGCCAGGTTTTCGGGTCGATTTCCGGTTGCTGAAGCAGGATGACATAACCCTTCCAGGCCACCGGCATGAGGCAATGGTTACCAAAGGATTTGCCGGCCGTAAGGGTTACAGACGTTTCAAAGCGTACCAGGCCGTTATGCTCGGCAAACCGGGGGTTGGAAATTGTTACAGTGGTACAGCCGTCTTCAATGTCCAATACCCTGGCCGTCTGGTCGGGCCCGGTGAAGGCCGCCTGAATGGTCAGCGTCCGCAACAGCGGGTAGTCAATGGTCAGTGGCAGAGAGATGGTTTTTGCCTGTCCGATGGCAGTGAACTGTCCCAGCAGAAGGCCAATCAGCATGGTGCCGACGACATTTTTGGAGCGCCGCCATTTTCCTCTGTTGACAGGTGTAGGTGAATGCATGCCTATGGACATAGGCAACCTGCAGACAAGTGTCAAGCCTTCCGGGATGGATAAAAAACCTTTGACAAGCTGGAATGCCGGTGCTATACGGTTTCGGTAAATCAATCCGACTGATTCAGTAAAATATAATCCATTTTTCATATCGTCTACCTGACAACGAGGGAGGGGGGACCGGTGATAAAGGTTGATTACTCGCTGCTCATTCAGATTGTTAATTTTCTCTTCCTGATCTGGATACTCAACATTATATTGTACCGGCCAATCCGGAAAATTCTGCATCAGCGCACCGAAAAGATCGCCGCAATGGTCCACCGTATCGATACGTGTGAAGACGGGGCCCTCCAGAAAGAGGCGGGGTACCAGGAAGGGCTTCGCAGTGCCCGCGTCAAGGGAATGCGGGAAAAAGAGAAATCCCTGCAGGCGGCGAGAAGTGAAGAACAGGCGATTATTGCAAAAATCAATGCCGATGCCCAGGCAGAGATGGTTAAGGTTAAAGAGCGTATTTCCCACAATGCCAAAAAGGTGCAGGCAGAACTGGAAAAGGAAATAGACGGGTTTGCCGCATCCATTGGCGAAAAAATCCTGGGAAGGGCGATATCATGATATCTCGTCAGCATCAAACAAAAAGAAAATGGGTCAGATTCGGGTCGTTGGCAGGCATTGCTGTTGCGGCCCTTTTATTTTGTTTTACGGTGCCGGGTTTGGGCGCATCGGAAACCGATACACATGGCGCCGCGCACGGGGCTGCCCACGAGAGCAAGGGATGGGTAACAACCGATACCTATCGGGTGATGAATTTTGTGGTGCTGGCCGCCGTCCTGATTGTTCTTTTGCGAAAACCGGCCAGAAATGCCTTGAACGATCGTATCCATCAGATCAAAAATCAGATGGATGCGCTTGAAGCCAAAAAAAAGGAAGCGGAAGCAAAGCTGGCTGAATATAGCAGCCGACTGGCGTCTTTGGACCGCGAGTCCGAGAAGATTGTAACGGAATATATTCGCCAGGGCGAGGAAGCCAAAAGCCGTATCATTGCCGAAGCCCGGACTGCGGCTGAAAAAATAGAGGCCCAGGCCCGGCGAAGTATCCAGTCTGAATTTAAGCAGGCTAAAAAAAACCTGCATCGGAATGTGCTTGACAAAGCCCTTGCCAATGCCGAGCGGATGATCAAAGAGAAAATAACGGCCGGGGATCAGGAAAGCCTGATAGATGACTATCTAAAGAAAGTGGTGGAAACGTGAAAAATTTTGCCATTGCCCGGCGCTACGCCCAGGCGTTGCTGCTGATTGGAAAAGAGGATGGCCAGGCCGAGACCTATCGATCGGAGTTGAGCGGCATGGCCGAATTAATCGATCAAAATCATTTATTGCACCAGGCGATAACCAATCCATTGTACGATACCCATGCACGGAAGCGGGTGCTGGAGGCCATGATTGAACGGCTGGGATTTTCCCGGGTCATGCGGTCTTTTTTACTGCTTTTGTTTGACAAGGGACGTATCGGTTTCCTCGACAGCATCGATGAGTTTTACCAGAAACTGGCAGATGATTTTAAGGGCGTGGCGCGGGCCACGGTGACATCTGCAACGAAATTATCGTCCGATGCCATTGAGAAGATTCGCGCGGGCCTGTCCCGCCGCACGGGAAAAGAAGTCATCCTGGAAGTCAACCAGGACCCGAGCCTGATCGGTGGCATTGTCACCCGTATTGGCGATCTGGTCCTGGATGGAAGTATAAAAACACAATTGCTCGGTATGCGAGAATCATTAAAAAAGGGTGAGGGTGCCTGATGGAACTTAAAGCGGAAGAAATCAGCCAGATTATCAAAGAACAGATTACGGATTATGACAAGAAGGTGGAGCTTTCCGAAACCGGAGTGGTTTTATCCGTTGGCGATGGCATTGCCCGGGTGTACGGCCTGGAAAAAGTCATGGCGCTGGAACTGGTGGAATTCCCCGGAGGTATTCTGGGCCTGGTGCTGAACCTTGAGGAAGATAATGTGGGCTGCGCCATTATGGGCGAGGATATCCACATCAAGGAAGGCGATATGGTCAAACGAACCGGGCGGATTGCCCAGGTGCCTGTGGGTGAAGCCGTTCTGGGACGGGTTGTCTCGGCTGTTGGTGAACCCCTGGATGGTGAAGGGCCTTTAGAGGCCTCGGAAACGCGCCGGGTCGAGATGGTGGCGCCGGGCGTTATTGCCCGTAAAGGCGTCCACGAACCCTGCTACACCGGTCTGAAGGCTGTCGATGCCATGACACCGGTGGGTCGCGGCCAGCGCGAGTTGATCATTGGCGATCGTCAGATCGGCAAAACGGCCTGTGCCGTTGATGCGATTTTAGCTCAGAAGGATACGGATGTTTACTGTATTTACGTGGCCTGCGGGCAGAAGAAATCGACGGTGGCCCAGGTACATGCCGTTTTGGAAAAACACGGCGCCATGGAATACACAACGATCGTGTCGGCCTGCGCCAGTGACCCGGCCACATTGCAGTATATCGCTCCCTACGCCGGCTGTGCCATGGGAGAATATTTTCGTGACAAGGGCCAGCACGCCCTGATTATTTACGACGATCTTTCCAAACAGGCGGCGGCATATCGCCAGGTGTCCCTGTTGCTCAGACGGCCGCCGGGACGGGAAGCCTATCCCGGAGATATTTTTTACAATCACTCCCGTCTGCTCGAGCGTGCAGCTAAAATGAGCGATGAACTGGGCGCCGGTTCTCTGACGGCTTTGCCGATCATTGAAACCCAGGCCGGCGACGTGTCGGCCTATATTCCCACCAACGTAATTTCGATTACCGACGGCCAGATTTATCTGGAACCGTCTCTGTTCTTCGCCGGTGTCCGGCCCTCGATTAATGTCGGGCTTTCCGTTTCCCGGGTCGGGGGGGCGGCGCAGGTGAAAGCCATGAAACAGGTCGCGGGAACTTTGCGTCTGGACCTGGCCCAATACCGTGAACTTGAGGCCTTTGCCGCTTTTGGCAGCGACCTGGATGCAGCGACGCAGAAGCAGCTGACCCGTGGCGCCAGACTGGTCGAGATTCTCAAACAACCGCAGTATTCGCCCCTGTCGATGGAAAAACAGGTTACCATTCTGTATGCGGGAACCAAAGGTTATCTGGACGAATTTCCCGTTGATACACTGGGAAAATATGAGACGGGGCTCTATGCCTTCATCGAAGACCGATATCCGCAGATTTTTGCTGAACTGAAGGAAAAAGAAGCCATTTCAGATGATCTGGACACAGCCATGGCCGAAGCCATCAAGGTTTATGGCGATGAATTTAAAGATACCATAAAATAGTCTCCGGCACGTGTGATTGGTTACACGAATTCCGGTTCAATATTGCTGTTATGGCATACCCACCGGTCACAGAATAAATAAGGGCTGATTTTATGCCAAGCTTAAAAGATGTTCAGAATAAAATTGCGGCAGTAAAGAAAACCCAGCAGATCACTAAAGCCATGAATATGGTGGCCTCCTCACGGCTGCGTGGGGCCCAGGCGAATATGGAAAATTTTCGCCCCTATGCCGCCAAATTTGCGGAAGTGCTGGGCAGTCTGGCGGAGAAATCCGGTGACGATGCCAGCCCTCTGCTGGTACCGCGTGAAGAAGTAAAGAAGGTCCATATTGTTTTATGTACGTCAGACCGGGGGCTCTGCGGTGGATTTAATGTGAACTTGATCCAGAAATCTGGCGTGCTGGCAGACGAAAAGGCGGGAGATGATGTTGACGTCTCTTTTACCAATTTCGGGAAAAAGGGACGCGATTGGAGTCGGAAAAGTGTGTATCCCGTCGTTGACGAATATATCGGCGTGGTGGGGACCACGTTCGGGTTTAATGTAGCGGCCAATGCGGGACGTAAAATGGTTACCGGATATTTGGACGGAACCTATGACGAGGTTTTTGTGGTCTACTCTGAATTTATCAGCATGGGCCGACAGATCCCGACAGTCAGACAGCTGTTGCCGATCCCCATCATTGAAAGCCGTGCTTCGGCAGAGGGTGACGACGTCAACACGGAATCGGGGCAGTTCATGGCCGAGCATCTTTGTGAGCCATCAGCCAAAGACCTCTTGGGTGACCTGTTGCCTCGCAGCGTGCAGGTGGCGCTGTTCAGCGCCTTGCTCGAAACATCGACCAGTGAGCATGCTGCCCGGATGGCGGCCATGGACAATGCCACGTCGGCATGTAAGGATATGATCAATGATTTGACCCTGACCTTCAACAAGGCCCGGCAGGCGGCGATTACGGCCGAGTTGATGGATATTGTCGGCGGCGCCGAAGCTTTGAAAGGATAAATCAATACCGGTTTTTATATAGAGGAGGTTTTTAGATGGGAGAGAACATTGGGAAAATTACTCAGGTAATGGGACCTGTTGTCGATGTTGAGTTTGAGCAGGGAAATCTACCGGCGATTTATACTGCGTTGACGATCAGCAACCCGACCATCAGTGACGAAGAGGATAACCTGGTGGTTGAAGTGGCCCAGCATCTGGGGGACAATGTTGTCCGAACGATTGCCATGGAAGTCACCGATGGCTTGATGCGGGGCCAGGCGGTCAAGGATACCGGTAAACCGATCATGATGCCTGTGGGCGAAGCGGGCCTGGGGCGTGTTCTTAATGTTGTGGGACGGCCGGTGGACGGTCTCGGGCCGGTCAGCCAGGAAAAAATGCTTCCCATTCACCGCGAAGCGCCCAAGTTTACCGAACAGGACACGTCGGTACGCGTATTGGAGACCGGTATTAAGGTTATTGACCTGCTGGTGCCTTTCCCCCGGGGCGGAAAAATGGGACTCTTTGGTGGCGCTGGCGTGGGAAAGACGGTTATTATGATGGAGATGGTTCATAATATCGCCATGCAGCATGGGGGGATTTCTGTTTTCGCCGGGGTGGGGGAGCGTACCCGCGAAGGAAATGATCTTTACCACGAAATGAAAGAAGCGGGGGTTCTGCCCAAGGCCGCTCTGATTTACGGGCAGATGACCGAACCGCCCGGCGCCCGGGCCCGAGTGGCGCTTTCGGCATTGACCGCCGCCGAATATTATCGGGACGAAGAAGGGCAGGATGTCCTTATATTTATTGATAATATTTTTCGGTTTACCCAGGCCGGATCCGAGATTTCCGCTCTTTTGGGCCGGATGCCTTCGGCCGTCGGGTATCAGCCCACCCTGGCCGTTGATCTGGGTGAGCTGCAGGAACGGATTACTTCAACGGACAAAGGCTCGATTACCGCCGTCCAATGTGTCTATGTGCCGGCCGATGACTTGACGGACCCGGCCCCGGCCACAACGTTTGCGCATCTGGACGGTACCGTGGTGCTGTCGCGGAAACTGGTTGAGCTGGGTATTTATCCGTCTGTGGATCCATTGGATTCGACATCGCGAATTCTGGATGCCAATTATATTGGTGAGGAACATTATCAGGTTGCCCGGCAGGTGCAGCAGATTCTTCAGAAATATACGGAATTGCAGGATATTATCGCTATTCTTGGTATTGATGAATTGTCCGATGAAGATAAAATCACGGTAAACCGTGCGCGGAAAATCCAGCGTTTTCTTTCACAACCGTTCCATGTGGCCGAAGTGTTTACCAATACGCCCGGCTGTTATGTCAAGATAGAAGATACCGTTCGCGGGTTCAAAGAGATCTGCGAAGGAAAACATGATGATATCCCCGAACAGGCATTTTATATGCGAGGCGGCATTGATGAAGTGGTAGAGGCGGCTAAAGAAGCGGAAACGACAGAATCGTAAAAGGGGCGATAAATGGCTGAGAATATTCAGTTTGAAGTGGTAACGCCGGAAAAATCCGTGGTCAATGAGGCGGCACAGTCCGTGGTGGCGCCCGGGGTATTGGGGGAATTTGGTATTCTTGTCGGACATACGCCGTTCATGACCACTTTAAAACCGGGTATTGTACGATATACCAATGCCGCCGGAAAGGAAGATTATCTGTTTGTTTCGGGCGGCTTTGCAGAGGCGTTACCCGATAAGCTGACCATTCTGGCCGACGCGGCTGAAAAGTGCGGGGATATTGACACGGAACGAGCCAAAGCTTCCCTGGAACGGGCCGAGAAACGGCTGTCAGATAAAGCCAGTGCTGATAATATCGACCACACCCGGGCCACGGCTGCCTTGAATCGGGCGACCGTTCGAATAAAAGTCTCCAATATGAGGGGGTAGAGCTGCTTTTTTGACGGGCCTGTCCTGCGATTCACTGATGGTCGTTGTTGATTTTTTTTCTTTGGCAAGGTAAACAGAATAGGGGCAAACCATGTATTGATGGTTTGCCTTTTTTTTGGGGCGTCAAGACCGATGTGTTGGACAAAGAATTGTTTTCAGGAAAGCTAAACAGGCATCTGCGGATTGGCCAATAGGAGGGGCGCTTTTGGAAACTGTTGATACGGCAGATAAAATGATAAGAGACCATGTGGGTGTCGTCATCCTTGCGGCGGGGTTGGGGACCCGAATGAAATCAGATCGGGCCAAGGTGTTGCATCCACTGAACGGCACGCCCATGATATGTTACGTGGCTGAAACGGCGAAATCACTGAACGTTGCCGAGACAATATTCGTTATCGGGCATCAGGCGGATCAGGTCCGAATGGCCGTGGAGCCTTCGGACCGGATTAAATTTGCCCACCAGACCCGGCAGCTGGGGACCGGCCACGCCGTCAAGTGCGCCATGCCCGAGCTGTCCCCGCAAATTGAGCATGTGATGATATTGTGTGGCGATGTGCCGCTTCTAAGGCCTGCAACGGCCAATCGATTGATGAATGATCACTTGCGTGCCGGACGGGATGTCACTGTGGTTGCCGTTGAAGCACTGGATCCAACCGGTTACGGGCGTATTGTCATGGATAGTGAGCGGCAGGTTTGCGCTATAGTCGAAGAGGCGGATGCCAGTGAATCCCAAAAAGAAATCCGGATTGTGAATGCGGGTATCTATTGTGTCAATCGACTCTTTTTAGATAAGGCGCTGGAGAAACTGGAAACCGGTAATGCCCAGGGCGAGTTTTACCTGACCGACATCGTGTCAATAGCTCGCCGCAAGAATCGATTGGTGGGGGTTGTTCTGGCGGATGATCCGGATGAAGTCGCGGGGATAAATACCTCTGCAGAGCTGCAGGCTGCCGAAAAGGTGCTGTTTGGGCGGAATGATAAAACAGCTTGACAATATTTTTAATATCTGTCAGTATAATCAAAACCTTATTTGAATATAATAAATACGGATAAAACATCAACAACTTAAGATGATAAGGTTTTTGGTATTTGAAGCCATGTTGCTCAGGCGGGGGGGGCATTTGCGAAGGATTCCCATGCCTGACTGTGCTGACACGGGCTGTTATAGGATCGCTTGATTCAGATATTTATTACGTAAGAGGTGATCGATTGGATAATGAGATTTTAATTAAACAATTTGACGAAATTGAGACAAAGGTTGAGAGGGTACTCAGCGCATTACAGGCACTTGAAGCAAAAAATGTGGAGCTGAAACGGCAAGTGAAAAGTCTGGAAGAAACGCTTAGCCAAAAGGAAACAGCGGAAGGTTCTTTTAATGAGGAGAAGCGGCAGATCCGTGAGCGGGTTGATGGATTGCTAAAAAAGTTGAGTGATTTCAGCAATAACAATTCATAGTGGATCAATAAAGGCAAGGCTGGTTCGGACCAAAAGACCTTATTAGTTGTCATGTTTTCGGAGAATCATTATCGTGCTATCGAATGAAAGAGGTAATATCGCCTGATATATTTCCTGCCGGGTTTTAATTGTAAAGCTGGATAACGTTTAAATGGGGAAAATCGTATCCATAGAGGTTTTTGGCCAGACGTTTGATTTTCAGGCTGATTCCGATCCGGAAAGGGCCAAAAAGGTTGCCGATTGGATCATGGAGGAAGTGGCCAAGGTTGAGAAACAACACCAGGGCCAATCTCAGCCGGTCTCTCAACTGGCAATTATGATTTCAGCGGCTCTGAATATCGCTTACGATAGTATCGAGATGAAATCAAATGAAAACAGGGTATTGCAAGAAATTTCCGGACGTTCAAACCGTCTGTCACAAAAACTTGATCGCTGGTTGGGTGTCAATGATTTACATCGGAACCGAACCAATACAGAAGAGTGACGCCGGAGTTGTTCTGAACGCTTGAATTGGGCCATGTGACGTTAATTCACTAATCCGGATATTACATGGGCGTTTCCTGGTTTTTTATTGATGTGGAAGATGAATGACAATTCCCCCTGCCGTGTACGTGATTGGTTGATGTGTTTTGTCCCAACATTTAATTAACGGGAGCTTTCCCTGGTGTTGGTGTGCATGTTCTGCTCGTACAGAAAAGCCTGAAGACACTAATATAGCACCCACTTTGAACGACTGGTTCAAAACCCCTCTGACACGGCACAATGGCAGGGGATCCTTTTTTCGCATCGCCACCGAAAAGAAGTCTGCTGGGCCGCCTTGTCTGGTGCGGCGACCATTATTGTAATACCTCGTATCGCCTGCCTATTTTGCGCCACTATCTCAAGAAGTATCATTTACATGAAATCATTGTGCGCTTACGCTTTGCAAGCGTATTTTTTCCGTTATCCGGCTGCCACTGATCAACGCAAATGGATACCGTATCGGTGCGATGGCTTGAAATGAGTTCTATTTTCGGGGCGGCATTTTGATGACATATGGTATTTGTTCGTCCGGAGGCAGGCTCTTGTCCTGTGAGCGGGTATCGGGTTTATAAAAGGCTGGGATTGTTACGAAGTGGTCCCTTAATTATATAATCGCAGGAGAAAACGATGGAAATGACATATACCCTTTGGGGCGCCCTGGGCGCCGGGTTCGTTGTCGGTTTTATTGTTGCATATTTTGTCAGAGGCAGCAGTGTGGCCAGGCGAATTGCATTGGCGGAAACAGAGGCGGAACAGCTGCTTCAGCATGCCAGGAATCAAGCAACAACTTTGGTTAAAGAGGCTGAGCTTGATATGAAAGACAGGCAGATCAAAATGAAGAGTGATTTTGATGCCGAAACCAGAGAAACGCGCAAGGAACTGAAAGAGAGAGAAAATCGCTTAACAAAGAAAGAAGAAAACTCAGAGCGCAAGATAGACCAGTTGGGACGCAGGGACCGGGAGCTTGTTAAAAAAGAAAGGCGGCTGGCCAAAAGAGAAAATAAAATTGATCACATAGAGGCCAGAACAAAAGAAATCTTTGAGGAACAGAAAGCGCGGCTCGAAGAAGTATCTGGAATGACAAGCGAACAGGCAAAATCAATTCTTGTCCGGACGATGGAAAACGAAGCCCGATTTGAAGGGGCGAAATTGATCAAACAGATAGAATCCGAAGCCATGGCGGAAGGTGACAAGAAGGCCAAAAAGATTCTGGCGACAGCCATCCAGCGATATGCCGGCGATTTTATAATGGAACGGACCGTTTCGGTGGTGCAGCTTCCCAGTGATGACATGAAAGGTCGGATTATCGGCCGGGAAGGGCGCAATATTCGAGCACTGGAGGCGGCGACCGGTATCGACTTAATCATCGATGACACACCCGAAGCCGTGATTCTGTCCGGCTTCAATCCAGTTCGCCGTGAAATCGCCCGGCAATCACTCCAGAAACTGATTTCCGATGGCCGTATTCACCCGGCCCGAATTGAAGATGTCGTAAAAAAAGTGGAAAAAGAAGTCGGGAATGTGATTAAGGAGGCGGGTGAGCAGGTGGCGTTCGATTTAAGTGTTCATGGTATCCATCCTGAGCTGATCCGGCTCATTGGTACCCTCAAATTCAGGACCAGTTACTCCCAGAACGTATTGCAGCATTCCGCAGAAGTTGGTTTTCTGTCTGGCATAATGGCTTCTGAACTGGGTCTCAATGCAAAACTGGCCCGGCGGATGGGCCTGCTGCACGATTTGGGCAAAGCGATTGATCATGAAGTTGAAGGCCCCCATGCGGTAATCGGCGCGAAAATGGCCAAGAAATATCAGGAAAAAACCAACGTTGTTCAAGCCATTGCAGCGCATCATGAAGATGTGCCGCCAGCCAGTGTGTACGATTATCTGGTCATGGCCGCGGATAGTTTGTCCGGTGCCCGCCCGGGAGCACGAAAAGAATCCCTGGCAAATTATGTCAAGCGCCTGGAGGAGCTGGAAAAGATAGCGAATAATTTCAACGGAGTTTCCAACACCTACGCCATACAGGCCGGCCGGGAGGTTCGGGTAATTGTCGAGAGCCAGAAGGTTTCCGATGAACATGCGATTCTATTGAGCCGCGACATTGCCAAAGAGATCGAAGAATCGGTTACCTTTCCGGGTCAGATTAAGGTGACTGTGATTCGTGAAACCCGTGCGGTTGAATATGCCAATCGATAATTCTATCGAATGTTTTTGCGGTCAATAGTAAAGCGATTTGCCGGAAATTAATTGTTTATAAGGGGATAAAAATGGGAGTTTTCGATACGCTATCGGAGCGTGGCTTCATTGAACAGACCACGCATGACTCGGAACTGCGTGAATATCTTACGGCCGCGCAGGCGAGCTGCTATATCGGTTTTGACCCAACAGCTTCAAGTCTGCATGTGGGGAGCTTGATACCGATCATGGCTTTGGTCCATATGCAGCGGGATGGCCATCGTCCGATTGCGCTGGTTGGTGGCGGAACGGGGATGATCGGCGATCCCAGCGGAAAAACCGAAATGCGTCAGATGCTGACAATGGAGGATATTGAAAAAAATGCCGCCGGCTTAAAACGTCAGCTTTCCCGCTTTTTAGATTTTTCCAACGGAAGGGCATTGCTGGTGAATAATGCCGACTGGCTGACCCCTCTGTCCTATATTCCTTTCTTGAGGGATATTGGCCGGTATTTCTCCGTCAATCGAATGATCAAGGCTGAAAGCTGCCGGCTGCGGCTGGATTCTGAGGAGGGCCTGAGTTTCATTGAGTTTAACTATATGGTTCTCCAGGCCTATGATTTTCTTGAACTCTATTCGTCGCATGACTGTCGTTTGCAAATGGGGGGCAGTGACCAGTGGGGCAATATCGTTGCCGGAATCGATTTAATCCGGCGAAAACGGCAGGGCGCCGCGTTCGGTATCACCTTCCCCCTTATTACGACGGCAAGTGGCGCGAAGATGGGGAAAACGGCCAAGGGAGCGGTATGGCTGGATGCCGAGCGAACGAGCCCGTATGAATATTTCCAGTTTTGGGTGAACGCGGATGATCGGGATGTGACGCGTTTTTTGGCTCTTTTTACCCTGCTGCCGATGTCGGAGATTAAAGCGGTGGAAAAGTTACAGGGAGTGGATTTAAATAGTGCAAAGACGATTCTCGCGTTTGAGGCCACCAGTCTTGCCCATGGGAAAGATGAGGCCATTGCCGCGTATCAGGATGCGCAAAGGCGGTTTGGTAATCGGGACGTTCCTGAAAAGATCTTGAACTCCAGTACGATACCAAGAGGTAGGGCGGACGTTTCAATTAGCGACACTGCGGGGCTTCGTGATAGAGTGGACGCTACGGTAGAAACAATGCCGCATACCTTTATTAATAGAGTGGATCTGGAAACAGGCATGCCGGCCTTCAAACTCTTTTCGCTTGCGGGCCTGGCTGCGTCAGGGAGCGCGGCGCGGCGGTTGATTGCGCAGGGTGGTGCTTATATTGGTGATAAGCGGCTGGATTCAACTGATATTTTAATTAATCTCAGTGATTTTGAAGACGGAGAATTACTGCTGCGTGCAGGTAAAAAACGATATCATAAGGTGATAGTCAAGGAGTGATGACGTCAGGCTGCCAGCGGCGGGGGTTTTTTTAAAAAAATACCAAATTAAGCATTGACACCCTCTTCTGCTGCGTATATTAATACCGCTTCGTTTGCATGGTCAAGGCAGGCGGGTACTTGATTGAACCCTGTGCCTTTATTGATGCGAACAATTGGGTCGGGATCAGCAGTCAGTTTGTGATTTCAGGCTATGTTGGAAAAAGTTCGGCAAGGCAAAAAATATCCTTGACAATCATTTTCAATCTGGTTATATTTACAGGATTGCTGAAGCGGAAAAGAAAATGGAAATATTAAAAATTTTCATTGACAAAGAAACAGCAATTTATTATATTTAAGAAATAACAAACGTCGCCAAAAGCGGCGAGCTTGATCTTTGAAAACTAAATAGTGACGCTTTATTCAAGTCGGGTTTATGTTATAAAACTCCAGTTCAATTTAATTGGAGAGTTTGATCCTGGCTCAGAATCAACGCTGGCGGCGTG
>CAZNZW010000059.1:0-19109 GCA_964577615.1 uncultured Desulfobacterales bacterium | reverse complement strand
CTTCGGAGAAGAATCGATTGAAAAATGAAAAATTTTGTCAATATAGTTGACAGTTTTTGTCAACTATCGAGGTATCAATTATCATATGCTCTGGCAACCTGTTCAATATTAAGGTAAAATTAAAATACAGCATGACTGGCATGGTTATTGTATATTGATTATATCAACGACAGGATAATCATTACCGGCTCTTTTAAATAGATGGCTTCGATTTTTAATCGGTTTCTCTGGTGCGCGTGCATCTTTTCAGCCGGGCCTAACTTAAAACGAATAAATAATGACTATTTGAAAAGAGGTTTGCGCCGGTGATAATAACGGCATTTAGGGAAACCTGTTAAAAATCGCCATGATCCGTTTTCCCAGGCTGGGAAAGATTTTCCTCCGGCGGCCGATGCGGATCGGAGCGTCTGTCTGTTATTCAAATATTTCCGCTGTCCCCTTTTTTAGAAAAAACCCGCGGGTATCCTTTCCGGGAACATTAACTGAGAAAAATCCTTGAAAAAATAAATCTGAATGGTTATAAACAGGATTCGCACTAGGGTGGGTGTAGCTCAGTTGGTAGAGCTCCTGGTTGTGGCCCAGGTGGCCGTGGGTTCAAGTCCCATCACTCACCCCATTTTTACATTGCGCCCGTAGCTCAGCTGGATAGAGCGCCGGACTTCGAATCCGTAGGTCGCCCGTTCGAATCGGGCCGGGCGTACCACATTTCCATTTCATTCTTTTTGGGTGCCAACCCGAATAAAACCATTCCTCCCATGACCCGAACCCTCAAGCCCGAAACCCTCAGTCCCAAAACTCTCAGTCTGGGATATTCCACCTGCCCCAACGATACGTTTATCTTTCACGCCATGACCCATGGCCTGGCAAGTGATGATTCGCTGCGCTGCCGGCCGGTGCTGGCAGACGTGGAAACGCTCAACCATAGGGCACGGTCTCAGACCCTTGATGTCACCAAGATATCCTTTGCCGCTCTGGGATGCCTGACGGACGCTTATGGCCTGCTGCGAAGCGGGGCGGCGCTGGGGCGCGGCTGCGGGCCGCTGATTGTGGCGCGCCCGGGAAGCGACCTGGCCGGCCTGGCGCGGTCGAAAGTAGCGGTTCCCGGTACGTGGACAACGGCCAATCTACTGCTGGGGCTGTTCCTCTCCCGGTCACCCGTTGTGACGGCCATGCCCTTTGACCGGATCATGCCGGCCGTGGCTGGTGGTGTGGTTGATTTTGGCGTGATTATTCACGAGGGACGGTTTACATACGAATCTCACGGGCTGGTCAACCTGCTGGATCTGGGCCAATGGTGGGAAGACGAAACCGGGCAGCCCATTCCCCTGGGCGGGATCGCCATCCGGCGGGCACTGGGACCGGCGATGGCCGCGAAAGTGGAATCGCTGATTCAAAAAAGTGTCCGCTATGCGTTTGATCACCCCGATGTTTCCCGGGCGTATGTCGATGCCCACGCCCAGGAAATGGCGCCAGACGTTGTTGAGCGTCACATTGCCCTATACGTCAATGCCGATTCAGAGTCGATCAGCCGGGAAGGCCGGGCGGCCATTCAGACTTTGTTTGAAAAAGCCCGGCAGGCCGGTCTGATGCCGAAAAGCGATGTGCCGGTTTTCGCGTACTGATGTTTTTCCGGCAGCGGTGGGCTCTTCCGAATTATTCCGCATCCGCTTGACAGGTCTTTTGTCCTTATTGAAATAATAATTTTAAAACAACAAGATAGGTGTGGATTGTTCAACTATAAGGTTCGATCCGATTTTGTCAGGACAGATGGGTGGCGAATCTGTAAACCGGGCGGATGGGCCGATGCGTGACGATCTGCGTCAGCACCGCATCCGGCGTGGCGGCGGCCAGCTCCAGATAGAGGCCGTCGGCCCGGCAGCCGGGAGCCAGCCGGCCGCATATTTTTTCCAGGCCCAGGGCCCGGGCGCCGTTTATCGTGGCCATGGCGAAAAGCGTCCGGGGGGACAGCGCGGGGAAATGCCGGGCGGTAAAGGCCATTTCATCAAACAGGCTGAGGGAGTCGCAGCTGGCCAGGCTGTCCGTTGCCAGACAGAGGGTCAGACCGGCGGCCAGCATCCGGTCCAGATCCGGCAGCCGTTGGTGGAGCCGCTGGTTGGAGCGGGGACAGACGGCAATCGTCGTCCCCCGGCGGGCCAGGATACGGAAATCATTGGCATCGGCCCGAAGCGCATGTACGGCCAGCGTACCGGTGTCCAGGAGGTTGAGCCGGTCGAGATAAACGACCGGGCTCGGGGCCGGCAGGGGCCAATGGGAAAAATCAATCCGGCGGGCGGTCAGCAGATCGGCCCAGGGACCGTTTTTCGTACGGATAAATTCGCTTTCGGCATCGGATTCAGCC
Organism: uncultured Desulfobacterales bacterium; assembly: GCA_964577615.1. Taxonomy (GTDB): domain Bacteria; phylum Desulfobacterota; class Desulfobacteria; order Desulfobacterales; family QNYZ01; genus QNYZ01. The sequence continues at coordinate 16,750 of CAZNZW010000059.1, read as the reverse complement.
ACGTGAATGGAAAAGGGAAGGGCGGCCCGGCGGGTAACCTGTTTCAACTGCTGCAACAGCACCGGTGATGTGGAGTGCGGGGCATGGCCGGCCAGGGATTCCCGGTGGATCGCTGCTGAGGGCAGTGTGTCAACGTCAAACAGTGTTTCCGCCGAGTCGCCTGCTGCGCCGGAAATGCCGGTGACCGGATGGCCCAGCCATTCCCGGAACCAGATACCGGCGAGAGACGATTGCCGGAAAGGGGCCCGGGAGCGCCCAAGGGTGGCAATTTCTCCAATGGCGCCGCAACCGGCGGCAGTCAGTTCCGCAATTCCGGATAAAATACCGGCAGCCAGTTGTTCGCTGCCCAGTGTTTCCCGATACTGGATCAGATGCCGCACCCAGGTGGCAAAACCCCGGTCAACGGGAAGTTTTCCCTTCAGCGCACACAGTTCCAGATGGGTATGGGCGTTTATGAGCGCCGGCACGATGGCGCCGGGGCCATGATCGATGACACGGCACGGTCCGATGCGGCGGCCGGAATGGCGGCCCACCGCATGCCGGGGCTGGACCGCTGTAATCCGGCCGGCGCGGATGTGAACCATGGCATTGGGATAAATGGTGGCCGGATCGACAACGACCCATCCGGCCCGGTGCCAGCAGCCGGATGATGTATCGGCCGCCGGTGTCATGGCGGGCTGTCGACGGGAGAATAAAAACAGTCGCGCTGCCGGGCCGTCAACCCGGCGTCCTCGATCAAACGGATCATTTCAGATTCGGGCAGCTTGAAATGAATGCCCGCTGCGGCCACGACGTTTTCCTCGATCATGGTGCTGCCGAGATCGTTGGCCCCGAAGGTGAGGGCCACCTGGGCGATCTTGGCGCCCTGGGTGACCCAGGACGCCTGGATATTGGGGATATTGTCCAGCACGATCCGGGAGAGGGCGAGCATCCGCAGGTATTCGGCCGAGGTGACGGGCGGCACATCGATGCGCGTGTTTCCCGGCTGAAACGTCCAGGGAATAAAGGCCGTGAATCCGCCGGTATCGTCCTGGAGGGCGCGGATTTTCAGCAGATGGTCGATCCGGTCATCGATGTTCTCCACATGGCCGAACATCATCGTGGCCGTGGTCCGCAGGCCCAGCCCGTGGGCGGTGCGCATGACGTCGAGCCACTGGCCGGCCGTGCATTTGCCGGGTGAAACCCGGCGGCGGACCCGGTCGACAAGGATTTCGGCACCGCCGCCGGGGATGGAGTCCAGGCCGGCCGTCTTAAGGCGGTTGAGTACGGCGCCGATCGCCATATTTTCCTTTTGGGCCAGATAGTAGATTTCCGGCGGCGAAAATCCGTGGACATGAATATCAAAGGTTTTGATAAACCGGAGCAGGGCAACAAAATCGGCCAGTCCCATATCAGGATCAATACCGCCCTGGAGCAGGATCTGGGTGCCGCCCAGATCAAGGGTTTCCTGGATTTTACGGGCCAGGTCCGCTTCGGTAATCCGGTAAGCCTCGGGATGTCCCGGGGGCCGGTAAAAGGCGCAGAACCGGCAGCCGCTGATACAGATGTTGGTGTAGTTGATATTCCGGTCAACCACATAGGTGACCACCGGTACCGGATGGCGGCGATGGCGGATCCGGTTGGCCAGGCGACCGATGGTGAGCAGCGGGGCCTCGGCGTAGAGGGTCCGGGCTTCCCGGCGGTCAATCCGCCCGGTGGCATCAAGCTTGGCAAGGATTGAAGACAGAGCGCTCATTTTGACGAGGGGTCTCCTCAAGCAGTTTCGTCTACGGACCGATAAAAAGAATCCCGCTCCACGGGGGTAAATCCTGCGGCGGTGATCATCCGGCTCATATCGGTCCGGGTAAGACCGCGGGCGGTGGTGGCGCCGGCCATATGGGTTATTTTTTCATCGATAATGGTGCCGTCCAGATCATCGGCGCCAAAGGTCAGGGCCACCTGGGCCAGCCGCTGGCCGATCATGACCCAATAGGCTTTGATATGATCAATGTTGTCGAGCAGCAGGCGCGCCACGGCAATATTTTTCAGGTCGTCAAAAGCGGTGGTGGCCGGCAGGTGCGCCAGCCGGGTATGCTGCGAATGAAAGGCCAGCGGAATGAAGGCGGAAAACCCGCGGGTGTCGTCCTGCAGCCGGCGCAGGGCGAGTAGATGGTGCACACGCTCCTCAGCGGTTTCGATATGACCGTAAAGCAGGGTGGCATTGGTTGTAATGCCGGCCGTGTGGGCGGCCCTGATCACCTCCAGCCAGCGGTCGTGGGATATTTTGCGGGGAAACAGCTTTTGACGGACCCGCTGGCTCAATACCTCGGCACCGCCGCCGGGCATCATTTCCAGCCCGGCTTTCTTCAGCTCGGCAATGGTCTGTTCCAGCCCGAGGCCGGCCATCGTGGCCAGGTGATCTATTTCCACGGCGGTAAAAGCCTTGACCGTGGCGTTCGGGCGGATTTTCTTGATGGTCCGGATCAGGTCAAGGTAATAGTCAAACGGCAGGTCCGGATGGATCCCGCCGACCACGTGCAGTTCCCGGACCGGTTCGGCAATGCGGTCGGCCAGATGTTTTTCGATGTCGGTAATGGAATACGTATAGGCGCCGTCCTCATCGGCATCGCGGGAAAAGGCACAGAACAGGCACCGGTTGATGCAGACATTGGTGTAATTGAGGTGCTGGTTGTAGACCCAGTAAGCCCGGTCAGCGTGCCGCCGCCGGCGTTCCATGTCGGCAAGAAGGCCCAGACCGAGCAGATCCGGGGTGGCATACAGGGCCACGCCGTCGTTGAAATTGAGCCGTTGCCGGTTTTCGATTTTGTGGTAGATGGCTTCCAGTCGACCATCTGAAAAAGAGGGCATCATTGACAGTCTCGATATGTCTGAAAAAATCAGTTTCAGATCCACATTAAAGTTTATTTTTCAATCCACGCGGCCGGCCACAGGCGGTACAAAACAGCGCGTCTGTCATTTTGCCGGCAAACGCGGCACCGGGCACCTTATAAGGCATTCGATGGCCGGGCGCAAGAAATAAGACATAATGGCGGGGCGTTTTTATTTTCGTCTCAGGGCCTCGTACAGAACAATCCCGGCGGCCATCGCCAGGTTCAGGCTCCGGATATTCGGATTGGACATGGGCAGGGTGAAACAGCGGCTTTCGTTTTTTTGTAAAAGCGGTGCCGGCAGGCCCCGTGATTCCCTGCCGAAGAGAAGAAAATCACCGGGTTGATACCGCGCCTCCACGTAAGACCGGTGGGTTTTTGTCGTGAAAAAATAAAGAGCGTCCGCTGCATGGGCCGCTAAAAAAACATCCAGAGAATCCCAGTGACGGATATCAACAAATTTCCAGTAATCCAGCCCGGCCCGTTTGAGGTGTTTGTTGTCGGTCGAAAAACCGAGGGGATGGACCAGGTGAAGCACGGTATCGGTGGCGCCGCACAGCCGGGCAATGGCACCGGTATTCTGGGGGATCTCGGGCGTTACCAGAACAATATTGAATTTTTTTCCGTCCGTCATTTTTTTCGCCCGGGGGCTTACTCCCTGCGGAATATCCTGTTATAGAAAAGAGGGAACTTTTACCACGGCATCCCGGCCGCCACAACAAAATTTTAGCCCGTGATGGCTGTTTGAGAATGGCGGCGCAAACCAGCATCTTTTCAGGAATGGTCAAAAAATGCGAAAAATGGCGTTTGGATATTCAACGCGCTGCAATGTGAAATGTGCGCATTGTGTGGCCGCAGATGCCGTTTCGGCTGATTCAAAAATGGATCTGGCCCGGGCCGGGGAAATAATAGCGCAAATGGCGGCCGCCCGGGTCGAGGGGATCAGCTTCACGGCCGGTGAGCCGCTGATCTATCTGGACGATATCTGCACGCTGCTGGATATCTGCCGAAAATACAATATCTATACCCGCGTGGTTACCAACTGCTTCTGGGCCGGAACCGTCACGCAGGCAGACCGATATATCCGGCGACTCAGGGAAAGCGGATTGTCACAGATGCGCATGAGTACCAGCCGCTGGCACCAGGAAAATATTCCCCGCCGAAATGTGGTCAACGCAGCTGACAGCTGCAGGCGGGCCAGTGTTGACTATTTTATCTCCTTTGTCACCGATTTTTCCGAAACGGACGCCCCCCATGAAGCCTGGCTGCGGCAACATGAACTGAAATTCTTCCCGGAACCGGTCATCTTTTCCGGCCGGGCCGCATCATTTGACCGGACGCCGATACGCACCGATTACCAGGCGAACTGTTGTCCCATGAACCCGTATCTGGCGCCGAATCTCGACATGTTTGCCTGCTGTGATGCGGGCAGCCATTTTACCCGGACGAATTTTTTTTATCTGGGCAACTTGACGCATCACCGCATCGGGGATCTTTTCAGGAAAAGCGAACAGCACCTTCTCTATCAGCATATCCGGCATCTGGGGATTTCGGCCATTGCGTCTTTTTCCGGGTTTCCATCGCGGGAAATCATCGGGTACCGTAAATGTGAATTGTGTGAAAAACTGTTTAATTCTCCGGATATGCTTAAGATGCTGAAGGAAGAAGCGGCGGGCGGGCTGACGGGGTGGTATCGGTGAATATTAATTATTATCAACTGCAGGCGGGGTGACCTTGCCTGTTGGGATCGCTTGTTGTATGACGAACCGGACAAACAGAAGCGAGGGACTTTTGCACGACAATAAGATCAAAAACGTATTGATTCTGGGTGCCGGCACCATGGGGCTGCAGATCGGGCTGGTCTGTGCCGGTTCGGGCTTTGAGGTGTGCATTTACGATATTGCCGACTCGGCGCTGCAGTGGGCGGAAAAAGCGATCCGGCCGCTGGCCGAGCGCCTGGCTGAACGCAACCGGCTGGGCGGCGCCGACGCCGGGGCCGGGATAGCGCGGGTCCGGTTTACCAATCATCCCGAAACCGCCGGTGAATCGGCGGATCTGGTCAGCGAATCCGTGCCCGAAGATCCGGCGCTGAAAAAGCGCGTCTTTGCCCGGTTTAACGCTGTCTGCCCGGAACATACCATTTTTACAACCAATACCTCTACCCTGATCCCGTCGATGCTGGCAGAGGCCACCGGCCGGCCGGATCGGTTTGCCGCGCTTCATTTTCACGACTGCGCGCTGACCAATATTGTTGATGTCATGCCGCACCCGAAAACGTCCGCCGATACAGTCAGGACTATTTTGTCATTCTGCCGGGCCATCGGCCAATATCCCATTGAATTGAAAAGGGAACAGCACGGTTACGTTTTTAACGCCATGTTGACCGAATTACTGGGGTCGGCCCTGAGCCTGGCGTCCAGACAGGTGGCGACGCCCGAAGATATTGACCGTGCCTGGATGGGCATCATGAAAACCGATGTGGGGCCGTTTGGCATCATGGACACCGTGGGCCTTGAAACGGTTTATAAAATTACCGATTACTGGGCCCGGAAAAGTGATGACCCGAGATCCAGGGCCAATGCCGCTTATTTAAAGACATTCGTGGAAAAGGGACATGTCGGGATCAAATCCGGCCGGGGGTTTTACACCTATCCGGAACCGGCGTTCCGCAAACCCGATTTTATGAAAGGTATCCGTTAGGTCAAGATCGATAAGCGTCGGCGAACCGTGACTTTACAAATGGCGATCCGGTCTTATTGTCAGAACGCTAAACTGCCGACTGCATTCGAAGTGTCACCGTAACAGGAGGAAATAATGAAAGCTTTCAGGTTTCTTGTAATCCCTTTGGCGCTGGGACTGGCGGCCTGTTCATCCGGAACCGGCGACCAGACCAGTGAAAAATCGTCGCCCCCCCGAACAGTGAAGGTTGTTACTCAGCAGGTACAAAAGGCGAAAGTGCCGGTTTCAAGGAGCTTTCCGGGGACGGTTGTCAGCGCCGATACGGCCCAGCTGACGCCCAAAGTGGTCGGCTATATCGAGGAACTTCTCGTAGGGCCCGGAGATACCTTTAAAAAAGGGGACCCTCTGGTCAAGATTAAAAGCAATGAATTGCTCGACAAGAAAAAATTTGCCCAAAGCGCGGTTAACGAGGCGTCCAATGGAAAAAAACAGGCGGCTTTGGGACTCAATATGGCCAGATCCGGCCTTAAACAGGCCGAAGCGCAATTTTCCCTGGCCGAAAAAACATACAAGCGGTTCAAAAATCTCTTTAAAACCGAGAGCGTCAGTAAACAGGAACTCGACGTGATCGAGGCCAAGTATCAGGCGGCGCTGGAAGGCCGGGCCATTGCGCGGGAAAATGTCAAGCTGGCCGGCGAAAAACTTGCCCAGGTAAATATCAAAAAACAGCAGGCCGGCGCCATGCTCGATGAGGTGAAAACCTATCTGGGGTATACCCGGCTGCAGGCGCCCTTTGACGGTATTGTTCTGCAGAAACTGATGGATGTCGGCAACCTGGCGGCCCCCGGACAACCCCTTCTCGTGGTGGGATCACTGGGAAATGTCGTGCAGGCGTACTTAAACAGCAGCGCCATCAACCAGGCCCGGATTGGTCAGGAAGTGATGGTGGAAGTGCCGGCCGCCGGCAGACGATTTTCCGCTGAAGTGCTTGAAATCGACCCCAACGTCGATCCGGCAACTCGAAATTTCAAGATTAAGCTGTCTGGCGATAAATCTGTTATTCCGGGGATGTACGCCAATGTCTATCTGGGCGAAAATGACGAGGAAATTACCCTGGTGCCTGAAAAAGCCGTTATCGAACGGGGGCAGCTGCCGGTGGTTTTCGTTCAGAAAGACGGGAAGGCGGAGATGCGGATTATCAAGACCGGAAGGCGCTTTGACGGCAAGGTGGAGATTGTCAGCGGGCTGCGTCCGGGAGAGATGATTGTGGTTGAGAACGGAGAAGATTTAAAAACCGGTGACGTGCTCGAGGAGTAAATGATGGCCGAAGATAAAACGATCCATACTCAGGACGAAGAGCCGTGTGAAGTGGATGTCGACGAGGAACTGGAAGCCCTTGAATATGCCGTTTCCGAACGGCTGGCCAAGGCATTTCTTCGATCGAAAATCACCCCGCTTCTGATTATCGCCGCGTTGTTTATCGGCATGGTCTGCGTCTGGTTTACCCCCAAGGAAGAAGAACCGCAGATCGTCGTTCCCATGGTTGATATTCTCGTTCCCTATCCAGGGGCCAATGCCCATGATGTGGAAAAAGTCGTCACGGCGCCCATGGAAAAAATGATGTGGGAAATCCCCGGAGTGGACTATGTGTACAGCGCTTCCATGAACGATGTCGGGGTGGTCACGGTGCGCTTCAATGTGGGTGAAGATGAAGAAAAAAGCATCATCAAGCTCAAGACGAAAATTGACTTCAACATGGACCGGATGCCCCACGGGGTGCTGCCCCCCATTATCAAGAGCCGGTCGATCAACAGCGTGCCCCAGATGGCGATTACCCTCTGGTCCCGAACCTATGACGGGTATGGGCTCAGACAAATTGCCGGAGAAGTTGAAAACAGCCTGAAGAGTATCAAGGAAGTGGCTGAAACGGCTGTCATCGGCGGCTATAAACGGGTTATCCGCGTTGAGCCCGATATCAATAAGATTAAAGGATACGGGCTGGACCTCATGCGGATTTACGGTGCGTTGTCCATGTCGAACAGCTCGCTCAACACCGGTGAAATGACATCGGGGGGGAAGGTCATGTATCTGACCGCCGGCGGTTTTTTCAGAACGCCGGAAGATGTCAAGAATCTGGTTGTGGGCGCTTTCGGCGGCAAACCGATCTTTTTGCGGGATGTGGCGGCCGTTCTCGACGGGCCGGGCGATCCGCATCACTACCATCTGATGGGATTTAACAAGGCCCGGACCCTGGAAAATTTCCAGGCGGCCACGATTACCCTTTCCAAGCGCAAGGGCAGCGATTCCGTTGTCGTGGCGGATAATGTCCTTGAAAAGCTGCATTCACTTAAAGGGTACGTGATCCCGTCGGATGTTCAGGTGACTGTGACGAGAGATTACGGTGAAACCGCATACGACAAGGTTCGCACCCTGATCGAGCATCTGCTGGGGGCGATTCTTGCCGTGATGATTGTCATGACCGTGGCCATGGGCTGGCGGGCGGGCGTGGTTGTGTTTGTCGCCCTGCCGGTGACCTTTGCCATGACGTTTTTCGTCTACTACATTTTCGGATACACCTTGAACCGGGTCACCCTGTTTGCCTTGATTTTTGTGGTGGGGCTGGTGGTGGATGATGCCATCATCATCGTGGAAAACATGGAACGGCATTTTAAGATCGCCCGGGACAATCTCTTTGCCAGGGCGATCTATGCCGTCGGGGAAGTCGGTAACCCGACGATTCTGGCGACGATTACCGTTATTGTGGCCATCTATCCCATGGCGTTTGTTTCGGGCCTGATGGGACCATACATGAAGCCCATGCCCATCGGCGCGTCGCTGGCCATGCTTTTTTCCCTTTTCGTGGCCCTGACCATCACCCCCTGGCTGGCTTTTAAACTGCTCGCCGGCCATGCGGGCAAAGGCGGGGAAGAAATAGATGAGGATGAATGGGTTAAAACAACCCGGCTGTATAAAATCTACCGGCGCATTCTTCTGCCGCTGATGGAGAAATGGCCCTTGCGGGCCCTGCTCCTTGTTGTCATGCTGCTTCTCTTTATCGGGGCGTTCCTCTTTGTCCCCGCGAAGATGGTGGTGATGAAAATGCTTCCCTTTGACAATAAAAACGAGTTGCAGGTGATCGTCGACATGCCCGAGGGCACCACCCTGGAACGGACCACGGCCCTGGCCGTTGATATCGGTCACTACCTCTCCACCGTGCCGGAAGTCGAAAATTACCAGATTTTTTCAGGGATCGCCGCCCCCATTAATTTTAACGGTCTGGTCCGGCACTATTTTTTCAGAAAAGGTGAAAACGTGGCCGATATCCAGGTGAATTTTGTGGATAAATCAAAACGCTCCCGGAAAAGCCATGAACTGGCCAAGATCATGCGGGGGCCGATCCAGGAGATCGGCAGGAAATACAACGCCAACATAAAAATCGCCGAAGTCCCGCCGGGGCCGCCGGTGCTGTCGACCCTGGTGGCGCAGATATACGGCCCCGATCAGCAGGAAAGAATAAGGCTGGCGACAAAAGTCAAAAAGATTTTTGAAGACACGGACGGCGTTGTGGATGTGGACTGGTATATGGAAGACGATATGGAGGAGATTGATTTTACGGTCGACAAGGTCAAGGCCGCCCTCACCGGTATCTCCACCGAGATGATTTCCAAAACCCTCTACATGGCTACCAGCGGCATGAAAGTCGGTATCCTGCACACCGGGAAAGACCGGGAAGATGTGGACATTATCGTGAAGATTCCGGAGAAACAGAAATCCACCCTTGATGTAATCCGGGATATTACCCTGATCTCCATGGCGGGCAAGCCGGTTCCCCTGAGCGCCATCGTCAAGATCCGCAAACGGGTCAAGGACAAGACCATCTATCATGAAAACCTCAAGCCCGTTGTCTATGTGATTGGAGACGTGGCCGGCACCGAAGAAAGCCCGGTCTACGCCATCCTCAAAATGCGGAAAAAAGTGGCCGAACTGACGGCCGGTTCGGCTCCGGTGAAACAGTACTGGACCCGGGCACCGGAAAATACACAGGTTGCGTCTGTAAAGTGGGACGGTGAGTGGCAGATTACCTATGAAGTCTTCCGGGATCTGGGGCTGGCTTTTGCCGGTGCCATGATTGTCATGTATTTTATTCTGGTGGCCTGGTTCGGCTCCTTTATTACGCCGATCATCATGATGATCCCCATTCCGTTGAGCCTGCTGGGGATTATTCCGGGGCATTTTATTTTTGGGAAATTTTTTACGGCCACCAGCATGATCGGGTTCATCGCCCTGGCCGGTATCATGGTCCGCAACGCGGTGCTGATCATCGATTTTATCGAGATCGGCCTGGACAGAGGCAAGCAGATCAAAGATGCGGTCATCGAGTCGGGGGCAATCCGGACCCGGCCCGTGGTCCTGACCACCGTGGCCGTGATCGTGGGGGCGTTTTTCATGCTGCCCGATCCGATTTTTGCCGGGCTGGGGGTTTCCCTCATTACCGGCGCGGCCGTCTCGACCGTACTGACCCTGGTCATCATTCCCCTGGGCTATTACATGTACTACCAGATGTTTCACAAATCCGAATAGCCGCCGGGTTCATCTTTGTGCCCGATGGAAAGATAGCCGGCGGCACATCCAAAAAGGCAGGTACCCGTCTGATGTGCGGGCGCCTGCCTTTTTTTATCGGAACACCGGGGGGAATACCTGAATACCCACCGGCCGCAGCAGCGATTTTCACGTTTCACCCCGCTGTTTCCCCAATGATGATGCGTTGAAAAAATCAGTAAAGTGATACCATTGGGACGGGTATTGCCGCGCCACAGCGGCCAGCTGATCGGCGTAAGCCTGGGCGGCCCGGGCAATGGCCGCCTGTCGACGGGCGCGGCTTTCGGCCCGGACCCGGATGGGCGGGCCGCAGACAATATGGTAGCGGCCCGGGCCGGTGCGCAGGGAGAAAAAGACGTAGATCGGCCGGTCGGCCATCAGGGCAAGGATGTAGGGCGCGATGGGCAGACGAACCGTTTGCCCAAGGAAATTAACGGCAACGGTACGCTGGTCGGGGTGCCAGATCCGGTCACCGGTGAGTGAGACCAGCCCGCCGGCCTTGAGGCGGGTGATCCCTTCGACGATGTGAAGGGGCGACGGGTCGGCCGGGTCCACGGCAATGATGGTGATGCCGGACCCCTGGAGCGCGTCCTTCTGGAGGGCCTCCAGCTGTTCCCGGTGTTTGCGGCCCATGAAGAGAAGCAGCCGGGTGCCGGCGGATTTCTTTTTCAGAAAATGGGCCGCCATTTCCCAATTTCCCAGGTGAGACATGAGGATAACCCCGCCGGTGCGCCGGCGGATAGATTCTTCAAGGTACGCCCATCCCGCGGACGTGTAGGTGATCTGGTCCAGATCGAGGTGACGGTAGCGATCCAGAAACACCGTGGTAAACTGCTGATATTGGTGAAAAGCCGATCGGAGTGCAAATGCCCGGCCCCGTCCGGGAAAGAGTGCCCGGTAAAACCGGACGCTGCCGGCCACCCGACGGGGAAAAACGAGGAAATAGCCCGTGGCGACGAACCAGCAGAAGGTCCGGAATACCCAGGGCCCGGCCCGGTTGGAAAGACGGATAATGATGGCGTAAAGGTACTTGTTCATACGTCTGAATCAGTGGATGCAGGGGGCTCCGATGTTTCTGCCGATACCGCTGTGGAACGTCCGCCGGGTGCTGCCTGTGGTTTTGGGCAGTGACCGGCCGGTGGGCGGATGCCCCGCAGCAGCGGCGGCAGCAGGGTGAATGTGCCGAAAAGTGTATATCCGATGCCCAGCGACGTGGCAATACCGGCGCTTTGCAGCATCCGGTGGTCGGCAAATCCCATGGCTCCGAATCCCATCAGGGTTGACGCCGCGGCCAGAAGAATGGTGAGGCGGACAATGCTGCTTTCAGGTCCGGTCTCGTCCGGGTAGCGCTGATAGGCGCGGACCATATACAGTGCGTAGTCAATGCCCATGCCGATGATAACGATGGACAGCATCAGGCTGGGGATATCCAGGGCGCGGCCCATCAGATGCAGTGTCCCCAGCGAGCAGACAAGGGCAAATACCAGTGGCGACAGGGCAATGGCAGTCAGCTTGACGCTGCGGAAAAAAACAAGCAGCAGCAGGATGGCACCGGCACCGAGAATGAGGATCATGCGGACAAAGGTGCTCGACAGCAGCCGGCCGAGGCGGTGGGCGAAAAAAAGCGGGTCAAACAGCCTGGCGGAGGGGACATCGGAACAGAGGCGCTGAAAATTTGCCGGCTGGTAGACGGCGGTTTTAGACAGGGTGGCCGCCATGATCCATTGCCGGTGATCGGACGGCGTCAGGATGCCGGCCAGCTCAAAGAAATCGTCTGGCAATGGGGGCAGCGAAAAATCAGGCGTATCGATGTGGCGAAACAGGCGGGTGAACAGCGCGTCGGTAAAGCCTGTTTCGGCTGCCGCCGCCCGGGCGGCCTGTTTGAAAGCGGCCACGCGCCGGGGGGTCCAGAACTGTTGCCATGCGGCAAACCGGGCGCGGGCCAGCTCCCGGCCCGGGAAGAGAATCGACAGAATCAGACCGGAAGTCACCATTTTACGGTTGGGGGGCGTTGCCAGACGAAACGTGAACCGGTCGGCCCGGTCACGCAGCGAATCGATATCCGGCGCCGCCAGCGTGAGGAAAATCCGGTTGGAAAAATCTCCCCAGGTGGCGGCCAGGGATTTTTCAGCGGCCCGGGTGGCGGGGGTCACGGAGTTGAGTGCGCGGAGGTTGATGTTAAATCGTGGCCACGCAAATCCGGCCAGCGCCAGAAACAGGACGAGGGCGATCACCCATCCGGTTTTCCGGCCGGGCCGTACCAGCCGGTTCCCCAGATTTTCCAGCAGGCGGGGGCGCGGCCGGGCAGCCGGCGGAACCTGTTTGAAAACAGCCGGGAAGATTGTATGGACGAAGACAAACGAAAACCCCATGCCAAGGGCGGCGAAAATCCCGATTTCGGTCAACAGGGGAAACCCGCTGAAAACCAGGGAAAGAAAAGCGCCCACCGTGGTCGCGGCGGCCAGCAGCCCCACGGCCCAGACTTCTCTGGCCGCCTGCCGGCCGGTGGACGGTACCGGCCGGTCGAGAAAAAGGAGAAAGGCGATCCCGTGATCCACGGTGATGGAGACAATAGCACCGCCGAATCCCACGCTGAGCATGGAAATCGATGGAAAAAAAAGCGAATAGGTAAACAGGGCCGCCGTGGTTCCGAATAGTGCCGGGAGCAGGGCGAACATCCCCAGATAGGGCCGGGGAAAGGCAAAGAGGAGCAGGATGATGATACCTGCCGTGGCCAGAAAAATGGCGCGTTTCGTATCGGCCCGGGCCATGCGTTCGTTGTCCAGGGCGGCGCGCCAGGCCCCGACTGCCGTCAGCAACACCCGGTCGCCGTCCCTGGCGACGGCGCGGTTGAGATCCGTGGTAAGGGTTTGAATCAGGGCATCGGCCTGCCGGGCAAACCGGGTGTCCGTGCCCGATCCCCGGGGCATGGCGGTGATGAGCAGGTGGTCCCTGGCGGCTGTCATGAGAAACCCGTTGTGGAAGCGGGCTTTTTTCCCAGGCATCAACCCGGCCAGCTTGGCCAGGACGATGTTTCGAAATCCCAGCGGGTCCTGCTGCATCCACCGGGCCTGCCCGATCCCGTCCATCTGCTGCAGGTCGTTGAGATTGGCCGCCAGACGGGTCCGGATGGCGGCCGGGGTGATCAGGGGCGCAATATGTCCGGTGAGGTCGGCGGCCGATAAAAGAACGGGCAGATAGTCGATCACATGCCCGACCAGTCTGGGGAAAAGGCGTCGCATATCGGCCAGGCCCACCTGGCGGAAAAGGCCGGACCGGGTGAGCGCGGATTCAATTTTTCGGCCGCAGGAGAGCAGACGGGATTGATCTGGCGCTGCCAGCGTTACATCGACAACGAACATGTCCTGGGACGGATGCACGGCCATGACCTCCCGGGCCGAGGCAATGACAGGATCGCCGGTCGGCATGGCCCGGATAATATCGGTCTCAAAGTGCAGGCGATGAAACGCCGTAACGGCCAGCAGTACCGAACCGATCATCGCCACCAGCATCATTCCCCAGCCGAGACGATACGTGGTGTCTGCGACTGTGTTTTTTCCTCTTTTTGGGCGCGGAGTGGTCATGTGTCGCCCCGCCGGCGGGTAAACGGGCGGATCAGGATGCGCTGGAAAATCAGCCGCGAGAAAGCCCGGGTGTTGCGCAGGAAATCGACAACCGGACGGAAATGGGAAATTCGCTCGATACCGGGCGGGTAATGGACGGATACCGGCGCTTCCACGATCGGGATACCCTGCCAGCGCGCCTTGACGAGAATCTCCACCTCAAACTGGAACCGCCGGGCCCGTACGTTCAATTCAAGGACCTCGGGCAGGGGATAGAGCCGGAATCCGCTCTGGGTGTCGGCAACGGCCGGGCCACCGGCCAGCCGGACCCAGAAATTGGAAAAGGCGCGGCCGTACCGGCTGGTCCAGGGAACATGATCGCCCGCCATCCCCCGGCGGCATCCCACCACGATGGGGCGGGTGCCGGCCGCAACGGCGGCGAGCAGCGCCGGATAATCAGCCGGGCGGTGCTGGCCGTCGGCGTCCACGCTGACCGCCCAGTCCGATGTGCGGGCGGCCACCCGGAATCCGGTTCGCAGGGCCGCGCCCTTTCCCCAGTTGCGGGCATGGCGGATAAAGGTGATGCCCGCCAGACGTTTGTCCGTGCGCGGCTGAACGTGGGCCATGTCATCGGTGGAGCCGTCGTCCACCACGATGACCGGGCGGCCGGTCTGGCGGGCGGCGGCGATGACGGCCCAGACCGAGGCATAATGGTTGTAGACCGGAATGACGAAGCAGAGACGGGAAAAGGCGTGCCGGGGCATCGGTCAGGGCTTCCTTTCGTCATCAGCGCCGGGAAGAAAGGCCACGGCCCAGGTGCCCGGACCCATGTGGGCGCCGGAAGTCAGCGACAGCGGCTGCAGGATGATTTCCGCGCCGGGCAGCAGGGCGTCAATCGCCGGCCGAACCGTTTCGGCCACCCATTGGCGGTTGTCGGAAAATTCGAGCATCACCATTGTTCCGGCCGGGTTTGACCGCAGCGCGTTCAGCCTCTCCAGGGCGAAATCGAGCTGGGCGCGGCGGTTTTTCACCGCGGCAACCTTCTCGGCCCCCGTGGCCAGCGGGCGGATCACCGGTTTGACCCGGAAGGTATCGCCGAAAAACGCGCGGGACCGGGAAAGCCGGCCTCCGGCGGCGAGATATTTCAGCCGGTCGAGAAAGACGTATTCATCGCAGCGATCGACCGCCCGGCGGGCAAAACGGATGACCGTGTCCGCATCCGGGGCGCCATCGCCGGCCAGCCGGGCGGTGGCTGTCGCAATCAGCCCCAGCCGGCCAGAGGCGGTGCCCGTGTCAATGACGGTCAGGCGGTTATCGGGATCGTGGCGGGCCTTCCAGGCCATGACCGTCCGGTAGTTTCCCGTGTAAACGGATCCCACGCAGAGGTAGAGCACCCGTTCCCAGCGGGCCAGAACGCTTTGATACCCGGCATGCCGTTCGTAGTCGGATGCCTGGGCCGTGGAAACCGGCTGGCCGGCGCGCATGGCCGCGTAGAGCGTTTCGGCATCGACCCGGGTTTCGGGCAGGGATCGGTTGTTCAGGCAGATGTAGCTGTCGAGCAGGGTCATGCCAAGCCGGCGGGCGTCGGCCCGGGTGACGGATCCGGCCGCGTCGGTCAGGACGTGGATGGCCGTGGGATGACGGCGGGGGGTAAACGCGGCCATCTGGCGCTGCATGTCATCGCCGCTGAAGGAAATCACCTCGCCGAGGGCCGCGGCGGTTTGCCGCCATTTCTCCGGATCCGGAGTGTGGAGGTGGATCTTGGCCAGGCCGTCTTCAGATATCAGGACCAGGCTGTCGCCGCTGTCCCGGAGCTGTTTTTCCGCCTGCCGGGTGTTGAGCCGGACAACCGCATCAATACACCAGGCGGTTTCGGGCGGATCGGTAAACGACGCGGACACGGTCAGATAGCCGTCAAACCGTTCCTGCGGCGGCCGGATCGGCCGGGTGGAATCGAGCCAGGGGCTGAAAAAACCTTCAAAAAAGAGATAGATGCCCAGCGCGCCCGCGTCGACCACACCGGCCTGTTTCAGTTTTGTCAAATGGTTGGGGGTGTCAAGGACCGTCTGGGCCAGGGCGTCGAGCAGCTGCCGGACGTCCGGTGCGGGAGCGGTCTGGACCGCTGCCGGCAGGGATGCGGCCAGGGTGTCAAAAACGGAGAGCATGGTACCCGATCGGGGCCGTTGAATCGCTTTACGCGCGTCAGCCGCCGCCTGCCGGACGGATTTGGGCAGCGCGCCGAGGGAATCTGCCATCAGCAGACCGGAGAAAAACCGGGCCGCGATATTGCCCGAATTTCCCCGGGCGCCGAGCAGCAGGCGCCGGGCCGTATGCCGGGGGGCATCGGCCAGCATGCGCAGGGGGGCCAGGCTGAGAACCAGATTCCGGCCGGTATCTCCGTCGGCCACGGGAAAGACGTTGATCGCGTCCAGCAGGTCGGCCCATCCGGTCAGGCGTTCCAGGCCGGCCTGGAAGTGGCGGGGCGTAATCGGGCTCATGCATCCCCGTACAGCGCCCGGCGGATGGGGGCGGGGATGGCCAGGCACAGCTCATTTTGCGGCATCTGTACGGCCACCTGCTCGCCCCGGGCCCGGGTGCAGAGGAGATTGTCGACACAGCGGCGAATTTCGAAATCGATGACGATCTTGATGCGGGCCTCGATCAGGGCCGCCGTGCAGGTGAAATGGTCGCGGTGTTTCAATGGGACAATGTGCTTGCAGGTTGTCCGCGTGATGGGGAAAAGCAGGTTTTTCTCCTGGTACAGGCCGTACAGCGAGATGCCGCACTGGTGAAAAAGCGCAAACCGCGCCTGGTCAAAATATTTATAATAATTGCCGTGCCAGACCACCTGCATGGGGTCCAGGTCATGAAAAGGCACTGTCAGGGTGATCTGACAGGTTTGAATGGGCGTGTCTTTCTGCATGTAATGTCATCTTTCCTTTTGTGCGGACATGGGGACCGCTGCTTTGGGCGGTCCCCGTCTGTCAGAAAATTGTCATAGCCCAGGTTGACGGTTAAAATCAACCGGAGCATATCTGCCGC
>CAZNZW010000058.1:0-19256 GCA_964577615.1 uncultured Desulfobacterales bacterium | reverse complement strand
ACCCGACACTGCCGCCGGACCACCCGCGCGGCGCGGCGCGGGGGCATCTTGAGGCTGGCGCGGAAACAGTCATCGTTTCGGCCCCGTTTAAAACCAGGAACAATCAACCCATCCCCGACGATGCCATCACCACCGTCATGGGCATCAATGACAGCCGGTACGATCCCCGGCGCCATGTGATTATTTCCAATGCTTCGTGTACCACCACCTGCCTGGCGCACATGATGAAACCACTGCTCAACGCCTTCGGCCCCAGCCGGATCCTGTCCGCCTCCATGGCCACCGTGCATGCGGCCACCGGGTCCCAGGCGGTCCTCGACAAACTGCCCCAAAGCGATAAAACGGATCTGCGCAAAAACCGGAGCATGTTAAACAATATCATTCTGACCACTACCGGCGCCGCAAGGGCTCTGCGCCAGGTGATCCCGGAGATGGAACAGATCGGGTTCATCGCCGAGTCGGTTCGGGTCCCCACGGCTTCCGGATCGCTGATCATCCTCGTTGTCAATCTTCAGGATGCCATTGACGGCCAGCCCATCCGGCGGGAAATGATCAACGATATTTATCGCCAGGCCGCCCGGGCCGATGATCGCCACTACCTCCACTTCTCGGAAAAACAGAACGTATCGGCCGACATTGTGGGGATGCCCCGGGCCGCATCGGTCATCGAAGGCAACGAAACCCACACCCGCACAGCAGAAGTCACCATCGATCTGGCCCATGTGCCCGGCATCGACAAAGAATTGCTTGCCCGACTCGATCAGCCCCTGCTCCGGGCGCCGATCACCCAGACGGTCGTATACGGCTGGTACGATAACGAACTGGGAAGCTATGTGAATATGCTGGGCGACCGGACAGTAACAGTGGCCGAGGATTTTTCAGGTTGAAACCAGGGTCCAAGACGCATGCGGGGAACTCGAGGGAAATCCGGCGGATAAAGGAAAATGGTATTATAATACCGCCTGAAAAATTGAGCAATGATGCGCTTGGCGGCCTTGTTGAAGAATTTGTCAGCAGAGATGGCACCGATACCGGATACGAAAACAAATCTCTTCCAAACGATGTTGAAGCGGTTAAACGGCAACTGCGGCAGAGGGAAGCATTTATTGTGTATGACCAAAACACGGGGACATGTAACATCGTTCACAGGGACGACCTGAACGCATCGGAGTAAATTTTTCCAAACGGAATATTTCAATCTTTACGGATGGCCTCACCTCCCGGTGATCCGGCTCTTTTGTCGTACCGGGTTATTGTGGCGTGCGTGAATCATGCCGCTCCCTGCCAGCCGCACATTCGCAGAAAATCGGGTACATCGGCCGGGCCATGAATAAACGCATGAAAAACAACTTCTATCCGTCAACCCACAAACAGGAGATGCAGATGACTGAAAAAATTATTTCCCCCACTCCGTCGGCTTATTCTTATCCACTTTTGATCAAAACAATGCTTCAACCCCCCCTGACCTATGCACCGGACCAGGAGATTATCTACCGGGACCAGGTCCGATACGACTACCGGACGTTTGCCCAGCGCGTGGCCCGGCTTGCCGGCGCCCTGGCGGGTGCCGGTGTCAAGCGGGGAAGCACAGTGGCGGTCATGGACTGGGACAGCCACCGCTATCTCGAATGTTTTTTTGCCATCCCCATGATGGGCGCGGTGATGCATACGGTCAATATCCGGCTGTCGCCTGAACAACTGATCTACACGATCAACCATGCCGAGGACGATGTCATCCTCGTCAACGCCGAATTCCTTCCCCTGCTTGAAGCTGTCAAGGACCAGTTCAAAACCGTCAATAAGATTATCCTGCTGGCCGACACACCGACGTCGCCTGATACCTCGCTGACCATCGACGGGGAATACGAAGCCCTGCTTTCTCAAAATGATGCGGACTACGACTTCCCCGATTTCGATGAAAACACCGTGGCCACAATGTTTTATACCACCGGGACCACCGGTCTGCCCAAGGGGGTTTTCTTTTCTCACCGCCAGCTGGTTCTGCACACCTATGCGTCATACTGGGGACTGTCTGCTTTTCATTCCCAGGCCCGCATCGATGCGGCCGACGTTTACATGCCGATTACGCCCATGTTTCACGTGCATGCCTGGGGCGTTCCCTATCTGATGACCATGCTGGGCGCCAAACAGATTTACCCCGGACGCTACGATCCGGAGATGCTGCTGAAGCTGATCGACACAGAAAAAGTCACCTTCTCCCATTGCGTTCCAACCATCATGCACATGCTGCTGAGCAGCCCGTCAGCCCGGAAAATCGATCTGTCCAACTGGACAGTCATCATCGGCGGCGCGGCCATGCCCAGGGGGCTGTGCAAAGCGGCGCTGGATCTGGGCATTAACGTCTATACCGGCTACGGCATGTCGGAGACCTGCCCGATCCTGACACTGGCCAACATGAAGCCCCACATGCTGGACTGGGAAAAAGACAAACAGGTAAAAATACGCTGCCGGACCGGGCTGCCCATTCCCGGAGTGACCATGGAAATCATGGACCCCGAAGGCGGCATCCTGCCCCACGACGGCAACGCCACCGGAGAAGTGGTCACCCGGTCTCCCTGGCTGACCCAGGGATATCTCAAGGATCCGGAAAGAAGCGAGGAGTTGTGGCAAGACGGCTGGCTGCACACCGGCGATATCGGATATATTGACCCCGAAGGGTACCTGCAGATTACCGACCGGCTCAAAGATGTGATCAAAACCGGCGGCGAATGGATTTCGTCTCTGGCGCTGGAGGATATCATCAGCCAGCATGAAGCGGTCGGTGAAGCGGCGGTCATCGGCGTGCCGGATGACAAATGGGGCGAACGGCCGATGGCGCTGGTTGTCCTGAAAGAAAGTCATGCCGGCAAGGTCCGGCCCGAAGATCTTCAGGCCTTCTTTTCAACATTTGTTGAAGATGGGACCATACCCAAGTTCGGCGTGCCGGAAAAGGTCATCATCGTTGATACCATTGCCAAGACCAGTGTGGGCAAAATAAATAAAAAAGAGCTGCGCACACAATATAAATAACGATTCCATTCAGCCCTTTTTCGGGGTTGTTCCGCACAGATGCCATTTCAGCCGGCCGCTGTCCGGGATGTCAGACAGACTGGATAAAAAAAGGCAGTGCCGCAGCCGGCACTGCCTTTCCGGGACGGATGATTATAGAGTTAACCGGCCACATCAATCCCCGGATCACATCCCAGGGACGACTTGGGATCGCATTCAAAATTGAAATGCCGGGTATCGGTATGCCCTTCTTCCCGCTCTTTATCGGATTCTATATATGAGTGTTTCTTCTTTTTAAACGTCATGACAGTCACCTCTCAGTTGACAATTATCTGTCCGGTTCGGTCTTTTATCTGCCGGCACCCCATTGGTGCCATGACTAAAAGGTATACTCTTTTTACGCTTTGTCAATGATCAGCCATCGGGCCGGGACGGCTCAGCGGACTTTGATTCCCACATGAGCCACGGCAATCCCGTTGGTCATCCGCTGATACTGCACCTGTTCAAATCCGATCGTTTCCAGAATCCCCGCCAGTTCATCGGCCAGCGGAAAAATACGGATGGTTTCCGACAGGCAGGCATACGACTGGGCCGACCCGGTAATCAGCCCGCCTAAAAACGGCATGACATTGAAAGAATAGAGATCGTACAATCGGCGGAAAAAAGCATTGGTCGGCTTGGAGAAATCGAGACACATGATCTTCCCGCCGGGCCGCAGCACCCGGTGCATTTCGCTGAAACCTTTTTTCAGGTGGGTGACATTCCGGATACCAAATCCGACCATGGCCCCGTCAAAGGTATGATCGGGAAAAGCGATGCACTCCGCATCTCCCTGGACACAGGAGATCGCGGCGCCTGCTGCCGCTTGAAATTTACCTCGGCCGGCATTCATCATGTCCCGGTTGAAATCATAAATCATCACGCGGCCCGACCGCCCCGCCGCACGGGCAGCCAGAAGCGCCAGATCACCGGTACCGCCGCAGACGTCGATGATCCGGTCGCCGGGGTGGATATCCATCATCCGGATGGCCGCCCGTTTCCAGACATGCTGCAGGCCAAAACTCAGCACCGAGTTCATCAAATCGTATTTGGAGGCCACCCGGCTGAAGTGGTGCGAGACCGTATTGATTTTTTCCGCTGCGCTGACTTTTTTTTCCCCGAAAGCCGCCACACCGGTCTGATCGATATACTCGTCGAGCTGTTCCTGCCGCCTCTGGGCATCCCCCCAGTCAAGCGTCTTAAGCAAAGCCATCATCTGTCCTTTTACTGATTTCTTCCAAAAATTTCAGACACATGCCCGGAAAACCCGTCATTTTTTCCGAAAATGCATGATATAGTTCATCGAAACGCTGCGGCACAGAGCGCTTTTCCTTATAAAGGGGATATATCGCACGCCGGACAGATTCTGTAAATCCAAACCGGCATCCACCGCCCATTTTTCCAGTTCCGCCGGCCGCACAAACCGGCGATACGTATGCATCCCCCGGCGAACGATGCCGAAAACATATTCTGCAGCCAGTATGACCAGTGCATACGCCACCGGCGTCCGGTTGACGGTGGCGAAAAAAACATCACCGCCGGGCCGGGTCAGACAGCTGCAGGCGCGAATCAGGGTATCGGGACAGGGCACATGTTCCATCAGTTCCATGCAGGTGACAACATCAAAGCGTCCACCGGCGGATTCGGCCAGGGTCTCGGCAGAAACACCGGCATAATCGATGGCCAGGCCGGCCCGGCGACAATGGTCCCCGGCCGCCGCCAGCGCGGCTGCGGACAGATCAATACCGGTCACCCGTGCCCCGCCACGGCACAGGGCCTCGGATAAAATGCCACCGCCGCATCCCACATCGAGTACCGATTGACCGCTCAGACCGGCCCGATCCCGGATGTACGCCACACGCACCGGGTTGATATCGTGCAGGGCGCCGAAGTCGCCGTCGGGGTCCCACCACCGGGAGGAAAGGGACGCAAATTTTGCGATCTCCCCCTGATCACTGTTTGGCGAAAGCGGGCTGAGTGTCATTTGATTTCCCGTATCGGACAGCCATCCAGCCTGTCCGTACCACTGTTTCTCATCCGGAATCCGTTGTCTCCCGCAGCAGCGCCGCCACCGGCTGCCCTGTGCGGGACAGCAATGGCGCCAGGTGCGCCAGGCTTTCCCGGCCGGCGGCTTCCGGTCGATCCACATAAGGGTACAATTCCAGACTGATGTCTCCCTGATATCCCATTCTCCGCATGGTTTCAAAAACAGAGACAAAATCGATCGCGCCCTCTCCGGCAATGAGGTGGTTGTGCCGGCGGGATCGGGCAATATCTTCGATGTGCACATGTCCGACCCAGGGAAACAGGGTTTCAAAAGCGACGGCGGGATCTTCTCCGGCACAATAAAAATGACCGATGTCAAAATTCAACCCCACCATACCGGACGATATTGTTTCGATGAACGGCAGGAACTCATCCGTTCTTTCCAGCAGCAGATCCGGTTCCGGTTCGATCAACAGCTTCACGCCCAGAGACTCGGCCGTGGGAATCACCGCATCAAGTCCCCGGCGAAACAGATCCAGAGCTTCCTGGCGGGGCATCTGCGCGGGGAGAGGGCCGCCGGGGGGAATCGAAATATTCGCGCATCCAAGGAAAGCGGCGATCTTCAGGCAGGCCAGGGTATGATCGATGCGGATCTGCCGCCGTCCGGAATCCGGCTCGATCCAGGAAGGCAGATAGGTGTCCCCCACGGCAAAAAGGGTAAAACTGTTCAGATTGGTCACCCGCAGTCGATGGGCGGCCAGGGCCGTTTTGACGGCATCCAGGGATTGGTCATCAAAATCAGGCGGATAGAGATGCGGCCGATCACACATGATCTCGACCCCTTTAAAGCCCAGGCGGGCAATCTTCGTTATACTCTCGTCCAGTGAATAACGCACAAACGCATTGGTGCTGTATCCCAGTATCATGCTGTTCCTTTCGCAATTCGGCAGTCAGCGGCCAGTTGTTCCAGCGCCCGCATCTGGTCCTGAAAGGTCCGGGCCGGCCCATCCCCCACCGGTTTTTTAAAATAGAAGCCCAGTGCCGGGGTGGGACCGCCTTTCCCGGCCTGTTTGAGCCGCGCCATCCAGTGCGCCAGGTCCAGGACCATGGGGGCGGCCAGAATCGAATCCCGGCCCTGAAAGTTAACCCGGATACTCATCGGCAGACCGAACAGGCCCTTGAAATCGATGACATCCCACGCCTCTTTGGCGTCCCCGCGCGGCGGGTAATAATCGATATGAACCTTATGGGTGTTGTGGCCATATTCCGCGCCCACCGGATACTCCAGGATATCATCGAGCAGATCGGTTTTATTGGCCAGCTTTCCGGCCGCCCGCGCCGGGTCCATCAGATTTTTTCCGTCGGCATTTCCTAAAATATTCAGACTGTACCAACCGTCCACGTGAAGTTGCCGGGCCTTTAAAGCCGATGCCAGCACCACCTTGAAATAGGTCTGCCCGGTTTTCCCATCCCGGCCGGCCATGGGAATCCGCCGGTCTGCGGCCATCTGGCACAAAACCGGAATTTCCACGGCATTGGGCGAAAAATTGACAACCGGGATATCGGCCTGAAGCGCGGCAAGTACATAGGCCAGATCCGGAAAGGATGCCGGGACCCCGCCAGCGACCAGTGCGTCGATCTCCTGGCAGTCGGACAGATCGTGACCTGGCGCGGCCGGCAGCAGGTTGACAAAGACCGGCACGGATTCCGGAAACCGACGCTTGAAATCCGCCATGTCGTCACCGATGGCCGCCACCCGGCTTTTAAAGTCCAGGGCGCCGGCCGGCGCCGGCCGGAGGTCCATCCGGTTGAGACGATCCGAATACGGCCGCCATAGCGACTCGGAAAGAACCCGGTGACCCGCCACACAGTCGGCCAGGGCCTCACGCCGCGTATCCCAGCCAGCCATCTGTACGGATCTTCCTGATTGTGAAAAAGGCAATGTTGACGCATGGGTGGTGAGATAGGGGTGGATCAAATCCGGATTTTCATCCAATGCAACGGTCGCCATGGCCACGGTAGAGGCCACCGCCCCTTTGGCGCCGGCAACCATTATCACGATCGGGTCGGGTTTTCTGCAGGCGGATTCCAGCATCCAAACAACTCCTGTTTCATGTCGGGTCGAGAACGGTTGGGTTTTATATCGAAGGGGATTCTCCGGGCCTGCCCAGAAGAGACTTGCACAGACGGACGCCCGGATTTTATATAATCCGTCAGCGAGGCATAAATAAGCTGCCCGGGTCAGAATCCCAGAAAAACAGTGGAAATGCTATGTGAAAAAGGCTCGAAAAGCAACCGGGAAGTCGCATCTGGATCGAACAATATTTCCGGCAGACGGGCGCCGGAATATTAACCGGACCCGTTGGCCACCCCGGCCCCGCAATCCGGCGGCTTGAAGAAAACCGGCCGAATAACTGGATTATCAGCCGACCGCCGCTTGTCGCTCCGCCCCGTATGTCGCCACCGGTTTCCAATGCTCCTGTCTCGACAAGCGAACCGACAGATTATTTGTAAGGAAAAGACCGGCAGATCGACCGATAGGACACGCTAAAACAATGGCGCCCCAGAAAACCGTTTCACGGATTTTGCCGCCGGTATTCCCGTTCACGTCATCGGCAACGACCCGGTCGATTTAATGAATGGCACACTGCGACCCTTTGAAACGGCTGACATAAATGATACACTTTCCCTGGGAAAATCATGTACCCGCCCGCCGGAGGAAATGGCCTCCGGCAAACAGATCAACCAACCGCTAAACAGGAGTATCAGGTAAAAATGACATTCAAACTGGATGCAAAACTCAAAGAAATCTTTTTAAAAGCGGAAGCGCTGGCACCCCTGACCCGGGAAGATGCGATGGCGCTCATGCGGATTCCGCGCCACAGCCGGGAATGCTATGCGATGATGGCTGTGGCCAACCAGATTTCCCGTACGCAATTTGGCGGCAAGGGTGAAAACCACTTTCATATCGGGCTGAACGTCGAACCCTGCCCCATGGATTGTCTGTTTTGCAGCTTGACCCGCAACGCCGGCATATTTAAGGAAAAGATCGAATTCGACACCGACCAGATCCTCAGCTGGGCCCGGCAGGCGGAGGCGGCCGGCGCTGACGGATTGAATCTGATGACCACCGGCACGTATTCCTTCTCACGCCTTCTGGAAACCGGCCGAATCCTGAAACGGGAAACATCGGTCCCTTTAATTGCCAACACCCGGGATATCACCCACAGGGAGGGCGAGGCATTGCTCGATGCCGGATTTGTCGGCGCGTACCATGCCGTCCGGCTGGGAGAAGGCCGGGACACGCCCTTAAATCGTGAAAAACGCATCAAAACCATTCAGGTTCTCAACGATGTGGGTCTGCTGTGGATGAACTGCGTGGAGCCGGTCGGTCCGGAACACAGCGCCGAAGAAATCGTGGACCTGATGTTTCTGGCCCGGGACAATGGCGCAACGTATAGCGGCGTCATGCGACGGATTAATTTTCCGGGCTCGCCCATGTCCCGTTTCGGCATGATCAGCGAGCTGGAAATGGCCCGCCTGGTTGCCGTCAGCCGCTTGATCATGGGAGATGTCCCCCGGGCGCACTGCACCCATGAGCCCCATGCGGCGTCGCTCATGGCCGGCGCCAACCTGTTTTTCCCGGAAGTGGGCGCCAGTCCCCGGGATGGCACCGCCGATACTGAAAAAGGCCGGGGCATCGGTATCACGCAGTGCCAGCAGATCCAGAAAGAAATGGACTGGGACCCGACGCTTTGTTCCAATTGTTACGCGCGGCCGCCCGTCACCGACACACTCACCAATACCGTTAACGGGTAACCCGGCCAGGGAGGACAAAGATGCTGTCTGATAAATATCTGTTTCGCGTTGCAGCCCTGTTTTTTTTATTGATTCCGCTGACGTCTTTCGCCGGTGCTCCGGTTTCCATCGGTACCTGGAAAACGGCACAGACGATCCAGCCTTTTTTTTACCAGCGCTTTCTTCCTCAGACGATGGAAAGCCGGATTCTTTCTTTCACCAACCCTGCCGATCAGAAAACAGCTCTGCTGGCCGGCAGTCTCAACATGTGCGGCACCACCCTGGCCCATGCGATCTATTCGGCATCAAGGGGGCAACCGGTTGTTATTGTGGCGGCCCTCTGCAATAAATGCTCCGCCCTGGTCGTAAAAAAAGACGGCCCGATTACATCCGAAAAAGACCTCAAGGGGAAAACAATCGGTTATGTGCCGGGAACCATGCACGAGATCCTGCTGCGCGAGACATTGATCCGGAACGGCATCTCCCCGGAAAAAGATGTCAAACTGATCCGCGTGGATTTCTTCGACATGGGCACGGCCCTGGCCCGGGGAAGTATCGACGCCTTCCTTTCCGGAGAGCCGTTTCCCACGCTTGCCGTAAAAAAAGGGTACGGCAGAATCCTTTCCTACCCCTACTATGGTGATTCGGTGGGTACCATTAACGCCGGGATGATTGTCAGCCGAACCTACCTGAAAAAGCACCCGGATCAGGTGGCCGCCCTGGTTTCAGCCCATGCCCGGGCCACCACGTTTCTGGCCAGCCACCCGGACGCCTGGCTGGAGCGGGCATCAGAGTTCGGCACACCGATCGATATATTGAAAGCGGCGGCCGCCAACATGGAACTGGCCTGGGACATGGACGCCGCCTACATCCAGCAGGCCAAAGCACTGGGAGAGCGCATGCAGGCCCTGGGCATGATCGACCGGCAGCCGGATTATGACCGCCTGTTCGACCTGACTTTTGTTAAAAAAGCCGGAAAAACCAGCCAGTGATCCGGAGCAAACGAAGCAGGGCCTGGGACCGTACCCTGCCCTGGATCATTCCCGGCGCCGGTCTCCTTTTATGGTTTGCCGTCAGCGGGACGGAAATCGTACCGTCCTATCTGCTGCCGTCTCCCAAAGATGTTCTGGCAGCGGCCACTGTCTATATTTTCAAGGGAACCGGGCACGGGGCGTATGCCGGCCGGTTCCTTGAAGATTTGCTGGCCAGCAGCACACGGGTTTTCCTGGGGTTTGGCCTGGCCGTTGTCGTGGGTATCCCGCTGGGCATTATTTCAGGACGCCTGGCACGGGTCAGCCGCCTGCTGAGTACAACCATCAATGCTCTGCGGGCCGTCCCCGGCATCAGCTGGCTGCCACTGGCGATGGTCTGGTTCGGTATCGGCATGAAAACAACGGTTTTTCTCGTGGCGCTGGCGGCCTTTTTCCCCATTTACCTCAACGCCGAAACCGGCGCCCGTCAGGTCAATCCGATCCTGCTTCAGGCCGGCGCCATGATGGGAGTCCGCCGCCTGCGCGGCACCTTCTCGATCCTGCTGCCGGCGGCCATGCCCCATATTATCACCGGCCTGCGTTTAGGCATGGGCATCTCCTGGGCGTATCTCGTGCTGGGAGAACTGACCGGCGTCCCCAACGGGCTTGGCGCGGTCATTATGGACGCCCGCATGCTGGGCCGGATCGACATCATCGTGGTGGGCATCATCCTGATCGCGCTCATCGGCCGTATCTGTGACATGGGTCTCCATCAGCTGCTGCGAATCGGCTTTAAAAGCGCCCGGAGGATGCAGTAATGCCGCAACTCCATGTCGTTCACTCCAAACAGTCATCGACACCATCCCCGGTTGTTCTTGAGATCAACCGGCTGGGCAAACAGTTTGAAAGTAACGGATCGGGCCGGACACCGGTTCTGACAGATGTCAGCTTCACGGCCCGCCGGGGTGAAATGATCTGTATTCTGGGCCGAAGCGGATGCGGAAAATCAACCCTGCTCAATATTCTGGCCGGATTTATGCTGCCCAGCAGCGGCACGGTACGGCTCAACGGCCGGCCTGTGAACCGTCCGGGGCCGGATCGCTGCGTCGTGTTCCAGGATGACGCCCTTTTTCCCTGGCTGACGGTCCGGGAAAACATTGCTTTCGGGCTAAAACGCCGGGGCCTGGGCCGCCGCCAGATCCGGGCTGAAGTGGATCGATTCTTATCCCTGGTGGACCTGGCGGATTTTGGAGATTTTCTACCCCACGAGATATCCGGCGGGATGAAACAGCGCGTCTCCATTGCACGGGTTCTGATTCTTCAGCCCGAAGTGCTGCTCATGGATGAGCCTTTTGCGGCGCTTGACGCCCAGACGCGGGAAGAAATGCAGAATCTGCTGCTCACCCTCTGGGATACTTTTAAACACACCATTATTTTTGTCACCCATGATGTCGGCGAAGCGGTGTTGATGGCCGACCGCATCCTTTTTTTTGGGAAGAATCCGGGGGGCATCCGCGCCGATATCCCCATCGACCTTCCCCGCCCCAGGGAAAAAGACAACGACCGCTATTTTTCCTGCTACCGTGAAACACTTGCCATTATCGACAGGCTGTCATGATGGCAGCGCCGGTCAAAACATACCATTGGTTTGATTTTAAAAGAAAAATAGCTGGGAACACGGCTATCCGCGTGAAGGGGTTTGGCCTAAATGAAAAATATCACCTGCGCCGCTTACGGTTTTTTCAAGAAACCATAGGGGAGAATAAACGGAACGCGCTTCTGGTACTGCCGGTACTTTTCCCCGAACAGCGAGATCATCTGCTTTTCTTCCTGCAGGGATTCGTAGACCACATAAACGGAGATAAGCGCATTGTAGACGAGCGTCAACAGATAGGGTTTGCTGAGAAACATCCCCCAGCTGGCAAGGAGCCATCCGGCATACATGGGATGGCGGCAGATACTGTACGCTGCCGAAAAGAAAAACACCTTGGGGTCATCTTTCACGCCAAATACCTGGGGCAGGCGGCGGCTTTTTGCCACCTGCCCCAGCGCCATACCGGCAACCCAGATGGCAAACATGGTGGGTATGATGGCGGGCAGCCCGAGGATCGGTTGAAAAAACCCCGGGGTGCCCGGTGCATCTTGAAACAATATCACCAGCGATAAAACAAGCATCGACAGCGATATCGACGACCGGATAACCGCGTATACCAGTTTACTGACGGGCCACCTGTCAAGAATGGCCGCTCTGATACCCGGTCTGGCCGTCAGGCTGTGAAAGAATCCAAAACACACCATGATGAGGACAATCCTCACATATGGATTCATTAAGGTCATCATTCGCCAGCCAGGTCAGTCACCTACCGGAACGGCCGGGAAATGCTTACCATACCATCCCCGGTAAAGGACCAGATAGGCGACATAGCCGATGATGGCTCCGGTAAACCAGGTCCACTGCGACATCGTTGTGCTGAACTTGGCCAGAATCAGCGAGCCGACCACACCGGTAAACAGCGCCAGAACCCCGGCAAAGTTGACCCCTTTGGCCTTGCTGATGTAGAGCCATATACCGGACAATAGCCCCAGGACCAGGACCAGGGTAGTCAGCGTTGCCGGCCAGCCCTTGCCCAGAACCGCACCCGCCTGCCAGAGCATGATTGTGGCCACCAGCAGTGCGGCCCCGTAAATCACCGCCACCCAGCTCGTGGCATCATTGGCAAACTTATAATAGCCCTCCCGGATATACATGTCATGCAGCTTGATCTTCTGCTTGCGGATGATCCAGTAGTCGCAGATAACGACCCCCGCAATACCGCCGGTAAAGGCGCCGTATCCGAGCAGCCAGGTCCAGATGTATGCCTTGGGATCGGCCAGGAACCGCCAGGGCTGCATCAGGACACCGATCAGGGCGATGACGATGGTCGTGCGCTGCCAGTTGAGATATTTGGGGACCAGATGGATAAAGTCATTGATGGGAGAGACCATGTTCGCTGTGATGTTGGTCGTCAGGGTAGCCAGAATGACAAAAATCAGACCGACGAAAATATAAAGGGGATTGCCCGTTTTGATCATCAGCTTAACCGGGTCCCAGATCGCTTCGCCGTAAATGACAACCGTGGCGGAGGTTACTGCCACACCGATAAAAGAGTAGGCCGTCATGGTGGGGGGCAGGCCCAGCGCCTGACCCAGATACTGGACCTTCTGATTCTTGGCAAACCGGGTCAGGTCGGGGATATTCAAGGCCAGTGTCGACCAGTAAGAGACCATCGCCGTCAGAAAAGCCGGCCACTGCGACCAGGAGGCCGTGCGCGGCTTGTTCAGCATGGGGCCCCATCCACCGGCCTTGGTGACGCCCCAGGCCAGCAGCAGCACGCCGATGAGGAGAAGGATCGGAGATGCCAGGTTGTTCAGATACCGGATGCCGGGGGATGCCTTCCAGGGCGGCGAGACGTAACAGATGACAACGGTCAGCAGCCAGGAAAATAAAAAGGAGAGTACGACATGGGACTGGAGACCGAAAAAAGGTACCGTGCCATTCAGATTTCCCCAGGACGGTGCCAGTTTCATCAAAATACCGTCCACGGCAAAAGCCATGATCATCGTCTGGATCCCGAACCAGCCACAGGCGATAATTCCGCGCAGCATGGCCGGGATATTGGCCCCGTAAAGACCAAATGCCGACCGCATGAAAACCGGAAAAGGTATGCCGTATTTGGCGCCGGCAAAGGAATCGAGGATCATGGGAAACAATACGATAACATTCCCCAGAAAAATAGTAAAAACCGTCGTCATCCAGTCAAATCCGGCCGCAATCATACTGGCCCCGAGCATCCATGTGGGGACACAGACGCTCATCCCCACCCACATGGCAAAATACTCGTAATAGCCCCAGGTCCTCTTTTCCAGGGTCACCGGGGCCAGATCTTTATTGTAAAACTGGCTTGTCGGAAGTTCCTGGGTTAACTCAAACCGACCGTCAACCTCTCTAACGATACTCATCTGTTCTCCTCCTGTGATTGATTATTGCCAAACCGGATGTCACTGGCAGCACAAAAAAACGGGTAAATCACTCACCACGCCCATAAACCGAAATCTTATCGGGTGGCCCCAATGTTCGGCAACCACAATGCCAAAGATCGTCAACAGGGTATGTCGAGTTCGGCAAAAAAACGAAAACGCCAGTGTTTGGGCAAAATATTCGCGAAATATGTCAAAAACGACACCTATTGTCAAGTCCATCGTCATCTGCGGGGACGATTACTTTTCCGGTGCCGCCGGCCATTTCTATCCGCGGGATTGATTGTACCGTATCGATCAATCCGACAAAATACGGTCGGGAAAGGTCTGTTCAGCCGTCAGATACTGGCAGCCGATATCCCGCCGCAGGTCCAGCCGGTTGCCGGCGGCATCTTCGCGGGGGATCACCCGGACTTTTCCGTTATCGTGGGCGGCCAGCAGCTTGCGCCGCAGCCGATCGGCCACAGCGCCCCGGCTTTCACCGGCCTTGACCGTCATGTTGCCGTTGAGAAAAGCCACCCGGGTCCCATCCGATTTGAAGCTGCCGGCAGGCCCGGTATAATCCATGGCCGAGGGGATCAACTGGATGCCTTTGCGCTTTAAATATTTCAGATCCAGGGCCACCGGTTCCCCCCGGGTACATGACCAGGGATACCCCTTCTGGCCGTCCGGCCCGCCGGGGCCGGTCATCAGCGCAAAATTGACAGCCACCTGATTGTCGCGGACTTCCGGAGACACGCTGTCGAGAGTGCCGGTGAGCGCCGCTTCAATCAGGGCGCCCAGATTGCGCAGCCGCCGGGCCACGGGCTGAGCCTCCGGTTCTCCCGGACGAATATTGACTTCACTGACCCGGATCCGCGTCGGACGCATGGCGCCGTCCAGCGACACAAAACAGCCGGGGTATAAGATACAGGGGCGCAGGATTTTTTCATCCCGCATCGCCTGAATCAGGGGATCGGCAATCGTCTTTTTCGCCATCTCCATCAGCGCGGGCGTTTCCATGGGATGGGGCGATACCGCTCCGGTTCCGCCGGTGATGGGATTGTCCGGGCCCGCCGATCCGTCAAAGCGCTCTGGATAATCCATGGCCGTGGGTAAAATCTGGTAATGGCCGCCGCCATCCACAAGAAGGGTAAAGCTGATTTCAAATCCCGACATGAGCGATTCAATCAGCAGGGGCCAGGGCTTCTTTTTGGTAAACAACCTTCGATAATGATCTTTGTAATCGGCAATCAATGTGGCGTATACTTTTTCGATCTCCCAGGCATTTGAAATAATCCGGGCGCCCTTGCCGCCGGCGCTGAACGGGTATTTCAAAACCGCACCGCCAAACCGGTCCATATATTCGAGGCAGGTATCCAGCGTCGCGGCATAATCCCGGGCATCCACTTCGCACCAGGCATCGGCCACGGGAATACCCGCCGTTTTGCACAAATGTTTGCATTTGATTTTATCACCTTCGATAAACGCGCCGGACTGATCCAGTCCCAGAACCCGATCCCCGAATCCGGCCGCCGCCAGACGATCCACCAGCCCGTTAAAAAGCAGACCTTCAGGCATGGGCACCAGGTAATCAATGTCGCCGCTGGCCAGGGCCGCAATCGCGGCCTCGGCATAATCATCCGGGGAATTGCTCCGGGTGGGCACAAACGATACCGGCCACTTCATCATCTCAACAAAGGCGGGCATGGCGGGTGTGCCGCGGACCACCATCCCCTGGTACGCGTCCGGATGTTTTTCACTCGTGGCCGTGGCAACCACCAGCGCCCACAACAAGGTTCGACCATCGGTACCGGCAAAAGCGATTTTTTTCATATGTATCCCTGTTTGAAAAAATAATAAATCTGTCTGCTTTTGAATTAGATAACAAAATTAAAAAGCCGGGGTCAATGGCAATATTTGAACAATATTCAGGCCGGGGACCCGTATGTCTGAAAACAGACCGGTATGCTTGAAATTAGATACGGATCTGTATTATATTGACCGCCGTGGGTATCGCTTTGGACCGGTGACTTAAAAAAATGGTATTATGCTGACCGGATTTGAAAAAATCGTGGAAGAACGGATTCGACGGGCGCAACAGGAGGGCCGTTTTGCGGATTTACGCGGGCGCGGCCGGCCGCTCCGCCTTGAAGACGATCAGCACATCCCCGAAGATCTGCGCCTTTGCCACAAAATCCTCAAAAATGCCAATTATCTGCCACCGGCGCTCGAAATCAAAAAACAGATCCGGCAGACCGAGGACCTGATGGGCACAATGACCGATACCGCTGAAAAATATCGAACCTTGAAAAAATTGAACTACCTGATCATGAAGTACAATACGCTGAAAGCCGGCGCCTCAGTGTTTGACATTCCCCAGCGCTATGATCATCAGCTGGTCCGCCGGATGTCCTGAAGAAAAGTTAACGGAAAAACGGCCGCTCCCCATTGACACTGGATGATAAAAGGTGACATGAAAACCCGTAAAGACAGATCTGACCAGGGACTTTTCAAAGGGGTCGCCACCGCCTACGTCATTCTCATTCTGCACGTGATTCTGATCGCCGCCGTGGGTCTTCTCGTTGTTTTCTTCAGCGGCATTCTCAATTATATGCTGTTTATTCTCATTGGATTTGCCGTATTGATTATCGCATCGGGATACTATTTTTTCCGCCGCCTGAAACGACGGGGACGGGAAATAAACGAGGCCCTGCATTCCCCCATGTTTAACGGGCGTTCGGTGGAGGTCAGTTTCCTGGGCGGCATGGCATCCTTGCGGCTGGGTGACAATACGCAGCCGCCGGTACTGGATTCCCACCGGCCCGCCGCACCCCCGCTGCTGGAAGATCCGGCGGCCATGCATATTCGAAAGATATCCGAACTGGCTGAACTATATGAAAACAATCTGATTTCCACGGAAGAATTTGAAACACTTAAGCGCCGGATCATCAACGCCTGACCGCCGGGAACAACCGTCCATCGCAAATGGAGGCATTCATGCAGAAAAAAACCATCGCCCTGCTCTCGGGCGGCATATCACCGGAACGGGAAGTGTCGCTGAACAGCGGCGCTCAGGTCTATGATGCTCTGGACAAAGACAAATACCATGTGGTCCGCTACGATCCCAAAACCGATCTTGCCCGGCTGGTGGCCGATGCGCCGGATATTGACGCCGCCCTGATCATTCTGCACGGCCCGTATGGCGAAGACGGCACGATCCAGGGCATGCTTGATCTGCTGCAAATCCCCTACCAGGGTTCGGGTGTGCTGGGAAGCGCCGTGGCCATGGACAAGGTGGTGGCCAAACAGCTTTACGACAGCGCCGGCATCCCCACGCCGCCGGATGTGGCCATCAACCGGGGCGACCGGATCGACCCGGCGGATATCGTTTCCCGGCTGGGGCTGCCGCTGGTCGTCAAACCGGCCCGGGATGGTTCGAGTATCGGCATGTCCATCGTCCGCGACACCGGTACGCTGGCGCCGGCACTGGAGAAAGCGTTCCGGCAGGGACCCACGGTTCTTGTTGAAGCATTTGTCGAAGGCATCGAGATCACCGGCGGCGTACTGGGCAACGACGATCTGGAAGCCCTGCCCCTGATCGAGATTGTACCGGACCCGTCCCGGGATTTTTTCGATTATAAAGCCAAGTACACGGCCGGCGTCACCCGGGAAATCTGCCCGGCACGCATCGATGCCGTATTAACGGAAAAAGCACAGCACCTGGCCCTGGCCGCCCATCAGGCCCTTTTCTGCCGGGGATACAGCCGCACCGACATGATTCTTGTCGATGAGACCTTTTTCGTACTGGAAACCAATACCATTCCGGGAATGACGGCCACGAGCCTTCTGCCCCAGGCGGCGGCCAAAGCCGGTTATTCGTTCAGCCGTCTGATGGACCGGCTCATTGACCTGGCCATCGAAGACCATCAGGCCCGGACACGGCCGGCAGAAAAATAACAGCTCGCCCGCCGGAAAATTCACCGGCGGCATCACATGAAAGGATCTATTTGGATGACAAATCACCCAGCCTCAACAGCAGCCCCGCAGGTGGGCATCATCATGGGCAGCGACTCGGACCTGCCCGTCATGCAGGCCGCGGCGGACGCCCTGAAATCATTTGGTATCC
This sequence comes from uncultured Desulfobacterales bacterium, assembly GCA_964577615.1. GTDB lineage: Bacteria > Desulfobacterota > Desulfobacteria > Desulfobacterales > QNYZ01 > QNYZ01. Next base: position 1,328 of record CAZNZW010000058.1, on the reverse strand, counting down.
CCTGCGAAATGACGGTGGCATCCGCCCATCGCAGCCCGGCCCGGGCCACCGATTATGCGGCCACGGCCCGGGATCGCGGCCTGCGGGTCATCATTGCCGGCGCCGGCCACGCCGCCCATCTGGCCGGGGTTCTGGCCGCACAGACCACCCTGCCGGTCATCGGTGTTCCCATCGACTCCTCCTGTCTGAAGGGATGGGATGCCCTCCTGGCCACCGTCCAGATGCCACCGGGAATTCCGGTCGCCACCATGGCCATCGGTAAATCCGGCGCCCGCAATGCCGGCATTCTGGCCGCCCAGATGCTGGCCCTGGCCGATCGGGACCTGGCCCGGGAACTGGCTGATTTCAAAGACCGGATGGCCGCTCAGGTTGAGGAAAAAGCCCGAAAAGTCGAAAATGCCGGGTAACGTTCGCCCCATCGATCCCGCCCGGCCCGATCCGGACCTGATCGCCCGCGCCGCCCGGACACTGCGTACGGGCGGGCATATCATCTTTCCCACTTCCGGTCTGTACGGCCTGGGGGCGGACGCCACCTGCCGGGATGCGGTTGACCGTATTTACACGCTGAAATCCCGTACCGCCGCCAAACCGATTCTCATTCTGATCCCCGCCGCCAGAGACCTGACCCGATGGGTCACGGCAGTGCCGCCCACCGCCGAAAAAATCATTGCGCAGTACTGGCCGGGCGGTATCACCCTGATATTTAACGCCCGGCCCATCCTGCCGGATACCCTTACCGCCGGGACCGGCAAAATCGGCATCCGCGTCCCGGCCCACCCCGTGGCCCGGGCGCTGATTTCCGCCGTCGACTTTCCGGTCACGGCGACCAGCGCCAATCCGGCCGGCGCGGCCGGATGCACCGCCATATCCGCCATCGCCCCGGTTATTGCGGCCGGCGTCGATCTCCTCCTTGACGCCGGCCCCCTTGCCGGCGGCCCCGGCTCAACGGTGATCGACGTCACGGTCGAACCGCCGCTGATCCTCCGATCCGGTTCGCTGTCCGTTGCGCCCCGTTTTTTTTGCGCGCCCCCCGATCCGGCCGTTGACAAGAACGCCTGATTCACCTATATATACGATCGATCCAGCGCCGGAGTGGTGAAACTGGTAGACGCAGAGGACTCAAAATCCTCCGGGCCCTGCGCCCTTGAGAGTTCGATTCTCTCCTCCGGCACCATTGACCAAAAAGGGGGGCTTGCCTGATCTCGGCAAGCCCCCCCTTTTTTATCTGAACCTGTTTCAATTGTCCGGTATCTGCCCGTCACCGGGTATCGGCTGACGCCGGCAGGCCGGTGGCGGGGATGCTAAGGCCCCGTCCGCTTTTTGATCTC
>CAZNZW010000057.1:0-19346 GCA_964577615.1 uncultured Desulfobacterales bacterium | reverse complement strand
CCCGTGTTACCGGCGTGAGAGGCCGGCGTCCTAGACCGCTAGACGATGGGACCAGATAAAACTGGCGCTTTGATATAGAATCATTCGGATTTTGTCAATTGGTATTTTTTAACGCCGGGCGGCGGCCTTTTCGGTAACCCAAAAGCAGGTAGATGACAAAACCGACAAACGGAATGCCGGCAACGAGGATCCAGGTGATTTTAACCGCCACGGAGCTGAATTCCTTCTGGGCGGCGTTGACCATGGCCCAGGTAGTCGCCATGAAAAACGGGATGCTCAGCAGGAGAATGATCTTGATGGTGTACAGATCCATATCATCTTCTCAGCAGGCTGGCGACTTTGAGAATCGTATCGGCATAGGGCCGGCTGTTGTTGTATCGGCGGATCACCCGGTGGGCCTTCTGGCCGTTGAGTCCGGGTTTCCACCCATGATGTTTCAGATAGTTGGCGACACTGGCGATAGCATCTTCATGGGTAAACAGATCGACATGGCCGTCGCCATTTCCATCAACGGCCAGTCGGCTGATATTACTGGGCATGAACTGGCAGATTCCCATGGCGCCGGCGTAAGACCCACGAATGGAAACCGGATCAATCCCTTCGGCAAAGGCGTAGCGCAGCAATGCCTTGAGTTCTGTATACGCCCACTCTGATTTTGCATCGGCTTTTTTTTCAAATTGCGCCCGGGTCAATCGCCGGTCCGTTGGAATCTGCTGCCATATATCCTGCCTTGCCGCTTCATTTTTCAGCGCCGCCATGGTCGACAACGTATTCAGCACCCGGCTTTTTCCCACCATCTCTCCCAATCGGGTTTCCACCAGAATGATGGCGACAATGACCGCTTGATCCACCTGGTATTTTTTTTCGGTGCGGGTGAGCGCCCGGGCATGGGTGCGCTGGTAGGCTCTGGCCCTGCGAATCGACTTCGGCGATGCGAACTGCGCATAGTTCAGCCGGCTTTCGCTGTGCATGAAAAACAGGCTCACGCTGCGGGGATCAAAATGAACATCCGGATCCTGATAAAGCGCATCGATTTCCCGAGAGTTAAACCCATCCGCTTTCAACGCCGCTCCCAGCGCCGAAAACGCCCCGGCCGGGGCGGCCGCACACTCATTGTTCAAAAGGCCGGACAGAAAAAACAATACAGAAAACGTGAAAACGGTATAGAGGGACGATCTTCGCAGAACATTCATCTGAATTTTTCCTCCTGGCATGGTCATATCACATTCCGACCGATCCGATCCATATATTATTTCCCGGATAATATTTTCGATAAAATAGACCCGGCCACATTGATGAGGCTTTCTTGATTACCTCAGATGGGCATGGTATACCCGGATTCATTAAAAACAGATTCCGAATACAGGCGCCGGAAAGATCGGAAACCATGGCGAAAAAATCAACCAGATCAGTTTTTACCTGTCAGACCTGCGGCTACCAGGCCCCGAAGTGGATGGGCAAATGTCTGGAATGCGGAGCATGGGATACGCTGGTGGAAGAAACAATCCGCCCGGTCGACGGGGACCGGCGCCTGACCGTCCCCGGAGAGGGTACGGCGCGGCCGGTGGCTATTGACAGCGTCGAAACCACGGGAGAAGAGCGCCTCTTTACCGGAATCAGCGAGTTTGACCGGGTCCTTGGCGGCGGTGTGGTATTGGGATCCATGGTATTGATCGGCGGAGATCCAGGCATCGGCAAATCCACCCTGATGCTCCAGGCGCTCCACGGGCTGGCCGGTAAAAATCAGAAAGTCCTTTACGTTTCCGGCGAAGAATCCATTCGCCAGCTGAGCATCCGCAGCCGGCGACTGGGCACCGACGACGCACATCTGATGGTGGTTTCCGAAATTAACCTGGAATCAATCCTGTCCATTGTGGCCGACATGAAACCGGCCGCGCTGGTCATCGATTCCATCCAGACCATGTTCAACAGTGACCTGTCATCGGCCCCGGGAAGCGTCAGTCAGGTACGTGAAGCGACCCTTCGGCTGATGCTGGTGGCCAAAAAAACGGGACTGCCGATTTTTATTATCGGCCATGTTACCAAGGAAGGCGCCATTGCCGGGCCGCGGCTGCTGGAGCACATGGTCGACACGGTGCTGTATTTTGAAGGCGATCGCAATTATATTTACCGGGTACTCCGGGCGGTAAAAAACCGGTTTGGGTCCACCAATGAAATCGGCGTATTTGAAATGACCGAGACCGGGCTGAATGAAATCCTCAATCCCTCGGCTGTTTTTTTAACCGAACGATCAGACAACACCCCCGGTTCCATTGTGACCTGTGCCATGGAGGGAACCCGGCCGATTCTGGTGGAAATGCAGGCGCTGACCAGCAGTACCAGTTTTGGTACGCCGCGTCGGACGATTCTCGGGCTGGACCATAACCGGGTGGCGCTGCTGGCTGCGGTCATGGAAAAAAAGCTGGGCATGCACCTCATCGGCCACGATATTTTTATGAATGTAGCCGGCGGCGTCAAGGTGGACGAGCCGGCCGCCGATCTGGGCATCGTGGCCGCAGTGGCATCCAGCTTTCTCGATCGGCCCGTTCGGGCCAACACCGTTATTCTGGGCGAGGTGGGCCTAACGGGTGAGGTCAGGGGCGTCAGCCAGATCGACAGCCGTGTGGCCGAATCCAGAAAAATGGGCTTTACCCGCTGTGTGCTGCCCAAAAGCAGTCTGGAGCAATCCCGGGGCGATACCGGGATGACCCTGCTCGGCGTTTCGACTGTGGACGAAGCCGTGGAGATCATGTTTTAATCATGTCCCGGCGCAAAAGAAGAAGCCCAAGGGGCGGGAAAAACCGTCAGCCGTCAAAAAGCCGCCCCCAAAAATCCGGCCATGCAGATACATGGGCCGATCATTACACCCGCATGGCACGCAAAGACCGGTACCCGGCCCGTTCGGTGTACAAGCTGAAAGAAATTCAGACGAAGTACCGGATGATTCGACCGGGGTCCCGCGTCCTGGATCTGGGGTGTGCGCCCGGTGCATGGCTGATATATGCCGCCGAAAAAACCGGTGCCAGGGGAACGGTCGTCGGCATCGATATCAAACCGGTAACCATTGCCCTTCCCGATCAGGTGCGGGTGGTTACCGCGGATCTGTTTGCCCTTGAAAATGACTTCTGGCAAACGGTCGGCGCGCCGTTTGACATCGTTCTCAGTGATCTGGCGCCGGCAACCACTGGAAATAAAACAGTTGACACTGCCCGGTCATTCGCTTTATGCGAAGCTGCCCTTTCAACAGCATGCGCCCACCTGACCACAGGCGGCGCTTTTGTGTGCAAGATCTTCCAGGGGGCCGACTTTAATCCGTTTGTGGCCGACATCAAGCGCCTTTTCAAACGGCACGATATTTTTAAACCCCGGAGCAGCCGCAAGGCCAGCCGGGAAATCTATATTACCGGATTAACCTTTTCAGGAGGAAAATATGTCAGGACATAGCAAATGGTCGAGTATCAAACATAAAAAAGCGGCGACTGATGCCAAACGCGGAAAAATTTTCACCAAACTGATCAAGGAACTGACCGTGGCGGCCCGCATGGGCGGCAGCAGTGACCTGGAAGCCAATCCCCGGCTGCGGACGGCCGTTGCGGCGGCCAAAGCCGTCAACATGCCCAAGGACAACATCGAACGGGCCATCAAGAAAGGCACCGGTGAGCTGGAAGGCGTGAATTATGAAGAAAGCACTTATGAAGGCTATGGTCCCGGCGGCGCGGCGGTATTTCTCGAATCATTGAGTGACAACAAAAACCGCACCGTGGCCGATATCCGGCATATTTTCAGCAAAAACGGCGGCAATCTCGGTGAAAACGGCTGCGTGGCCTGGATGTTTGACAAAAAAGGATACCTGGTCATTGACGGGCAGGCAATCGACGAAGACGCCCTGATGGAAATCGCCCTGGAAGCCGGGGCCGATGACGTTCGGCAGGACGACGCTAACTTTGAGGTGACGTGTGAGCCAAGTGATTTTGACGCCGTCAAAACGGCAATCGAAGCGGCCGGCCTCACCCCTGTTGAAGCCGAAATCACCATGCTGCCCCAGACAACGACTTCACTGGCCGGTAAAGAAGCCGAACAGATGATGCGCCTGATGGATGCCCTGGATGACTGCGATGACGTTCAGAAAGTATATACCAACGCCGATATTCCGGATGAACTGATGGCCGGATAACGGCTGCCCGCTCAATCCCCCTGCTGCCGGGAGACGGAAGGTCTTCCGGTAAAAACCAGTAGTGGGAGCCCTGCCGCCGCTACGATAAAAAACAGGCCAATACCGTTTGGCCGCCCGCTGCCCCTGGAAACGGCCCGCGCCTATTCATCGATTTTAATGACATCCGCACCGGCGGGGATGGTAAAGACAAATGTCGAATCATCTATCTTTTCCGGGAAGCGGATATCGGATAGCTGGATACGCGTCTCATCCCCGTACCCGTTGACCGTGATAATTCTGGTAATGTCAAATGTCTCTTTTGAAACAACGAGACGGATCTGGCTGATATCCTGCGTTTTTTCCCTGGGCTTCAAAGCAAGGCTGTAATCGCCGGCCGGCGTATCCGGCTGCCGTGAAATCTCAAACCGCTTCTCCAGATCCGTCAAGTCGGACAAAAAGCCGGCGCCCTTGCCATTGCCGAAAAAAGACGGCGCGCTGCCCACCATGACCTGGTTGTCTTCGGGCCGATACACCCACAACCGGTGGCCATCGGAAACAATGACCTGCTTTTCAGGAGACTCATATGCCCACTTCATCATTCCGGGCCGCTTGACAACAATCGACCCGCTGGCCGTATCGACGATCTCCATGGCCTTTAAGGTTGAGAACTGCTGAAACCGGGCCGAAAACCCGATGGCAGAATATCGTTTTTCGATGCCGCTCAGCACCGAACGGGCATCTCCTTTATTATTGATGGCAGGGGTGTCGGCATAAGACACTGTAACAAGAAATATCCAGACAGCGATACCGGCGGCGATTTTAAGACGCATGCAAATCTCCTTTTTCTCTGGTACGGTGGAACAGGGACCGGGTAGTTTCCCGGAGGATGGCGGGGGCATCAGCAAACATGCGCCGGATGCCGTGCGCATAGCGCTGGCGGCCGACGGCCATATCCCGGGCCATGCGCTGCATGGTTCGGCTATGGCCCAGCATGAAAAATGTCCCCCGCAAAATAATCGACTGATAAAACAGCGGCGACATTCGCGCCGCCGCAATCAATTCGGGTTGTATTTTTGTTTTCAAGGATGCGGAATAATCTGCCAGGCGCCCGGCCAGGATCGCCTCCGCAGCCAGACGACCGCTTAACAGCGCATACGGAATCCCTTCACCGGTAACACCGTCCACCAGCCCGGCGGCATCGCCGGTCAGAAGCCAGTCCGGGCCATGAACCGTTCTTTTTTTTAACATTTTAGACGTTGGGATCGGTTCGGCCCATGCAAATGGCCGGGCCCGGCCGGAAGCGATCGACCGTCGGACCCGGTCCGAAATATCCAGATCCCGGCGGACAAAGCGATTGAGCAGCACACGCGCCTTCGCAATATCAAATTGGCCCCTGAAGCATTCAATCCCCAGGCTGGCATGATCCGATCGGGGAAACCACCAGGCATATCCGTGCAGACCCGGGAAAAATCGACAGACAATTCGTCCGGAAAACCGCCCGGGAACAAAAAACCCAAACGTCCGCCCCTTCCGGCGCCGTCCGGGTTTCGACCGCCCGAACAACCGGGCCACCGGGTCATGAATACCACCGGCCCCGACAACAACATCCACCAGCCGTCCATTGATCCGCCATCCCCCGCCGGGCATAGGGGTTGGCTTTCGAACCGTTTCTTCGATTACTGCGGCCCCGTGCGACAGGGCCAGGCGGCGCAGGGCATGATCCAGGCGCCACCGGGAAACGATACGGATCGGATCATCGGCCAGGTCCAGATCAATCCGGCGGCCACCGGGAGAAATCAGGCGAAAGCGGGTAATATCCGCGGCCTCAATCTGCAGTGTTTTTTCATCGGGCAATACGGCCAGGGCGCGCAGGGTTAATCCGCCGCCGCATGGTTTTTCGCGGTGCGAATCCCGTTCGAACAAAAAAACATCGACACCGGCCCGGGCCAGGTAAAGACTGCAGACAGCACCGGCCGGTCCGCCACCGATGACAGCGACCTTGAAGGACATTAATATTCACCCCGGCGATTCAAGAATTTCGGGCACTCCGTTTGTCGATATTACCAGAGTGAATCGCCGGCGGCAATGGCCACGAGAAAATTGCAGTCAGGAGGGGTAACGACTTATCCTTCTTTAAACAACCGGTAGATGGTCTGTCCCCGCCAGTGTCCCCGCCCCGAAAGGGTCGGCACCTGCATTTTTTCAAATTCAAGGGCGATTTTATCGTAACTGAGCCGCTGATCGCGCAATTTCGTAATTAATGAGACAAGTTCTGGACGGGATTTTGGCTTGGCTTGTGAGGAGTCACTGTGAGAGGAAGACATCGTCGCGGCCGGGCCGGGCACCGCCGGTGATATCGTGGAAGCTGAATCTGTTTTGGCCACGGCCGCGCCAGGCGATGCTTTCGCCAGCCGCCCCAGGTGTTTGGCAATCGTTTCAATGGCCACGGTTTGCCGTTCCTGCCGCGCGGCCCCCGATTCGGCCAGCGTCAGCTGGCGTTTCTGGTTCTCGACGACGGCCCCCAGCAGGTCCTTCAACGTCGTGAACTGATCGGTGGATAACGAACGGTAATTCACATATCCCTTGCGTTGATCTTTGTTGGCCGGGTACCGATTGTTGGATTTATTATATGACCGTTCCTGGCCTTTAAACCGGTTATTATCAAATCGCCGGTTGGGTTTGTTCATGTTTTTGATGTTCCCGGTTCTGACATTGTAAAGAAAGTCGTCCATTTGAGCTCTCCAAGATAAAATTAAAAGTTAAACTAAGGGTATTTGCTGCGCTCTGGCCTTCCCATCTAAGAGCCTGTTTAAAACGATAATATCGTTTGTATTGGCATGGTGAATACTTCGATTGAGAACAAACGTTGAATGAATATAAAATATCACCGGTAATCCAGGATTTTTTTGCGTGTATGCCATCACGGACCGGGAGTCTGCGGGCACCGTCGAAAACCGGTTTACAGGAGACCCCTGCCATACGTTGACACGTCACCACATCGGCGGGAGGATCAATTCTCGAAACACCGACCGGATTCGAATTGCAACTTATTGTTTTATCGCATATTTATTCTTGAATTTGGTTCAAAGTTAAAACTTGCAAGCAGTGGCAGAATGTCTCACCGGGCCTGAATGTAATTGGTTTGGGAGGATACTGATTGTTTTTCGGCAATTTAAACCAAAAAACCGGCGTAATTAATAACGACCCAGAAAATTATATTTTCCAGCTGCCAACTACTTCCCGTTTCCATCGGTATGGGATATATGTATTTAGATTAAATAACGCATCAATGGCCACCTGTCAACCTTAAACAATTGCACGGATCCAAAAACATACGTATAAAAAAGCAGCTCCCAATCCTTGCAAGGAGGCGTGATGAAAGAAAGAATGCATATCCGGCAGTTCCGCTATGGCAGCGACAACCTTGGCTATCTTGTTTTCGGCAGGAAAACCGCCCTGGCCATTGACGGCGGTGCCGTGGCCGAGATCCTCGCATTCTGCTCAAACCGGGGATTGGCCCTCCGGTATATTGCCAATACGCATGCGCATGACGACCATACCTCGGGCAACCAGGCGCTTATCCGCCACAGCGGTGCACAATACCTGGGCACTGCTTCTCTGGCCGCCCGCCGGAAAATTGTTCTTGAAGATACACCCATCCAGATACATGCCACGCCAGGACATACCAGGGACTCGCTGGTCTTTGCGACAGATCATTTTATTCTTTCCGGCGACACGCTGTTTAATGGAACAATCGGCAACTGTTTTTCCGGGAATCTGGCGGCATTTTATCATTCCATCCTTTTGCTGCTCTCTTTCCCGGACGATACAATCGTTTATGCCGGGCATGATTATGTGGCGGAATCGATGCGATTTGCCCGTCTGCTCGAACCGGAAAACAGACATATCGATCCGTATCTCGAAAAATATGATCCCCGGCACGTTTGCTCAACCCTGGCAGATGAGAAAAAAGTCAATCCCTATCTACGTTTTAATACGCCTGAATTGATCAACGTATTGAAAAGCCGCGGGATGGTGGCCGATACGGCCTGGCACCGCTGGGAAAGCCTGATGCAGATCGTCTGACGGTCTGATCCGAAGGCAGCCCGGGGCCGATGTTTGACAATCGGCCGGGGATGGCCGAACCTTGCATCCCGGCGGCGATTATTATATCATCAAATTTAATCCTGACTGAACAGATTGCAACCAAAGGGAGCCTACATGCGCAGAAAAGACAAGGAAATTTCGGACCGGAACGAGATCGAAGCCATTATCCACAAAGCGGACGTCTGCCGACTGGCCATGGTGGACGGTGATGCACCGTATATTGTCCCGCTGAACTTCGGTTTTGCCGATAACGCCCTCTACTTTCATTCGGCCTTAAAGGGCCGTAAAATCGACATTCTGAAAAACAATTCCGAAGTCTGTTTCGAATTTGACGAGAACGTTGAGATTGTTGCCGGCCAGGCGGATGACGGCTGCAGCTGGGGCACGCGTTATAAAAGCGTCATCGGATTCGGTACGGCCCGGTTCGTTACTGAACCGGATGCCAAAAAAGCTGCGCTCAACATCATCATGACGCATTATGCTGGAAAAACGTTTACGTTTTCAGATGCGGATGTCAATCAGGTGACCGTCATCAAAATCGATATCCACCAGCTGACCGGCAAAGCCGCGAACCAATAGGAGGATGAACTAACATGGGAATCAACGTAGTCGGCAAGGCAGACGACCGGGTCGCCGTCAAGCATGTTTTGATCAGTGTATCGGATAAATCAGGTCTGGAATCCTTTATCCCGGAACTGGTTCAGCGGGTGCCGGATGTCCGGATTTTTTCCACCGGAGGGACGTTTACCCGGATTGCGGATATTCTCCAGACACAGGCAGCGGATCACCTGACCCGGGTGGCCGATTATACCGGCCAGCCGGAAACCCAGGGTGGCCTGGTCAAAACGCTCGACTTTAAAATTTATCTGGGTCTTCTGACCGAGACGTATAATGACGCCCACGCCCAGGATCTTAAACGGACCGGCGCCGTGCCCATCGACATGGTTATCGTCAACCTGTATCCGTTCAAGGCAACCATTGCCCGCGAGGGCGTGACCCCTGAACAGGCCCGGGGCAACATCGACATTGGCGGCCCGTGTATGATCCGGGCCGCGGCCAAAAATTTTCTGCGGGTCGCGGCGGTTGTGGAGCCCGGCGACTACCCGGCAATTCTTTCCGAACTGGACAGGCAAAACGGCGACACGTCTCTGGCCCTTCGTTTTGAGCTCGCCCGCAAGGCATTTGCCCATACGGCCACTTACGACACAGCCATTGCCGGCTACCTGGCCGATTGCCGTTTTGAAGATGTCCGGGCGTGTTATTAAAAAAGTCAGGCTTTCACCGCGATGTTCATCCATCGCCCATCTATTGAAGGAGCCCCGAAATGGCTGAAGATCTTAAAAAAATGTATAAAACAATTGTCGCGGACCATTTTCCGCCCCGGATGGAAATCAGTTTTGTCGATGAGAAAACCCGGCAGACGCTGTTTTACGAAAAAGTGCTGTGGGATATCGACGGCGTTTCAAAAGGTCTGCGCTATGGCGAAAATCCCGGCCAGGAGGCGGCGCTGTATAAGCTGATCAACGGCAACCTCCTGCTGGGCGAAACAAAAATGATCCAGCCCGGACAATATCTGGCGTCGGATATCGAACTGCTCCAATCCGGCAAGCACCCCGGAAAAACCAACCTGACCGATGCAGACAACGCTTTAAATATTCTCCGCTATTTTAAAAATCGGCCGACAGTGGTTATTGTCAAGCACAATAACCCCTGCGGTGTCGCCCGGGCCGATGCTCTGGCCGATGCCTATCACCGGGCCTACATGGCCGACCGGGTTGCCGCTTTCGGCGGCTGTATTGCCGTCAACCGGGCAGTAGACAAAACAACGGCCGAAGCGATTTCAGATCAATATGCCGAAGTTGTTGTGGCGCCGGATTTTGAAGAGGGGACGCTTGATATTCTGGGGAGAAGAAAAAATCTGCGGGTCATTCGGATCGAAAACATCGCACGGCTGGAAACCTTTGTAGGGCAGCGCTACGTGGATTTTAAAAACCTGATTGACGGCGGCTTGATCGCCCAGTGGTCCTTTGTGCCCAACAGCCGGTCAGCGGCCGACCTGACCCTGGCCGAATGTGAATACAAAGGGAAAACCTACCGCATCAAAAAAGAACCGACCGCTGCCCAGACCGAAGACATGCTCTTCGGCTGGCTGGTGGAAGCAGGCATTACGTCCAATTCTGTTATCTATGTTAAAAACCAGACAACAGTAGGTATCGGTACCGGAGAGCAGGACCGCGTCGGTGTGGCCGAAATTGCCCGGGACAAGGCATACCGCAAACAGGCCGACCGCTATTGCTTCGACGCCATGGGTGTTGCCTACAACGACCTGTCGGATCCCGATCAAAAAGCGGAAATCGATGCGCGTGTCCGCCGGGAGAACGGCGGCCTGACCGGCGCCACCATGGTCAGTGATGCCTTCTTCCCTTTCCGGGATGGAATCGATGTGGGGCTGAAAGAAGGGGTGACGTCGGTCATTCAGCCCGGGGGATCAACAAACGACTACCAGTCCATTGAAGCCTGCAATGAAGCTGGCGCGACCATGGTCTATACCGGCCAGCGAAGCTTCAAACATTAGCGGTCTGTCGGCCGGAAAACCGCGGAAACCGGCTGGCCGCCGCTGATTTGCATTGCCATGGAAAGAAACGCTTATCCAAGAAGGAGACACCGATGGCCGAAAAGTTATGGGAACCGACACAGTCACAGATAAACAAAACCAACATGTTCCGGTTTTTGCAGTTTATCAACGAAAAGCACCGGACCCGTTTTGACGCATACGACCTGCTGTACCAATGGTCGGTGGATCATATTGCCGACTTCTGGGCGGCCATGTGGGAATTTGCCGACATCCGCGCCAGCCAGCCATATACTGACGTGGTCGATGATCCAGCCAAAATGCCCGGCGCAAAGTGGTTTAGCGGTGCCCGGCTCAACTTCGCCGAAAACCTGCTGAAATATCGCGACGACCAGGTCGCTCTGATTTTTAACGGTGAAGGGCAGGTATCACAGAAAGTCACCTATGCAGAGCTTTACGATGAAGTCGCCCGCCTGGCCAAATCCCTGAGAGAAGCAGGCGTAACGGCCGGAGACCGCGTGGTTGGTTTTACCCCCAATATGCCCCAGACTGTTTTTGCCATGCTGGCCGCCACCAGTATCGGTGCGGTCTGGTCATCATGTTCGCCCGACTTCGGTATCAAAGGCGTTCTGGACCGGTTCGGGCAGATCAAACCAAAGATCCTTTTCACTGCCGACGGTTATTTCTTTAAAGGCAAAAAAATCGATTCCCTGGGCCGTATCGCCGATATTCTCCAAAAACTGCCGTCCATCGAAAAAGTGATCGTCATCCCCTACACCAGCGACAGTCCGGATATCGGACCGGTGGCCCATGCCGTTCATTACCGGGATTTCAGGGCAACAGAAGATCAGCTCGACATCCGGTTTGAACAGCTGCCTTTCGATCATCCCCTTTACATCATGTATTCATCGGGAACCACGGGATTGCCCAAGTGCATGGTTCAAAGCGCGGGCGGCATTCTGATTCACCATATCAAAGAGCTGATGCTGCACACTAACTTGACCCGGTCGGATACGATTTTCTACTTTACCACCTGCGGATGGATGATGTGGAACTGGCTGGTCAGTTCGCTTTCCATCGGCGCCACCGTGGTCCTGTTTGATGGCAACCCTTTCCACCCGGGCCCGGAAGCTCTCTGGAAAATGGCCCAGGATGAACGCATTACCGTTTTCGGCACCAGCGCCGGGTATATCGAAGCGCTAAAGAATGCCGATGTCCGGCCGGGTGAAGTATTTGATCTGTCTGCCCTACGGGCCGTTTTATCCACCGGCTCGCCCCTGTCCGTGGAAGGATTTCAATATATTTACAACACGGTCAAAAAAGATCTGCAGCTGTCGTCAATTGCCGGCGGGTCTGACCTCAACGGCTGCTTTGCCCTGGGCAATCCAATGTTGCCGGTTTACGCGGGTGAGCTGCAATGCCGGGGCCTGGCCATGAAGGTAGAAGCCTTTGATGAAACAGGGCACCCGGTGATTAATCAGCAGGGCGAGCTGGTCTGCACGGCGCCGTTTCCCTCCATGCCGATCTACTTCTGGGATGATGCGGACGGGAAAAGATATCATCAGGCCTATTTCGATGTTTACCCGGGCATCTGGCGACATGGGGACTACATTGAAATCAACGACCATGGCGGCGTCGTCATCTACGGCCGCTCCGATGCCACGCTTAATCCGGGCGGTGTCCGGATCGGGACCGCGGAAATATATCGCCAGATGGAGTTGATACCCGAGATCGAGGACAGTCTGGTCATTGGACAAAACTGGAAGAATGATGTCCGTGTGATCCTGTTTATCAAAATGGTGGCCGGAGAAGCACTGACGGACGCGCTCAAGGCCCGGATCAAGGCCACTATCCGCACCAATGCTTCTCCCCGCCACGTACCGCAGAAGATTATTGCCGTCCCTGCGATTCCGTACACTCTGAACATGAAAAAAGTAGAACTGGCCGTCAAAAAAATCATCGAAGGAAAGCCGGTCCTCAACAAAGATGCTCTCAGCAATCCGGAAGCCCTGGACAATTATGCAAACTTGCCGGAATTGCAGCAGGACTGAGCGGCTTTCCTCACAATACCCGAATTGACCGTCATTGTACGTTTGCCCTACCGGTCAAAACTGGTCAATTCGGGCAGGAGAGCATAATCCGCCCCATGCCGCCCCCATCAACTTTATCGTCTGCCGCCATTACCCTCTCCGGCTCCCTACAGCGGGTCACCTACACCAATGCTGAAAACGGATATACCGTTGCCATCGTCAAGGTAGAAGGAAAAAGCGACCGGGTGACCGTGATCGGCAATCTGATCAATCCCACCGTCGGTGAGCACCTCAAAATGACGGGAGAATGGGTACGCCACCCGCAGTTCGGCAGGCAATTCAAGATCCACCACTGCACAACGGCTGCGCCCACTACTCTTTACGGGATCGAAAAATATCTGGGTTCGGGCATGATCAAAGGTATCGGGCCGGAGATGGCCAAGCGCATCATTGAACGGTTCGGCAACAAATCCCTTGACGTCATCGCCCGCCATCCTAGGCGCCTGGCAGAAGTCGCCGGAATCGGGGAAAAACGGATTGAGATGATTACATCCGGGTGGAAGGCGCAGGATGACAGCCGGGATATCATGATCTTTCTGCAGTCCCAGGATATCAGCGCCGGATATGCGGCCCGGATCTTCAGGCAGTACGGTCCGGATGCCATCCGGGTTGTCCGGGAAAATCCCTACTGCCTCGCCGAGGACATCGCCGGCATCGGTTTTACGACGGCCGACCGGATCGCCCGCAAACTGGGCTTTGATCCGGATTCCGTTTTCCGTGCGCGGGCGGCGGTTATTTATGCGCTGAACCGGTTTTCGGAAAAAGGGCATGTCTATTATCCGTATTCGCACCTGGTCTCGACCTGCCAGGACCTGCTTGGCGTCGCACCGGCAATTGTTGAGACAGCCATCGCCCACGTCTGCACGGAAAAAAAAGCTGTCGTTGAAACAATTGACGCCGGGACTTCCGATAAACCCGAACCACACCGCGCCGTCTATCTATCCCATTTCTACCGGTGTGAGACCTTCATTGCCGACAAACTGCTGGCACTGGACCGGGTACCGCAGGATGCTCCGCACCTGCCCGATATACCGGTACTGCTGGCCGATGCCCGGCAGCACACGGCCATCACCCTGGCCCCTCGTCAGCGAGCCGCCGTAAAACAGGCCCTGACCCGTAAAGTCCTCGTTATCACCGGGGGCCCGGGCACCGGTAAAACCACGATCATCGACACCATTTTCCGGCTCTGTACCCGGATGGGAGTCAAAACACTTCTCGCCGCGCCCACGGGGCGGGCCGCCAAAAGGATGCACGAAACCACCGGCCACGCGGCGCGTACCATCCACCGCCTCCTCGAGTTCAGTTTTCAGCGGGGCGGATTCCAGCGCAACGAGGAGCGCCCGCTGGACTGCCAGTATCTCATCGTCGATGAAGCGTCGATGATCGATACGGTGCTGATGTATCACCTCCTCAAGGCCGTGGCTCTGGACACCACGCTCATCCTGGTGGGAGATGTTCACCAGCTGCCGTCTGTGGGTGCGGGCAACGTATTGGCCGATATCATCTCCTCCCGGAGATTCACCGTCGTGTCTCTGGTGGAAATTTTCCGGCAGGCGGCAGCCAGCCGCATAATTATCAATGCCCACCGGATTAACCAGGGCCGGATGCCGGACCTCTCACCGATCGCCGGCCGGACTGATTTTTATTTTCGCCAGCGGAATGACCCGGCAACCGCCCGTGACTTTATTGTCAAACTGGTGGTCGACCATCTTCCCCGGATCTTCGGATTTGATCCGGTAAAAGATATCCAGGTTCTGAGTCCGATGCATCGGGGCCCCGCAGGCGCCACTCAGCTGAACCGCCACCTCCAGGCGGCACTCAATCCCCACGCAGAAGGAGTGTTGCACGGTGACCATCGCCTGCGGGTCACCGATAAAGTCATGCAGATAAAAAACAACTACGACAAGGAAGTTTTCAATGGAGATATGGGACGGATCCACCGCATTGATCCGGCGGCCAGACAGATCGTCATCACCTTCGACGACCGCCCCGTGACCTATGATTTTTCCGAGATGGACGAGGTCAGTCTGGCTTATGCTATCTCGATCCACAAATCCCAGGGCTCTGAATATCCGGCGGTCATTATTCCCATACTGACCGCGCACTATATTTTGCTGCAGCGCAATCTGATCTATACGGCCATCACCCGGGGCAAGCAGCTCGTGGTGGTGGTCGGGTCGAAAAAAGCCCTGGCCATGGCCATCCATAACGATAAAACCCGGCAGCGGTTTACCCGCCTGGATGCCCGCCTCATCGCGCATCCCGGCAACTGACCGGATGTTAAAGCGATTTTAAATATGTAATCACCGCCGCTATCTCATTTTCCGAAAGGTCCGTGGAATCGGGCATATCCCTGTAGGGCGTCAGCAACTGTTTGCGGACAGTATCCTCATTGACCGGCCAGCCGCTGACCGGAAGCGTCTTCATCTGGAACAACCCTTTTAATCCAGGCCCGGCCTTTTCGTCCGTCCGGTCAGTATAATGGCAG
Organism: uncultured Desulfobacterales bacterium; assembly: GCA_964577615.1. Lineage (GTDB taxonomy): Bacteria > Desulfobacterota > Desulfobacteria > Desulfobacterales > QNYZ01 > QNYZ01. The sequence continues at coordinate 3,936 of CAZNZW010000057.1, read as the reverse complement.
GCCGCGCAATTGTCCGCAAAGATCATCTGTCCGGACGGCGCTGATTCTTCCTGCACATTGTCCGAAACCGTTTTCGGTGTATCGCCCGTGCCATAGACCAGGTTTCCGCCAAAATAACCAAGCCCGGTAACAGCCAGCAGGCAGATCACCTGCGCAATAATCTGAATACCACTGCCCTGACGGTTAATAAACGCCAGTACAAGGGAGACGATGAGAAAAACAGCCAGCAGACCGGCAAAAAAGAACTTCATCTGAAAAGTAAACAGCCAGGCGCCCCTGTAGAAATGCTGCCAGTCTGTATATCCCAGAAATATTGTCACTGGCACCGTTGCCAGGGCAAGACCGACAGCATGCCGGGCGGTAGTAAAAAACGATTCCTGCCGGGTCACATAGCCAAGCAGCAGGAATACAAACGACCCAATAACGAGACCAATGGTTAAATGCGTAATGATGGGATGCAGCGGATGTGTATAGCCAATTTTGTTTAGACCGCTGTATATAAAATCGAACATATCGCCAGCCTCTTTGGTTCAGCCGGGCAGGAAAAGCGCAGACGGCTTCCCCTGCCCGGCGGTGGAAAGATTTTTATTTCGGCTGGGTAAACAGCCAGTCTCTGCCTTTTTTGACGCCGTGGCACTTGATGCATCCTTTCGGCTTGCCACTGGCCATCACCTTGCCGTTGGGGCTATATTTTCCCCAGAACCAGTCGCCCCCTTCGGGATTGTAGCCTTTCACCCTGTACATGGGGGTGACCACCATTAATGTTTTCTTGTCTTTACCATAGTTTTCCTTGACTATAATCGCCCCCGGAGGCATCGGTTTACCGGCCTTAAGTGCCTTTTGTGCCAGCGGATTGGCAAACAGTTTCAAATATTTGCCATGGGGGCTTTTGCCGGGATATATTCCCGGATAACCCGGCCATGTTTCCCATTTTTGATAGGGATCAGTCCGGGTGATATACGTCCAGAGCGCGCTCCCGTCCGTTGCCGGCATGTCTCCACCTGCCCCAGTCATAGTCAAACCAAAAACCAGCATTATCGCCACCAGGCCAATTGCCGCCAGTCGTTTCATTGTCCCCCTCCCCGTGTGTGTGGTTGATTTTCGCATCGCGCCCGGCCAGGATCACCGTTTTACGCGCGCTTCCCCCTTTGAAAGGCATTGCACCGGAATATCATCGGACAGGCTTCTTTATCCGATACAGTCAGAATCGAATCCACCGGATAAAACCATGGCCGCTGGCCCGCATATCTGGCAATAAGAGGATGAATCACGTCTGCAGAGTAGCAATAAGTCGAACGAGGGGGTCAGATCCTTACAGAATCCTCATTTTTATCATCATAAATATTCTCCAGTGCTTTGCGGATCAGGGTTCGCAGCTCCCGTGCGGCCTTTTCCTTTTTGACGGCATCGCCGTTGCGGACAGCCTGCAGAAAAGCCATGCACCTGCGCTGTTCCGAGAGATGCCATCCGGAAGTATATCCGGATTTTTCAGGCAGCGGGCCCCCGGGACCGGCGGCAGGAAAATCCTGGCGACTGTGCGCCCAGTTGATGATATGGGCATAAAAGATCAAGGCCCGGTCAATGAGAATGTACAGAAACTGAATATTTTCATTGGGGCCCACCCGGATCTGGTGGCCGCCGATATTCATCCCGGCCACTTTGGTTTCGGCCAGGTGGCGCCCGCCGCCGAAAGCCGCCCATCCGGCGCCGGCGGCCCCGCCGATGAGGGTGAAAAGGCCAAATGTCAGGCCATGCGCAGCAATATCGATGACGGCACCGATGGTACCGCCGGTGATGCCGGCCAGAGTTGTCAGCTGTTTGCGTGTCAGGCCGAGGACCTGCCAGGTTTTCTCATTGAACAGGTCTTCACGGACAATCGACTGCGGCGGCAGGTCGTAGTTGAAGATATTATGCTTGTACAGCTGCCGTATCCGCTGGTGGGCGGCCGTTTCAATCTTTCCCACCGCCCGCGTATAGCGATCAAACAATTTTTTTTTCAGCGCATCTTCGTCGGTTTTTTCCGTGTGGTTGCGGGTAATGGAAAATTCAACGCTGTCGGTCAGCATTGTCAGGATAATCTCGGCGGTCAGCGCCTTGCGGTGCGCCCAGTCTTTTTTAAAGGCCGCGATAACGGTGGCCAGGGGCGCAATCCAGTCCTGGTCGATGCCCTTTAAACTTTCCAGCAGAGAAATGCGTTCGGCATAGGTCGCCTGGTGGGCGTTAAACACGCGGATCGAGTTAAAATGCCGCCGGAAAGCGGTTTTCCACTCGGACAGATATTCGGTTTCGTCTTCCTTGCAGTTGATGATGGCCATCCGGGGCGCACCGGTCAACCGGAGGATTTCCATTTCGGCCTGATCAACACGGCGCAGGGGACGCGACCCGTCCACCACATAGATGACGCCCGCCCCCCGGGCAATGGGCGTGAGCAGTTCGCAGTCCTGGGCCATATCCGGGTTGTCCGCGTGGATGTCGATAAAGGCCTGGACAATCCGGTCGTTATAACTGGCATGAGCGTTCATCCATCGAAAAGTCGCCCGGGGATTCTGGAATCCGGGCGTATCAACAAACCGGATGACTTCCCGTCCATCGATAATCACGGGAAAAGGCTCGCATACCAGCGTCTCCCCCGGAACCGGGCTGATGCGCACCCGGTCATTCTCCGCCAGGGTGGCCACCACCGACGATTTTCCCTCGTTGGGATGTCCGACAATCGCAAATGTCGGTATCCGGCTATCTGTTTTCATCAAAGCCGCCTTCATCAATCAGTCGCTCCAGTCGCAGGCAGGGATCTCCCAGGGCCGCCAGCCGCCCCCGCCAGGTATTCCAGTTGGTGGGGGAAACCGGCGTGAAAACAGTATCTCCCCCCGGCCGGCCGACAAGCCCCACGATGATCGGCACGTGTGGCCCCAGATGATGCCGAAGGCTCTTGATAAAGGCAACATCTTCTATGATGGGCGGCTGCCAGGCTTCCTGGAGGAGGAGAAAATGGGTCGCATCGGTCTCCGACCGGGCCGCAGTCAGGCGGTCCAGAACGTCGGCATCGTCCTCTTCGGGGTGTGCCGCCCGGATACGGGCCACCACCTTTCCGCCCAGGGATCGGGTAACCGCCGCCGACAGGGCGGCATCCGGACAGTGTTCAAAAATATCATCCGGAACCAGCGCAATCATCTTTTTTCCGGCCACCGCATGCGCCGGCGCCGATGCTAACGGCCCGTTTTCCCCCATCGGAAGAGATGCGCCAGACACCGCATCCGCCGGCCGCCGGGCGCGCCTGTCAAAGGCCACCCGCGGCGTCGTCATCCGGTCGATCAGCTGATCGCAGACCGCCTGGGCAAAATCAACCTTGCCCAGTAACCGGCGCTGGACTGCCCAGCCAAAAAGGGCCAGCAGGATTCGTGGCAGCAATCCGTAAACAAGAACGGCAAAACAGAGAAACGGCCACCAGGCCACCAGATCATGCGTGAGCAGATGGTAGATGCCGTCTTTCAGGATCAGACGGCTGCCCTCAATCTGGGACAGGGTCGGAAAGGCGATTCCCGGCGGTACCAGCCAGGACCAGGGCAGGGCCATCCATTTGACGATGACATGCACAGCGGCCGCACTGACCTGCAGCGTCGACTGCCAGCCAAACGCCATGTCCGTACCCAGAACCCGCAAAAGGGTGGCCCCCAGGATCCCCAGGTTAAACCCAATGGCAAAGATCTGTACCAGAATAAAGACCGGCCAGAAAAAAAGGGACCCGTAAATCTGTCTTTTACCCCGGATCAGCCCCAAAACAGCTGACGTCCCTTCCCGCCCGGCACCGGAAACGGAGGCCGTGATCCGGTGTTTTGCTTTTCGAAAAAGATACGCGATGAGCCGGCTGACCAGGGAATAGACCACCGAAGAATAAAACAGGCGCGGCCGAATCAGACGGATCACGAAGAGGCCCGC